>CAZUYC010000094.1:0-114858 GCA_964624475.1 uncultured Spirochaetales bacterium | reverse complement strand
CGGCGGTGAGCGTGATGCTGCTGCCGTCCCGGTAGGGGCCGGAGGGGGGATCGAGCGTCACGGAGCCCCCCGGGCCGGATGAGACGCTCAGATCGAAGACCCGCGCGAAGCCGGCAGCGACGACCACGTTCCCGTCGGGCGCGAGAGTGGCCGGGTTCTCCAGACCGTTCAGTGCGCCGCCCCAGCCGGTGAACTGGTGAGACGGGTGGGGCAGCGCCGTGAATGTGACGCTGCTGCCCGGGTCGTAGAGCCCGCCCGGGGGATCGAGCGCAATGGAGCCCCCGGAGGCCGGCAGCAGGTCCACCCGGAACTGCGGGAAGAAGCTTGCGCCGATGATCTTGTTCGAGTCCATCACGAGCGGCGCGGGATTCTGCGCGCCGGCGAGGTCACCGCTCCAGCCGCTGAAGCGGTAGCCGTCCTCGGGAAGCGCGGTCAGCGTGACGAGGGCGTCCGCGATGTATACGCCGAAGGGTGGATCGATTCGGATGCTGCCGCCAGGCGAGGGCTGCACGCTCAAGGTGTAGGGCGCTGCGACGGGGATCTCGAAGGCGACGATGGCCCAGTCGACGGCTCCGCTGAAGCCGCCTTCGACGAGAAGGGGCCCGGGTGCGCCGGCCTGCGCATCGGCGACGGAGACGCCCGCGGCGCTGCCCATGCTTCCGGAGACGAGCTTCGCCCGCTCGACGAAGCCCGGCCCGGGGAGATGGTCGCTAGTGCGCGTCGCTGCCGCCAGGTACAGGAGGGAGTTGGAGGTCGCGGTTTCGAGGTCGAGGGTGTAGGCGGCTCCGTCGCTTCCGCCGCTACAGGCTCCCGCCACGCCGACGCTGTTGGCAGACACGGCGCGCAGGGGATCGATCGCGCTGGCGCCGCCGTAACGGGAGACCGCGAGGACGGAGTTGACCGAAGCCGCCGAGAAGGTCGCCGTGACGACGCCGGCCGACGTGGGCTCGCCCTGGGCCTGCCAGACGGCGACGCCCGTCTGGCCCCGTCCGGCGCACTGGGCGCGCACGGGGCTCCAGGCGAGACCGAGGCCCGAGACGCCCGTCACGACCACGTTGGGTTTGAAGGAGATCGCAGCGAGGTAGAGATGGTCATCGAGCGCAACCAGCGGGGCCGAGGTGGAGACGAAGCTCTTGTTCTCGGCCGAGCCGCTCTCGACCTCCAGCAGGGAGGCCTCGAGAGCCACGAAGCTCGCGCTGACCTGATGATCGTGGTCCAGCAGTAGGGTTGCGGGGTTCCCCGCTCCGGCGAGATCGCCGTCCCAGCCGACGAAGACGTGTCCCGGCGCAGCGACCGCCGTGAGCCCCACCTGCGTTCCCGGCGGATAGGCACCCCCGGGCGGGTCCAGGGTGACGAAGCCGGGCCCCTGCGTGTCGACCTCGAGGAGCAGGAGTGCCGGAGGCCCATCGTCGTCGAGGATGACGACTTCGCCGTGGGGGCGGGTGACGATCGCGCCGTCGGCCGCCAGGAGATCCACGAAAAAGGATTCCTCTCCTTCAGCGCTCTCGTCCCCCCAGATGGAGACGCTCAGGTCCTGCACCGTCACGTCCCCCGAGAAGACCAGGTGTCCCGAGCTGGCCTCGTAGTCCTCTCCTGCCGCGGCGTCAGCGTCCAGCGTCGAGTAATCCACCCCGACCTCTTCTCCGCTCGCGCCGGATAGCGTCACGCGGAGGAGCGCCGCGCTGCTCCCCGAGTCGCCCTCGACCACCGCTACGTCCGCGATCTGAAGGGACGTTGGAGCGGGAACCAGGGAGCTCGTCACGAAGAAGTCGTCGATGATCTGTCCGCTGATGTCCTTGAAATAAAAGCGGGCGAGGTTCGGGTTACCCTCGTAGTTGAAGACCCCGAAGAGCGCCCCCGAGAGCGCGCCCTGGTCCGACGTGTAGACGCTCGCCCACCAGGGACCGTCGATCTCCTGGTTGCGGATGCTCTTTCCGCCGAGGCCCGAGACGAACGCGAAGCTCCGGCCCTCGTCCTCGGGTGTGGCGGGATCGTCCGCGGCCAGGACGAGGGGGGACTCGGTGCTCGCCACCACCTGGTTCTCGACGTCGGCCAGCAGGTGGCTGCGCGAGTACGAGTGCTCGTGCGCGGTGGCCATGATCGCGCCGCCCCGCCGCGACTCCTCGTACACGCCCCAGCCCGTCTCGTCGGGCTTCCCGCCCACCTGCATCAGGCGCATGTTCTTGTGCCACGCGGAGAGGCTCCAGACGGAGTCGTCCGCGGCGAGAACGTCCCGGATGTACGGCGCGTGGACCTGGTCGCCCTGGCCGAAGGAGCCGGGCGCCGTGAAGACGATGAAGATGCCCTCGAAGTGGAAGGACGAGCGGACGCCGAGGTCGCCTTCCCAGGGCACGCCCAGGCGGTTCATGCGCGCCTCCAGGACCTCCTGGTAGCCGCCGGGCCCGTAGAACGCCGCCTCGTCGTGGTTGCCCGCGGACGCGAAGTACGGGAAGTCCGGGCCCAGGAACGCGTCGATCTGTGCGTCCCAGGCCGCCGGGTCGTCCTGGTAGTCGAAGTCGCCCATGTGGATCACGGCGTCCGCGCCCTCGTCGCGGATCAGCTGCAGCACGGCCTCGGCGTCACCGCCCAGGCCCTGGTCGCCGAAGAAGGCGATCGTCACGTCGGGGGAGACGGCATCCGGCGCCTGCGCGGCGGGGGCCAGCGCGCTCGCCGACAGGAATACCAGCGGAAGAACGAAGGAGAGCTTCGACATCGAGCGTGACCGTCAGCGTTTGCAGCCAGAGCAACCGCGTGTCGCGACACTTCGTCAGATCATTCATACGCAATCGCAGGGCGGAGTGCACGCACAAAGCACGGACGGGCGCGAACGAGGCCCTCCCGCGCACGACGCGAAACCCCTGGGTTCTCGCGATCCTGCTCCCGACCCCTGCGCGCGAGCTGCGCGTCAGAAGACGGTGTCGCGAGCGACGTTGCTCGGACCCCGCTCCTGCGCACGAGCTGCGCGTCAGGAGACGGTGTCGCGAGCGACGTTCCCGGCGCGCTCGTCCAGCCCGCGGCGGCGCAGGCGGTCGCGAGCGGTGACGGCAGCGACCCTGGGGCCCCGGACGAGGGGCGCGGGCAGGGGATCCGGATGGGTGGCCCAGGGCGGAATCGAACCGCCGACACCGTGATTTTCAGTCACGTGCTCTACCAACTGAGCTACCGGGCCACGGGCGGGCGAGGGTAGCCGGCGGGTCAGGGCGGGTCGAGGCGCGCGTCGGCGGGGAGGATGCGCACGGACTCGATCACGGCGGGCTTCGGGTAGGGGCGGTCGCGCGGGCCGTAGCGGCCGTACTTGTCGATCTCGAGCTGCGTGACGGCGTCGACCACGGACATGCCGTCCACGACGCGGCCGAAGGCGGTGTGGTGCCCGTCGAGGAACGGGGCGTCGCCGTGGAGGATGAAGAACTGGCTGCCGGCGGTGTTGCGTTGCCCCCGGTGGGCCATCGAGACGGTGCCGCGGCGCTGGGGGTAGCTCGTGAACTCGTCGGGGAGGATCGAGTCGGAGCCGCCCTGGCCGTCGTCGCGCGGGTCGTGGTTGCGGGTGTTGGGGTCGCCGCCCTGGATCATGAAGCCCGGGATCACGCGATGGAAGTTCGTGCCGTCGAAGTAGCCCTCGGCCGCGCGGCGCTCGAAGCTCTCGACGGTCGCGGGCGCGAGCTCGGGGAGGAGCTCGATCCGGATCTCGCCGAGGCCGCGAAGCGCGAGGACGGCGACCTGGTGCGGGCCCTCGGCGATCCGGGCCAGCGCCTCGGCGGCCGCGTCGGGTGCCTCGACGTCGCGGGCGCAGCCCGCCGCGAAGGCCGCGGCGAGGGCCAGGATACGCGCCGCCTGGGGGCCGAGGGCGGAGCGGCGCGTCTTCCTACGCCGCCGCGCGGCGCGCCGCGGCTTCGCGGCGCCCGCCGCGGCCTGCTTGCGGCGCTTGCGCTCGGTGCGCGTGCGGGCGCGGGCTCGCGGCATGCTGCGTGCCTCCGTGTGGTAGCCTCCTCATCGATGAAACCGGCGTCCGGGTTTACCGCCCGCGCGGCGCGTCTCCTGCTCGCCTTCGCCTCCGCAGCGTTGCCCGCCGCCGGGCCCGTGCGGGCCGCTCCGCCCGCCCCGGTCGCGGCCGAGCGCGGGCTCGTCGTGGCATCGCAGGCCGATGCCGCGCGCGCCGGGGCGGCGATGTTCGAGAGGGGAGGCAACGCGATCGACGCGGCCGTCGCGACGGCGCTGGCCCTCGCCGTGACGCAGCCCTTCTCGGCCGGCCTCGGCGGCGGCTTCTTCGCGCTCGTCCACACGGACGCGGGCGAGCTCGTGGCGCTCGACGCGCGCGAGACGGCACCCGCCGCCGCCGACCGCGACCTGTACCTTCGGCCCGGGGTGCCGCGGGACGCGTCGGTCCTGGGCGCCCTCGCCGTTGCGACGCCCGGCTTCGGCCTCGGCGTGGCACAGCTCCAGAAGGGCTACGGGAAGCTCCCCTTCGCAGAGGTCGTCGCGCCCGCGATCCGGCTCGCGGAGCAGGGCTTCGAGACCGGCTTCTACCACGCGGAGGTGCTGCGCGGGCTGCGCGCCCGAGGCTTCGAGGCGCGCTTCCCGGAGACGGCGCGCATCCAGTTTCCGCCGGCCGGCGAGCCGATCCGCCCGGGACAGCGGGTGGTGCAGAAGGATCTCGCGCGCACGCTGCGCCTCCTGGCCGAACAGGGCCCGGAGATCGTCACGCAGGGCGAGATCGCGGCGACGATCGCCGGCGAGCTGAAGCGCCAGGGCGGCCTCGTCACGCGCGAGGACCTCGCCGCCTACCGCACGCGGCGGCGCGAGCCGGTGCGCGGCAGCTATCGGGGCTTCGAGGTGGTCTCGTTCCCGCCGCCCTCGTCGGGGGGGGCCGTGCTCGTCCAGGCGCTGAACGTGCTCGAGGGCTTCGACCTCGCGAAGCTCGCGCCGGGCTCGCCCGAGGAGACCCACCTCGTGGTCGAGGCGATGAAGCTCGCCTTCGCGGACCGGGCGGCGTGGCTCGGCGACCCGGACTTCGTCGCCGTCCCCGTGGCGAAGCTCACCTCGAAGGAGTACGCGGCGGAGCTGCGAGCGCGCATCCGACCGGACGGGCCCGCCGTGAAAGTGATGGGCTCCGGCCTCGCGGCGCCCGACACCGGCACGACCCACGTCTCGACGGCCGACGCGGCGGGCAACGCCGTCGCGCTCACCATGACGATCAACACGCCCTTCGGCTCGGGCCTCACCGTGCCCGGCACCGGCATCGTGCTCAACAACGAGATGGACGACTTCGCGAAGGCGCCGGACGTGCCGAACGTCTACGGCCTCGTCGACACGCGCGGGGCGAACGCGATCGCCCCCGGGAAGCGGCCGCTCTCGAGCATGACCCCGACGATCCTCTTACGCGCCGGCCGGCCCTTCATGGTGACCGGGAGCCCGGGCGGGCCGCGCATCATCTCGACCACGCTGCTCACGATCCTGGCGGTGGTGGACCACGCGGCGGGAGCGCGGGACGCCGTCGCCGCCGCCCGCTACCACCACCAGTGGGTCCCGGACCGCGTGAGCCTCGAGCCCGGCATCCCCGAGCCGGTCGCGAAGGGCCTCCGCGCGCGCGGCCACGAGGTCGAGCGCGCGAAGGCCGCCTGGTCGAGCGCGCAGGTGATCGTGGTCGACCCGAAGACCGGGCGCATGAGCGGCGGGAGCGACCCGCGCGGCGACGGGATCGCCGCGGGGGAGTAGCCGCTGGATCGCGCGCTGGCGGTCGGGTCGTTCCGCTTCCACGCGCGCGCCTGCGCCGCCGCGGGCTCGGGCGTCTACGCGGAGCTGCTCGTCCGCGCGGCCGACGACCTCGAGGCCGGCGGCGTATTCGCCGAGCTGGTCGAGGGCTTCGCGGGCCACCCGGTGCTGCTCGCCCTGCCGCTGCGGCTGATGGGCGCCATCCACCGGATCGTGCTGGCGGGCCAGGCACCGGGGCTCGCCGCGCACTATCCGAGCGCCGGCGGGAGCTTCGAGCCCGAGGGCGCCTGGCGCGCGCTGCTCGGCGTGGCGCGCGCGCACGCTCCGGAGATCCGCGCCCGCCTCGGCTCGAACGTGCAGACGAACGAGGTGCAGCGCTGCACGGCGCTCCTCGCGGGCTTCCTGCGCGTCGCCAGGGCGACGGGCCTGCCGCTGCGCGTGCGCGAGATCGGGTCGAGCGCGGGTCTCAACCTGCTCTTCGACCGCTGGCGCTACGAGCTCGGCCCGCACCGCTTCGGAGACCCCGCGGCGCCGCTTGCGCTCTGCGCCGAATGGTCGGGCGCGCCGCCCGACCTGGGCGCGAGGCTTCGCGTGGCGAGCCGCGCCGGCTGCGACGTCGACCCGATCGACGCGACGGACGCCGCCGACCGCCTGCGCCTCGAGTCCTTCCTCTGGCCCGATCAGCCCGAGCGGCTCGCGCGCGTGCGCGCCGCGCTCGCCGCGGCGCAGGCCGATCCGCCGCGCGTGGAGCGGGCGCGCGCCGGCGAGTGGGTGCCGCGCGAGCTCGAGGTGCGGCCTGCCGGCGAGGCGACCGTGCTCGTGCAGAGCCACGTCTGGTGGTACCTGCCCGAGGCGGAGCGCGAAGGACTCCTGCGCGACGTGCGCGCGGCCGGCGAGCGCGCCGGTGCGGACCGGCCGATCGCGTGGCTCCGCCTGGAGGGGACGAAACCCGACGAGGGCGAGCTGCGCCTCTGGCGCTGGCCGCCGGGCGAGGACCGCCTGCTCGCCCGCTCCCACCAGCACGGCAGCTGGGTGCGCTTCGAGGGATGACGACCGCGTAGTTCCGCACTCCGCTCGGCTCCGCCTCGCTGCGCGCCTCGCTCCGCGGGCTTGCGCTCGCACTCCGCTCGGCTCTGCCTCGCTGCGCGCCCGCTCCGCGGGCTTGCGCTCGCACTCCGCTCGGCTTCGCCTCGCTGTGCGCCCGCTCCGCGGGCTTGCGCCCGCACTCCGCTCGGGCTCCGCCTCGCTGTGCGCCCGCTCCGCGGGGTTGCGCTCGCACTCCGCTCGGCTTCGCCTCGCTGCGCGTCCGCTCCGCGGGCTTGCGCTCAGCGCTCCGCGAGCGGCGGGATGCGCAGCAGGCGGACCTGCGGCCCCTCCTGCAGGAGCACGTAGAGATCGACGCGGTTGCGTCCGGGCGCGAAGGCCGATTCGGGCACCAGCGCCTGGAAGCGCAGCGTGGCGTCCGGCCCGGGGAAGGCGGAGGTCACGGCTGCCACGCGGCCTTCGATCGCGACCGCGAGCAGGGGCAGCTGGCCCGGCTCGCCGCGATCCGCGCGCATCCACCCGTGTACGAAGGCCGGGACCATGCGCGCCTCGGGATCGACGGACTCGTAGAGCTCGGCGTCGTGCAGCTCGAAGGCGTACGGCGCGCTCCCACCCGATCCGAGAGCCTCGACCGCGGCGCCGACGAGGCGCTGCATCGGGCCGGCCCGCAGGATCTCCTCGCTCGGCGATCCCGTTCCGAAGACCGCGAGCTTGCGATCGAGGGCCGCGCGCCACGGTGCCGGATCGACCGGCAGCGCGATCCGCCCGCTCCTGCGCTGCACGAAGCGCTCCGCGCGCGCGCCCGCGTCCGCGACGGCCCGGCCCTCCACCGGCCACGGCGGCTCGGCGCCGAGAACGCTGGCCAGCGTCGGCAGGATGTCGATGCTCTCGAGCGGAGTGTCGTCGATCCGTCCCTCGCGCTGGCCCGGCGCCTTCACGAAGAATGGAATGGGGAGGAGGTCGGAGCGCGTTTCCGCGTCGGCGACGCGGTGGCTGTGGCCGGCCTGGAAGGTCTGCCCGTGGTCCGAGGTCACGACGACCAGCGCCTCGTCGAGGAGCCCGGTGCGGCGTAGGCCCTCGAGGAGGCGCCCCACGAGCGCGTCGACCAGGGCGACGTGCATCAAGTAGAGCTTTTCCGCCTGCAGCGTTCCCTGCGGGTCGCGGTCCCACACCTCGCCGAAGCCGTGCCGCCACGCGCGCAGCGGCTGGCGCGGCGGATTGTGGGTGCGGCCGGAGGGCAGGAAGGCGTACGGGCCGTGCGGCAGCAGGAGGTGCAGGAAGTAGAGCCGGGGCGTCCCGCCGGGCCGCGGGGGCTCGAGCGCGGCCAGGAAGCTCTCGAAGACCGCGAGGCGGTCGGCCGAGCGCTCGCCGCGGTCGCGCGCCGCGCCCGGATCCTGAGCGACCCCCTCGAAGTGGGCCCACTTCTCGCCGATCGGCGGCAGGCGATCGGCCGCGACGCCGGGCGGCAGGCACCAGTGCAGGTAGAGGACGGCGAGATCGAGCGCGAGCGCGCGCATGCGCGCTGCGAGCCCGCGCGGCTCCAGCACCCCGCGGCAGAGCGCCTCGGGGCAGAGGCTCGTGATCGGCTCGAAAACCCGGATCTCGTGGCTCCCGGCGAGCAGCGTGAAGAGATTTCCCGGATTGGCGCGCAAGGTCGGCGGGTGGGTCGGATCGGGGTAGCGCCCGGTCAGGATCGCCGGCAGCGCGAGCACGGTCGACTCCGCCACCGTCGTGGTGTTGCGGTACCAGGTCGAGAGCTCCGCGAGCGCGGCGAAGCCCGGGTAGCGGCCGGCATCGATGCCCCCGCTCGCGTCGAGGAGGTCGGCGAGGCGCAGGCCGTCGAAGACGACGAAGACGACAGGGGCGGGCCGCGCGATGCGCGCGGGCGCGGGGGGCTCGGGCGGGGCCGCGGCCAGCGCCTCGCGGACCTCGGCGCGCGAGAGGAAGAGCGCGGGCAGGAGGAGCGCGGCCGGCGAAGCGAGCGCGAGCAGCGATCGGAGCGCCGCGACGCGGGCGTAGGCCAAACTCCCCGCCGCGGCGAGCGCGCCCGCCGCGGCGAGCGCCACGCCCTCCGGCGCCCCGGCCCGTCGGTGCAGGACCGGGAGCGCCAGCGCGCCGAGCAGCGCCGCGACGAAGGCGAGGTGCACCCCACGCCGCACCCGCGCGCCGAGGAGCCCGGCCAGCGCCTCGACGAGCCAGAGCAGGGCCGGCAGGCCCGCGCCGAGTCCGAGCGCGAGGAGCGCCGCGCCGAGCGGCGTGGCGCGGTGCGCCACCAGGAAGGGCGGGTGGCGCGCGACCAGGTCGAGGATCGGCTGGACGACGGCCAGCGCCACCAGCGTCGCGAGGTGCAGGAACGCCATGCTCGCGGCTCGGGCTAGGGGTGGATACACGCCTCGGTGTACGAATCGAGGCGGATCACGCGGCGCGCGACGCGCAGGACGTCGTCCTTGCCGACGGAGGCGATCTGCCCGGCGTAGCGGCGGCTCGCGTCGGGGCCGAGGCCGTAGAGCGCGTCGAGCGCGGCGTGGGCGGCGTGGACGGCGCTGCGCTGCTCGTCGATCGCGAAGTTCCCGACCAGGAAGCGGCGCGCGCGCTCGAGCTCCGCCTCCTCGGGCGGCGACTCGAGGAGCCGCTCGAGCTCGGCGAAGAGCCCCCGGCGCGCCTGCTCGAGCTTCTCCGGCGAGGTGGCGATGTAGACGCTCATGGTCCCCGGCGCGAGCCCCTCGGCGTTGGCCGCCGTCACCGTGTAGGCGAGTCCCTGCCGGTCGCGGAGCTCGAGGAAGAGGCGGCCGCCCTGGCCGGCCAGGATCTGCGCGACGATCTCGAGGGCGAAGCGGTCGTCGTCGCGCACGCTGAGCCCGCGGAAGCCGATCACGAGGTGCGCCTGGGCGCGCTCGCGCACGAGCTCCGCGCGGCGGATCCCGTCCGGCGCGGCCTCGAGCGGCGGCCACGGCGGCTCGAAGGCGCCGGTCGCGAGATCCGCGAAGCGCGCCGCGATCTGCTGCGCCACGCCGTCGGGGTCGACGTCGCCGGCCACCGCGAGGACGAGGTTCGGCGCGCGCACCAGGCGCGCGTGGTGGGCGGCCACGCGTTCCGCGTCGAAGCCCGCGACGCTCTCGGCCGAGCCGAGGAGCGGCAGCCGGTACGGGTGGTGCTGGAAGTGGGTCTCCGCGAAGAGCAGATACGCGCGCGTGGCGAGGCGATCCTCGCGCCGCGCGATCGCGGCGAGGGTCTCGCGCCGCTCGCGCTCGAGCTCCTCGGCGTCGAAGGCGGGCAGGCAGAGCGCCTCGGCGAAGAGGTCGAGCGCGCCCGCGAGGTGCTCGCTCGGCGCCTCGACGGTCAGGCCGAGCGAGCTCCGGCCCGAGAAGCCGTCGATCTCGGCGGCGAGGCTCTCCGCGGCTCGCGCGAAGTCCTCGGCCGAGCGGCGCTCGGTCCCGCGCAGCCACATCGAGCTGGTGAAGCTCGAGAGGCCGGCCGTCCCCGCGTCCTCGGCGAGGAGACCTCCCTGGAGCGCGGCGCGTACCGCCACCACGGGGACCTGCCGCCGCGGCACGACGTAGAGCCGCGCGCCGCCCGGGAGCGCGTAGGCGTGGAGGTCCGCCGCCAGCTGGCTCCGCGCCGGCACGCAGAAGCTCCGCCGCGTGCGCTCCACGCCGGAGCGGACCGCGGCCTCGATGCGCGCGGCGTCGAGGGCGGCGGCGTCGCCCACGGGGAGCACGGCGCCGACCGTGAGGCGCACCGGCGCCAGGTACTCGCGGGCGACGCGCCAGAGCTCCTCGCGCGTCGCGGCCCGCACCGCGTCGAGGTAGCGGCCCTCGGCCCGGAAGTCGCCGGCGAGGAGCTCGAAGCCGCCGAGCTTCTGCGCGATCCCGGTCACGCTCTCGCGCTCGAAGTGTTCGGCCGCGAGGAAGTTCGTGCGGGCCTTCTCGAGCTCGGCCGCGTCGATCGGCTCGCTGCGCGCGCGCTCGATCTCGGCCGCGACGGCCGCGAGCGCCTCCGCCGCGCGCTCGGCGTCGGTGTCGAAGCCGACCGAGAAGACGCCCGGTTCGAGCGGCGTGTAGCAGGAGGCGTCGATCCGGTCGACGAGCGCCGCGCGCTCCTGGACGCGGAGCACCAGGCGCGAGCTGTCGCCGTGGCCGAGGACGAAGGCGAGCAGGTCGAGGGCGGCCGCGTCCGGGTGCGCGAGCGGGACCGCCGGCCAGGCGAGCTCGAGGCTCGCGCGCTGGAAGGGGCGCGCGAGGACCCGGCTGCGCAGTCCCTGCTGCGGCGGCTCGGGCGGGCGCATGCGGCGGGCCGCGCCGGGGCGGGCGTCAGCGAAGCTCTCGCGGACGGCCGCGGCGAGCGCGCCGGGGTCGAAGTCGCCGACGGCGACCACGACCAGGTTCTCGGGCGTGTACCAGCGCTCGAAGAAGGCGCGTACGCGGCGCTGGTCGAAGCCGGCGACGCTCTCGCGCGTGCCGAGGATCGGCGCGCGGTAGGGGTGCACGCGGAAGGCCTCGGCGAAGGTGGCGGTCGCGAGCACCTGCGACGGCGAGTCGTCGGAGCGCGCGATCTCCTCGAGCACGACCTCGGTCTCGCGGGCGATCTCCTCGGGGTCGAAGGCCGGGTGGCGCACCGCGTCGGCGAGCACGTCGAGCGCCCCCTGCGTCCGGTCGCTGGGAACGGTCGCGTGGTAGGCGGTGACGTCGAAGGAGGTGTAGGCGTTGATCCGGCCGCCCGCGCCCTCCACCTCGCCCGCGATCTCGCCGACGCCGCGGCGCGCGGTGCCCTTGAAGAGCATGTGCTCGTGGAAATGGGCGAGGCCCGCCTCGCCGGGCCGCTCGTCGGCGGAGCCGGCGCGGACGAAGATCTGGATCTCGGCCACCGGGGCCGCGTGCGTCTCGCACAGGAGCAGGGTCAGGCCGTTCGCGAGCGCCTCGCGCCGGGTCTCGGACACAGGGTAGGAGCTCGCGGGCTTGGACTCGCTCACGGGACCGGGAGGTGGCTCGGGATCACCCGCGGAACCTACCATCGGGGCATGCGGGACGCGAGCGTCGGCGTGTACGTGCACGTGCCGTATTGCGAGCGCGTCTGCCCCTACTGCGACTTCGCGGTGGTGGCGGCGCGGCGCCTCGCGGCCGCCCGCGAGGAGCGCTTCGTCGCGGCGCTCCAGGCGGAGCTCGCCGCGCGCGCCCCCGCCTTCGCGGACCTCGGGCTCGCGAGCCTCTATCTCGGCGGCGGCACGCCCTCGCTCCTGCGCCCCGAGTCGCTGGCCCGCCTCGTCGAGGCCGTCCGCGGCGCCTTCGCCGCGGCGCCCGGCGCGGCGGTCGAGGTCACGCTCGAGGTGAACCCGAGCACGCTCGAGCGCTCGCGCCTGCCGGCCTTCCGCGGCGCCGGGGTGACGCGCGTCTCGGTCGGGATCCAGTCCTTCGACGACGGCGCGCTGCGGCGTCTCGGCCGCGCGCACCGCGCCGAGGAGGGCTGCGCCACGCTCGCGGCCTGCCGCGCGGCGGGCTTCGCGAACCTCTCGCTCGACCTCCTCTTCGCGGCGCCGGGCCAGGACAAGGCGGTGCTCGAGCGCGACCTGGCGCGGGTGCGGGCCTTCGCTCCCGAGCACGTCTCGGCCTACGAGCTCAGCTTCGAGCCCGCGACCCCCTTCGGACGCGCGGCCGCGCGCGGGCGGCTCGCGCCGGCGCCCGAGGAGCTCGCCGCGGAGATGATCGAGACGGTGGAGGCCCGGCTCGGCGACGCGGGCTTCGAGCGCTACGAGATCTCGAGCTATGCAAAGCCGGGGTTCGAGAGCGTCCACAACCGGCGTTACTGGGAGCGGCGGCCGGTCCTCGCCCTCGGGCCGGGGGCCGCCTCGCTGGACCCGACCGCCCCCGAAACGCCGTTCGGCGTGCGCCGGACCAACGTGCGGACCGAGGCGGAGTACCTCGCCCGCATCGAGTCGGGGCGCGCGGCCGACGCGGCGCCGCCCGAGGCGCTCGACGCGCGGACCGCCCGCGGCGAGGCCGCCTTCCTGGCGCTCCGCACCGGCCGCGGTCTCGCGGCGGACCCCTTCGCGGCCGAGTTCGGCGGGCCGCCACGGGCCTTCTTCGCCGAGCCGATCGATCGCCTCGTGGCGGCCGGACTCGTGGTCGAGGCCCCGGCCGGCGACCTCCAGCTCACGGCCCGCGGTCGGATCCTTTCGGACAGCGTCTTCGCGGAGTTCGTCTGAGTCGGCTCCGTTCGACTCCGCTCGCCTGCGGCTCGCTGCGCGCCCGCTTCGCGGGCTTGCGTTGGAAGGGGCCCGCAGGGGGAGGGGGCCCGCGCTCCGCTCGCCTGTGGCTCGCTGCGCGCTTCCGGCCTTCGCGGGGGCCCACCCTCCGCTCGCCTGCGGCTCGCTGCGCGCTTCCGGCCTTCGCGGGGGCCCACCCTCCGCTCGCCTGCGGCTCGCTGCGCGCTTCCGGCCTTCGCGGGGGCCCACCCTTCGCTCGCCTGCGGCTCGCTGCGCGCTTCCGGCCTTCGCGGGGGCCCACCCTTCGCTCGCCTGCGGCTCGCTGCGCGCTTCGCTTGCGTTGACGTCCCGCCGCGTAACTGGTAACCCCTCCGGGGGATTTCTGGAGCCGCTGCGGAGGGTTCCGTGCCGGTACGCCCCGCGGGAGGCCCGCGGTTTCCCATCGGGCTGAGCGAGCGACAGGCCGCCGTGCTGCGCGCCGTGGTCACGGGCTACGTCGGCGAGGCCACGCCGATCGGGTCCCGGACGATCGCGAGCCTGCTGCCGACGAGCCTCTCGGCCGCGAGCGTGCGCAACGTGCTCGGCGAGCTGGCGGAGCTCGGTCTGCTCGAGCAGCCGCACGCCTCGGCCGGGCGCATCCCGACCGAGCGCGGGCTGCGTCTCTTCGTCGATTCGCTGCTGCCGCACGCCGACCTCGGCCCGCTCGAGCGCCGCGACATCTCCTGGCACCTCGACGACGCCGACGCGGGCGAGGTCGTGCACGTGGCCTCCGAGCTCCTCTCCCGGCACACGCGCCAGCTCGGCTTCGTGGTGACGCCGCGCCTCGACCAGCTCGTGCTCCGCCACGTGGGACTGGTGCGCCTCTCCTCGGAGCGCCTGCTCGTGATCCTCGTCTCGCACACGGGCAGCGCACACCGCCGCGTGCTGGAGACGCAAGAGCCGCTCTCCCAGGCGGAGCTCGACGAGATCACCGCGGTCCTCTCCGAGCGGGTCCTGGGCCGCACGCTCCCGGAGGTGCGCGAGCGGCTCGCGCGCGAGGCCGAGGCGCTGCGCCATCAGGCGAACCGGCTGCTCGAGCTCGCCGTCTCCGTCGGGCGCCGGGCCCTCGCCGCCGACGACGATGCCGCGGTCGACCTCGTGATCGAGACGCGGCTCGCGCTGCTCGAGCAGCCGGAGTTCCGCGACCCGAGGCGGGTCCGCGATCTCTTCGAGGCGGTCGAGACCAAGACCCGCCTGCTCGAGGTCCTCGACCGGATGCTCGAGGAGGACGGCGTGCGCGTGGCCTTCGGCGAGGAGCTCGACGAGCCGTCGCTGCGCCACTGCGCGCTCGTGGCGGCCCGCTACGGCGGCCCCGGAGGCGCTCTCGGCGCGCTCGGCGTGATCGGGCCGAGCCGCATGGACTACCCGCGCATCGTCGCGCTCGTGCACTACCTCTCCCGAGCGATCGGCGAGCGGCTCTCGGCGTGAGCACCCGGCGCATCGGCGCGGAGGGCGAGGGGGCGAAGCCGCCGCGGGAAGGGGAGGGCTGGGAGTCGCTCGCGGAGGAGTCGGTGGGGACGCTGGCTCCGAGCCCCGAGCTCGAGGAGGCGCTGCGCGAGGCGGCCGAGGCCGTGGAGGAGCGGGAGCGCGCCATCCCGGCCGAGGCTGCGGCTCCAGGGCCGTCCCCGCGGGAGGCCGAGCTCGCCGTCGAGCTCGCGGCGGCCCGGGACCGCTGGCTTCGCCTGCAGGCGGACTTCGAGAACTTCCGCCGCCGCGCCGCCAAGGAGCGGCTCGAGGTCGAGCAGTACGGCCACCAGAATCTCGTCAAGGACCTGCTCACGGCGGTCGATAACCTGGAGCGCGCCATCGACCACGCGAGGCGCAGCGGGGGCGGGGACTTGGGGAGCTTTCTGCAGGGCGTGGAGCTCGTGCGGAGGGATCTCTCGGCGGCCCTGACGAAGCACGGCGTCGCCGCCATCGAAGCGGTGGGGCGCCCCTTCGACCCCGCGCTGCACGAGGCGATGGCGCAGGCTCCCGACGACTCGTTGGCTCCGAACACGGTCATCGAGGAGCTGCAGAAGGGCTACCTGCTGCGGGACCGCCTGCTGCGGCCGGCGCGCGTGATCGTGACGCGCCGGGGCGGCGGGGACGGGGTGGAGGCCGCCGACTAGTCCCGCGGGCGCGGCCTCCCGGGGAGGGGGACGCACGCGCATGGGCAAGGTCATCGGCATCGACCTCGGGACGACGAACTCCTGCGTCGCCCTCTTCGAGGGCCGCGAGCCCACGATCATCGCCAACGCGGAAGGGGCGCGGACCACGCCCTCGATCGTCGCCTTCACGCCGGCCGGCGAGCGCCTGGTCGGCCAGATCGCCAAGCGCCAGGCGATCACCAACCCCGAGCACACGATCTCCGCCGTGAAGCGCCTGATCGGGCGCAAGTTCGAGAGCGAGGAGGTGCGCGCCTTCCGGGAGATCGCTCCCTTCGAGGTCGAGGCCGCTGCGAACGGGGACGCCTGGGTGCGCGTGGACGAACGCGCCTACTCGCCCCAGGAGATCTCGGCGATGGTGCTGACCAAGATGAAGGACACCGTGGCCGACTTCCTCGGCGAGGCCGTGACGGACGCCGTGATCACGGTGCCCGCCTACTTCGACGACTCGCAGCGCCAGGCGACGATGGACGCCGGGAAGATCGCGGGCCTGAACGTGCTGCGCATCATCAACGAGCCGACGGCGGCGGCCCTGGCCTACGGGATCGGCAAGCAGGAGAATCGCCGCATCGTGGTCTTCGACCTCGGCGGCGGCACCTTCGACATCTCGATCCTCGAGATCGCGAGCGGCGTCTTCGAGGTCCGCGCCACCAACGGCGACACCTATCTCGGCGGCGAGGACTTCGACATGCGCATCTGCGACGCGCTGATCGAGAGGTTCCGGGCCGACCACGGCATCGACCTGCGCTCGGACGCCATGGCGCTGCAGCGGCTCAAGGAGGCGGCGGAGCGCGCCAAGCACGAGCTCTCGAGCGCCGAGGAGACCGACGTCAACCTGCCCTTCATCGCGGCCGACGCCAAGGGGCCGAAGCACCTGACCGCGAGCCTCGGGCGCGCGCGCTTCGAGGAGCTGGTGCGGGACCTGATCGAGCGGCTGGTCGAGCCGTGCCGCATCGCGCTCCAGGACGCCGGCCTCGCGACCCAGGAGATTGACGAGGTGATCCTGGTGGGCGGCATGACGCGCATGCCCGCCATCCAGCGCAAGGTCGAGGAGATCTTCGGCCGCCCGCCCCACAAGGGAGTGAACCCGGACGAGGTGGTGGCGGCCGGCGCGGCGATCCAGGGCGGTGTCCTCACCGGCGAGGTGGAGGACGTGCTCCTGCTCGACGTCACCCCGCTCTCGCTCGGCGTCGAGACCCAGGGCGGGATCGATACCGTGATCATCCCGCGCAACACGACCGTCCCCACCTCGAAGAGCCAGATCTTCTCCACCACCGAGGACGCGCAGTCGGTGGTGCGGATCCACGTGCTCCAGGGCGAGCGCGAGCTCGCTCGCGACAACAAGACCCTCGGTCGCTTCGAGCTGGTCGGCATCCCGCCGGCGCCGCGCGGCGTGCCGCAGATCGAGGTGACCTTCGACATCGACGCCGACGGCGTGGTGAACGTCTCCGCCAAGGACCTCGGCACGGGCCGGAGCCAGGCGATCCAGGTCACCGCCGCGAGCGGCCTCGGCGAGCAGGAGGTCGCGCGCCTGGTGGACGAGGCCGAGGCGAACCGCCAGGCGGACCTCGCCCGCCGCGAGCTCGTCGAGCTGCGCAACAAGGCGGACGGGCTGATCTACTCGACCGAGCGCACCATCGTGGAGTTCAAGCAGAGCGTGCGCGCCAACGACCGCAGCGCCCTCGAAGCGAGCATCGCCGCGACGCGCAAGGCGATGGATCGAGACGACGCCGCGGCACTGCGCGTCGCCGTTGACGAACTCTCCAGCCTCACCTACAAGATGACGGAGACTCTCTACGCCGAGCTCGGGGGAGAAGAGTCCGATTAGACCCCCGCCACCCGCAGCGAATCCCCCGGGGCCTTCTGCGTGCCGAAGCGCGACTACTACGAGATCCTGAGCGTCCCGAGGGACGCCGACGGCGAGGTGCTGAAGAAGGCCTACCGCCGGCTCGCGCTCCAGTACCACCCCGACCGCAATCCAGACGACCCCGAATCCGAGGAGCGCTTCAAGGAGGCGAGCGAGGCCTACGCCGTGCTCTCGGATGCCGAGAAGCGGCGCGCCTACGACCGCTTCGGCTTCGAGGGCGTGGGCGCCGCCGGCTCGGCGGGCTTCCCGGACTTCGGCGACCTCGGGAACTTCTCCGACGTCTTCAACGACCTGTTCGGCGACCTCTTCGGCGCGCGCCCCGGCGGGCGCCGGCGCGGCCGCGCCCAGCGCGGCGCCGACCTCCGCTACAACCTCGAGATCGATCTGCGCGACGTCGCGGCCGGGACCGAGGCGCAGGTGCAGATCCCGAAGATGCGCCCCTGTGCGAGCTGCGCCGGCTCGGGTGCGCGCTCGGGCACGCAGCCGGAGACGTGCTCGCGCTGCCGCGGGGCGGGGCAGGTGGTGCTCCAGCAGGGCTTCTTCCGCATCAGCCGCCCCTGCGACGCCTGCGGCGGCGCCGGCGAGATCGTGCGCGAGCGCTGTCCGGAGTGCCGGGGCGCCGGCCGCATCGAGGGGATGCAGACGATCAAGGTCAAGGTGCCGGCGGGCGTCGACGAGGGGATGCGGCTGCGGATCGCGGGCGAGGGCGAGGCGGGGGTCGCCGGCGGCGCGCCGGGCGACCTCTACGTGGTGATCGCCGTCCGCCCCCATTCCCTCTTCGAGCGCCACGGGGTCGATCTCCACTGCCAGGTCCCGACCTCCCTGGTCCAGGCGGCGCTCGGCGCCGAGATCGTGGTCCCGACGCTCGAGGGCAAGGTGGCGGTGCGCATCCCGGAGGGCACGCAGACGGGCCGCGTGATCCGGCTCAAGGGCAAGGGGCTCCCGTCGCTGCGCTCGCAGTCGCGCGGCGACCAGCTGGTGCAGATCTTCGTCGAGACCCCGACGAAGCTCACGCGCCGCCAGCGCGAGCTGCTCGAGACCTTCGCCGCCGAGGCGGGCGGGGATGTGTCACCCGTCACCAAGTCGTTCCTCGAGAAGATCCGAGACCTCTGGGAGTGAGGCGGCTCCTGGCGCTCGCCGGCGTCCTCCCGGGGCTCGGGCTCGCGTTCGCGTGCGCGGTCTTCCCGGGGCCCGAGCGCGTCGCGAGCGAGGACGAGCGGCGCGAGTACGCGGCCGCGCTCGTCCCGCTCGCAGCGAACCCGCGCAAGGCACAGCAGAGCCTCGAGGCCTTCCTCGCCAGCCACCCCGAGAGCCCCCTGGCCGACGACGCGGCGCTGCGCCTCGCCGAGCTCGCGCGCGAGCGCAAGGACACCGACACCGCGGTCCGCTACTGGCGCCGGGTGGTCGTCGAGCACCCGCGCGGCGACCGCGTCGACTCCGCCCGGCTCGCCCTCGCGCGCGTCGAGCTCGCGCGCGGAAACGGCGCCGCCGCGGAGTCGCTGCTGCGGCCGATGCGCTTGCAACGCCTCTCGGCCGAGGAGCGCCAGCTCGCCTACCGCGCGTTCGCGAGCCTCGCCAGCGATCCCGACGAGCGGGTGCGCTGGCTCTCGCGCGTGCGCGCCGGCGAATCGGGCGCGGGCGACCTGGCCGCGGTCGATGTGGAGATCGACCGCACCCTGGCCGAGCTGGACGCTCGTGCGCTCGTGCGGCTGGCGGGCGAGATCGGGCCCGAGCCGCCGGCGGGCCGCGCGCTCTTGCGCGCGGCCGAGCTCGAGCTCGCGGCCGGCGACGCCGACGCCGCGCAGCGCGCGCTCGAGCGCGCGACGCGCCTGCCGCTGCTCCCCGAGGAGGCGATGCGCCTGCGCAGCCTCGAGGCGCGCGCGCGGCTGCGGGCGTCGTCGCGGGCGCCCGCCGCAGCGGAGGTCCACGAGGAGCTCCCGACGCTCGCGCAGGCCTCGCGGCGCGGCGGCCCGAGGACGGCCGGCGCGGAGGGGACGCTCGGCGTGGTGCTCCCGCTCTCGGGCCGCCTCGCCCGCTTCGGCGAGGAGAGCCTGCAGGGGATCCTGCTCGCCGCGGGGGTCTTCGGCGGCGACGGCGACGGGCGCCGCGTCCGCGTCGTGATCCGCGACTCGGCCGGCGATCCGCAGCGAGCGGCCCTCGCCGTGGCGGAGCTGGCGGCGATCCCGGACGTGGTCGGGATCGTAGGGCCGCTGCTCGCCGCGGAGAGCGAGGCGGCAGGCGCCGTCGCCGAGGCGGCCGGGGTTGCGCTCGTCTCGCTGGCGGCCCGCGAGGAGACCGCGGAGCCGCGCGCCCGGGGCTTCCGGGTGCGCGCGCTCCCGCGCGAGGAGGTGGAGCTCCTCGTGGACCACGCGATGGGCGAGCTCGGCGGGCATCGTTTCGCGATCCTCTACCCGCGCGACGCCTACGGGCGGGGGCTCCGCCGCCTCTTCTGGGAGGCGGTCGAGGCGCGCGGCGGAGAGATCGTCGCGGTGGCCTCCTACGACCCGTCGGCGACCGATTTCGGCGGCCCGATCCGGGGCCTGCTCGGCTACGAGCTGCTCACGCCCGCGGAGAAGCAGGTGCTCGCGAAGCGCGAGGAGATGGAGAGCAAGGCGCGGCGCCTCCCGCCGACGCAGGGAGCGAAGCTGGTGGCGGAGGCGCGCGGGCTCACCGGTCCCGACGGCGCGCCCCTGCCGCCGATCCTCGACTTCGACGCGCTCTTCATCCCCGAGTCGCACGAGAAGGTCGTGCTGATCGCGCCGCAGCTCGCCTTCCACGATGCGCGCGGGCTCCGGCTGCTGGGGACCGGGAGCTGGAACCACCCCGATCTCGTCGCGATCGGCCGCGACCACGTCGACGGCGCCCGCTTCACCGCCGGGTTCTTCCTCGAGAGCTCGCTCCCGCTCGTGCAGGAGTTTGCCGCGGCCTACGAGGCGGCGTACGCCGCGCCGCCCGTCGACCTCGCCGCTCAATCCTACGATGCGGCGAACCTCCTGCTCGTGCAGCTCGCCCGCGGCCTCGTGACGCGCGAGGCGGCGCTCGAGGGGCTCCTCGAGCTCGAGGCGCAGCCGGGAGTCACGGGCGTGCTCTCCCTCGCGGGAGGCCTGCGCAAGCGGCCTCTGCTGCTCGGCGTGGACCACGGGCAGATCGTCGAGATCGAGTAGCCGGCTGCCGCGCGCCCGCGGCGGGGACCGCCCTGCCGGGCGCCTGCGCCTGCTCAAGTCGCGCGCAACCGCCGTCGAAACGCGGACCATGAAGGAGCAGAATCCGCCGCTCGCGATCCCCGGAGAGCTGCCCGTGCTCCCGCTGCGGGATCTGGTGGTCTTTCCCTACATGGTGCTCCCGCTCTTCGTCGTGCGCGAGCGGTCGGTCGCCGCCGTCGAGGACGCGCTCGCCGGCGATCGGCTGGTGCTGCTCGCGACGCAGCGCGATCCGGAGATCGAGGATCCCGAGCCCGCCGACCTGTACCCGGTCGGCACCGTCGCGATGGTGATGCGCATCCTGCGCATGGCCGACGGGCGCATGAAGGTGCTCGTCCAGGGCCTCGGCAAGGCGCGCGTCGAGTCCTTCGTCGAGGTCGGGCGCGCCGCCTGGGCGCGCGTCGCGCCGATCGCATCGGACGTCGAGGCGGAGTGGTCGGTCGAGGCGGAGGCCCTGATCCGCACGGTGCGCGTTCGGCTCGAGGAGCTGCTCCCGCTCAAGAACCTCCCGCCCGAGGTGATGTCGGTCACGGCGAACGTGCACGAGCCCGGCCGCCTCGCCGACCTGGTGGCCGCCAACCTGAAGCTCCGCCCGCCGGAGGCGCAGGAGATCCTCGAGATCGCGGACCCGCTCGCGCGGCTGCGGCGCATCGACGCGCTCCTGCGCCGCGAGCTCGAGGTGACCACCGTCCAGGCGGAGATCCAGTCGCAGGCGCGCCACGAGATGACGCGCGGCCAGCGCGAGGTCTTCTTGCGCGAGCAGCTGCGCGCCATCCAGGCCGAGCTCGGCGAGAGCGATCCGCGCCTCGAGGAGGCGGAGGAGTACCGGGTCAAGGTGGAGGAGGCCCAGATGCCGGAGACGGCGCTGGCCGAGGCGATGCGCCAGGTGCGGCGTCTCGAGCGCATGCACCCCGACGGGCCCGAGGCCCACGTCGTGCGCACTTACCTCGACTGCATGGTCGAGCTGCCCTGGGCGCAGGAGTCGCCGGACCGCCTCGATCTCGCGAACGCCAAGGCGATCCTCGACCAGGACCACGCCCACCTCGTCGGCATCAAGGACCGCATCCTCGAGCACCTCGGCGTGCGCAAGCTGCGCGCCGATTCGCGCGGGCCGATCCTCTGCTTCGTCGGGCCGCCCGGGGTCGGCAAGACCTCGCTCGGGCGCTCGGTCGCCCGCTCGATGGGGCGCGAGTTCGTGCGCATCTCGCTCGGCGGCGTCCGCGACGAGGCCGAGATCCGCGGCCACCGGCGCACCTACGTCGGCGCGCTCCCGGGGCGGATCGTCCAGGGGCTGAAGCAGGCGGGGACGAACAACCCCGTGTTCATGCTCGACGAGATCGACAAGCTCGGCGCCGACTTCCGCGGCGACCCCTCCTCGGCGCTGCTCGAGGTGCTCGATCCCGAGCAGAACGTGCACTTCAGCGACCACTACCTGAACGTCTCCTTCGACCTCTCGAAGGTCATGTTCATCACGACGGCGAACGTGCTCGAGTCGATCCCGAGCCCGCTCCGCGACCGGATGGAGGTGATCCGCATCGCGGGCTACACGCCCGAGGAGAAGGTCGAGATCGCGCGCTCGTACCTGATCCCGAACCAGATGCGCGAGAACGGGCTGCCCGCGGACCGCATCACATGGTCCGACGCGGCGGTCGCCGCGATCATCACCGACTACACGCGCGAGGCGGGCGTGCGCAACCTCGAGCGCCAGGTCGCCGCGATCTGCCGCAAGATGGCGCGCCGCGCCGCCGAGGGCGACCCTGCCCCGATCGCGCTCTCGCGCAGGGCGCTCGCCCGCTTCCTCGGGCCGCCCTCGAACCTCGACGAGCGCCCGAGCGAGGTCGGCGAGGTCGGCGTCGCGAACGGCCTCGCCTGGACCGAGAGCGGCGGCGAGGTGCTGACGATCGAGACGACGCTCACGCGCGGCCACGGCCTCGTGCTCACGGGCCAGCTCGGCGAGGTGATGAAGGAGTCCGGCGCCGCCGCGCTCACCTACGCGCGCGGACGCGGCTTGGAGCTCGGCTTCGACGACGCGCTCTTCTCGCGCCACGAGGTGCACGTGCACGTGCCGGCCGGCTCGATCCCGAAGGACGGCCCCTCGGCGGGGATCGCGATCGCGACGGCGATCATCTCGCTCGCGACGCGCCGGCCCGTGCGGGCGGACGTCGCGATGACGGGCGAGGTGACCCTGCGCGGGCGCGTGCTCCCGGTCGGCGGCGTGCGCGAGAAGGCGCTCGCGGCGCTGCGCGCCGGGATCACGCGGGTGGTGCTGCCGCGCAAGAACCTGGTCGACCTGCGCGACATCCCCCGCGACCTGAAGCGCCGCATCACCTTCGTCCCCGTCGATCACATGGACGGCGTCCTCGAGGCCGCGCTCGAGGGCGGGAGCGGCCGGCGCATCGCGCCCGGGAGCCGCCCCCCCCGCGGCCGCCCCGCCGCCCCGGCCGCCGCCCGGGGCCGAACCTAGGGGCATTGCTCGCGCGCGAACTCGTGGACTCCGGTCCACGTCGGCCGCCGGTGAACCGCTGTCCACGAGTTCGCGCGCGAGGAACGTCCCTCGAGTTCGCCTAAGCTCCGAGCGTGCGGCTGCGCGATCTCGGGGAGCTCGGGGCGATCGCGCGCATCGAGCGGGCGGCGGCGCGATCGATGCGGCGCGCGCCGGCGGTGGTGCTCGGGATCGGCGACGACGCGGCGATCCTGCGCACGCGGGCCGGCGAGGACGTGGTCGTCACCACCGACGCGGCGGTCGAGGGCGTGCACTTCCGCCTCGCGACGCAGTCGGCGCGCGCGATCGGGCGCCGCGCGCTCGTCGCGAACCTCTCCGACCTGGCGGCCATGGGCGCGCGCCCGCTCGGCTGGCTGCTCGCGCTGGCCGCCCCGCCGGATCTGCCGGTGCGCACGCTCGACGGGCTCCTCGCCGGTCTGCTGCGCGAGGCGGCCGCGCACGGCTGCCCGCTAGTCGGCGGGAATCTCACGCGCGCGAGCGAGGTCTCGCTCACGATCACGGCCGTCGGCGCGGTCGCCCGCGGCCGGGCACTCCGGCGCACCGGGGCGCGCGTGGGCGACCGCATCCTCGTGACGGGAACCCTCGGCGGCGCCGCGCTCGAGGTCGCGCGCGCCGAGCGCGGGCGGGGGCGCGTGCGGGGCATCCCCACGCCGCGCCTCGCCGCGGGCCGGGCGCTCGCGCGCCTGCGCGGTGTGGGCGCCTGCATCGACGTCTCGGACGGCCTCGAGGCCGACCTCGCGCACCTGCTCGAGCCGGCCGGGCTCGCCGCCGCGCTCGATCCGGCGCGCGTGCCGCGCCCGCGCGGCTTCGACGCCGCCTGCCGGCGGCTCGACCTCGACCCCGACCGGCTGGTGCTCGGCGGCGGCGAGGACTACGAGCTCCTCTTCACGCTGCGGCCGGGCGCGCCGGGCGCCGGGCGTCTCGCCGGCCGGCTCGGCGTCCCGGTGACCGAGATCGGTCGCGTGCTGCGCCGGCCGCGGGGGCGCACGCCGTCGCCGCGCGGGTTCCGGCACTTCTGAGTCCCGCGATGGGCGTGCGACGGGTGACCTGCGTCCTGCTCCTCGGCCTCGCCCTGCTCGGCGCGGGCGTCGCCGCGTGGCTCGACGCGATCCGCAGCGATCCGGAGCTGAAGCTCCTGCTGCCCGAAGGCGGCGCCGGGTGGATCCGCAGGCGCTGGGCCGAGGGCCCCGCGTTCCGCGGCGACGAGTACTTCGCGGCGGCCTTCCGCACGCGCTTCGAGGTCGCCGAGCTCCCCGCGCGTGCGATTTTGCGCGTGCGCGCCTTCCGCCGGGTGCTGGTCTTCCTCGACGGCGAGGAGATCGGCCGATCGCCCGAGGACCTCGACCGCTGGAAGGAGCCCAGCGAGATCGATCTCGCGCCCTTCCTCGCCCCGGGAACCCACGAGCTCGTCCTCTCCGTGGTGAATACGACCGGGCCACCGCTCGTGCTCGCGTACTGCGAGGAGCTCGGCATCCGCACCGGCCCGGGTTGGGAGACGCGCGGGCGCAGGGACCCGGGCTGGGGACCCGCGTCGGGCGCCGACGCCCCGCAGGCGAACACGATCGGGGCGAAGCTCCCGCGCGCGGACCAGGCACTCCTCGCGCGCGCGCCCGTCTTCCTGCCCGTGTTCCTGCTCGCCGCCGGCTCCGCCCTCGCGCTCTCCACCCCCGGCCCGCGCGGCGCGCGGCTCCGGCGCCTCGCGCCCACGGCGAGCGGCGTGCGCTGGATCGTGCTCGGCGCCTGGGCCGTGCTCGCGGCCAACAACATCCACGCGCTTCCCTACGGCGTCGGCTACGACGTCGACGGGCACCTCCAGTACATCGAGTACATCGTGCGCAGGGGCGGGATCCCGCTCGCCGACCAGGGCTGGCAGATGTTCCAGGCGCCTCTCTACCACCTGGTGAGCGCGCCGCTCTACCTCGGCTTCCGCCGCCTCTTCGGGCCGATCGAGGCGACCCACGCGCTGCGCGTCGTGCCGCTCTTGTGCGGCGCGCTCCAGGTCGAGCTCTGCTACCGGATCCTGCGCCGGCTCCATCCGCGGCGCGAGGACCTCCAGGCCCTCGGCACGCTGCTCGGAGGCCTGCTGCCGATCAACGTCTATCTCGCCCAGAACCTCGCGAACGAGCCCTTGATGGCGCTCTTCGCGAGCTGCCTGATCCTGGTCGCGCTCGACCTGCTCCGCGACCCCGAGGCGCGCTGGAAGCCGCGCACCTTCGTGCTCCTGGGAGCGCTCCTCGGCCTCGCGGCCCTGACCAAGACGAGCGCCGTGCTCCTCTTCCCGGCGCTGGCGCTGCTCGTCGCCACCGCCGCATGGCTTCGCTTTCGCTCGCGCGAGGCCGCACGGCGCACGCTCGCGGCGCTCGCGCTCGTGGGGGGGGCGGCGCTGCTCGTCTGCGGCTGGTACTACGCGCGCAACTGGTGGCTGCTCGGCTCGCCCTTCGTCGGCGGCTGGGACGAGGCGCGCGGCTACGTGTGGTGGCAGGAGCCCGGCTATCGCACGATCGGCCACTTCCTCTCCTTCGGCCCGGCGCTCAGCTATCCCGTCTACAGCGCGGTGCACGGCTTCTGGGACGGCTTCTATTCGACCCTGTGGCTCGACGGCTTCGCCGGGTCCGCCGTCGAGTTCGGGACCTCGCCGCTCTGGAACTTCGACTTCCTGCTCGCGAGCGCCTGGCTCTCGCTCGTCCCGACGGCCGCGCTCGCCGTCGGCGCCGGAGCGATCCTCCGGGCTCCGGTCCGCTCGGCCCGCAGCGGCGAGCTCTTCGCACTGCTCTGGCTCGGGACCCTGATCGTCGCGATGGGGTTGCTCGCGCTGCGGATCGCGTCCTTCAGCACGATCAAGGCCTCGTACACGCTCGCCGCGCTCGCCGGCTACGCGGTGGTCGGCACCCGGGGCTTCGAGGTGCTGATCCGAGGGCGCGTCTCCCGGGCGCTCGTCTGCGGGGCGATGGCCTGCTGGTCGCTGGCCGTCTTCGCGGCCTACTTCGTGCTCTGAAGCGGTGGCGCGAGCCGCTACGACCCGGCGCGGCGCTCCTGCTCAGGGGAGGACCGGACTTGGCGGGCGGATGCGCCGCGATGCGACGCGGGTCTCGCGGTGGCGGTCCAGGTACCAGACCCCGCCGCGCCTCGCCCACACGTCCTCGCACTCGAAGTGCAGCCGATCGAGGTCCCGGCTCGCCTTCAGCACGTAGCGCGCGGTCGCGGCTTCTCCGCCCTCCGCGACCTCGAGCGGCTGATCGACGTACTCGTAGATCTTCCAGTCGCGTTCCCGCTGCCAGGAATCGTAGAGCGCCCGGGCCCGGACGCGTCTCCCGGGCGCGGGGGGGAAGAGCGCCTCGAGGATCGCGAGGTCGGCCTCGGCGTCCGCGATGGCGAGGCGCCCCGGGTCGTCGCTCTGGATCGAGACGCGGAGCGCGCGGTAACGCTGCATCCGGCTGTGGAGGTTCCCGCCACCCCGCGCGGTCAGCATCACGACGGGCAGCAGGACGAACGCGCCGAGGAAGAGAACGGGGAGCCGCATCGCGTCCCGCGCCGCCATCGATCTCGAGTATAGTGGCCGGAGAGGCCCCGTCGCGATGCGACCGACCCCGCTCCCGCTGTATCGGGCGCTGCTCGTGGTGCTCGGGATCGCGCTGGGCGCGGCAGCTCTCGAGGTGCTCGCGCGCTGGCTCCTCCCCGACCGCTTCTTCGTGTACCCGCCCGGATACCGGACGACCTTCGATCCGCACCCGGAGGTCATCCGGGGAGTAACCGGGCCTTCGAGGTTCAGCATCAACCCCCTCGGCATGCGCGCAGGCCCCTTCACCCCGCAGCAGCGGGTCCGGCTGCTGGCGGTGGGCGGGAGCACCACGATCTGCATCTACCTCGACGACGAGGAGGCGTGGCCCCACCTGGTCGAGGAGCAGCTCGACGCGGCGCTCGGCGCTGGGCACGCCTGGGTCGGGAACGTCGGCGCGTCCGGTCACACGACGGTCCAGCACGCGATCCAGGTCGAGAAGCTGCTGCGGCAGCATCCGGAGATCGACGTCGTCCTCCTGCTGATCGGCGCCAACGACCTCCTGATCCAGCTCACGCTGGCCCAAGATGGTGCGGCGGTCGCAAAGATGCTGGCGACGAACGGCCCCGCCGCCCTGCTCGAGAGCGCCTTCAGCGTGTTCCCCGGCCCGGAGCCCGACGCGTCCTGGTACTGGCGCACCGGACTCGGGCGCCTCTGGCTCACCCGGAGGAGGATCCTCCCGGCCTTCGGAGGGGACGACGCTCCGGTGCTCGACCCGCGAGGCTTCCACGTGGACCGCTGGCGCGCCTACCGGAAGCAGGCGTCGCGGCTTCGCAACGCGCTGCCGGATCTCGGAGCCGCGCTCGACCAGTACGCGCGCAACGTGAATCGCATCATCGACGCGGCGGCGGCCGAGGGCGTGCGGCCGATCTTCCTGACGCAGCCCGCGCTGTGGCGGGAGGACCTCTCCAGCGCGGAGCGCGACCTGCTCTGGGCGGGAGGGCCCGGCTTCGACCGGCTCGCGCCCGGTCGGGTGTACTACTCGGTCGCCGCGCTCGCCGAGGGGATGCGGCGCTACAACGAGAGGCTGCTCGAGGTCTGCCGGCAGCGGGGCGCCGAGTGCTTCGATCTGGCGGCCCGGCTCCCGCGCGATGCGACCGTCTTCTGGGACGACGCGCACTTCACGGAGGAGGGCGCGCGCCGCGTCGCCGAGCTGGTGGCTGGCTATCTGCTGGAGCGCCCGTCGCGGTTGGCGCGGCGAAGCGGTCGCGACCGGGCGCTCGCCCGCGGGCAGCGCCCGGCGGCCCCGGACCTCCCCTAGGCGCGAGGTCTCGCTTGCCCGACGCGAGTCCGCGAACGCCTGCGCGATCGACCTACGCGGGGATCTTCCTGTGCTCCTTTGCGGTGCTCATGCTCGAGGTGCTCCTCACCCGGGTCTTCTCCTTCACGATCTGGTACCACCTGGCCTACCTCACGATCAGCACGGCGCTGCTGGGCTTCGGCGCGGCCGGCTCGCTGCTCGCGTCCTACCCGAGCCTGCTCGCGGGCGATCCGCGGCGCCTGGCGGCCCGGTGCTCCGCGGCGGCCGGCGCGGCGGTCGTGCTCGCGATGCTCGTGCTGGCGCCGCACCCGCTCGACCCGGCCCGGCTCGTCGGCGAGCCCGGGAGCTTCTTCCTTGGGCTCCTCGGCTACTACGCCGTCGTGACGCTCCCCTTCCTCCTGGCCGGGATCGCCGTGGCAGCGCCGCTCTCCGCCCATCCGGAGCGCGTGGATCGCCTCTACGCGGCAGACCTCGCCGGAGCGGGCCTCGGCTGCGCGGGCGCGGTCGTCGCGCTCTGGTGGCTGGACGGACCGGGCGCGCTCGCGCTCGCGGCGGCGCTCTTCGTGGCGGCGGGTGCCGTGTACGCGCCCTCCGGCCGGCTCGGCGTGGGGCTCGCCGCCGCGTCGGGCGTGCTCCTGCTGGCGTCTCCGCTGGCGGGCCGGGTCGTGGACTTCCGCCCGGCCGCGAGCAAGATCCTCGCCCGTTCGCTCGCCGAGCCAGGGGCCGAGCTGCTCACCACGCGCTGGAGTCCCGTCAATCGCGTGGACCTCTTGCGGAGCGCGCACCCCCGCTTCTCGTTCTGGGCCGGCTACGGGCGGAGCGCGCGCTACGAGGGGCCCGTCCCGCCCGCGCTCTCGCTCCAGTACGACGGGCACAACGGGAGCGGCGTCTACCGGGTCGACGGTCCCGACTCGCTGCGGATGCTCGACACGCACCTGCTCCGCACCCCCTATCTCCTCGTCGAGCGGCCGCGCGTGCTGGTGATCGGGGTGGGCGGCGGCATCGACGTGCTGAACGCGCTGCGGCGCGGAGCCAGCCGGGTGACGGGCGTCGAGCTGCAGCCGATCACCGTCGATCTGCTGCGGGGAAGGCTCGCCGGGTGGACCGGAGGCGCGTTCCAACGGCCCGAGGTGGAGCTGGTCGCCGCCGAGGGCAGGCACTACGTGCGCTCGCGGGGCGGGACCTACGACCTGATCCAGATGACGACGACCGACACCTTCTCGGCCCAGACCACGGGCGCGTACGTGCTGGCCGAGAGCTACCTCTACACGCTCGAGGCCCTCGAGGAGTATCTCGATCATCTCGACCCGGACGGCGTGATCTCTCTCGTGCTCGGAGACTTCCTCTACCGCGACGAGACGCTCCCGCCGCCGCTCGTGACGCGCCTCGCGCTCACGGCGCGCGAGGCGCTGCGCCGGCGCGGCGTCGCCGACCCGGCGGCACACCTCCTCCAGGTCGGACAAGCGAAGGAGGCCGAGACCCCCGACGCGATGGTGACGGGCGCGGTCGTGAGCAACCTGCTCGTGAAGCGGACGCCGTTCACGGCGGCGGAGATCGAGCGCATCCGCGCCTTCGCCGCGGCGAACGGTTTCGCGCTGCCGCTCGTCCCGGGGGAGCCCCACGCCTCCGCGCTGGCGGCGCTCGTGAACGGGCCGGACCGGGCGCTCGAAGGGCAGGTCTTCGCGCTGCAGCCGGCCACGGACGACCGCCCCTTCTTCTATCACGTGCTTCCGTGGGGATCCCTCTTGCGTGGAACGCGCATCTTCTGGGAGGTCCCGGGCTCGAGCACGGGTCTGCTCGTCCTGCTCGTCATGCTCGGGCAGGCGCTCGTGCTCGGGAGCGCCCTGATCCTGCTCCCGCTGCGCCGCACGGGCCCGACCGGGCTCTCGACGGGGCAGACGGCGGCCTTCCTGACCTACTTCCTCGCGCTCGGCCTCGGCTTCCTGCTGATCGAGATCAGCTTCGTGCAGAAGTACGTGCTCCTGCTCGGCTATCCCACCTACTCCCTCTCGGTGACGATCTTCTCGCTGCTGCTCTTCGCGTCGCTCGGCGCCTGGCTCTCGCGGCGCGGCTTCGGGCGCCCGCGGCGCTTCCTCGCCCGCCTGCTCGCCGCCACCCTGGCCTGCATCGCGCTCGAGCTGCTCCTGCTCCCCTGGCTGCGCGAACAGCTTCTCGCGGCGTCGCTCGCGCCGCGCGTCGCCGCGACCTTCCTGCTCCAGCTCCCGCTCGGGATCTGTCTGGGGATGTACTTCCCGACCGGGATCGAGCTGCTGCGCCGCCACGCGCCGCGGCTGGTTCCCTGGGCGTGGGGCGTGAACGGCGTCGCGTCCGTGGCGAGCGCGGTCCTCGCCGTGATTCTCGGCATGACGCTCGGCTTCTCCGCCGTGGCCCTCGCGGCCTCCCTCGTCTACGCCATCGGGACGCTGGCGCTGCTGCGGGTCCTCCCGTCGCTCGAGGACGCGTAGGGACACCCCGCGGGGGGCCGCAAGGCCGCGAAGCGGCCGCGCAGCGAGCCGCAGGCGAGCGGAGTGCGGGCCCCCGCTCGGGCCTGGGTGCGCGTCAAGGGGCTTCGCCGGGTTGCCGATGCTCCCTGCGTGCGGGTGACCCTCACCACCAAGTTCGTCGCGGGCTCGCTCGTCGTGGGCGCGGCGGTGGTGCTCTTCCCGGTGCTCCTCGGCAGGACGGGGGTCGCGGTGGCGCCCTGGGTCGCCCCCTTCGTGGCCCTCGGTGCGGGCGGCGTGATCGGCTTCTTCCTCTCGCGCGACATGGCGCGCGCCTTCCAGGGCCTGCGCAGCGCCACCGAGCAGATCAGCCGCGGGAACTTCGCCGCGCGGGTCGTCGTGCCCGAGGACGCGCGCTTCCCGGACGAGACCCACGACCTCGCGCGCAGCATCCAGGGCATGGCGGCGAGCCTGCGCGAGCTGGTGGAGCACGTGCAGCGCACGGCAGAGCGTGTCTCCCGTTCGGCGCGCGAGCAGAGGGCCTCGGCCGAGGGCGCGAACGCGAAGAACGCCGCCATCTCGGCCGCGGTGGCCGAGCTCTCGGAGAGCGTCGCCGAGCAGCAGGGGCTGCTCCAGGGCGCCAACAAGCTCGTCCACGAGATCTCGGGCACGGTCGAGCGCAACGCCGATCGCGCGCGCGAGGCCTTCGGCTTCGCGGCCGAGGCCAATCAGAAGGCCAACGCGGGCGTCGACGTGGCGCGGCTCGCGATCGAGAAGATGCGCACCGTCTTCGAGCGGGTCGAGAAGTCGGTGGCGCGGGTCTTCGACCTCGAGGAGAAGACCCGCCACGTGAACCAGATCATCGCGCTCATCACGAGCGTCGCGCACCGCACCAACCTGCTCTCGCTCAACGCCTCGATCGAGGCGGCGCGCGCCGGCGAGGCGGGCCGCGGCTTCTCGGTGGTGGCCGACGAGATCCGCAAGCTCTCGGAGAGCGCCGGCCAGAGCGCGGAGGAGATCGCCAAGCTGATCCACGAGATCCAGGCCGACACGCACGCGGTCGCGGACGACATGCGCGAGTCGAGCCTCGGGGTGCGCGAGGGGCGCGAGGACGTCGATACGATGGCCGTCTCGCTCGAGCAGATCCGCTCGGCCGTGGGCGAGGCGGCGCACCGCTCCGAGGAGATCTTCCACGGCAGCGACTCGCACACGCGCGACCTCGACCGCATGGTCGAGGCGATGGACGAGATCGCGAAGGGGGCCGAGAGCAACGCGGTGGCGATCGACGGCGTGGCCGTGACCTCGCGGCAGCAGCTCGAGTCGATGGGCGAGATGGTGGCGGCCTCGGCGAGCCTCTCCGAGCTCTCCGAGCAGCTCCGCGGCGTGCTGCGCGGCTTCGAGACCGGGAGCCGGGCGCGCGAGGGGCGCGCGGAGGAGCCCGGGTGAGCGCAAGCGAAGCGCCGAAGGCGAGCGGAGTGCGGGCCCCCGCAGGGTCGGGCACCCCGGCGCAGGCCTTCGAGGAGCGGCTGCTCACCTTCGAGGTCGGCGGCTCGCTCTACGCGCTGCCGATCGCGAACGTGATCGAGGTGGCCGAGGTCGAGGCGCTCGCCTGCATCCCGACGCTGCCGGCCTCGACGGGCGGGGTGGTGAACCTGCACGGCGACGCGCTGCCGGTGATCCGCCGCTCGCAGCTCTTCGGCGTGGCCGAGGCCGGGCTGCCGGCGCCGGCGCAGCTGCTCGCCGTGGCCGGGCGGCCCGACCAGGTCGCGCGGCTCGGCGTGCCGGTGGACCGCATCGCCGGCCTCGTCGACGGGTGCGGCGCCGCGTCGCAGGGCGGCGAGCTCGTGGCGGAGCGGCGGCCGATCGGCGGCCGGGTGGTGGGAATCGTGGATCCACGGGTCCTGGTGGCGCGCGCGCGCGAGGCGATCGAGCGCGCGCTCGGGCCCTCGGAGTGAGCCCAGCGGGCACAGGGGAGGGAAGATGGCGCGTATCCTGATTGCGGACGACGCCTCGTTCATGCGGCAGATCATCCGCGAGATCCTCGAGTCCGAAGGGCACGAGATCGTCGCGGAGGCCTCCGACGGCATCCAGGCCGTCGAGGAATGGAAGAAGCACCAGCCCGACGTGGTGACGATGGACATCGTGATGCCGCGGCGCTCGGGGATCGACGCCGTGCGCGCGATCATCGGGATCGACGCCTCGGCGCGCATCGTCATGTGCAGCGCGCTCGGCCAGGAGACGCTGGTGACCGAGGCCCTGCAGGCCGGCGCGGCCGACTTCATCGTGAAGCCGTTCAAGCCCGACGCGGTGCTCGAGACGCTGCGCCAGGTCCTCGAGAAGGGGGACGCCTAGCCTTGGACATGACCAAGTACCGCGCCGTCTTCCTCGAGGAGGCGACCGAGCACCTCGAGGAGACGAGCCGGGGCCTGCTCGAGCTCGAGCGCGACCCGGCGCGCGCGGAGGCGATCGACCTCGTCTTCCGCATGGCCCACTCGATCAAGGGCATGGCGGCGTCGCTCGGCTACGACCCGATCACCGAGCTCGCCCACCGGCTCGAGGACCGCATGCAGGGGGCTCGCGCCGCCGGTCGGGTCGAGGCGGACGACCTCGCGCTCTTCTTCAAGGGCCTCGAGGGCCTCGAGGCGATGCTCGCGGCGGTGCGCGACGCGGACCAGGCGCCGCCCGCCGATCCCCGGCTGCTGCACGCCCTCGCCGCGCCCCAGGGCCCACCGAAAAAAAAAGCCCTGAGCCCGCGCTGAGCGCAACCGGGGGCCGCGCCGGGCCCGTCGACGGCCCGGTGCCTCCGCCCTCGGTCCGGGTGCGCACGGAAACCCTCGACCGCCTGCTCTCGACCGTGGGAGAGGTGATCCTGAACGCGAGCCAGGTGCGCACGGCCGCGCGCGTCGGCCCGACCGGCGGGGGCCCCCTCACCACGCGGCTCGACGGGATGGACCGCGCCGTGGGCGAGCTCCAGCGGCGGGCGCTCGCGCTGCGCACCACGCCGCTGCTCCGCATCCTGGAGCCGCTCCCGCGCCTCGCCCGCGACGTCGCCCAGCGCCTCGGCAAGAAGGTCGAGGTGGAGATCACGGGCGGAGAGCTCGAGCTCGACCGCGCGATCCTCGACCGCCTCTCCGATCCGCTCGGGCACCTGATCCGCAACTCCGTCGACCACGGGATCGAGGACCCCGAGGCCCGCGCCGCCGCCGGCAAGCCCGAGGCCGGGCGCATCCGCATCGATGCCCGCCGCGAGAAGGACTCGATCCGGATCGCCGTGGCCGACGATGGCGCCGGCATGGACCTCGAGGCCGCGCGCCGGCGCGCGGTCGAAACCGGGATCGTCCATCCCGACCTGGCGGCGGACCTCTCGCCCGAGCAGCTGGCGGCGCTGGCCTTCCGGCCCGGGCTCTCGACGGCTCGGACCGTGACCGAGATCTCGGGCCGGGGCGTGGGGATGGACGCCGTGCGGGCCACCCTCGAGTCGCTCGGCGGCGAGGTCGAGTTCGCGACCGAGCGAGGCCGCGGGAGCGTGACACGGCTCGTCGTCCCGATCACCGCCGCGGTGCAGCGGGTGCTGCTCGTCGCCTGCCTCGGCGAGACGGTGGCGCTCCCGATCGGCCGAGTGGAGCGCATCCTCGAGGTCCCGGCCGGGGAGATCGAGACGAGCGGGGGGGAGGCCTTCGCGCTGGTCGACGGTGCTCCGCTCCCGGTCCTCGATCTCGCGCAGCGCCTGGTGGGCGAGCCGGTTCCGCCCAGCCCGATCGCAACGCTGGTCTTGACCGACGTCCGCGGCCAGCGCGTGGCCGTCCGCGTCGAGCGCGTCACGGGGCAGCAGCAGATCTACGTGAAGCCGGTGCCGGAGCTGCTCGCGCGCGTGCGCGCGCTCGCGGGTCTCACCATCCTCGGGGACGGGCGGCCGGTCTTCGTCCTCGACCCGAACCAGCTCGCGTGAGGGCCGTCGCCGCGGCGCGGACGGGCCACGCGGACCTCGCCGCGAGCGGGGCGGAGCGCGGCGCCGCGGCGCTGGCACGCCTCGTCGGCGGCGAGCCGCGTGCCGGCCGGATCCATCCGCCCGGCCTGGAGGCGCTCGCGGGCTACGAGACGGGCGCCTTCTTCGCTCTGGACGGGGCGATCGAGGGCAGTGTCGCCGTGCTCTTCCCCGCGCAGGCCCGCGAGGGGCTGCTGCGCGCCCTCGGCGCCGCCGCGCTGGCCGACCCGGGATCGGCCCTCTGCGAGGTGGCGAACATCGTGGCCTCGCAGGCCGTGTGCGCGATCGCCGAGCGCCTCGAGGCTCGCGTCCGGCTCTCGGTCCCGCGGCCCGCGCCGCACGGCGCCGGGGTGGCGCTCGCGCGCGCGATCGGGGACGGCCCCGCCTTTGCGAGCGAGCTCGGCGCGCCGCCGGTCGGGGCGCGCGCGCTCCTCGTCCTCGTCCCCGGCGCGACCCCTCCCGGCTGCGATACCGTCGGCGAATGAACCGCGATCGGGTCCGCGCGCTGCTGCACGCGGTGCGGCAGCGCGACCTCGACCCGGAAGAGGCCCTCGAGTCGCTGGCGCGGCTCCCCTTCGTCGACGTGCCCGACGCGCGCGTCGACACGCACCGCGCCCTGCGCCAGGGGCTTCCGGAAGTGGTGTACGCCCCGGGCAAGACGGCGGAGCAGATCGCCGCGATCGTGCGCAGCCTGCGCGAGGCCGGCCAGGACGTGCTGGTGACGCGCGTCGAGCCGGGGCTCGCGACGGAGCTCCGCGGCGCGTGCGCGGACGCGGGCTACGACCCGCGCGCGCGGCTCTTGTGGCTCGGGCCGGAGGCGGTGCCCGTGGTGGGGAAGGGGACGATCGCGGTGATCTGCGCCGGGACGGCCGACATCCCGGTCGCCTCCGAGGCGGCCGGGGTGGCGCGCCGCTTCGGAAACCGCGTGGAGGTGCTCTTCGACGTCGGGGTGGCGGGCCTGCATCGCCTGCTCGCCTCGAGCGACGTGCTGCGCGCGGCGCGCGTGCTCGTGGTGGTGGCCGGCATGGAGGGCGCGCTCCCCTCGGTGGTGGGCGGCCTCGTCGACAAGCCGGTGATCGCCGTCCCGACGAGCGTCGGCTACGGCGCCTCCTTCGGGGGGGTCGCGGCGCTGCTCGGCATGCTCACGAGCTGCGCCTCCAACGTCTCGGTGGTGAACATCGACAACGGCTTCGGAGCCGCCTATGTCGCGACGCTCATCAACCGGCTCTAGGGGCGCGGGCCGCGGCGACCGGGTGCTGCACCTCGACTGCTTCTCGGGGATCGCCGGCAACATGTTCCTCGGCGCGCTCCTCGACCTCGGCCTCCCCCGGCGCGAGCTCGAGGCGGACCTCGCCGGGCTCGGCGTCGCGCACCGGCTGCGCGTGCGGCGCGTGCGCCGCGGCCCGCTCGCCGCGCGCTACGTCGAGGTGATCGTCCCCCACGCGCGCGGCCGCGATCGCGACGGCCCCGCGCGCGGCGGCGATCCCCACGGCCACGCGCACGACGGCGACCTCCATCGCCACGGCGGCGACTCCCACGCCCACGGCCGGGGCGTTCGAGCCGCCCACGGCCGCCGCTACGGCGAGGTGCGCCGGATCGTCGAGCGCGCCCGCCTCGACCCGGCCGTGCGCCGGCGCGCGCTCGCGATCTTCGAGGCGCTCGGCCGCGCCGAGGCGCGCGTGCACGGGATCGCGCTCGCGAAGGTCCATTTCCACGAGGTCGGCGCCGTCGACGCGATCGTCGACGTCGCGGGCGCGGCGATCGGGCTCGAGCGCCTCGGCATCGCCCGGGTGAGCGCCTCGCCGGTGGCGCTCGGCTCGGGCCACATCGAGAGCGACCACGGGCGGCTCCCGCTCCCCGCGCCCGCCACGCTGGAGCTCTTGCGCGGCGTCCCGACGGTGCCCGCCCACGTGCGCTGGGAGACCGTCACTCCGACGGGCGCGGCCATCCTGCGCACCCTGGCGGAGGAGTTCGGGGAGCTGCCCGCGATGACGGTCGAGGCGATCGGGCACGGCGCAGGCGACGATCGGCCCGGGCCGATGCCGAACGTGCTGCGCGCCGTCCTCGGCCGGCGCGGCGGCGCGCGCGGCGATCGCGTGGCGGTCCTCGAAACGAACCTCGACGACCTCGTCCCGGAGCACTTCGACCATCTGATGGAGCGGCTCTTCGCCGCCGGCGCGCTCGACGTCTCGCTCCAGCACCTCCAGATGAAGAAGAACCGGCCTGGCATCCTCGTACGCGTGCTCGGCCGGCCCTCCGAGCGGATGGCCCTCGCGCGCGTGCTCTTCGCCGAGTCGACGGCGATCGGCGTGCGCACGAGCGAGAGCGAGCGGATCGTGCTCGAGCGCGAGCAGCTGCGCGTGCGCACCCGCTTCGGCGCGATCCGCGTGAAGCGCGTCTTCGACCCCGACGGCCGTTCGCTCGTCTCCGCCGAGGTCGACGACTGCCAGCGCGCCGCCGTGCGCGCGGGCGTGCCGCTGCGCGACGTGGTGCGCGCCGCGGAGGAGGCGGCGCGTGAGCGGGGGTGACGCGCAAGGCCGCGAAGCGGCCGCGCAGCGAGGCGAAGCCGAGCGGAGTGCGGGCCCCCGCGAGACTCGCGTGGACCCGGCGCCCTTCGAGCTCCCCGGCGCGGGTCGCGCCGCGGCGCTCTGCCTGCACGGGCTCACCGGCACGCCCTACGAGGTGCGTCCGATCGGCGAGGCGCTCGCGGCGGCGGGGATCGCGGCCGTGGGCCCGGCGCTCCCCGGGCACAACGAGACGCCCGAGCGGCTCGCGCGCGTCTCTCACGAGGCCTGGCTCGACGCGGGGCGCAGCGCGCTCGCGAGGCTGCGCGCCTCGCACGCGCGCGTCTTCGTCGTGGGCCTGTCGATGGGCGGGCTCGTCGCTCTCGCGCTCGCCGCGGAGGCTTCGGTCGACGCCGTCGTGGTGGTGGGCGTTCCACTGCGCCTGCGACAGCCCGCGGTCCGGCTCGTCGCGGTCGCGAAGCACTTCGTGCGCTTCCTGCCCAAGGTCGTCGGCTCGGACATCCGCGACGCCGCGGCCCGTGCGCGCCATCCGAGCTACGACCGGATGCCGCTCGCGGCCGTGCACGAGCTCGTGCGCCTGCAGCGCCGCGTGCGCGCGCTGCTCCCGAGGGTGACGGCACCGCTCCTCGTCGCGCACGGCGCGCACGATCGCACCGCCCACCCACAGGACGCGCACGAGATCCTGGCGCGGGTGGCGTCCGCGGAGCGCGGCCACCTGCGGCTCGAGGCCTCGGGGCACGTGGTCCCGGTCGACCACGACGGCCCGCAGCTCGCGGCCGCGACGGTCGAATTCCTCCGCCGCTACGCCTAGAGAAACCGTCGTGGCCGGAGGCGCAAAACACCGTCTCGTCCCGTGCGGCCGGGGGGTACTCCCCGCAGGCGCGACGCCTGCGGCGCGTTGACAGGACCGCGGCGGCCCCTACGCTCTCGCCTCGCCCATGGATGGAGGGGAACCCCGATGGCCGATCTGCCCAACGCGGTGGTGAAGCGCCTGTTGACGAAGCATGGTGGAGGGCTTCGCGTCTCCGGCTCCGCCCTCACCCTCGCGGTGGCGGCGACCGAGGACTACATCGCTCGCCTGGCGCGCGCGGCCCAGGCGTCCGCCGAGGACAACAAGCGCAAGACCGTGATGGACGGCGACATCGAGACCGCGCGCTCGAAGCTCGCGGCGCTCTGAGGTGCTAGCGCATTCACTCCGCTCGCCTGCGGCTCGCTGCGCGCGCGCTTCGCGCGCTTGCGGCCCGAGCCGCGGCACGGGGCGTGCGCCGGTGCGGGGGTAGCCTGCTGGCGGGCCCGCTCTGAGTCGCCGCCGTTCGACTCCTGAAAGCGGAAGGCCCCGGGGCGGATGCCGCTCCGGGGCCTTCGCTCGTTCCAGGACCGACTAGCGCGCGCTACATGCCGGGCATGCCGCCGGGCATGCCGCCGTGGGCGTGGCCGGCCTCCTCGTCCTTGGGCTTCTCGGCGACCATCGCCTCCGTGGTGAGCAGCAGCGACGCCACGCTCGCGGCGTTCTGGAGCGCCGTGCGGACCACCTTGGTCGGGTCGATCACGCCCGCCTTCATCAGGTCCTCGTAGGTCTCCGTGGCGGCGTTGAAGCCGAACGCCCCCTTGGCCTGCTTCACCTTGTCGACGACGATCGAGCCCTCGACCCCCGCGTTCTGCGCGATCCAGCGCAGCGGCTCCTCGATCGCGCGGCGCACGATGTCGACGCCGGCCTTCTGCTCGCCGCGGAGCCCGAGCGCGTCGAGCGTCCCCTGGGCGCGCAGCAGCGCCACGCCGCCGCCGGGGACGATGCCCTCCTCGACGGCCGCGCGGGTCGCGTGCAGCGCGTCCTCGACGCGCGCCTTCTTCTCCTTCATCTCCGTCTCGGTGGCCGCGCCGACCTTCACCACGGCCACGCCGCCCACGAGCTTCGCGAGACGCTCCTGGAGCTTCTCCCGGTCGTAGTCCGAGGTCGTCTCCTCGATCTGCTTGCGGATCTCGTTGCAGCGGCCCTCGATGTCCTTTTTCGCGCCGGCTCCGTCGATGATCGTCGAGTTGTCCTTGTCGATCACGATGCGCTTGGCGCGGCCGAGGTCCTTGAGCGTCACGTTCTCGAGCTTGAGGCCGAGCTCCTCGGCGATCACCTGGCCGCCCGTGAGGACCGCCATGTCCTGGAGCATCGCCTTGCGGCGGTCGCCGAAGCCGGGCGCCTTGACGCCGGCGCAGGCGAGCGTGCCGCGCAGCTTGTTCACGACGAGCGTGGCGAGCGCCTCGCCCTCGATGTCCTCGGAGACGATCAGCAAGGGCCGGCCCTGGCGCGCGATCTGCTCGAGCAGCGGCAGCAGGTCCTTCATGTTGCTGATCTTCTTCTCGTGCAGCAGGATCAGCGGCTCCTCGAGCACGGCCTCCATGCGCTCGGGGTCGGTCACGAAGTAGGGCGAGAGGTAGCCGCGATCGAACTGCATGCCCTCCACCACCTCGAGGACCGTCTCCATCGACTTGGCCTCCTCGACGGTGATGACGCCCTCCTTGCCGACCTTCTCCATCGCCTCGGCGAGGATCTTCCCGATCTTCTCGTCGCTGTTCGCGGAGATGGTCCCCACCTGGGCGATCTCGTTCGAGTCGCGGGTGGGCTTCGAGATCCTCTTGAGCTCGCCCACGATGGCCTCGACGGCGCGCTCGATGCCGCGCTTGAGCTCCATCGGGTCCACGCCCGCGACGACGAGCTTCGCCCCCTCGCGGAAGATCGCCTGCGCGAGGACCGTGGCGGTCGTGGTGCCGTCGCCCGCGATGTCGGAGGTCTTGCTCGCGACCTCCTTCAGCATCTGGGCGCCCATGTTCTCGAACTTGTCCTCGAGCTCGATCTCCTTGGCGACCGTGACGCCGTCCTTGGTCACGGTGGGGGAGCCGAAGCTCTTCTCGATCACGACGTTGCGACCGCGCGGCCCGAGCGTCACGCGCACCGCGTTGGCGAGCGCGTTGACTCCCGTGAGCAGCTTGGAGCGCGCGTCCTGGTCGAAGCGGATCTCCTTGGCAGCCATGGCGCGTTGCCTCCTACTCGCAGATGCCGAGGACGTCGTCCTCGCGGATGATGAGATGCTCCTCGCCCTCGACCTGGACCTCGGTACCGGAATACTTGTTGAAGAGTATCCGGTCGCCCTTCTTGATCTCGAGCGGCTGGAGCTTGCCGTTCTCGAGCACCTTGCCCTTGCCGACGGCGACGACCTTGCCCTCGGTGGGCTTCTCCTTGGCGGTGTCGGGGATGATGATGCCTCCCTTGGTCTTCTCCTCCTCTTCGATGCGCTTGACGAGAAGGCGGTCCTGGAGCGGTCGGATCTTCATGCGGATGAACCCTCCGAGGGAACGGCCGCCGGCCCGCGTGGGTACCGGCTCGTCGCGCCGCTCCCGATGGTCTCGATTTGGCACTCGGGTGGTCCGAGTGCCAGGTGCGCCGGAATGTAGGCGCCGGGGGCGCTGGCGCAACCCCGGGAGCCCCCTTGCACTTTCGCCGACCTTTCGCGAGGCTCCGACCATCCCCCCAACGGCACGGGCGGCCGTGCGACCGCCGGGGCGAGGGAGCCGCGATGGCACTGACCCGCAGGCAGCGCGAGATCTACGACTTCGTGCGCCGCTTCGTCGACGAGAAGGGCTACTCGCCGAGCCTCGAGGAGATCGGCGCCGCCTTCGGCCTCTCTTCGGTGGCGACCGTGCACAAGCACGTGCACCACCTCGTCGAGAAGGGCCTCTTGCGCAAGGGCTGGAACCGCTCGCGCTCGCTCGAGCCGGTGCCGCCGCCGGGGCCGGGCCCGGTGGCGCTGCCCCTCGCGGGCGTGGTCGCGGCCGGGGTCCCGATCGAGGCGATCGAGGACGTGGAGACGATCGGGGTCCCGCCCGGGCTCGTCCCGCCCCGCGCCGAGAGCTTCGTGCTCCGAGTGCGCGGCGACTCGATGATCGACGAGCAGATCCGGGACGGCGACTACGTGGTCGTCGAGCGCCGTTCGGAGGCCCGCGATGGCGAGACGGTCGTGGCGCTGATCCGGGGCCAGGAGGCGACGCTCAAGAAGTTCCAGCGCCGGGGAGCGAAGGTCCGGCTCGTCCCCGCGAACGCCGCCATGGCCCCGATCGAGCTCCCGGCGCGCGACGTCCTCATCCAGGGCGTCGTGCGCGGCCTCCTGCGGCGCTACTGATCCCCGCGGGGCTGCGATACCCTAACGGGACGCGGTTTCACGGGGGCCCGGGATGATTCGGCTCACGCGGGCGATCGAATTCTCCACGTCGTTGCGCTGCGTGCACCCCGAGCTCTCGCAAGCGGAGAACGAGCGCCTCTACGGTCCGGCCGCCCGCCACCACGGGCACAACTACCGGCTCGAGGTCACGCTGCGCGGCGTCCCCGACCCGCGCACCGGCATGGTGATCGACTTGAAGGAGCTCCAGGAGGTCCTGGAGCGCGAGATCATGCAGCGCTTCGACCACCGCGACCTGAACCGCGACACGCCCTACTTCGAGAAGGTCGCTCCCACGCACGAGAACTTCGCGCGCGTGATCGAGCGCCTCCTGCTCGCGGCCCTCCCCGCCGGCTCGCTCGACCGCATCCGGCTCCAGCCCGAGGAGGACAGCTGGGTCGAGATCGTGGAGCCGGTCTCGAGCGGCCCCGCTCGCCCGCCGGGCGGAGGCGGCGGATGATCCTCGTGACGCGCCGCTATCGCTTCCCGGCCGCGCATGTGCTCGCGATCCGGACCGCCTCGGACGCCGAGAACCGCAGGATCTACGGCAAGTGCGCCAACCCGGCCGGGCACGGCCACGACTACGGCTTCGAGGTCACGGTCGCCGGGCCCGTCGACGAGCGGAGCGGGCGCGTGATCGACCCGGCGCGCCTCGACGCGCTCTTCGAGGAGCGCGTGGGGCGGCGGCTCGCGCACAGGATGCTGAACGAGGTGCCGCTCTTCGCCCTGCGCGACCTCGTGCCCACCGCCGAGAACGTCGCGCGCGTGGTCTTCGAGGAGCTCGCCGGGCCGGTCGCCGAGTGCGGGGCGGCGCGGCTCGCGCGCGTGCGCGTCGTCGAGACCCGGCGCAACTCCTTCGTGTACGGAGAGATGGAATGAGCCAGTCGAACGAGACCCCCGATCCCATCGAGCCCCTCGTCGCGCAGCTCCTGAAGGAGCTCGGCGAGGAGCCCGGCCGCGAAGGCCTCGCGCGCACGCCGGCGCGCGTGGCGCGCTCGCTCCGCTTCCTGACCAGCGGCTACGAGCAGGACCCGGTGGCGATCCTGAACGACGCGCTCTTCGCCGTCTCCTACGACGAGATGGTGATCGTGAAGGACATCGACTTCTACAGCCTCTGCGAGCACCACATGCTGCCCTTCTTCGGGCGGGTGCACGTCGCCTACGTGCCGAACGGCAAGGTGGTGGGCCTCTCGAAGATCGCGCGCGTCGTCGGCATGCTGGCGCGCCGGCTCCAGGTGCAGGAGCGCCTCACCACGCAGATCGCCGAGACGCTCGAAGGCGTGCTCGAGCCCAGGGGGGTGGCGGTCGTCGTCGAATCGATCCACCTCTGCATGATGATGCGCGGCGTGGAGCAGCAGAGCGCCTTCGCCATCACGAGCTCGCTGCGCGGCGAGTTCCAGAGCGACTCGAAGACGCGCTCCGAGTTCATGGACCTGATCCGCCACAAGAAGCAGTCCTTCGCCTAGTCCCGCCGAGCGGCCGCCGCTCGCGGCGGCGATCGCCGGGCGTGGACTTCGAGAGAGCTCGGCTCCTTCGAGCGGGTCGCCTCCTCGACTCGCGGGAGGTCATCGCGGCCTCCGGCGCGACCGGGGTGGCTGCTCTACGCTGCCGGCAGTGCGGGCCCACGCCAGGGCCCGGCAGAGGAGGCGAGGCGATGCTGAGCGTCAAGGTGAGCGAGCGGATCGAGGCGTCGGCGGACCGGGTCTGGGAGCTCGTGCGCGACTTCGGCGGCGTCCAGCGCTACGCGGCGGGGATCGAGACGTGCACGCTGGAGGGGCGTGGCCTCGGCGCCGTCCGGACGCTGGGTCTCCCGGGCGGTCTCTCGCTCCAGGAGCGGCTCGAGGCCTTCGACGACGCGGGGCGCCGACTCTCGTACGCGATCGTCGCGGGTCCGATCCCGGTCGCGAGCTATCTGGCGACGATCGAGGTCTGCGACGAGGGCTCCGGCTGCCGCATCGACTGGTCGAGCACCTTCGAGCCGAAGGGCATCTCCGACGACCAGGCGCGCGGCCTGATCGAGGGCGTCTACAAGGGCGGAATCGTCGGCATCAAGCGGGTGCTCGGCGCCTAGCCTAGCTCCAGCGCGGGGCGCCCTGGAGGTCTCGATGTCCGATCGCGTGACCGTCTCCCTCGAGGGGGGTGTCGCCGACGTCCGCCTCGCCCGGCCCGAAAAGCTGAACGCCCTGGACCTGCCCATGTTCGAGGCCCTGGCGGCCGCGGGGCGCGCGCTCGCCGGCGAGCGCGGGTTGCGCGCCGTCGTGCTCTCGGGAGAGGGCCGCGCCTTCTCCGCGGGGATCGACATCTCGGCTTTCGGGGCGGTGGCCGGCGGCGGGGGGAACGGGCCCGGGCTGCTCGACCTCTACGAAGGCGGCCCCGCCACCCGGGCGCAACAGGCCGCCTGGACCTGGAGCGAGCTGCCGGTGCCCGTCATCGCCGCCGTCCACGGCGTGTGCTTCGGCGGCGGGCTCCAGATCGCGCTCGCGGCCGACCTGCGCCTGGTCGCGCCCGACGCGCGCCTCTCGGTGATGGAGATCCAGTGGGGGCTGATCCCGGACATGAGCGGAACGCAGACCCTGCGGCGGCTGGTGCGCCTCGACGTGGCGAAGGAGCTCACGTTCACGGGGCGCGAGGTGAGCGGCGAGGAGGCCGTCGCGCTCGGCCTCGCGACCCGCAGCTGCGAGAGGCCGCGCGAGGCGGCGTTCGAGCTCGCGCGCCAGATCGCCGGCCGCTCGCCGAGCGCGATCCGCGCCGGCAAGCAGCTGCTGGGCGCCTCCGGGCTCGTATCGGTCGAGGAGGGCCTCGCGTTCGAGGCGAAGCTCCAGCGGGGCCTGATCGGCGGCCCGCAGCAGCGCGAGGCCGTGCGCGCCAACCTCGAGCGGCGCCCCCCGAAGTTCGGCGACCCGGACGAGGAAGCCTGACCCAAGACCGGGTCAGGCTCCTAGCGACTGCGGACGCCGTCGAGCTCGACGAAGAGCTGGTCGGAATCGGCGAGCTCCGCGCGGCGCGCCGCGATCCAGCTCTCGAGCTGCGCGTCGAGCTTGCGCTGCTCGAGGCTGCGCCGCTCCGCCTCGACCACCGGGTCCACCTCGCTCGCCTCCGGCTCGCGGCGCTCGAGCAGCTGGACCAGCGCCAGCTTCTCGCCCGCCTCGAAGATGCGGTCCGAGCTCTGGCCGGGCCCGAGCGTGAAGGCCACGGCGAGCAGGTCCGGGGCGGCGCCGAGGCCCGGCACGTAGCCGTCGGGGCGCCGGCGCAGCCAGCCGCTCCGCTCGAGCGTGAGCCCCGCCTCGCGCGCGGCCTCCTCGACGCTCTTTCCCCCGCGCACGGCCTGCGCGAGCTGCTCGGCGCGCTCCCGCGCGGCGGCGCGGCCCGCCTCGCGGCCGAGGATCTCGCGACCGAGTTCCTCGCGCACCTCCTCGTAGCTGCGCAGCTGCGCTTCGCGCTTCTCCTCGACGCGCAGGACGTGGAAGCCAAAGTCGCTGCGGACCGGCTCGGAGAGCTCTCCCGGCGGGAGGGAGAAGGCCGCGTCCTCGAAGGGCTTCACCATCTGCCCGCGCCGGAAGAAGCCGAGGTCGCCGCCATCGGCCTTGGACCCGGCGTCGTCGCTCGCCTCGGCGGCGACCCGCTCGAAGGCCTCGCCCGCCCGCAACCGCTCGAGCGCCTGGCGGGCCTTCGCCTCGGCCGCGGCGACGGCCTCGGCAGGCGCGTCCGCCGCCAGCTGGACCAGGACGTGCCGGGCGCGCACCTGCTCGGGCACGTCGTAGCGGTCCTTGCGGTCGTCGTAGAGCTTGCGCGCCTCCGCGTCGCGGGTGGTGAGGAACTCCGTCACCTGCTCGGCGGAGACCAGGGCTCCCTCCGGCGGCCTGCTCGCGTCGAGGACCGGGAAGGCGATCCGCACCGACTCGAGCCGGCGCCGCACCGCCTCGCGGGCCTCGTCCAGGGAGACGTGGCTCTGGCCGTTCGCGACGCGGATCAGCTTGCGGGCCAGCATCTCGAGGCGCTGATCGCGCACGAAGGCCTTCTCGCTCCCATACTGGTAATCGACCCAGTCCCGGAACTGCTCGGGGTCGACCCGGCCGTCCTCGCCGGCGAAGGCGGGGCCCACCGCCCGCTCGATCTCGGGCGTCGAGACCGCGAGGCCGAGCCGCTCGGCCTCGAGCGCCAGGAGCGCCCGGTTCGCGAGCACCTGGGCGGTCAGCATGTCGAGGCTCTCGGCCATGGCCTTGGGATCGAAGTGCTCCCCGAGCGCCTCGCGGTACTGCTCCTCGCGCTGGGCGCGCTCGCGCTCGAACTCCGGGATCCCGAAGGTGTACGGCCCGACGCCGACCACGGCGCTCCCGCGGCGCATCTCGAGCGGGCTGCCGCCCACCCCGATGAAGATCGCGAAGACGGTGCCGAGGCCCACCACGAGCACCGCCGTGACCCAACGCTGGCCCCTGCGCAAGAATCGCAGCATTGCGCCCCGCTCCCTCAGCCCCGACACGAGTCCCACCGATGCGGACACCGGGGGCGCCGGCGAGACTAGGAGTCGGCATCCCCGGGGGCAAGCACGGGCCCGGAGCCTTGATCCCCCACGGGTGGACTGTTACGCTCTTCCCCGAGGGTGGGCCAGGGCGAAAACGCCTTGTACAAACGATGAGTTACGTGGACTCGCGCGGCAGGAATCCGGTCCTCCGGAACGGCGTTCCACAGGAGACCTCGTGATCTTCGACTCGGTGCTCGGCTGGTTCTCCAACGACCTCGCGATCGACCTCGGGACGGCCAACACCGTCGTCTACGCCAAGGGCAAGGGGATCGTCGTCTCGGAGCCGAGCGTCGTCGCCGTCACGCGCGACGCCCGCGGCGTCGACAAGGTGCGCGCCGTCGGCAAGGAAGCGAAGGAGATGCTCGGGCGGACGCCCGGCAATATCGTGGCGATCCGCCCGATGAAGGACGGCGTGATCGCCGACTTCGAGATCACCGAGGCGATGCTGCGCTACTTCATCGCGCGCGTCCACGACCGGAAGAGGCTCGTGCGCCCGCGCATCGTGATCGCGGTGCCCTCCGGAATCACCGAGGTGGAGAAGCGCGCGGTGCGCGAGTCCGCGATGTCGGCGGGAGCGCGCGAGGTCTATCTGATCGACTCGCCCATGGCCGCCGCGATCGGCGCGGGGCTCCCGGTCACCGAGCCCTCGGGCAACATGATCATCGACATCGGCGGCGGCACGACCGAGGTCGCGGTGATCTCCCTCGCCGGCATCGTCTACTCGAACTCGGTACGCGTCGGCGGCGACAAGATGGACGAGGCGATCATCAACTACGTGAAGCGCAAGCACAACCTGCTGATCGGCGAGCGCACGGCGGAGCTGATCAAGATCAACATCGGCACCGCCGCCCCGACCGACGAGGTCGAATCGATGGAGATCAAGGGCCGCGATCTGGTGGCGGGCGTGCCGAAGACCCTGGAGATCAAGTCCGAGGAGGTGCGCGAGGCCCTCTCGGAGCCGGTGACCGCGGTGGTGGAGAGCGTGAAGATCGCCCTCGAGCGCACGCCGCCCGAGCTCGCCGCGGACATCGTCGACAAGGGAATCGTGATGACGGGCGGGGGATCGCTCCTGCGAAACCTCGACGTCCTCTTGCGGGAGGCCACGGGCCTCCCGGTGATGCTGGCGGAAGACCCCCTCACCGCCGTGGCCATCGGAACGGGTCGGACGCTGGACGATCTTTCCCTGCTCAAGGAAATCGCCATCCGGTCCTGACGTCCCGCGCGTTCCGGCCGGGTGCGAGATCTATGGCGGACCTTCGAGTCCGAATGCGGCTCTCCCTGCTCGTCGTCGGGCTGGTGGCGGCCGCCACGGTCAGCATGGTGGTCGACCGCCGCGCGCTGCGCGTCGGGGAGCGCCAGCTTCCGCCCTGGGCGGGGCCGATCCTCGACGCCACCGTCCCGCTCCAGAAGGCGATCGCCCTGCCGATCGACTTCGTGCGCCACGCCTGGGGCCGCTACGCCGACCTCGTGGATGTCGCCGAGCACAACGCGCTGCTGCACGAGCGGGTCGCCGCGCTCGAGGAGGAGAACCTCCAGCTCCGCGAGGCGCTCGTCGCCGGCGGGCGCCTCGCGCGCATCGCCGAGATGCGCGCCGATTTCGAGGTGCCGATGCTCCCGGCGCAGCTCGTCGGCTCCGACGTCTCGGCGTTCTTCCGCTCCGTCCTCGTCGACCGCGGCCGCGAGCACGGGGTGCGCTCGGGCATGCCCGTGATCAGCGAGGAGGGGATCGTCGGCCTCGTCACCGCCACCTCGCAGCGCGCCGCCCGGGCGACGCTGCTCCTCGACCGCCAGACGGCGATCGACGGCACCGTGCAACGCAGCCGCACCCGGGGGATCGTGCGGGGGCGCGGCAGCGAGCTGGTCGATTTCGAGTTCGTGGCGCGCGGCGGCGACGTCGAGGTGGGCGACATCGTGATCACCTCCGGTCTCGACGGCGTCTATCCGAAGGGACTCCGCGTGGGGATCGTCAGCGCCGTCTCGGAGGCGGGCGCGGGCCTCCTGCGCAACGCGAGCCTGGCGCCGGCCGTCGACTTCGGCCGCCTGGAGCAGGCGTTCGTGATCCTGCGCCGCGGGCCGAGCATGGAGCTGCTCTATCGCACCGAGGGCGGCGACGGGGAGGCGCGGACCGCGTCGACGGACGGTCCCCCGCGGTGAAGCGCGCCCTCGCGCTCGCGGGTGTCGCCTTCGTCGCGCTCGTCGTCCAGGCGGGGGTGACCCGGATTCTCGCCGAGCCGTGGTGCCCGGACCTCGGCCTGCTCGTGGTGGTCGGGCTCGGGCTCGCGCTGCGGCGGGCCGCGACCGGGGTCCTGCTCGCCGCCCTCGTGGGCTACCTCTCCGACCTGCTCTCCGGCTCCCTCCTCGGCCAGCACATGCTCCTGCGCATGGCGGCGTTCGCGGCCGCCCGCGTCGGCAGCCGTCGCTTCAACCTGCGCGGGCCCGTGCCGCTCGCGATCTTCACGGCGGGACTCTGCGCCGCGAACGGGCTCGCCACCTGGGCGCTGGCCGCCTTCTTCGCCCCGGGCCAGGCGCCGGCGCTCCCGCCGGCCGTGGACTTCGCGTCCCAGGCGCTGGTGAACGGCCTGCTCGCTCCCTTCGTGGTCGCGGGCGTGACCCGGGTCTGCCAGGCCCTGGGCGACGAGGAGGGGGCGCGGCTCATGCGGCTCGAGCCCCGCAAGTTCCCGGCGTGATGGGCGTCGGCGACCACGGGCGCCTCGGGGCGGGGCCGGACCCGATCCTCGAGAAGCGCCTCCCCTTGCTCGTGGCGGTGATCCTGCTCGTCTTCGGGATCTTCGGCGTCCGCTTCTTCCAGCTCCAGATCCTGCGCGGCGAGGAGCTCGGGGGCATCGCGCAGGGCAACGCCGTACGCCTGGTCCGGCTCGAGGCCCCGCGCGGCGACGTCCAGGACCGCGAGGGCCGCGTGCTCGCGACCACCCGCCCCGCGTTCGGCGTCGAGGTGATGCCGAGCGACCTGCGCCGGCCCGAGCTCACCTTCGCGGCGCTCGGGCTCCTGCTCGACGGCGACGCCGAGGCGCTGCGCCAGCGCGTCGGACAGCCGCGCGGCCGCGCGCGCTTCCGCCCGGTGCGCCTCTCCGGCGATCTCTCGTTCGACCAGCTTGCGCGCGTCGAGTCGCACCTCTACGCGCTGCCCGGCGTGCTGACCGACGTGCGGCCGCGCCGGCACTACGTGGGCGGCGACCTCGCGGCGCACCTGCTCGGCACGATCGGCGAGATCCGCAAGGACCAGCTCGCGACGCGGGAGTACGCCGACTACCAGCAGGGCGAGGTGATCGGACAGTCGGGGGTCGAGGCGCTGCTCGAGTCGCGGCTGCGCGGCGAGGCCGGCGGGCGCAACCTGGTCGTGAACGTGGCAGGACGCGTCGTCGCGCTGCTCGACGAGGTCCCGGCCGTCCCCGGCCGGAGCGTCACCCTGACCCTCGACCTCGACCTCCAGCAGGCGGCCGAGGAGGCCTTCCTGCCCGCGGCGGTGGGCGAGCCCGGGAAGCTCGGCGCGGCGGTCGCGCTCGATCCCCGCAACGGCGACGTGCTCGCCCTGGTCTCGAAGCCCTCCTTCGACCCGAACGACTTCGCCGGCGGCGTCGACGTCGCGACCTGGCGGCGGCTCACCGGCGACGAGTGGCGCCCGCTCCAGAACCGCGCGATCTCGGGCCAGTACCCGCCGGGCTCCGCCTACAAGCCCATCGTCGCGGCGGCGGTCCTCGCCGAGAGGGTGGCGAGCCCGCAGGAGCGCGTCTTCTGCCCCGGCCACTTCACGCTCGGCCGCCGCACCTACCGCTGCTGGAAGAAGGAGGGCCACGGCTCGGTCGACCTGCGCGACGCGCTCAAGCGGTCGTGCGACGTCTACTTCTACACCATGGGGCTGCGCCTCGGCATCGACCGCATCGCCCGGTACGCCGAGGCCTTCGGCCTCGGACGCCGCAGCGGGATCCCGCTCTCCCAGGAGAAACCGGGCCTGATCCCGACCTCGAGCTGGAAGCTGCGCCGCTTCGGCGAGAAGTGGATGGGCGGCGAGACGGTCTCGGCGTCGATCGGCCAGGGCTACGACCTGGCCACGCCGCTCCAGATGGCCGTGGCCTACGCCGCGCTCGCGAACGGCGGGCGCGTGCCCGCTCCGCGCCTGCTCCTTCCCGACGCGGAGGCGGGGCAGGCGGCTAGCCGGCCCGAGCCGGTCGGCCGCGTCCCGGTGGCCGAGGAGGATCTCGCGCGCATCCGCGACGCGCTGGCGGCGGTGGTCGAAGAGCCGGGCGGAACCGGCGGGCGCGCCCGGGTGCCCGGCGTGCGCGTCGGCGGCAAGACCGGGACCGCGCAGGTGGTGAGGCTCGAGCACACCGAGAACCTCGAGGAGCACGAGATCCCGATCCGCTACCGCGACCACGCCTGGTTCGTGAGCTTCGCTCCGGTGGAGTCGCCGGAAATCGTGGTCGCGGTCCTCTCCGAGCACGGCGGGCACGGCGGCAGCGCGGCCGCGCCGATCGCGCAGAAGATCCTGGCCCGCTACTTCGAGAAGCAGCGCGCGGCGGCGGGCGAAGCGCTCGCCGCCGCCCCCCCCGACGCGGCGCCCGCCGGGCCCGTGGCCGCCGCGGAGGTCGAGAGTGCCGGCGATTGACCGCCGCCTGCTCCAGAACTTCGACTGGATGCTCTTCGGCCTCGTTCTCGTCCTGGTGGCCGTGGGGCTCGTGAACCTCTACTCCTCGACCTTCCGCCCGGCCGGCCTCTCGGAGGAGCTCCGCCGCCAGCTCTTCTCGCTGGCGCTCGGGGGCGTGGCGATGCTGGTCACCCTCGCGATCGACTACCGCCACTACGAACGGCTCGCGTTCCCGGCGTACCTGCTCACGACGGGCGTGCTCGCCGCCACCCTCGTGCTGGCGCCGGTGACGCGCGGCAGCCAGAGCTGGCTCCTCGAGGGAAGGCTCCAGCCGGCGGAGGTCGCGCGGCTCGCGATGATCCTGATGCTCGCGCGCTACTTCCACCGCAACCCGCCCGGCGAGATCCGGCGCCTGCGGGACCTCTTCCGCCCGCTCGCGATCATCGGCGTCCCGGTCGGGATCATCCTGCTCCAGCGCGACATGGGCGTGGCGCTGCTCACGCTCCTCGTCGGCTGCACCTACCTCGGGCTGGTGCGCATCCCCGCCCGCGCCTGGGCCGCCGTCTCCCTGCTCGGGCTCGCCGCCCTGGTCTCGCTCTGGCTCTTCGGCCTCGAGCCCTACCAGCGCAGCCGCATCCTCGACGTGGTCGACCCCGGGCGCGACCCGCTCGCCTCGGGCTACCAGGTGAACCAGTCGCGCATCGCGATCGGGTCGGGGGGGCTCTGGGGCAAGGGCTGGCTCGAGGGCACGCAGACGCAGCTGCGCTTCCTGCCGACCCAGCACACGGACTTCGCCCTCTCGGTGCTCGCCGAGGAGTGGGGCTTCGTCGGGACCACGGTCGTGCTCGGTCTCTACGTGACGCTGCTCGCCTGGGGGCTCGTGGTCGGGCGCAACTCCAAGGACGCCTTCGGCGCGATGCTCGCGGTCGGCGTGGTGGGGGCGCTCTTCTGGCCGGCGGTCCTGAACATCGGCATGGTCGTGGGGGTCGCACCCGTGATCGGCGTCCCGCTACCCTTCGTCGCCTACGGCGGCTCGGCGCTCGTGTCGACGCTCGTCGCCGTGGGGTTTCTCATGAACGTGTCGCTGCGACGCTACGTCTTCTGACCCACCTCCGGACCCGCGAGCCCCCGTTGGCCCTCCCCGTCCCCCTCCGCCACGTGCCCCGGATCGGCGCCTTCTTCGACATGGACAAGACGCTGATCGCCGAGAACTCGGGCAGCCTCTACATGCGCTACCGCTACCAGCGGGGCGAGATCGGCGGGCTCGAGCTCCTGGCGGGCCTCGGCGCGTACCTCCAGTACAAGCTCGGCATCCTCGACATCCGCAACTGGACCAAGAAGATGATGGTGCAGTTCCGCGGGCAGGAGGAAACCGAGCTCGAGCGCGAGGCGCGCGTCTGGTTCGATGCGATGGTGGCCCGCACGATCTACCCGCGGGCCGCCGAGCTCGTGCGCGAGCACGAGGAGCGCGGCCACGTGGTGGCGATCGTCTCGGGCGCGACCAAGTTCGTGGTGCGGCCGCTCGCCGAGCGCCTCGGCGTGCGCCACTTCCTCTACACGAGCCTCGAGGTCGAGGACGGCCGCTTCACGGGTCGCGTCGTCGAGCCGATCTGCTTCGAGGAGGGCAAGATCTACTGGATCCAGCACTTCATCGAGCGGCACGGGATCGACCTCGCCCGGAGCTTCTTCTACACCGACTCGATCACGGACCTGCCGCTGCTCGACCTGGTCGGCCACCCCGTCGCGGTGAACCCCGACCCCTTCCTGTACCGCACGGCGGTCCGCCGCCGCTGGCCGGTGCGCTTCTTCGAGCCGCCCGGCTAGCCCCACGCCTTCCCGGCGGCTGCGAGGCGTGCCGAAAGATCTCCATCCGCCGAGCCTCCCGGGGTAGAGTAGGACCGCGGTGAAGCGAGGATTCCGGGGGCTGCGCCTGCTGGCGGCGCTCGGCGCGGCGGCGGCCGTCGCGTGCGCGGGCGGGGGCGCTCCCTCGCCCGGTGCGCGCGACTCGAAGTCCGGCGGCAAGCCCTTCCCGAGCCCCGAGGAGCTCGAGCAGCTCGGCGACACCCCCCTGCCCGCGACGGTCTTCGCGCTCGACGTGCGCCAGGTGAGCGAGTGGCAGCTCGCGGGGCCCTTCCCCGAGCGCGTCGAGACGGCCGCCTACAGCGACGGGAGCCCGTGGTCGGCGCTCCTCGACGACGCCGCGCGGCGCCGCGTCGGGCTCGCCGTCCCGACCGAGGCGATGTACTGCGTCGCGCGCGAGCTCGGCCGCTTCTTCCTCGCTACCGGGGGGCGCCCGACCGACTCGCTGCTGCGCTTCATCACCACCCGCTGCAACGCGCCGGTGGTGAGGGTGAGCTTCGGCTATCTGGATGGGTCGGTGCCTCCCGAGCGCAGCGAGGCCGAGGTCCTCGCGGCGTGGCACGCGTCGCTCGAGAAGACGGTCGAGGAGGCGCTCACGGGCGGTCCGAGCGCGATCGGGATCTGGTACGGGAGCGAGCCGGCGCCCGAGGGCGACGGCGAGCAGGCCTTGCGGGGCGTGGTGATGGTCGCCTCCGGCCGGCGCGAGGTCCACGTGGATCCGATCGCGACCGTGCCCGACGAGTCGGGGCGCCTCGTGATCCGCGGCGAGGCGCTCGCCCCCGTCGGGCGGATCCGCGCGCTCGCGAACCGGGGCGAGTACGGCGTCCTGCCCTGCGAGTCCCTGCCCGACGTCGCGCCGCCGCGCTTCGCCTTCGTGTGCCCGCTCGATCCGAGCGACGCCGCGGCGCTGGTCTCGATCGCCGTGACCCCGCGCGAGTCGCTGCTCGCGCGGGCGGCGCTGCAGGTGCTGGCCTGGCCGAGGGGCGAGCCCCAGGACACCTACCGCGAGGTCTCGTACACGGATCGGCGCGTCGCCGGCGACGCCACCTCGTTCGGCAAGGACCTGACCGAGCTCCTGAACGAGGTGCGCCGGCGCGCGGGGCTCCGCGCGGTCGCGCTCGACCCCGGACAGAGCCGCGTCGCCGCGGAGCTGGCACCGCCCTTCTTCGCGGCGATGTTCGATCTCGCGCCGCAGGCCCTGGCCGAGCTCGCCGTGCTCGGCATGCTCGCCGGCTGGAGCGTCGACGGGACCGTCCAGACCGGCTACTTCACGGCCTCCTGGGTCGTGCAGGAGCCCGACCTCGGGCGCCTGCTCTCCGAGGCGCTCGAGGAGCCGGGCGGACGCGAGGCGCTCCTCGCCGCAGACATCGAGCGGATCGCCGTGGGACCGCTGCGCGAGGGCGAGGGCGAGAAGGCGTCGGTCGCGGCGCTCTTCGGCACCTACGAGCTCTTCTCGGAGGCGGACCACGCGCGGAGCGTGCGCGCCGTGATCGAGAGGCTCACGCGCGAGCGCGCGCGTCACGGCCTGCGGGCGCCGAAGGTACTCGACGAGCTGTCGGGTCCGTGCAACGACGCGGCCGTTCGCGTCACGGGCGGCGAGGAGCCGCCGGACGCGATGGACCTCCTGCTGCGCGAGAGCGTCGAGCGCCTCGGGCGCGCGACCACGGGCTGGGTGGCCGAGGTCCGTGAGCTCGGCGACCTCGAGTTCCCGGAGGAGTACCTGAAGCAGCGCGACCTCGAGCTCGCCGTCGCCGTCTCCCACCGCACGGAGAAGGGTGAGCCCTGGGGCCGTTACGTGGTTCTTCTCGTGGTTGTTTCGCCGGAATCGAGGAGTGCGTGAACTCGAGGCGTGCGGGGGTGGGGGGCGCACTGGGGGGACCGGCCTTATTGACTCCGCTCGCCTGCGGCTCGCTGCGCGCGAGGCGCTGCCGCGCCTCGCTTGCGAAGCAATGCGCCCGAACGCCGCCCACGATGATCCGGGGTTTGCCTACGACACGACCCGGGGGTAGGCCAAGCCCCGCACTACCCGGGCCAGCTTCCGGCGGGGCTCTTCGCAAGCGGAGCGCGGCAGCGCGGAGCGCGCAGCGAGCCGCAGGCGAGCGGAGTAGAATCGGGAGGTTCCCCGTCCGCCGAAGCCCGGGTCTATCGGGGGATTCCCCCGCCGAAGCCCGGGCCTACGCGAGCAACCTCTCCACAAACGCCTCGAAATCCGCACGCGGCCGGGCGCCCACAAGCTGCCCGACGACCTGGCCGCCGCGGAAGGCGAGGACGGTCGGGATGCTGCGGATCCCGTAGCGGCCGGCGGTGGCGGGGTTCGCATCGACGTCGACCTTCGCGACGGTGACCTTGCCGTCGTAGCGCGTGGCGAGGTCCTTGAGGATCGGGGCGACGGCGCGGCAGGGCGCGCACCACTCCGCCCAGAAGTCCACCAGCGCGGGGTTCTGCGACTGGAGGATCTCCTTCTCGAAGGTCTGGTCCGTGACTTCCGCGACTGTGGCCACCCCGGTTCTCCCTTCTGCGGTTTCGAGGCCCCCTAGCATGCCGCCCGATCGGCAGGCCCGCATCCGTTGACGCCGGAGGCCCGGCTCGCGACCATGCGGGCGGTGAGTGGATCTCCGCGACGGACAAGGGTTTTTCGGTGAAGGAGCGGCCGCCGCGCCTCGACCGCGCCAAGCTCCGGACCGTCCCCGTCCGGCGCCGACCGAGCAAGGTGCGGCTGCGCGACGAGGCCCGACCCCACCGCGCGGGGGCGAGCCTCGCCGCGTTCCTGGACGGCCTGCCCAATATCCTCGCGGCGGCGGACCTGCGCCGCGCGATCGACGCCGCCGCCCGCGCCCGCGCGGGCCGCCGCACGATCCTGTGGGGCCTCGGCGCGCACGTCGTGAAGGTGGGCCTCGCGCCCGTGGTGGTGGATCTGCTCGAGCGCGGGCTCGCGTCAGGCGTGCTGCTGAACGGCGCCGGCTGCGTCCACGATCTCGAGCTCGCGTGGATCGGGCGCACCAGCGAGGACGTCGACGCGGCGCTCGACGACGGGAGCTTCGGGATGGCGGCCGAAACGGCCGAGCGGCTCAACGCCGCGATCGCCGCCGGCGCGCGCGACGGGCTCGGCATGGGCGCGGCCGTGGGGCGCGAGATCGCGACGGGCCGCTACCCGCACAAGGCGCGCTCGATCCTGGCCGCGGCCTTCCGGCTCGGCGTCCCGGTCACGGTGCACGTGGCGATCGGCACCGACATCCACCACATGCACCCGAGCGCGGACGGCGCCGCGCTCGGCGCCACGAGCTACCGGGACTTCGAGACCCTCGCCGGCCTCGTCGCGACGCTCGAGGGCGGCGTGCTCTTCCACGCGGGCTCCGCGGTGATCCTGCCCGAGGTGTTCCTCAAGGCCCTCGCGCTCGCACGCAACCTCGGGCACCGCGTGCGCCGCTTCACGACGGTCGACCTCGACATGATCCGCCACTACCGGCCGCAGGAGAACGTGGTGCGCCGACCGACCCGCCTCGGCGGGACGGGGATCTCGCTCATCGGGCAGCACGAGATCCTGCTGCCGCTGCTCGCGGCGGGCCTGATCGAGCGCGTCGACGGCGGGCGAGCGGTGAAGCGATGAAGGGCCGGATCGTGCTGCACGAGGGCGACATCACCGAGCAGGAGGTCGACGCGATCGTGAACGCGGCGAACAGCCAGCTCGTGCTCGGCGCCGGGGTCGCCGGCGCGATCCGCGAGAAGGGCGGGCCCGCGATCCAGGCCGAGTGCGACGCGATCGGGCCGATCGCGCTGGGCGACGCGGTGGTGACGGGCGCCGGGAGGCTCCGCGCGCATTTCGTGATCCACGCCGCCGGGATGCCGCCCGGCGGCGCCGCGACCGAGACGAGCGTGCGCGCGAGCGTGCGGCGCAGTCTCGAGCTCGCGGCGCAGCGGGGCTGCCGCACGATGGCGATCCCTGCGATCGGCGCGGGCATCGGAGGCCTCGCGGTCCAGCGCTGCGCCGAGATCTTGATCGAGGAGGCGAGCGCGCATCTCGCGGGCGAGACGACGCTCGAGGAGGTGCGCTTCGTGCTCTTCGGCGAGCCCGCCTATCGCGTCTTCGAGTCCGCGCAGGACGCCGCGAAGGTGCGCGCGGCTGCGGGGGAGGTAGCCGCAATGTTGACCCGAGGCGTGCGGGGTGGGGAGGTTTAGCGGGGAGGGGGTCTTCCCTATTTACTCCGCTCGCCTGCGGCTCGCTGCGCGCTCCGCGCTGCCGCGCTCCGCTTGCGAAGAGCCCGCCCGGAAGACGGTGCGGGTGGTGCGTGGCTTGGCCCATCCCCGGGTCGTGTCGTAGGGAATCCCTGCACCACCGGGGGCAGCGTTCCGGCGCGTTGCTTCGCAAGCGAGGCGCGGCAGCGCCTCGCGCGCAGCGAGCCGCAGGCGAGCGGAGTGAAATCGGGACGCTCCCCCCCCCACGAGGAACCCACCCACCGGGCACATCGAGCCCACCCAGCCGAGCGCTACCCTCGTGCCATGCACCAGCTCACGGCGGCGCTCTACCTCCTCGCGGGCCTGGTCGCCTGGGTCGGCATGGCCCAGCGCTCGGCGCGGCTCGAGCGGCTGTCGGTGGCGGTCCTCGCCGCCGGGGCGCTCGTGCACCTCCCGGCGCTGGCGCTCTTGCACCGGGCCGATCCGCGGCCGTCGCTCACCGACCCGTCCTCCGCGCTCTCCTTCATGGCGTGGGTGGGCGCCGTCGCGTTCCTGGGGCTCCTCTCCCGCGCTCGGCTCGCCGGGCTCACGGTGCTGGTCGCCCCGACGGCCTTCGTGGGCGTCTTCGCGGCGGCCCTGCGCCTGCTGGCGCCCGCGCCGGCGACCTTCGCGGGCGCCGGCTCCTGGCCGCATGCGCACGTGCTGCTCGCGAGCGCGGGCTTCGCCCTCTTCGGGCTCTCGGGGCTGGCGGGGGTGCTCTTCCTCGCGGAGCACCGCCGCCTCAAGGCCCGGCGGCCGCTCGACGCCCGCCTCCCGCTGCCCTCGCTCGAGGCCCTGGACCGCGTGAATCGCGTGGCCCTGGCGCTCGGGTTCCCGCTGCTCACCCTCGGCGTCGCGACCGGGATGATCTGGGTCGCGAGCGAGCGCGGCACGCCGTGGACGGGGACCGTGCACGAGACCTGGTCGACCCTCGCCTGGGGCGTGTGCGCCGTCCTCGTGGCCGCCCGCTTCGGCGCCGGACAGGGCTCGCGGCAGGCGGCGGTGAGCGCGGTCGGCGGCTTCGTGTTCCTGCTCTTCGCGGTGATCGGCGTGGAGCTCTTCGCGTGAGGCTCCTCCTCGTCGGCATGAGCCACCGCAGCGCACCGCTCGCGCTGCGCGAGCAGCTCGCCGTCGCGGACCCGGTGCCGGCGCTGCGCAAGCTCGTCGCGGGTGAGGAGATCGACGAGGCCGTGCTCATCGCGACCTGCAACCGCGTGGAGGTGGTGGCGACGACGCGCCAGGCGGATGCGGCGCGCCTGCGTATCCGCTCCTTCCTGCGCCGCGACCTGGCCTCGCGCGACCTCGGCCCGGAGCTCGAGAGCGTTCTCTACGAGCACGTGGACGGCGACGCCATGCGCCACGTGCTGCGCGTGGCCTGCTCGCTGGACTCCATGGTCCTCGGCGAGCCGCAGATCCTGGGCCAGGCCAAGGAGGCCTGGCGCCAGGCGGCCGAGTGCGGCGCGGCAGGGCCGGTCCTGGCGCGGCTCTTCCAGCAGGCCTTCGCGACGGCCAAGCGCGTGCGCACGGAGACGCGCCTCGCCGAGCGGCCCGTTTCACTGGCGCGCGTGGCGGTGGACCTCGCGCAGCGGATCTTCGAGGAGCTCGCGGACAAGCGCGCGCTGCTCGTCGGCGCGGGCGAAATGGTGGAGGCGGCGGCCCTCGCCCTGCGCGGCGCCGGCCTCGCGCAGGTGGCGGTGGCGAACCGGACGCCGGAGCGCGCCGCCGAGCTCGCCGCGCGCTGCTTCGGTACCGCCCACGGCCTCGACGAGCTGCCGCGACTCCTCGCGGACGCGGACCTGGTGCTCACCTCGATCGCGGCCCCCGAGCCGGTGCTGACGCCTGCGCTCCTCGAGGCGGCGTTGCGCACGCGGCGCGGCCGCCCGGTCTTCGTGATCGACCTCGGCGTCCCGCGCAACGCGGATCCCGCGATCGACCGGATCGACAACGTCTACCGCTACGACGTAGACGACCTCGGCGCGCTGGCCGAGGAGAACGCGTGCGCCCGGCAGCAGGAGCGCGCGCGCGCCGAGGCGATCGTCGAGGAGCAGAAGCAGCGCTTCGACGGCTGGCTCGCGGCGCTGCGCGCGGTTCCGACGATCCGCCACCTGCGCGAGCGCGCCGAGGCGATCCGCGCCGCGGAGTTCGAGCGGGTCGCGGGGCGCCTGGCCCTCGGGCCCGGCGACCGCGAGGCGGTCGAGTACCTGACGCGCGCCCTCGTGAACAAGCTCCTGCACGGGCCCGTGACCCAGCTCCGCCGCGCCGCCGAGCGCGAGGAGGGCGTGGCGGTCCTGGAGGTAGCGCGGGTCCTCTTCGACCTCGATGCCGAGGAGCGCGACGCGGATCCCGCGGACCGGGAATGACGCGGGTGCGCGTGGCGACGCGGGCGAGCGAGCTCGCGCTGGCGCAGGCGCGCCTCGTCGCCGCGTCGCTCGAGGCGGCGCTCGGGGTCTCCGTCGAGCTCGTCCCGCTCACGACCACGGGCGACCGCCTCGCGAGCGTCTCGCTCGCGAAGCTCGGCGGCAAGGGGCTCTTCGTGAAGGAGATCGAGGCGGCGCTCCTCGACGGGCGGGCGGACCTCGCCGTGCACAGCGCGAAGGACCTGCCGGCCGAGATCGACCCGGCCCTCGAGCTCGTGGCGTTCCCGGAGCGCGCCGACCCGCGCGACGCGCTCGTCGCGCGCGTGCGCGGCGCGACCCTCCTGGGGCTCCCGCGCGGGGCGCGGGTCGGCACCGGGAGCCTGCGGCGGACGGCGCAGCTGCGCCTCGCGCGCCCGGATCTCGAGGTGCTTCCCCTGCGCGGCAACGTCCCGACGCGCCTGCGCAAGCTCGACTCCGAGGGGCTCGACGCGGTGGTGCTCGCCTGCGCCGGCCTCGAGCGGCTCGGCCTCGCCGACCGGATCGACGAGCGCCTCGCACCGGAGCGGATGCTCCCGGCGGCGGCGCAGGGCGCGCTCGCGGTCGAGGCCCGGCGCAACGACCCGATCGGGCGCGACGCGGCGGCGCTCGACCACGCGGCGACCGCCGAGCGCGTACGGGCGGAGCGCGCCTGCCTCGCGAGGCTCGGCGCCGACTGCTTCGTCCCGCTCGCGGCCCTCGCCGAGGCCGCGGGCGGGCGCCTGCGGCTTCGCGCGCTGCTCGCCTCGATCGACGGCGCGAAGCTCGTGCGCGCGCAGGGCGAGGCGACGGGCGCGCTGGCCCCCGAGCTCGGCCGCAGCGTGGCCGAGCAGCTGCTCGCGGGCGGCGGCCGGGAGCTCCTCGCCGAGCTGCGCAGCGGGGGCCTCGCCGCGCTGCCGGGGTCCGCATGAAGGCCGGCCGCGTGATCCTCGTCGGAGCCGGCCCCGGCGACCCCGAGCTCATCACCGTGCGCGGGGCCGCGGCGCTGCGCGGGGCGGACGCGCTCGTGTACGACGCGCTCGCCTCGAGCGAGCTCCTCGAGCTCGCGCCGGCCGGGGCGCTCCGCATCGACGTCGGCAAGCGCGGCCACGACGCCCCGACGCGCCCGCAGGAGGAGATCAACGCGCTGCTCGTGCGCCTCGCCCGCGAAGGCCGGACCGTCGTGCGCTTGAAGGGCGGCGATCCCTTCGTCTTCGGACGCGGTGGCGAGGAGGCCTCGGCCTGCGCCGCCGCCGGGGTCGCCTTCGAGGTGGTGCCTGGAATCTCCTCGGCGCTGGGCGCGCTCGCCTACGCCGGGATCCCGCTCACCGATCGGCGTCACGCCGCCTCGTTCGCCGTCGTGACGGGCCACAAGGATCCGAGCGCGGCGGCGCGCGAGACGCGCTGGGAGGAGCTCGGCCGGGCGGTCGACACGCTCGTGATCCTGATGGGGATGCGCAACCTCGAGTCGATCGTCGCGCGGATCCTCGCCGGCGGCAGGGATCCCGCGACCCCGGCGGCGATCGTGATGGAGGGCGCGCTCCCGACCCAGCGCGTCGTCGAGGCGCCGCTCGGCGAGCTCGTCGCGCGCGCGCGCGAGGCGGGGGTCGGGGCGCCGGCCGCGGTCGTGGTGGGCCAGGTCGTGCGCCTGCGCGGCGAGCTCGCCTGGTTCGAGCGGCTCCCGCTCTTCGGGATGCGCGTGCTCGTGAGCCGCGCCGAGGAGCAGGCGCCCGAGCTCGCGGCGGCGCTGCGCGCCGCCGGAGCGCGGCCCGAGGTCGTCCCGATGATCCGGATCGAGCCGCCCGGCGACGCCGCGCCCGCGGACGCGGCCCTCGGCGACCTCGCGGGCTACGACGCGCTCGTCTTCGCGAGCGCGAACGCCGTGCGCGCCTTCGCCGCGCGGGCGCAGGCCCGCGGTCGCCCGCTCGCCGCCTTCGCGGGCCGCGTCTTCTGCGTCGGGCCGCGCACGGCCGAGGCCGCGCGCGCGGCGGGCCTGCGCGTGGAGGCGCTGCCGGAGCGGCGCGACGCCGAGGGTCTCGCCGCCGCGATCGCGGCCTCGGGGTCGCCGGCGGGCCGCCGCTTGCTGCTGCCGCGCGCCGAGGAGGGCCGTCCGACGCTGCCGGAGCGGCTGCGCGCGGCGGGCGCACGGGTCGACACCGTCGCGGTCTACCGGACGGCGGCGGCTCCGGTCGACGCTCCGGCGCTCTGCAAGCGGCTCGCCTCCGGCGAGATCGGAGCGCTCACCTTCACGAGCCCCTCCACGGTCCGCCGCTTCGTGGATCTCCTCGACGAACCGGCCCTGCACGCGGTCGCGGGCTGCCTCGTGGCCGCGATTGGCCCGGTCACCGCGGAGGCGCTACGACGTCGGGGGATCGAGCCGGACGCGGTACCGGCCGGCGCGAGCGCCGCGGAGCTCGTGGCCGCCCTGTCCGAGGCCGCGCGCCGCCGCTCGGGAGGAGTCCCTTGAGCTTTCCCACGACCCGCCTGCGGCGGCTGCGCCGCACCGAGACCCTGCGCCGGATGGTGCGCGAGACGCGCCTCTCGCGCGACGACCTCGTGCTCCCGCTCTTCGCCGTGGAGGGGCGCGGCGTGCGCGAGCCCGTGGCCTCGATGCCGGGCGTGCACCGCTTCTCGGTCGATCGCCTGGTCGAGGAGGCCAAGGCGGTCGCCGATCTCGGCATCCCCGCCGTCCTGCTCTTCGGGGTCCCCGAAGAAAAGGATGCCCGCGGCTCGGGCGCCGATGCCCCGGACGGCGTGGTTCAGCGCGCGGTGGAGGCGATCAAGGGTGCGGAGCCGGACCTCTGCGTGGTGACGGACGTCTGCCTCTGCGAGTACACGGACCACGGACAGTGCGGGATCGTCGAGCGGGGCGATGTCGCGAACGACCCGACGCTCGAGCGCCTCGCCGCCTCGGCCGTCTCGCACGCGCGGGCCGGCGCCGACGTCGTGGCGCCCTCCGACATGATGGACGGCCGCGTGGCGGCGATCCGCCGCGCGCTCGACGCGACCGGCTTCGCGCAGGTCGCGATCCTCGCCTACGCGGCGAAGTTCGCGAGCGCCTACTACGGCCCGTTCCGCGACGCCGCCGAGAGCGCCCCGCGCTTCGGCGACCGCCGCAGCTACCAGCTGGACCCGCCGAACGCGCGCGAGGCCCTGCGCGAGATGCAGCTCGACCTCGAGGAGGGCGCCGACGTGCTGATGGTGAAGCCCGCGCTCCCGTACCTCGACGTGCTGGCCCTGGCGCGCCAGCGCTTCGACGCGCCGCTCGCCGCCTACCACGTCTCCGGCGAGTACGCGATGATCCACGCCGCCGCCGAGCGCGGCTGGCTCGACGGGGAGCGTGCGATGCACGAGGCCGTGCTCGCGATCAAGCGCGCCGGCGCGGACTGGATCGTGAGCTACGCGGCGAAGGATCTCGCCGCGCGCCTCGCGGGTTGAGGGGGGCGCGCGTGCCCCTCCGCTACAAGGTCGTCGAGACCAGCGACGTCACGGACGCCTCGCTCGAGGCGATGCTGAACGAGTGGACCGCCCGCGGCTGGAAGCTCGACGCCATCCAGTTCGCGATGCGCGAGTCCTCGAAGCGCCCCGCGATGGCCTTCGTGACCTTCACGCGCGAGGAGCACGGCGCCCGCGAGGAGGATTGACGCGCGCCATGCACGTCGACCTCGGCTCGGCGGAATCGGTTCGGGACCCCAGCGGGTACTTTCGCGCCGCGCGAGAGCGAGGGGGCGCCGTGCAGTGGAGCGGCGCGCACCGGGCGTGGGTCCTGCTCTCGCACGCCGAGGTCGAGGCCGCCTTTCGCGATGCGAAGACGCTCTCGGCGGACCGCTCCGAGAGCTTCCAGCGCGCCGCCGCGCGCCACTCGCCGGCCTTCGGCATCGTCGCCGAGCTGCTCAGCGGATGGATGAACTTCCGCGACGATCCGGCCCACGCTCGCCTGCGCGAGCCCGTGCGCGCCGCCTTCACCCCGCGGGCCGTAGGCGCCCTGGAGGAGGGGATCCGCTCCGCCGTGGAGCAGGCATTCGAGGCCTTCGACGGAGAGGTCGTCGATCTGTACCAGGCTTTCGCGCGGCCGATCCCCGCGCTCGTGATCGCCGACCTGCTCGGCGCCGACCGCGAGGACCGCGAGCGCTTCCAGGACTGGTCGGATGACATCGGAAAGATCGTCTTCTCGGTGGCTCCGGGCTCCGTCGCCGAGACGCCCGTGGTTCGCGCGACGGAGCACTTCGTCGCGTTCTTCTCGCGGCTGATCGAACGCGAGCGCAGGGATCCCTCGGGAAGCCTGCTCTCGGCGATCGTCCAGAGCCCTGCGGGAGGGCTCGGCCCGATCGAGCTCGTGGGCGCCTGCACGCTGCTCCTCTTCGGCGGGCACGAGACGACGACGACCCTGCTCCACAACGCGATCGCGATGCTGCTCGCGCGCCCGGACCTGGCGGAGTGGCTGCGCGCGCACCCGGAGGCCTACGCGGCTGCGGTCGAGGAGTTCATGCGGGTCGCGGGACCGGCGCGCACGATGGCGCGAAAGGTCGCGCTCTCCCACACGCGCGGCGGGCGCGCTCTCGAGCCCGGTCAGACGGTGTTCCTCGCGATCGCCGCGGCGAACCACGACGAGGCGGTCTTCGACGAGCCGAGGCGGATCGACATCGCGCGCGATCCGAACCCCCATCTCGGCTTCGGCTGGGGTCCGCACTTCTGCCTCGGTGCGAACCTGGCGCGCCTCGAAGCGCGCATCGCCCTGCGCGCCCTGCTCGAGCGCTTCCCGCGCCTGGCGCCCGCGGCGCCCGTGCCCGAGCGCGAGGGCGGCATCATGGGCTTCGCGCGCCGCCCGCTGCTCGCGCGCCTCTGGACCTGACCGTCCGGGTCCCAGCACGGGCGGGAGGTGCGAGCGCGGCGCCCGGCCCCCGTCAGCCCTCGCCGCCCGTGCTACCGGGCCGGCGCGGCGGGCGGCGCGGCGGGGGCAGGGGCTCCTCGAGCGGCAGGATCCACGCGGCCGGGAGGAGCGAGCGCGGCTGCGCGCCGAGGTCGACGCGCGGGTCGACGAGCCGGCGCAGCGGGCGGCCGTTCAGCGCCGCGCGCACGTCGGCGAAGACCTGCACGCGCTCGTAGCCCTGCGCGCGCCAGAGCTCCGCCAGGTGGCGCGCGAACTGGTGGACCATGTGCGGCCGCGTGGCCATCCGCAGCGACTGCCAGCGCGCGAGATGGTCGTCGACCTCGACCGGGTGGCGGGATCCATCGGCCACGACCTCGAAGCGCGGGCGCGGCGCCTGCTTCACGTGGAGCTTCATGCGCCAGGCGAAGCGGTGCCCTTCCTCCGTCCAGCTCGGGTCGCCCGGGTAGAGCAGGTGGCGCAGCGGCAGCAGGATCTGGACGGCGAGGTAGAGCGCCAGCAGCGGGACCCGCCATCCGGGCGTCGGCATCGGCGCAGGGGGCGGCCCCGGCGTCCGCAGGGGGATCCCGAGCCGCGCGAACGCGTGCCGCGGCCACTGCGGCGCGAGGAAGAGCGTCGTCGCCGCGAGCATCAGCCACGGGAAGATCCCGATCCGGAACATCCAGGCGTTCATCAGGTGGAAGACGACGGACGCGGCGAAGGCCCACGGCCGCGTCCTGCGCCACAAGAGCGCCGGCACGACGAGGAGATCGAAGAGGAGGCCTCCATAGCTGAAGAAGCGCACGGCCCACTCCGTCGCCAGCAGCGGCTCGAGCGGTCCGAGCGGCGGCACGCCCGCGAGGACCAGGCGCATCGGCGCGCCGGAGAGCCAGTCGGGGTTGCACTTCGCGAGGCCGCCGAAGACGTAGACGATCGCGATCTGCGCGCTCAGGAGCGTCCGCGCCCAGGCGGGCGCCCACGGCCCGCGCGGGTCCCGGCGGCGGAGCGCGTCGAGCGAGAAGGCGCGCTCCGCCGGGACGAGCGCCAGGAGCCCGCAGAGCAGGCACACGAGGTAGAGGTGGTTCATGTAGCGCGCCTGGTCGATCAGGAAGACGTAGCTGAAGCCGGCGCAGAAGAGGGCGGCCGCCGCGCGCGCGAAGAGGCCGAGCGCGATGCACGCGGCGAGCGCCCCCAGCGCCGCGAAGTGCAGGTACATGCCGGGGCCCGGCCAGGCGCGCACCCATTCGAAGCCCCAGTACGCGAAGTGGAAGCCCGGATCGATCCAGTAGCGCGCGATCCAGCCGCGGCGGAAGGTGTCGACCACCTCGAAGAGCAGGATTGCCCCGAAGGCGATCCGGAACGCGCCGAGGGAGGCCGCGTCGACCGGGGCGGCGAGCCGGGCTCCGAGGCGGGCGCGCCACCCGCCCGGCATCAGGTGCCCCGTCGCACGCCCGCCACGTAGGGGAAGATCGTGCGCGCGAGGTCGATCCTGGCATCGAGCGAGCGGTTCACGCCGGAGAGGAGCCCGATCACGCGCCCGAGCAGCACGAGGTGGGTCGGGATCCGCACGATCGGGTTCTCGCGGATGCGGTCCGGGATCTCGCGCCCGAAGCGCTCGCCGATCTCGCCCTCGAGGCGCACGCCGTGGCGGAAGCGCTGGCCGACCTCGAGCACGAAGCGCGCGATCTCGAGCAGGCCCTCGGGCCGCCCATCGCGGGTCTCGAAGCCGAGCGCGAGCAGCGCCTCGGCCATGGCGTCCGGGTCGGCGCGCAGCAGCGCGGCCGCGAAGTCCATCGCCCCCTGCCGGAAGCGCGGCGGGAGCTCCTTGGCGAGCCCGAAGTCGAGGAAGACGAGGCGCGGCTCCCCCGAGGGCAGCCGCTGGACGAGGAGGTTCCCGGGGTGGGGGTCGGCGTGGAAGAAGCCCTGGTTCAGGATCTGCTCGCAGTAGGCCTCGACGAGCAGCTGCGAGATCCGCGCCCGGTCGAGCCCGGCCTCGCGAAGCGCTACTAGGTCGGTGATCTTGATGCCGTCGACGTACTCCATCACGAGCACGCGGCGCGTCGTGAACTCCCAGTGGATGCGAGGGACGCCGACGTCGTCGCGTCCCTTGAAGTAGCGGCCGATCGCCTCGGCGTTGTGGCCCTCGTTCACGAAGTTGAGCTCGCGGGGCACGTGCTCCGCGAGCTCGTCGACGAGCGGCATGAGATCGAGGTCGCTCTCGAGCAGCCCCACCGCGCGGAAGAGCGTGCGGACGTTCGCGAGGTCGCTCTTCACCAGGCTCTCGATCTCCGGGTACTGGACCTTCACCGCCACGCGCTCGCCGTTTCGAAGCTCCGCGGCGTGCACCTGCGCCAGGGAGGCCGCGGCGACGGGCATCGGCGCGAACGAGCGGAAGACCTGGGCGAGCTCGGCGCCGAGCTCGCGCTCCACGGTCTCCTTCACCACCGGGAAGGGCCGCGGCGGAACGCGGTCCTGGAGCTTCGAGAGCACGTCCACGTACTCGCGCGGGAGCACGTCGGCCCGCGAGCCGAGGAACTGGCAGCCCTTGAGTATCAGGCCCTGGAGCTCGATCGCCGCGTCGTAGATGGTGCGCGCGCTCCGGCCGTGGAAGCGGCGCCAGCGCTCGGGCATGTCGGGCGGGCGCAGCCGCCGCGCGAGGAAGCGGTGCGCGCGGATCCCGAGGTAGACGCGACCGAAGGTCAAGCCGATGCGCCGCGCGCGGTAGGCGCGCTGCGCCGCACTGACGCGGGGGCCCGCCATCCGGCTACCAGAGCTCCGGCGGCTTCGAGGGGCAGGACCAGGACTCGCCGAGTCCGCCGTCGGCGTCGCTGCCGTCGGCCTCGTCCGAGCCCGCCGCGGGCCCGCCGGCACGGCCCGCCTGCGCGGCGGCCGCAGCGCCCTCCGTTTCGGGGCCCTCCGCCGCCCCCCGGGGCCGCTCCCAGGCCTCGAGCCCCTCGTCCTCGGACGCGGCCTCGGCGTCCGCCGGGGCGCCGTCCTCGTCCTCCTCGTCCTCGAAGGGCGGCGTGTAGGCGCACTCGACCCAGCGCGGCGCCGGGAACTCGAGCAGGAAGCTCGTGCCGAAGCTCCGATAGCGGAACTCGTCGTGGTAGAGGAAGCCGAAGCCGATCGCGGGGCGCGGGATCGTGCCCAGGTCCTGGCTCTCGAGCAGCTGGTCGAGCTCGTCGGGGTAGAGACCCTCGCGGTCGAACCAGGTCTGGAGCGCGTCGATGATCTCTCTCGCGCGTTCCTCGCGCGTCACGAAGTAGTCGACGCGCGCCCAGGCCTGCCCGACCAGGATCGGCAGGAGCACGAGCGCGGCACCGGCCCCCGAGTAGAGGCTGCGCAGGCGCGTGCCCTCCGCGTCGCCGCGGACGCCGAGGCTCGCCGCGAGGCCGATCGCGAGCGCACAGACGAGCGCGCACGCCAGGTAGGTACCGCGACCGAAAGCGAAGGGGAAGAGCGAGAAGCGCGCGCCGAGCGCGAGGATCGCGATCGGAACGGCGATCCCGAGGCCTACGCCGAGCACGAGGCGGGAGGCGCCGCCGGGCGCGCCCCGCCACTCGGCCACCCCGCGCAGCCCGAGCGACACGCCGAGGAGCCAGGCCGCGGTGAAGAGCGCCGCCACCTCGAGCCCGAAGACCGGGACGGCGGGCCACGGCGAGAGGTTGAAACGCAGGCTCGGATCGGTTCCCGTGGCGTTGCGGATGAAGGCGATCGCGCCGCAAGCGAAGGGCAGGTAGGTGGCGATGCGCATCGGCCAGGCGAGCCGGAGCCAGCTCACCGCGAGCAGCGGCGCCGCGAGCGCGAGCCCGACGCAGACCGCGAGCATCGTGAGCACCGCCGAGCCGCGCCAGCCGAACCACTCCCACACCCGCGTCGCCTGGTCGCCGTAGAACAGGTAGAGCGGCGTCGCGATCGTGCAGACGACCGAGATGGCGCGGGCCACGGCCGAGGCGGTGGTGGCGACGACGGCGAGCGAGAGTGCGACCGCCGGGAGCGTGAGCAGGACCATCAGGCGGGGCGTGGACTCGAAGGCGAAGGAGAGCCAGCCCCAGCGCAGCAGGAAGCCGCGCGGCTCGTACCAGCGCAGCTCGACGCCCACGGGGCCCGGCCCGATCCCGTGGTGGATCCCGAGCGCGTAGAGCACGCATGCCGCCGCCAGCGCCCATCCGAGGGCTGCCCTCCCGCGGTCCGACCGGTCCGCGGGGGCGCGGGCTTCGGTCACCGATCCTCCCCGGTGCGGCGAAGCGTGGTGGAAATCCCGTGGCGGCCAGGCCCCGGTTCCTTCTCGCCGAGCCGGATCTCGGCCCGGATCTCCAGCGTCCGCCCCTCGAGCAGCTCCCGGAGCACCGCGGCGACGTCGATCTTCTCGAGCGACTGGGCGATCTCGAAGGAGAGGCGCTCCAGGAACTCCCGCCGGGCCCGCTCGCTCTGGTCGGCGGCGAAGTCCGTCCAGTCCTTGGGGATGGTATCGCCGAGGGCCTTGCGGATCACCTCCTCGGTCAGGAAGAAGCCGGAAAACCCGAGCGAGAAGGCCTTCCGGACCAGCTCCGGGAGCGCCGGCAGACGCCCCCCGGTGTCGGGCGCCTCGTCGCCCCCGCCGCTCCCCGCGGGCCGCTGCTCTTTTTTGTTCCCTCGGTGCCGCGTCATGGAGTAGATTTCTTTCATGCGAGCCGCCCGCGTCCGCGACGTCATGCCCGACCACATGGTCACGATCAGCGAGAGCGACACGCTTTCGACGGTCGAGGATATCATGACGCTCGGGCGCTTGCGCCACATACCGGTGGTTCACGGCGGCAAGCTCGTGGGCGTCGTCTCCGAGCGCGACCTGCTACGAGCCTCGCTCTCGAACCTGAGCGGAATCGACTCCGGGCAGCGCCGGGCCTTCCTGCACGGGGTGGAGATCGCGCGCGTGATGTCGACGCCCCCGATCGTGGTGGGGCCCGACGCGAGCGTGAAGGAGGCGGCCCGCGTCATGGCGGAGCACAAGATCGGCTGCCTGCCGGTGGTCGAGCACCAGGAGCTGCTCGGCATCATCACGGAGACGGACGTCCTGCGCTGCTTCGCGGGCCTGCCCCCGAACCGCGACCCGCGGCGTTCGGTCGAGGTCGCGCAGCGAGCCGCAAGCGCAGCGCGCAGCGAGCCATAGGCGAGCGGAGTCCATCGGGGCAAGCGCAGCGCGCAGCGAGCCATAGGCGAGCGGAGTCCATCGGGGGGGCAAGCGCAGCGCGCAGCGAGCCGTAGGCGAGCGGAGTCCATCGGGGGGGCAAGCGCAGCGAGCCGTAGGCGAGCGGAGTCCATGCGCTAGCCGGAGAATTCCTCCCAGCGCGCGAGGATCGCGTGCGCGGTACGGTCGGCGAGCGCCGCGGTCGTGATCTGCGGCGGCGCTCCGAGCGACGTGGGGAAGACGCTCATGTCCGCGACGAAGAGGCCGTGCACGCCGTGGCAGTGGCCGACGGCGTCGACGACCGAGCGGCTGGGATCGCCGCCCATGCGGCAGGTCGACTGCGGGTGCGTCGAGGCGAGCGGGATCTCGCCCTCGCGGACCTCGCGGCGGTCGATCTCGGCGAGGGAGTCGCCGCGTTCGAGGGCGAGCGGACCCGCCGCGTAGGGCACGAGGACGCGCCGAGCGCCGGAGGCGAAGAGCAGCTCCACGCAGCGCCGCAGGCCCTGCGTGAGCTGCGCGCGGTCGCGGGCGTCGAGTGCGTAACGGATCCGCGGGCGGGCGAGCGAGTCGCCGCTCTCGACCGAGCCTTCGCTCTCGTCGTGGAGCAGGGCGAGCACGCCGCCCATCTTCGCGTAGCCGCGCATCCAGGCGAAGTGCTCGCGGCCGAAGCCCGGGAGGTTGGCGGCCGTCAGCACCGGGAAGCCCGAGATCGGCATGAGCACGAACCCGGAGCGCGGGTCGCGCTCGAGGTCGATCCACTCGTCGACGTAGTAGCTCTGCGGGATGCCGCGGTAGGCGTGGATCGGCTCGTCCCAGAACCCGGCCGCCATCACCGAGGGATGCAGGTGCAGGTGGCGTCCGACCTGCGCGGGATCGCCGATCCCGCTGCGCCGCAGCAGGTCCGGCGAGGCGATCGCGCCCGCGGCCAGGACGACGACCCGGGCTTCGACCTCGAGCGCGCCGCGCGGCTCGCCCGCTTCGTCGACGACGCGGCCGAGCACGCGGCGCACGCGGCCCCCCGGGGCCTCGATGCGCTCCGCCTGCGCGCCGGCGTAGATGCGTGCCCCCGCCGCGTCGGCGCGGGGGACGTAGGTGACGAGCATCGACTGCTTCGCGCCGTAGCTGCAGCCGAGGATGCAGTAGCCGGCCTGAACGCAGCCCTCGCGGTTGTGGCGGGCCACGAGCCCGGACCAGCCGAGGCGCTCGGCTCCGGCGCGCAGCAGGCGGTTCAACGAGTTCAGCTCGTCCTCGCGGATCGGCTTCACGCGCAGGCCCGCCTCGACGCGCTCGAAGCTCGGCGCCAGCGCTTCGGGCGTGAGCTCTGCCAGGCCGTGCTCCTCGCGCCAGACGCGCAGGATCGGCTCGGGCGTGCGGAAGGCGTAGCAGAGGTTGTGAACCGTCGAGCCGCCGACCGCGCGCCCCTGGAGGATCACGTGCCCGCCGTCCTCCGTCTGGCGCATGCCTGCCTCCTCGAAGAGGCGCGGCAGCATCTGGTCCTCGCGCTGCGTGAACTCGGCGCTCGTCCAATGCGGCCCCTTCTCGAGCACGACGACCGAGCGCCCGGCCTCGGCGAGCAGGGCGGCGGCGACCGCGCCGCCGCCGCCCGAGCCGATCACGCAGACCTCCGCCGAGAGCGCGAGGTCGCCGCCGCGCTCGGCCGCGCTCGCGATCACGGGCGCGCCCCGACGAGCGGCCCCTGGTAGCCGATCAGCCGCCACGTCTCCGGCTGGCTGTAGAAGCCGAGCAGGCAGAGGTTGCGGACCGCGAGGAAGGCCTGGCGGCGGATCGCGAGGCGGCTCGTCATCCAGGCGCGCAGCGACGCGTCGCGCTCGGCGTCGCTCATGCGCGTGAAGGGGGTGAAGGTCCAGTCGAAGAGCAACGGGCCCCACTCGAAGAGCCGGAGTGCTATCGGGAGCTCTGCCGTGAGCGCGGGGTCGAGCGAGCGGCAGAAGGCGTCGATGCAAGCAAGGGTGCCCGTCGCGCGCAGGAGCGGCGCGGCGGGATCCCCCGTGTCGCAGACGCGCTCGGCGATCCGGGTCAGGATCTCCGTCTCGCCGGGGTCGAAGAAGCGCTCGCCCGGCCCGGGCGGCGCGGCGGCGGCCGGAAGCGCCCGGAGCTCGGCCAGCGAGGCGAAGGCGGCCGTCGCTCCCGCCAGGCGCAGGAAGCCGCGGCGGGTCGTCCGGGGCGTCGGCAGGGGCCGCATGGCGCCTTTCCTACCATCCGCGGCCTCCGCGCTCAAGCGCGTTCGAGCCAGCGGCGCAGGCGCGGCGGCAGGCGGGCCGGGTCGAGTGGGGCCGGCGCCCGCGCCGCGACGTCGACCGCGTTGTAGGTGTTCCAGAAGAGGGCCGGCGCCGAGGCCTTGGCCTCCCCGGCGCGGACGAGCAGGGCGGAGAGACATTTTCCAGTGTAGGTCGTCTCGAGCGCGAGCCCGGCGTCCGCCGCGACCCGCACGGCGCGCTCGGCCGCAGGCGTGGAGGCGCCGTAGCCCGGCCCGAGCTCGTCCCGGAGCAGGTCGAAGTCGGAGTGCCCGATCGCGGGCGTCGGGACGCCCGGGTCGAGGCGGTGCAGGAGGCGGAGCGTGGCGCGCGCCAGCGCCGCGAGGCGCGCCGCGCTCGGCGGCAGGATGTCCGTCACGAGCACGCCCACGACGCGCGCGCCGAGGCCGGCGAGGCGCAGCCCGGCGACGAGCCCGGCCAGGGTCCCGCCGCTGCCGACCGGCACGTAGATTCGTTGCGGCGCCGGGACGAGCCCCGAGCGCACCTGCAGGGCGAGCTCGAGCGCCGCCGAGACGAAGCCGACGCTGCCGCGCGCCGAGCTCCCGCCCGTCGGGACGAGATGGGGGCGCTCGCCGCGCAGCCACGACGCGCCGAGCACGCGCAGCGTCTGGAGCGCGGCGCCCGGGACGTTCGCGCCGTAGACCTGCGAGGCGCCGTAGGCGGCCTGGAGCAGGAGCGCGCGCCGCACGCATTCGCTGATGGGCTGGCGCACGAGCACCAGCGTCGTCGCGAGACCTGCGTCCCGGCCGAGGATCGCGGTCGCCAGGCCGTGGTTCGTGCCGAGACCTCCGGTCGTGACCAGCCGGCGCGCGCCGCGCGCCACGGCGTGGCCGAGGATCCACTCGAGCTTGCGCGGCTTGTTCCCGCCGTAGCTCGGGCTCGAGCGCTCGTCGCGCTTGATCCAGAGGGCGCCCGCCGCGAAGCCGGGCAGGCGGAGCGGCTCGACGGGGGTCGGCCCGCGCAGGGCGGGATGGCGTGGCAGGCCGGCGCGCAGCCCCGGGTAGGCGCGGAACAGGGCGGGTTCGGAGGCCTCGGCCACGCCCCTTGGTTCGGGCAGCGCCCGGCCGAGCGCAAGTGATTGACTTTTCCCGCGGGGATCCCGTAATCTCGACTCGCCTTGGACGCGGGGTGGGTGCCGGAGCGGACGGATGATCGCGACCATCTTGATGGCGACGGACGGGTCGGAGCCGGCGGGCTCGGCGGAGCGCTTCGCGGCGGGCCTCGCGGCGCGCCTGCGCGCGCGGCTCCACGGCATCTCCGTCATCGAGGACCGCCTCGCCAAGGGGCTCGGCGAGGACGGGCTCGGGGTCGCGCCGCCGTCGAACGACGCCTTCGCGAGCTACCTGAAGGGCCGCGCGGACCTCTCGCTGCGGCGCCTCGGGGATCGCGCGCGTTCCGAAGGTGTCGAGTACCACTCCGACGTGCTCCAGGGGATCGCCGACGATCTGGTCGTGGAGCGCGGCCAGAACTCCGAGCTGATCGCCCTCGGGCGCGACGGGCAGCACGCGCGCTACCGCACGGGCCTCGTCGGCTCGATCGCCGACGGGATCCTGCGCAAGACGGCCAAGCCGGCGCTCGTGGTGCCGCAGGGCGCGCAGCTCGCGGGGCCGCTGCTGCTCGCCTTCGACGGCTCGCCCGGCTCGCGCATCGGCGCGAGCCTGGCCGTGCACCTCGCGACGCGCCTCGGCGAGCCGATCCACGTCTTCGTCGACTCGAAGGACAAGGGGCGCGCCGCGGCGCGCTTCGAAGAGGTGAGGGGGCTCGTGGGCTCGCTCCCGGTGCCCGTGCGCGAGATCTCCTCCACGCTCGGCCGCCCGGACGTGAAGATCGTCGACTCCGCCCGCGAGGTGCGGGCCGGCCTGATCGTGATGGGGGCGTTCGGGCGCAATCGCATCACCGACTACTTCATCGGCAGCAACGCTGCAGCCGTGGTCCGCACCTCCCCGATCGCGGTCCTCGTCGCGCGCTAGGAACGATCCGACGCGCGCCTTCCGGGGGGTTCGCTCGATGCCGCCCTCGATCCGCCTGCGCGACCTCGCAGAGGAGCTCGGCCGCGAGCTCGAGGGCGATGGGGACCGCCGCGTGGCCGGGGTGGCGGCGCTCGATCGGGCGGGGCCCGGCGACCTCGCCCACGCCCGCTCGGCGCGCTTCGCCGAGGCGCTGCGGGCGAGCGCCGCGGGTGCGGTGATCGCTCCGCCCGGCCTCGATACGGGCGGGCGCCCGGCGATCCGCTCGCCGAACCCCGGGCTCGACTTCGCCCGCGCCGCGCGCCGGATCGCGCCGCCGCCCGTTCCGCAGCCGGGCGTGCACGCGGGGGCCTTCGTCGATCCCTCGGCGCGGGTCGACCCGTCCGCCGCGATCGGACCGGGCTGCGTCGTGGGCCCCCGCGCGCGGGTCGGGGCGCGCAGCGTCCTGCACGCGCGCGCCGTGCTCTACGCCGACGTCGAGGTCGGGGCGGAATGCGTGATCCACGCCGGCTGCGTGCTGCGCGAGGGCACCGTGCTCGGCGCCCGCGTCGTCCTCCAGCCCGGCGCGGTGCTCGGCTCCGACGGCTTCGGCTACGCGATGGACGAGGAGGGCCGCCTCGAGGCCCTGCCGCGGCTCGGGCGCGTCGTGGTCGAGGACGACGTCGAGATCGGCGCCAACACCGCGGTGGATCGCGGATCGCTCGGCGAGACGCGGATCGGGCGCGGCGCGAAGATCGACAACCTGGTCCAGGTCGCGCACAACGTCGCGATCGGCGCGAGCGCCGTCGTGGTGGCGCAGGCGGGGATCGCGGGCAGCTCCGTCGTCGGCCCGCGCGCGCTGCTGATGGCCCAGGCCGGCGTCGCCGACCACGTGGCGATCGGCGAGCGGGCCTTCGTCGGGCCCCAGAGCGGCGTGCGCGGCGACGTCGGGCCGGGCGAGCGCGTGATGGGCTCGCCGCACCGCGAGCTCGCCGCGTTCCGGCGCATCTTCGGGGCGCTCGGGCTCCTGCCCGGGATGCTGCGCCGCCTGCGCGCGATCGAGCGCAGGCTCGGGATCGCGCCCGGCGAGCGCGACCGGGAGGCCGGCGAGCCGCGGTGAACGAGACGGACGGAATCCCGCTCGCCGAGCTGCGCCGTCGCGTGGAGGCGGAGCGGGGTGCGCGGCGGCGGCGCCTGCTCGACGTGCTGGGGGCGGACCGGCGCGCCGGGGCGAGGCGGCTTGCCGAGGCGGCGGCGCGTCGGGCCAGGGAACGGGCCGCCGAGGCGCGACGCCTCGGGCGCCTGCTCGCGCGCCGCCGCGCGCTCTTCGCCGCCGGAGCGCGCGTCGTGGCGGGGGTGGACGAGGTGGGCGTGGGTCCGCTCGCCGGTCCGGTCGTGGCGGCCGCCGTGGTGCTCCCGGGCCGCGTCGACCTGCCCGGTCTCGACGACTCCAAGCGCCTCTCGCCCGCGGCCCGCGAGCGCCTGGCCGAGGCGATCCGCGCGCAGGCCGTGGCGCTGGCGGTGGCCGAGATCGGGCCGGAGGAGGTCGACGCGCTGAACGTGCTGCGCGCGGCGCACGAGGCGATGCGACGCGCCATCGGGGCGCTCCCGACGCTCCCCGACCACGCGCTCGTCGACGGGCGCCCCGTCCCCGGCCTCGGCTGCGCGCAGACGGCGCTGGTCGGCGGCGACGCGCGCGACGCCTCGATCGCTGCGGCGTCGATCGTGGCCAAGGTCCACCGCGACGCGCTGATGCGCGATCTGGACGCGCTGCATCCGGGCTACGGCTTCGCGCTCCACATGGGCTATGCGACCGCGCTGCACCTCGCCGCGCTCCGCCGGCTCGGGCCCTCGCCGATCCACCGGCGCTCCTTCGCCCCCGTCGCCGCGTTCCTCCCCCGGTGAGGATCCGCGCGCGGCCCGAGGAGTTCCGCGTCGACGAGGTCCCGCTCTACGCTCCGACGGGCTCCGGCGGCCACACCTTCCTGCGCGTGGAGAAGACCCTGCGCACGACGGAGGAGGTCGCGCGCGAGCTGGCGCGCGCGGCCGGCGTGGCGCCGCGCGACGTGGGCTACGCGGGCCGGAAAGACCGCGTGGCCGTGGCGACGCAGTGGTTCTCCGTGCCGGGTCTCGCTCCCGACGCGGCGCCCGGGCTCGCGCTGCGCGGAGCCCGCGTGCTCGAGGCGGCGCGCCACCCGCACAAGCTCCGCACGGGGCAGCTGCGCGCGAACCGCTTCGAGATCCTGGTGCGCGACGTGGACGCGGCGGCGCGCGAGGCGGCGGCGCGGCGCGCGGAGGAGCTCTTCCGGCGCGGGCTCCCGAACCGCTTCGGCCCGCAGCGCTTCGGCCGCGACCGTGCGAACGCCGAGCTCGGCCGGCGCATCCTGCGCGGCGAGGCCGGGCCGCGCGACCGCCGCCTCGCGCGCTTCCTGCTCTCCGCGCTCCAGGCCGAGGTCTTCAACGCCGTGCTCGAGGCGCGCGGCGACGCCTTCGATCGAGCGCTTTCGGGCGACGTCGCCGTGGTCCACGCGAGCGGCGGGCTCTTCGTCGTCGAGGACGCCGAGCGCGAGGCGCCGCGCGCGGCGGCGTTCGAGATCAGCGCCACCGGACCGATCTTCGGCTCGCGCGCGCCCGAGCCCCGAGGCCCGGTGGCGGAGAGCGAGCGGGCCGCGCTCGCGGCGCACGGGGTCCCCGCGGCCTGGTGCCCGCCGCGCGGCATCCGGCTCCGCGGCGGGCGCCGGGCGCTGCGCGTCCGGCCCGCCGACCTCGCGCTCGAGGGTGCGCCCGAGGGGCTGCGCGTCCGCGTGACCCTCCCGCCGGGGAGCTACGCGACCGTCCTGCTCGAGGCTCTCCTCGGCCGATTCCCGGATGACACCGATCGGCCGCGCGAGTATGCTCCGTCGCCGGACGAGGAGACCTCCCATGAACGTCGCGAAGAACATCTGTGAGCTCGTCGGTCGCACTCCCCTCCTGCGCCTGAACCGCGTGGCGGCGGGCGTCCGGCCCCAGATCGTGGCGAAGCTCGAGAACCTGAACCCCGCGGCCAGCGTGAAGGACCGCATCGGGCTCGCGATGATCGAGGCGGCCGAGCGCGAGGGGCTCATCACGCCGGGCGAGACGGTGATCGTCGAGCCGACCAGCGGCAACACCGGGATCGCCCTCGCCTTCGTCGCGGCGGTGAAGGGCTACGAGTGCGTGCTCACGATGCCGGAGTCGATGAGCCCGGAGCGGCGCGTCGTGCTGCGCGCCTTCGGCGCGAAGCTCGTGCTGACCGACCGCTCGAAGGGCATGCCGGGCGCGATCGAGAAGGCGAACGAGCTCGTCGCCAAGATCCCGAACGCCTTCATGCCGCAGCAGTTCAAGAACCCGGCCAACCCCGAGGTGCACCGCCGGACGACGGCCGAGGAGATCTGGAAGGACACCGACGGGAAGGTCGACGCGCTGATCTCCGGCGTCGGCACGGGCGGCACGATCACGGGCGTCGCGCAGGTGATCAAGGCCCGCAAGCCCTCGTTCAAGGCGATCGCCGTGGAGCCCGCCGCGAGCCCCGTGCTCTCGGGCGGGAAGCCCGGGCCGCACCCGATCCAGGGCATCGGCGCAGGCTTCGTGCCCGACGTCCTCGACCGCAAGCTCCTCGACGGGATCGTGACCGTCACCAACGAGGAGGCGCTCGAGATGGCGCGGCGCCTCGCCAAGGAGGAGGGCCTGCTCTGCGGCATCTCCTCCGGCGCCGCGGTCGCCGCGGCGCTCAAGTACGCGGCGGGCGACGGGCAGAACCTCGGCTTGATCGTGGTGATCATCCCGAGCTTCGGCGAGCGCTACATCCAGACGGTGCTCTACGAGCCCTACCGCTACGAGGGGAGCGACGACGTCGGGATCTGAGGCGGCCTTTCACGGGCGTCGCGAGGAGAAGAAGGCGCTCTCCAGGCGCCGGATCCTGGACGCGGCGCAGGACGTGTTCTTCCGCGACGGGTTCGTTGCCGCGAACCTCGACCACGTCGCGGAGCGGGCGGGCGTCGCCAAGGGCACCCTCTACCGCTACTTCGAGAACAAGGGCGAGCTCTACGTCGCCGTGCTCGCCCAGAGCGGCGCGATCTTCGAGCGCAAGCTCCTGGCCACGCTCGATCCGGCGCTCGATCCCCCGGCGCAGCTGCGCCGGACCGCGCGCTTCTACTTCCACCACTACGTCGGCAACCGCGAGTACTTCCAGATCTTCTGGGCGATCGAGAACGAGTCGGTGATCGGGCAGCTGCCGGCCGCCGTCGTGGACGAGGTCGCGCGCCTGTGGGAGTCGTGCGTGGACGCGGTGGCGGGGATCGTCGCCAAGGGCGTCGCGTCGGGACACTTCGCCGACTGCGACCCGTGGGAGGTGGCGAACGTGCTCTGGACGCTCGCGAACGGCTTGATCCAGACGGAGACCTCCGCCACGCGCCGCCGGCTGCGCCGCCGCGGGCTCGACGAGGTGTTCGAGGACGCGGTGGAGATCGTGCTGCGCGGGATCGCCGCGGGCGGCACGGCGTAGTCGGGCGGGCCAGGGGTCCGGCCGCGGGCGGCCGGGAAGGGGGCGACGGTGGCGGGCAGGGCGGAGATCGAGGCGCTCGAGTCGAGGATCCGCGGCGTCGTCGCGCGCCAGCTCGGCGTCGAGCCCGCCGAGGTGATCCCCGACGCGAGCCTCCAGGAGGACCTCGGCGCCGACTCGCTCGAGCTCGTCGAGCTCCTGATGGCGCTCGAGGACGAGTTCGACATCGAGGTCCCCGAAGAAGTCGCCGAGACGATCACCACGATCGCCGACGTCGAGCGATATATCATCGAGCACGTGAGCTGAGGCGGGAGCGGGAGTCAGAGGTAGGCCTCTTCTCCCGATTTCACTCCGCTCGCCTGGGCCGAGCTCCACCGGAGCTCCGGCCCGCTGCGCGCTTCGCTTGCGTCTCCCTCAGCGGGGATGACGGAATCCGGGGAGTAGGCGCGCGTAGAGGCCGATCGCCGTCGCGACGAGGGCGGCGAGGGCGGCGATCGGGAGGCGCGGGCCGACCGCGCGGCGCGCGGCCTCGCGGGCGATGGCCTCCTGCTCGGGACCGGGCGGCGTGCTCTGCAGCACCTCGGTGAGGGCCGGCGCTGCGACCGCCATGCAGAACAAGAGCAGGAAGGCGAAGAAGTAGAGTATCGTCAGGGTGAAGCGCGGCCGGAAGGTCGCGCCGCCGCGCGGGGGGAGGGGCATCTCGCCCGAGCGTACGCGGGCGCGATCGCGGGGGCAAACGTGCCGTCGTCTCCCGAGCACTGGCTACTCGTCGACGGCACGAACGCGCTCTACCGGGCCTTCTTCGCGATCCCGGGCCTGCGGGCTCCCGACGGGACGCCCACCAACGCGATCCACGGCTTCGCGAACATGCTCGGCAAGGTTTTGCGCGAGGAGCAGCCCGACCACGTGGTCGTCGTCTTCGACGCGCGCGGGAAGACCTTCCGGCACGAGCTCTTCCCGGGCTACAAGGCGAGCCGCGACCACCAGCCCGAGGATCTCTCCGCGCAGATCCCGTTCGTTCACGAAATCGTCCGGGCCTGGCGGATCCCGATCGTCGAGCTCCGGGGCTTTGAGGCGGACGACGTGATCGCGACGCTCGTGGCGCGCGCGCCGGCCGACGCCAGGGTCACGATCGTCTCGACCGACAAGGACCTGATGCAGCTCGTGAGCAGCCGCGTGACGCTCCTCGACGGGATGAAGGAGCGCCGCTACGGGCCGGCGGAGGTCGAAGAGAGATTTGGCGTGCCGCCCGAGGGCATCCTCGACCTGCGCGCCCTCTGCGGCGACCCGAGCGACGACATTCCGGGCGTCCCGGGGATCGGCGAGAAGGGCGCCGCGGCGCTCCTCGCCGAGTGGGGCGATCTGGAAAAGCTCCTCGCGCACGCGGCCGAGGTGCGCGCGAAGCGCCCGCGCGAGGCGCTGCTCGCGCACCCGGAAGCGGCCCGGCTCTCGAAGCGGCTCTCGACGCTGCACCGCGACGTGCCGGTTCCGGAGGATGCGCTCGCGGCGCCCCGGGCCGAGCCCGACCGCGAGCGGCTGCGCGAGCTCTTCGAGCGGCTCGGGATGACGCGGCTGCTCGAGTCGCTCGGACCCGCGCCCGCGCGCGCGCCGGCCGCGGCGGCGGCGGTCCGCGCGGTGCGCGACGCGGGCGCGCTGCGCGCGCTCGTGGACGAGCTCGCGAAGCAGCCCTGCGTGACGCTCCTCTGGGTCGGTGACGAGGAGGGCCCGCTCGCCAGCGAGCCCATCGGCCTCGCCTTCGCCCTCTCGGGGGAGGGCGCCGCCTACGTGGCCTGCGGCCCGGGCGGCCTCGCCTTCGACGAGGTCGCGAGGGGCCTCGAGCCGCTCCTCGGCGCCGCCGGCGGATCGGTCGCCTGGGGCGGGCGCGACGCCAAGGGCGCGCAGCTCCTCTTCGCCGAGCACGGGGTCGAGCTCGCGGTGCCGGGCTTCGACGTCGAGCTCGCCGGCCAGCTCCTCGATTCCTCCGGCTCGAGCACGCTCGTTGCGCTCGCCGCCCAGTACCAGGGGCTGCGCGTGCGTCCCTTCGAGGAGCTGGCGGGCCGCGGCGCCCGCGCGACCCGGGCCGCGGATCTCCCGGCCGAGGATCTCGCGGCGTGGGCGGGCGAGACGGTGCGCGCCGTCGCGGCATTGCGCGCGCCGCTCGAGCGCCGGCTCGACGAGGACGGGCTGGCTCCGCTCTTCGAGGAGGTCGAGCTCCCGCTGACGCGCGTGCTCGCGCGCATGGAGCGGGCGGGGGTCCGCATCGACGAGCGCGTGCTCGCGCGCCTCTCGCTCGAGTACGAGGCGGATCTCGCGCGGATCGAGGGCGAGATCTTCGCGCTCGCCGGCGAGAAGTTCCTGGTCTCCTCGCCGAAGCAGCTCCAGCAGATCCTCTTCGAGAAGCTCCGGCTCCCGGTGATCCGGAAGACCAAGACCGGCTATTCGACGGACGAGGACGTCCTCGAGCAGCTGGCGGCGCACCACGACCTCCCGCAGCGGATCCTCGCCTACCGGCGCCTCGCGAAGCTCAAGAACACCTACATCGACGCGCTCCCGCCGCTCGTGAACCCGCGCACGGGCCGCATCCACCCGACCTACCACCAGGTCGGGGCGGCGACCGGGCGCCTCTCCGCGACGCGCCCCAACGTGCAGAACATCCCGATCCGCACGCCCGAGGGCGTGCGCATCCGCGAGGCCTTCGTCCCGGCCGAGGGCTCGTGCCTGCTCTCGGCCGACTACTCGCAGGTGGAGCTGCGCATCCTCGCCCACTACTCGGGCGACGAGAGCCTGATCGAGTCCTTCCGGCGCGGCGAGGACATCCACCGCCGCACGGCCGCCGAGGTCGCGGGAACCCTTCCCGACCGCGTGAGCGACGACCAGCGCGCCCGCGCCAAGGCCGTGAACTTCGGGATCATCTACGGGTCCTCGGCCTTCGGCCTCGCCCACCAGCTCGGGATCGCCACCGCCGAGGCCCAGGCCACGATCGACGCCTACTTCTCGCGCTACCGCGGCGTGCGCCGCTTCCTCGACGAGACGGTGGCGGAGGCCCGCGAGCGGGGCTTCGTCCGCACCCACCTCGGCCGCCGGCGCTACCTGCCGGACCTCGGCTCGCGCAACCGCGCGCTGCGCATGGCGGCCGAGCGCATGGCCGTGAACTCGGTGATCCAGGGCACCGCGGCCGACCTGATCAAGAAGGCGATGGTGGTGGTGGACGCGGCCCTCGCGGCCGAGGATCTTCGGGGGCGGATGATCCTCCAGGTGCACGACGAGCTCGTCTTCGAGGTCGCGGGATCGGCGCAGGAGCGGGTGGGCGAGCGCGTCCGGGAGCTGATGGAGGGGGCCCTCCCGCTTCGCGTTCCGCTCGTGGTGGACGTGGGCGCGGGCCGCAACTGGCGCGAGGCGCACTGACGCGGCGAATAACCGGGAGCGCGAGGGCGTCCAACCCCGCGGGAGACCCGACCACGGCGGAAGGTGCGAGAGGCTCCGGCCGCGCCGCGCCGGCCGCCGCCGAGGGCGGGTCGGCGGCGGACGCCCTGGCGGTCGCCCGGGCGAGGAAAGGCGACCATGCGGCGTTCCGTGTGCTCGTGGAGCGCTACCAGGGCCGCGCCTTCGGTCTGGCCCTGCGGGTGCTGCGCGACGAGGAGCAGGCGCGCGACGTGGTCCAGGACGCGTTTCTCAAGGCCTACGGCGCCCTCGACCGCTTCGAAGGGCGGTCGAGCTTCTACACGTGGCTGCATCGGATCGTGATGAACCTGTGCCTGGACCGGAAGCGGCGCGAGCGGAGCTCCCGGCGCGTCGAATGGAGCGAAGAGGTGGAGCGAGAGGCCGAGGCCGATCCGGAGTCGCCGGAGCCCGAGCTGGCCCTCGAGCGGGCGGAGCTGCGGGCGCAGCTCGCGCAGGCCCTCGCGGGCCTGTCCGAGGACGCGCGGCGCACGCTCGAGCTGCGCGAGATCGAAGGGCTCAGCTACCAGGAGATCGCCGAGTGCCTGGGCGTGCCGAAGGGAACCGTGATGAGCCGGCTCCACACCGCGCGGCGGCGGGTGCGCCGCGCCCTGGTCGCGGCCGGGGCGGTGGTGGAGGGCGGATCGCAGGGGGGACCGAAGGAGGAATCGCCATGAAGGAGCGCGCGCGCCGGGATGATTCCGAGGCGCTCTCGGCCTACCACGACGGCGAGCTGCGGGGCCTCGCGCGCTGGCGCTTCGAGCGCCGGCTGCGCCGCGATCCGCGCCTGCGCCAAGAGCTCGAGCTGCTGCGGCGCGTCGGGGACGCCGTGCGCGCGGCCGGCGGGGCGGGGCGCGGCGCGGACCTGTGGGACCGGATCGCGATGCGGCTCCCCGCCGCGGACGCCGCGCGCTCGGAGGCTCGCGGGGGGCGGCTGCGCCCGGCCTGGGTCGTGGGAGCGCCGCTCGGGGCTGCGGCGGCGGCGCTCGCGGCCATCGCGGTCTTCTCCTGGCTCGGCCAGACCCCCGGGCCGGCGGACGGGGTGGTGCGCTGGATGTACGCCGGGAAGCGCAACGTCTTCGTGCTCGAAGCGCCCGGTGCCCCGGGGACGACGATCATCTGGGTGCTCGACAGCGGGCCGAAGCAGACCGCGAGGAGGCGATCCGGTGGCACGGCGTAGGCTGGCGGCCCTGGCCCTGGCCCTGGCGCTGGCGGCGCCGGCGGCGGCGCAGGAGGCGCCCCGGCGGATCGCGCTCCGGGTGCTGGTGGCGTACACCTCCGACGAGGCGGGCGGCGTCGACCCCCGGGCCGAGGCGCTGCACGAGAAGCTCGCCGACCAGTTCCGCTACAGCACCCTCCGGGTGCTGGACGAGCGGCGCCTCGACCTCCCGCTCGGCGTGGTCCAGAGCGTCGAGCTCCCGAACCGCAGGCTCCTGAACGTCCGGGCCTTCCAGCTGAGCTCGCGGGGGGTCCTGCTCGGGGTCACGGTGACGGGCAGCCTCCAGACCGATCTGCGCATCCCGAACGGCCATCTCGTGGTGATCGGCGCCGAGCGGTACCAGGAGGGGAAGCTCGTGATCAGCCTGGAGCCGTCTTGGTGACGGTGCGTCGCTCGCCTTCGGCTCGCTCGGGCCTATAGGACGGTGCGTCGAATCGTCTGCTCGTGCTTGCTCCGCTCGCCTGCGGCTCGCTGCGCGCTCCGCTTGCGGTCCTCGCGGGGCATAAGCGCTTCGCTTGCGGTCCCCGCGGGGGTAAGAGGGTCGTGCCTACGAAAAAAAGTTCGCAGAGGCGTGACACGTTCCCATGCGGGCGCCCACTCCCTATGTGAAAGCCAAATATCCCCTTCCCAGGGAGGCTCGAAGCGGCACGTAGCGGCTTCGAGCCTTTCCTGCTTCTGGGGCCCGACGACCGGGCGGTGGGCTAGCGCGTAAACAGGCTGAGACTGAAGCGCGCGGCGCGGTCGAGCCAGCGCTCCTCGACCTGCAGTCCGGCCGCGGCGGCCAGCCCGAGCGTCTCTGCGAGCGAGTACTTGAACGAGTCCTCGGCGTGGATCGCCTCGCCGCGGGCGAGGTCGATCTCGAGGTCGAGCGCCTCGATCGCGACGCGCTGGGCGCGCCGGCTCACGATCTCGATCTGCACGCGTCCCTCGTCCTCGTGGTAGACCGTGCGGTGCGCGAAATGCCGGACGTCGAAGCGCGCGTCGAGCTCGCGGTTCATGCGCTGGAGGAGGTTCAGCGTGAAGCGCGCCGTCACCCCGGCCGCGTCGTCGTAGGCCCGCTCGAGGACGCCCCGTTCCTTGCGCAGGTCGATCCCGATCAGCAGCGCGTCGCCGGGTGCCATGACCTCCCGCACGCGGGCGAGGAACGCCGCGGCCTCGTCGCGCGTGAGGTTCCCGACGCTCGAGCCGAGCCAGAGGACGAGCTTCGGGCCGGACGCCTCGCGACCGACGAGGTGGAGTGCCGTCCCGAGCTCGCTCGCGATCGCGTGGACCTCGAGCGCCGGGTAGCGCTCGAGGAGCGCGAGCGAGGACGCCTCCAGCATGCTGCGCGAGATGTCGACCGGCAGGTAGCGCAGTCTCCGGTGGCGCCGCAGGCAGGCCTCGATCAGCACGCGGGTCTTCGCGGAGCTCCCGCTTCCGAGCTCGGCCAGGGTGATCGGTGCGTCGAAGCGCGCCGCGATGCGGTCCGCGCGCGCGATCAGGATCTCGCGTTCCGCGCGCGTCAGGTAGTACTCCGGGAGCTCGCAGATCTCCTCGAAGAGCTTCGAGCCCGCCTCGTCGTAGAGGAAACGGCAGGGGATGGCCCTGGGTTTGCGGGCCAGCCCAGCCGCGACGGCCGAGGCGAAGGACTCCTCCTGCGCTGCGGCCTCGAGCAACGTGTAGCGGGACGCGAGGGAGCGAGGTCGCATGATCTCCGGGGGGTGAGACGTCGTGCGGGCGCGCGGGGCCGAGCATGCCCCGCGACGACGCCCCCTCGCAAGCGCGGCGCGGCGGGCCGCCGCGGATCCGGGGCCGAACCCCACCAGATCGTCCGCGAGCCCCTCCGCCGGTGGCCTACAATCCGAGCATGTCGCTGCGGCCCCTCGGAGCGGCGCTGCGCCGGCTCGCCGACGCCGTGCCGGTGACGCCGCGCGGCTTCCTGGTGGCGGCCCTGTGCGCGGGGTCGCTGCGCGTCTACGGCTACGGGAGCCTCGACCTCGTCGTCTTCGCGCTCGCGCTCTCGGGCCTCGCCCTGCTCGCCCTCGCCATCGCGCTCGTCTCGGCCAGCGCGCTCTGGCTGCGCCGCGCCGACCGCAGCGAGCCCGCGCGCCTCGCGCCGCGCCTCGAGGCGGATCGCCCGCTCGCGACCGGCTTCTCCCTGCCGGCGCTCGAGCGCGTGCCGCTCGCGACGCTCGACTGGAGCTGGCGTCGCCCGGCGGAGGTCCGCTGCCGCGTCCGCGTCGAGGGCGCTCGGGCGAGCGAGGAGGCGACGCCCACGCGGCGCTGCGAGGCCTCGGCCGTCGCGCGGCGCTTCCGGATCGGGGATGCCTTCGGTCTCGCCCGCATCGTCTTCGAGGTCGAGGCCCCGGCCTCGTTCGTGGTGCTGCCGGCCATCCGCGGCCTCCGCCGGCTCAGCTGGCTCAAGGCCCTCGCTTCCGGCGAGGGGATTCCGCATCCCGCCGGCAGCCCCGAGGGCGATCGGATGGAGATGCGCCGCTACGTCCCGGGCGACTCGGTGCGCCACATCCTCTGGAAGACGTTCGCGCGCAGCCGGCAGCTCGAGGTGCGCATGCCCGAGCGGAGCGTCCATCGCGCGCGGCGCACGCTGGCCTACCTGGTCGCGGGGCCGGACGACGAGGCGGCCGCCGCGGCCGCGCGCGTGGCGCTCGAGAGCTCTGCCCTCGGAGAGGCCTGGCTCTTCGGTGCCGATGGGACGGAGGCGCCCACCGATCGCCTCGACGCCGCCCTTCGCGCGATCGCGCGCTCGGCGGGGGCCCGTCCGGGCGGCGATCCGGAGAGCGGCTTGCGGCGCTTCCTCGGGTCGGCGCGCGCCGACGCCGCGACGCACTGCGTGGTCTTCGCTCCCGCGTCGCGGCTCGCCGCCGCGAGCGCACTCGCCGTCGCGGCGCGGACCGGAGGCGCCCGCGCGACGCTCGTCTTCGCCGTCGACGGGCTCTGCGAGGGGTCGCCCCGCCGGTCGCTCCTGGAGCGGATCGCCTTCGCCGATCCGCCCGCGACGGGAGCGCCCATCGCACTCCTCGCAGCGCAGCTGCGGCGCGTCGCCGCGCCCGGCTGCGCCGCCCTCGTCGTGGACCGCGCCACGGGGCGCGTGCTCGGCGGCGACCCGGAGCGCTCCTGGAGACTCTCGGCGTGAGCTCCTGGAGACTCTCGGCGTGAGACTGGGGCCCGTCTCCTGGTTGCGGGCCGGGGTGATCGCCCTCGTGGCGGCGATGCTCTGGTGGCCGCTCGTTCCCGAGGGCGGCGTGGCCGCCGGCGCGCTCGCCGCCGCCGGTGCGGCCCTCGCGGCGGATCTCGTCTCGAGGCGCGCACGGCGGCGGGTGCGGGGCGCCGCTCTCGCGGCGGCGGCGTCCGCCGTGGCGCTCATCGGGGCCGTGGCAGCGGGCCTCGTCGTGCGTCTCGACGCTCCCGCGGTACTCCTCGGACCGGGGGCGGCCGTGGTCGCGAGCGGCGCGATCCTCGCGGGTGGGATCACGGCGCCGTGCGTCTTCGCGCTGCGCTGGCTCGCGGCGCGCCACCCGAGCGCCGCGGCCCTCGAGGGGCTGCTCGCGGGCGCGGCCCTCGCCGTCTCCGTCGCCGCGCACCGCGAGGGCATGGTGCATCTGCCGCACGCCGTCGGCGATCTCGCCTGGACGCGCGGCTTCGATCCGACGATCCTCTTCCTCGCGCTCGGAGGCGCGGGCCTCGTGCTGCTCGCGGCGCTGCTGCTCGGCGAGGAGCGCGGCCGGCGGATCCCGCGCCACCTCGCGTTCGCGCTCCTGGCGGCGCTGCCGCTCGTCGCCGTGGTCCGCCTCTCGGGCCTTCCGGAGCCCCGCCTGCCCGAGGAGCTGGGCCTGACCGGCGCCGCCAGCGAGCCCCGAGCGGCCGGCCCGCGCGACGAGCACCAGATCGGCGAGCTCCTCTTCCGCAACGAGTACCGCTCCGCCGGCGGCCAGGCGCCCGTCGCCGTGGTCGTGCTGCGCGCCGACTACACGCCGCCCTCGGGCGTGTACTACTTCCGCCAGTCCGCCTTCTCGTACTACAACGGCCGTCGGCTCGTGCAGGCGATCCGCGACGACGTGGACCGCGACGTGATCCTGCGCTTCCCGAGCGGTCGCACCGAGATCTCGCCGCCGCCGCCCGCCTCCGATCGGCGCGTCGTCGTTCCGACCACCACGGGTCTGCTCGTGGACCACGTGCGCCCCTTCGCCCTCGACGCGCCCGTCCTCTTCGAGCCCCACCCGAACGCGGTGGGGATGCGCTTCCAGCGCGTCTACGACGGCATCTCCCTCGCGACCGCCGTTCCCTACGCGGAGCTCCTGGGCCGCGCGCCGGGCTCCGCCACGTGGGGCGACGCCGAGTGGGCGCACTACACGGCGGCTCCCTCCGATCCTCGCTACGCCGAGGCGGCGCAGGCGATGCTCGCGAGCCTCGCCGAGACCCATCGGGACGATCCGCTGGCGCGCGCGTTCGCGGTGAAGCGGAACCTCGAGACGAGCGGCACCTACAGCCTGAAGAGCCGGCACGCCGATGCCGAGGACCCCGTGGCCTCGTTCCTCTTCGGCGACCGCACGGGCTACTGCGTGCACTTCGCCCACGCCGCCGTCTACCTGCTGCGAGCGCTCGGCGTCCCGTCCCGCGTGGCGGCGGGCTACGCGGTCGCCGCCGCGGATCGCGGCGGCGGATCGTCCGTGCTGATCCGGGGCCTCGATGCGCACGCCTGGCCGGAGATCCAGCTCGACGGGGTGGGATGGGTCGTGGTCGACATCGCGCCCGAGCGCGTCCTCGACGCGGTCGCGCCTCGGCCCGACCCGGCGCTCCAGTCGATGCTCGGCGAGCTCCTGCGCGGGACGCCCGCCGACCTGGCCTTCGCCGCGGAGGGCTCGCGCGTCTGGCCGCATCTGGCCGACGTCGCCCGGGCCCTGGCGATGCTCGCCGTCGCGGCCTTCGCCCTCGCCGCGCTCGTCAAGGCCGAGCGGCGCCTCGCGCCGCGTTTCGCCCGGCCGCAGGCGCTCCCACGCCTGCTCTATCGCCGCGCTCTCGACCAGCTCGCCGACGCGGGCGCCGTGCGCCGCTCGGGAGAGACGCGCGAGCGCTTCGCCGGTCGGATCGGCCGGCGCGCGCCCTCCTTCGCGCGGCTCACGCGGCTCCACCTCGCGGGCGCGCTCGGCGGCTCCGTCCGCTCCGAACCCGGCGACCTGCGCCGCCTCGGGCGCACGGTCGCCCGCGAGACGAGCGTCTCGACGCCGGCGTGGCGCCGGCTGCTCGGCCTCGCCAACCCGTTCTCCTGGCTCCTGGTGCGCTGAAACCCTCGGAGACCCCGTGATCCCGACGCCGCTTTCCGACCTCCGCTCCTCCGAAACCGCCCCGGCCGCGGGCGACCCCGCGCTCGAGCGCGCGGCCGAGGTGATGCAGCGGCTGCGCCGCCGCATCGCGGCGCAGATCCTCGGCCGCGACGAGGTGATCGACCTCGTGCTCGTGGCCCTGCTCGCCGACGGCCACGTGCTCCTCGAGGACTTCCCGGGATCCGGCAAGACCACGCTCGCCAAGGCCCTCGGCCACTCGATCGTCGACGACCGCCCCGAGGACGAGATCGCCGACTTCCGGCGCATCCAGTTCACGCCGGACCTCTTGCCCTCGGACGTGACCGGCGTCTCGGTCTTCGACGCGGCGACGAGCCGCTTCCACTTCCGACACGGGCCGATCTTCGCCCACGTGGTGCTCGCGGACGAGATCAATCGCACCTCGCCCAAGGTCCAGGCCGCGATGCTCGAGGCGATGGGCGAGAAGCAGGTGACCGTCGACAACCTGACCCACCCGCTCGACGCGCTCTTCTTCGTGATCGCCACCCAGAACCCGCTCGACCTCGCCGGCACCTATCCCCTGCCGGTGGCCCAGCTCGACCGCTTCCTCTTCAAGATCCGGATGGTGCACATCGAGCGCGAGGCCGAGCTCGAGGTCCTCGCGACGACGCGCGAGCGGCGCGACGCGGAGCGCTCCGACCTGCCGAAGGTCACCCGCGCGGAGCTGCTCGGCGCGCGGCGGGCCGTGGACGCCGGCGTGGCGATCCATCCGGCGGTCCGGGAGTGCCTGGTCGACGTCTCGCGGGCGCTGCGCGCGGACGCGCGCGTCGTGCAGGGCAACTCCACGCGCAGCCTCGTGCTGATGCTCCCGGCGCTCCAGGCGCGCGCCTGCCTGCACGGGCGCGACCACGTCTCGACCGAGGATCTCGAGGCGCTCTTGCCGCGCGTCCTCGGCCACCGCGTCGAGCTCGCGCCCGAGGCCCCCGATTTCGACGAGGTGCTGCGCGAGTGCCTGCGCGGTCCGCTCGAGCGCCTCACGCGCTTCACCTTGCGCCGCCGCGCATGAGGTGCGCGCCGCGAGCCCTCGCCGCCGCCGCGATCGCCGCGGCGTGGACCGTCGCCGCGGCCGCACCCGGCCCCGCGGCCGGCGAGGCGATCCCCGACGCGGACCCGGCCCCCGAGGCACTGGACGACCTCTTCGGGGTTCTCGCTGATCCCATCCCCGGCTTCGGCGCCGACGCCGAGGCGCTCCGCGCGCTCGCGGCCCTGCAGGACGGCCGCCCCGTCGAGGCGCGCGAGCTCGCCGAGGCGAGGCTCGCAGCCGATCCCCGCGACTACCCGGCGCACTGCGTCCTGGCCGCGATCCAGGGCCACATCGAGGGCAACCTCGCGCGTTCGCTGCACCACTACGAGCGCTGCCGGACGCTCTTCGAGGAGCGCCACGAGCGGCCCGACGAGTCCGAGCCGTGGATCTGGCACCGGATGGCGCTCGAAGGCCTCGTGCAGGTCGCCACGGACATGCGGCGCTACGACGAGGCGCTCGACCACATCGACGCCTGGGAGCGAGACTACGGCGGCGAGCGCCGCTACCCGCGAGGCTGGGTGCTGGCCAACATGGGGCGCCTCGCCGAGGCGCGCGCGCTCGCGCAGGCCGTGCTGGACTCGGAAGAAGACCCGCAGCAGCGCGCGACGGCCTTCCAGATCCTCTGCGTGGCCGCCGCCGAGGTGCGCGACACCGAGGGGTCCTACGCCGCGTGCAAGCGCGCGGCCGAGCTGACCGATTCCGATGCCGATCCCGTCCACCTCACCAACGCGGCGGAGGCGGCGGAGGGAGTGCTGCGCATGGACGAGGCCGAGCGCTGGCTCGTCGAGGCGACCGGGCGCGATCTCCCGGGGAGCCTCGCCGCTCCGTGGGGCGAGCTCGCGCACCTCTACCTCTACGAGGGGCGGCTCTCCGAGGCCGTGGAGGCCGCGCGCGAGGCGCGCGCCGCGAGCCGCCGCCGGCGAGCCTACGAGAACGCGCAGACGCGCGCGTGGCACGACCTCGTCACGGCCTCGGTGCTGCTCGTAGCCGGCCACGCGGACGAGGCGGCGCGGCTCACCGCCCGGGCCGCGACCCAGCCCGACCGCCTCGGGCGCGTCAGCAGCGACTCCGGCGAGGTCGGCGCCGCCGTGGCACTCCTCGACGGGCTCGCGAGCCGCACCGCGGCCGCGGAGCGCCTGGAGCGCGCGTCCTGGTCTTCGTTCCGGCCCGCCCTCTCGGCGCTCGGCGAGGCGCTGTGGCTGCGCGTCCGCGCGTGGCTCTCGGAGCGCCGCGCCGTTTCGCTCTACGCCGACGCGAGCGTGCTCTCGAGCCGCCTGCAGCCCCACGCCCCCGGCTTCATCGAGCTGGCGGAGTGGATCGAGCTCGAGCTGCCGGCCGTGGTCGGACCCGGCGTGCTCGCGGCCGCGCTCGCCGAGGCGCGGGCCCGGGGCCTCGTCGACGACGCGCACGGGTACGCGCAGGCCTACGAGGCGGAGATCGCCCGCCTGCGCGGTCGCGACGCGGCGGCGCTCGCGGCCGCCGAGGCCGCGCTCGCGCGGCTTCCCGCCTGGGAAGCGCTCCTGCGCGCCCGCGTCGCCGCCACCGGCGCGGCGGCGGCGCTCGCCGGCGGTGACGAAGCCCGCGCGCTCGCCCTCTTCGACGTGGTCTTCCAGCTCGACCCCGGCACGCTGCGCCGCATGGAGCTCGCCCTGCCGGCGCGCATCGACTCGTCCCCCGACGCGGTCGCCGCGGCCACCGCGCGCCTGCTGCGGCGCTCGCCCCGCCTGCGCGAGTCGCCTCGCGGCTTCCGGGTCGAGGTCTCCGCGAGCGGCGGCGGCGCGCGCGCCTGCCTCGCGGGCGCGGCCGGCGTCGTCCTCGGCTGCGCCGAGGTGGAGCCCGAGCAGGGCGAGGCGCCCCTTGCCACGGCGCGCCGCCTCGCGGCCGCCTTCCACCGCCGCGTCTTCGCGCCGCGGATCGATCTCTCGCAGGCGGACCTGCGCGCGCTCGACGGCTCCACCACCGTGGCCGCCGAGCACTCGCGCGAGCGCCTCGGCATCGTCCTGCGCGACGTCCTCGCGGAGTAGGCAGGCGCTCGTGCGCGACCGCGAGACGCTCGTCGCCCTCGCGCTGGCGGCGCTCGCGGGGCTGCGCGTGCTCGGCTTCGCGCTGGCGTTCCCGTTCTTCACGAACGTCGACGAGTTCCGGCACGTCGACATGGCTCTCAAGTACGCGCGCGGCTACGCGCCCGGGCGCGAGGGCGACGTCTACGAGCCCGAGACGCGGCGGCTCGTCGCGATCCTGGGCTCGCCCGAGTACCACCGCGACCCGCGACGCCGATCGCCGCTGCCGCCGCCCGTCTGGCGCGCCGGGCCGGAGGTCCTGGCGAAGAGGATGGCGCGCATGGAGGCCGAGCTCGCGCCGATCCACAATCTCGAGGCGAACCAGTCGCCGTTCTATTACACGATCGCCGGCGCGTGGCTGCGGCTCGGGCGCGCGTTCGGGCTCGACGGGGGGCCGCTCCTCTACTGGCTGCGCGGCCTCGCGGCGCCCGCCGCGTTCGCGCTCGTGCTCGCGAGCCACGCCCTCCTGCGCCGAGCGGCCCCGCGCAGCCGCTTCGTGCGCCTCGGCGTCCCGGCGCTGCTCGCCTTCGTGCCGCAGGACTGCGTCTACTACGCGACGAGCGACGCGCTCTCGCCGTTCCTCGGCGGCATCGCCTTCCTGCTCTGCGTGGACCTCGCCCTGCGCGCGTCGCCCGGGGCGTGGCGCGGCGCAGCGGCCGGAGCCGTCGGCTCGGTCGCGATCCTGACCAAGCTCCCGAACGCGATGCTCGTCCCCGTCGCGGCCTTCTGCGCCGTGGCCGGGCGCATCGGCGGGCGCGCGCCGGGGGCGGACGGGCGCAGGCGCGCGTGGCTCGCGCTCTTCGCGACCCTGTGCCTTCCGGTCGCGTGGTGGCTCGCGCGCAACGCGCTCCTGCTCGGCGATGCGACGGGCGACGCGCGCAAGATCGAGACGCTCGGCTGGGGCCTCCGGCCGCCCGGCGAGTGGCTCGCCCACCCGCTCTTCGGACCGGAGGGCCTGGCGGCGTTCCTCGCGCGGCTCGCGCGCACGTTCTGGCGCGGCGAGCTCGCTTGGAAGCAGGCGGAGCTGGCGCTCCCGGCGGCGGATCGGATCTACGTGGCCGCGAGCGCCGTCTGCCTCGCGCTCGCCGCCGCGGGGCTGCGCGGGGCCCGGCCGCGCGGGGAGCGCGTGGCCGAGGGCGCCGCTTGGGTCGCGGTGCTCTCGGCGCTCGCGATCCTCGCCTGGCTCTCCGTGCGCTTCAGCTACGGCGTCACCACCAACCCCTCGCTCGAGCGACCGTGGTTCGCGAACGGGCGCCTGGTCTCCGGAGCGCTCGTCCCCTTCGCGCTCCTCTTCGTGCGCGGGATCGAGCGCGGCGCGGTCGAGCTCCCCGAGCGCTGGCGCGAGCGCGGCGCGTGGGCGGCTCTCGGCGCGATCCTCGCGGTGGCGTGCGTCTCCGAGGCGTTCCTCTCGGCGCCGGTCTTCCAGAGCCCCTACAACTTCTTCCACCTCCCCTGACCGCGCCCGGGTCCGCGGCCGGCGGGGAGCTCGAGGCGGCCGTCGCACGCGCTAGCCCGCATTTCTCACCGGGGCGCGTAGCGAGGCGGCGCAGATGCCTGTCCTGGCGCGAGATCGCGACCGAGGGAAGCGGAGGCGTAGCCGACGCTACGTCGAGCAACCGCAGGGAGCGATCTCGTGCCAGGGCGGGCAGATGCGTCGCCGCAGTAGCGTTCCGGTGAGAAATGCGGGCTAGACTTCGGGGCGGAGGCGATGCGCGGTGGACGACGATCGGCGGCCGGTGCTCGTCGGCGTGGCGCAGCTCGTGCAGCGCGATGTCGAGCTCGCGCAGGCGCAGGAGCCCGTGGCGATGCTCGAGCGCGTGGTACGCGACGCGGCGCGCGACGCCGGCGTCGGCGACGCGGCGCTGCGCGCCCTCGACACCGTCGCGCTCGTCGACGGGGTGGGCTGGCGGCCGCGCAACGGCCCGCGGCTCCTCTCCGAGCGGATCGGCGCCCGGCCGCGCCGCGAGCTCGTGAGCGCGCTCGGCGGCGAGATGCCCGTGCGCGTGCTGAACGGGCTCGCTCGCGAGATCGGCGCCGGACGCGCGAGGCTCGCGCTGCTGGCGGGCTCGCACCACCTCCGGACGCTCCGGCGCGCGCAGAAGGCGCGCGCGAAGCTCCACTGGGCGACGGGGGGCGAGGGCTCCCCCGAGAGAATCGGCGTGAACCTGCGCGGCAGCACGAAGGCCGAGGCGGCCTACGGGCTCGCGATGCCGAGCGACATCTACCCGATCTTCGAGAACGCGCTGCGCGCGCGCCGCGGGATCTCCCTGGCCGAGCATCGCGGGCGCCTGGGCCGGCTCATGAGCCGTTTCACGGAGGTCGCGGCGAAGAACCCGTACGCGTGGTTCCCGATCGCGCGCAGCGCCGAGGAGATCGCGACGCCCTCGGCCGGGAACCGCATGATCGCCTTCCCCTACACCAAGTACATGAACGCGGTGATGGAGACCGACCAGGCGGCCGCGCTGCTGCTCGCGTCCGCGGCAGCGGCGCGCGAGCTCGGGATTCCCGAGGACCGCTGGGTCCACTGGTGGGGCGGCGCCGAGGGCCACGAGGCCGCCTGGTACCCGAGCGAGCGACCCGACTTCGCGGCCTGCGATTCGCTCCGCGACGTTGCCAACGCGGCCCTCGCCGAGGCGGGAACGCCGCTCGAGTCGATCTCCTGCTTCGACTTCTACAGCTGCTTCCCGGCCGCCGTCGAGATGGCCTGCGAGATGCTGGGCGTGGCCCCGGACGACCCGCGCGGGCTCACCGTGACGGGCGGGCTCCCGTACGCGGGCGGCCCGGGCAACGGCTACACGCTCCACGCCGTGGCGGCGATGGTCGAGCGGCTGCGCCGCGAGCCGGGCGCGCGCGGGCTCGTGACCGGGAACGGCTGGTACCTGACCAAGCACTCGGCGCTCGTGCTCGCGAGCGCGCCGCGCGAGCGGGGCCCGCTCGCGCCGGCGCCTCCTACGCCGTCCCCGGAGATCTCCGAGGCGACCGCAGCGACCGAGCCCGCGGAGGGCCCCGCGGACGTCGAGGCCTACACCGTGCTCTACGACCGCGACGGCGCAGCGAAGCGCGGGATCGTCCTCGGCTCTAGCCTCGCCGGGCGCCGCTTCGTCGCCAACACTCCCGACGAGCGCGCCTTCCTCGAGGCCTTCGTCGCCGTCGAGAACGTGGGCCGCCGCGGCCGCGTGCGCCCCGTCGACGGGCAGAACCTCTTCGAGCCGGCGTGACCATGGACCTGCGCGCCGTCCTGCTGCGCGTGACCCGGAGCCTCGACGAAGCCCGCATCCGCTTTGCCTTGATCGGCGGCCTCGCGCTCTCGGCGCACGGCGCGGCCCGCGCGACGGTGGACCTCGACTTCCTGGCGGAGGGAGAGCGCGACGCGGACGTCCACCGCATCCTGCTCGGCGACGGCTACGAGTGCCTGTACCGCACCGAGAACGTCGCGAACTACGCCTCCTCCGACCCGGAGCGTGGCCGCGTCGACTTCCTCTTCGCGCGCCGGAGCTACGGCCAGGCCATGCTGGCGCGGGCCGCCGGGCATTCCGTGCTCGGCGCGACGCTCCTCGTGGTGGATCCGGCGGATCTCGTCGGCCTCAAGGTGCAGGCCTCCTCCAACGACCCGACGCGACGCCACCGCGACCTGGCCGACGTCCAGAGCCTGCTGCGCTCGGTCCCGGACCTGGACCTGGCGCGCGCGCGCGAGTACTTCCGGCTCTTCGACCGCGAGAAGGAGCTCGAAGCGCTGCTCTCGGAGCTCGGACGATGACGCTCGATAGCGACGAGCTCGAGGGTCTGCGCGCGGATGCGGCGTCGCCCGCGCGGGCGCGCGACTTCGCCGCCTCGCGTCGGGCGGTGGAGCGCTGGGCGCGCGAGCATCCGGCGGACCTCGAGTCGGCCCTCGCGTGGATCGAGACGCTCCGCCAGATCTTCGGCGACCCGCCGGTCGACCGCCGGCCGTGGCGGGGAAGCGAGTTCCGGCTCTGAGAGCCCGCCCGCAGAGGAGAAGAGAGACGATGATCGACGTCCACTACTGGCCGACGCCCAATGGCAAGAAGGTCACGATCCTGCTCGAGGAGTGCGGCCTGCCCTACCGCATCGTGCCCTGCCGCATCGGGCAGGGCGATCAGTTCGAGGCCGCGTTCCTGCGGATCAGCCCGAACAACCGCATGCCGGCGATCGTGGACTCCGCCCCCGCGGACGGCGGCGCGCCGATCTCGATCTTCGAGTCCGGGGCGATCCTGATGTACATCGCCGAGAAGGCCGGAAGGTTCTATCCGCAGGACCTGCGCCGGCGCACCGAGGTCGACCAGTGGGTGATGTGGCAGATGGCGAACCAGGGGCCGAAGAGCGGCGAGTGCGGCCACTTCCGCAGGCTCGGCGACGCGCAGGGCGATCAGTCCTACGCGCTGCGGCGCTTCACCGACGAGGTGAACCGCCTCTACGGCGTGATGAACAACCACCTCTACGACCGGCGCTACCTGGCCGGCGACGAGTACACGATCGCCGACATGATCTCGTACCCCTGGACCGTCAACTGGAAGGGCCAGGACCAGGAGATCGACGAGTTCCCCTACTTCAAGCGTTGGTTCGACGAGCTCGGCCGGCGGCCGGGCGTCCAGCGCGGGATGGCCGCGGGCTCGGACCTCTCGGTCGATACCTCCAAGCTCACGCCGGAGCAGGCCGCGAGCGTGCGCAAGCTCCTCTACAACCAGCGCGCGCGCCCCGCGCCTCCGGGGGGACTCTCGTGACGTCCGCTCGCTGATGGACGCGGGCCTGCTGCTCTGGATCCTCGCCGTCCTGCTCGCGGCGGCGGGCGTCGCGGGGCTCGTGCTTCCGGCGCTGCCCGGGGCACCGCTGCTCTTCCTCGGGCTCGTCTGCGCCGCCTGGGCGGAGGACTTTGCAAAGGTCGGCTGGGGGTGGCTCGCGCTGATCGGCCTGCTCGCCGCGCTCACCTATCCGGCCGACCTCGCCGCCGGGGCGCTCGGCGCCAAACGCTTCGGAGCGTCGGGCCGCGCGGTCCTGGGCGCGGCGCTCGGCGGGCTGGTGGGCCTCTTCCTGGGGCTCCCGGGAATCCTGCTCGGGCCCTTCGTCGGCGCGGCGCTGGCGGAGCTCAGCGCGCGGCGCGATCTGCGCCAGGCCGGTCGCTCCGGCCTGGGAGCGACCCTGGGCCTCGCGATCGGCGCCGCGGCGAAGCTCTCGCTCGCCTTCGCGATGCTCGGGATCTTCGTCTTCGTGCGCTTCTTCGGCGGGGGGTAGGGCGCCGCGCGGCGCTCGAGCCCCTGCGGCCATCGAGCTCATGACACGAGCACGTCCCCCGAGGGGTGCAGGGGCCCCGGAGCGGCTCGCCGAGAGCTTCGTGGCCGGCCGGAAGCTTCGGCCGATCCGCTACCGGCTCGCGCCCTGGAGGTCGCTGCTCCCGAAGCGGAGCCCATCCCGGTCGATCGGCTCGGGCGCCGTCCGGCGCCACTCCGGCGGCATCACGGGCGGCGGGTTCAAGTAGGCCCGAACCTGGTGCTCTCGCGCCGCGGCGAGCAGCGTCGGCAGGGCCGCGGCACCGCCGACACACAAGCCCAGCGACAGGGGCAGCAGCCATCCGACGCGCCACCAGCGCACGCGCGAAGCCCCAGGGTTCCTCGATCCTCGCATGGGCACTCGACCTCTCCTCGCCCCGTTCCGGCAGCCCCGTCTCGCGGGTTCCCCGCCCGCATGCGAAGAGGATCGGTCATCATCGGTGAATATCGAGTGCCGGAATTCTCATGTCTGCTATTCATCCATGCATAGCCATGGCCAGGAGTCCCGCCGACCTCAGCGATCCGCGGCGCCTTCCCGACCCCCTCGAGTGGACGGCGCTACGGGACTTCCTCGCCGTGGCCGAGGCGGGGAGCCTCTCCGCAGCCTCCCGGCGGCTCGGCGTAAGCCAGCCCACCCTGACGCGCCGGATGGCGGCCTTCGAGGCCCGGCTCGGCGCCGAGCTCTTCCTGCGCACCCCTCGGGGGCTCGAGCTGACCGAGTCGGGCGAGGCGATCCTCGAGCCCGCGCGCCGCATCGAGGAGGAGGTTCGCGCGGTCGAGGTCGCCGTGACGGGCCGCGACCAGGCGCTGGCGGGATCCGTGCGCATCACGGCCACCGAGGGCCTCGGCATCGACTGGCTCACGCCCGAGCTCGCCGTGTTCCAGCGCGCCCACCCGGAGATCGAGATCGCCTTCCTGATCCGCAACACCAACGTGAACCTGCTCGAGCGCGAAGCCGACATCGCCGTGCGCCTCGGCCGGCCCCGCCAGGTCGACCTCGTCGCGCGCAGGGTCGGAAGCCTCGCCTATGGCCTCTACGCCGCGGAGAGCTACCTCGACGCGCGCGGCCGGCCCCGGAACGACGAAGACCTGCGCGGACACCAGGCCGTCGTCTTCGACGAGCTGCTCCGCCACGCCGGCCTCGGCGCCTGGCTCGAGCGCAGCCTCGGCCCGGCGCGCATCGTCTATCGCGCCAACAGCATCCAGGCGCAGCTCTCGGCGATGCGCGCCGGCTACGGCATCGGCGCGCAGGCGGCGTTCATCGCCTCGCGCCGCCGCGAGCTCGAGCGCGTGCTGCCGGAGCGCTCGCTACTCCTCGAGATCTGGCTGGTGACGCACCCGGGCCTGCGGCGCAGCGCGCGCATGCGGGCCGTGTACGATTTCCTGCTCGAGCGCTTCGAGATCGCCCGCGACGCGCTCGCGGACGTCGCAGCGTCGGATTCCGCCGACGCGTCGCTCGAGATCCTCAGGCAAGAGCCAGGCACGCCTCGTGGAGGGCCGCGATCTCGTCCGCGCACTCGCCGCTGATTCGAAGGTCCCGCAGCAGCCCGTCGTGAATTCCGTAGATCCAGCCGTGCAGCGTGAGCGAGTGGCCACGCTCCCATGCATCGCGCACGACGGTCGTCTGGCTCACGTTCACGACCTGCTCGATCACGTTCAGCTCGCACAGTCGCGCGTGCCGCTCGGTCTCGTCCTCGATCGCGGCGAGACGCGCGGCGTGCTTCCCGGCGACGTCTCGGACGTGACCGAGCCAGCTGTCGACCAGGCCGTGGCGCTCGCGCCGGAGCACGGCACCGATACCGCCGCACCCGTAATGCCCGCACACGATCACGTGCTTCACCTTCAGCACGTGGACCCCGAAGTGCAGCACGGAGAGGCAATTGAGGTCCGTGTGAACGACGACGTTCGCGACGTTACGGTGGACGAAGACGTCGCCGGGCAGGAGACCGACGATCTGGTTTGCGGGGACGCGGCTGTCGGAGCAGCCGATCCACAGGTACTCGGGCGCTTGTTGGCCCGCGAGCTTCGCAAAGAAGCCCGCATCCTGGCGGATCATCGAAGCCGCCCAGGCTCGGTTCTTCTCGAAGAGATGAGCGAGGGATCGCAAGAGAGGCTTCGCGTCTCGCTGCCAGCCCTCGTTTCGCACCTGCCGCGCGTTCAGGGGGCTGCGATCAGGCCGATCTCGCAGCGTAACACAGTGCCCCCGATCGAGCAGCCACCCTCGAGGAAGAAGGGCAGGAGCGCGGGGCTCTTGCCCCTGCGTCCGCGGGATCGTGCGGGAGCGAGAGGCCTGGAACCTTGCCGCGCCGAGCCCCATCGTCCAGTTACTTCGCGCCGTCCTTCTTGAACGCTCCCACGAGTACCGTCGACGCATTGGTGAGCGTCGAGGACCAGAGTCCTGCCTCGACCGGCGCGCACTCCAGCTCGACCGTCATCATGTGGCTGCTGGCCGCGCGCAACTGGCGCATCGAGTCGAACACGCTGTACGAGTAGTAGACTCCGTCGCCCTCCGAGATCCTGTAGCCGCGTCCACGCGTGCGGAAGAGATCGTAACTCCGCCACAAGCCGAGCGCGTGCAGAGACAGCTTCAGGTAGCGGGCGATCGGGTGCCCCTGTGCGAAACGATTGCTGTCGCTGATGAACACGACCCGACGCGCTACTCGAAGCATCTCGCCGATGACGGCACCTGGGTTCGGGACGTGGTGAAGCACCCCGAACGCCGTGACCGCATCGAACGAGCCATCGCCGAAGGGCAGGCGCTCCGCCGAAGCCAGCGCAATCGTCCCCGCAGGCGCGCCCTTGCGTTCTGCCTCGCAAACAAGCTCGCGTACGGGCTCCACGCCCGCGAGCGCGAGGTCGGGAAAGTGCGCTCGCAGCGCACGCAGCGCTCTTCCCGTCCCGGTGCCAACGTCGAGCAGCGAGCCGACGGCCAGCGTCGGAAGCAGCCCGGCGAGTACGTCGAGAGCACGATCGTGTGCGGAATGTTCGCGTTCGTGCATCGCACCATAGGCGGACGCGGTGCGGCGATAGTAGTTCCGGCCCAGCTCTTCCTCGACCGTCATGTGCGCCAGGCTTTCCGCCGGTGATGTCCGAGGATCGCTGGAAACAAGGAGGGGGATGCAACCCCGTCCGTGAGTAGAACGGAGAAACGCCGCTTGACGTCGGCGGAGAGGAGGCATTCCCGTGCGATCGAGAGTACCCACGTCCGAGCGGACGAGCCAGCGGATGCGCCTCGGAGAGCGGGCGAGGGAACCTCCTGCCCCGAAGCGGGGTCGAGCAGGCTCACGAGCACGCTCCCGAGCGCGACCTCGCAGGCCTCGTTGGCGCCATCTTCGGCGTACATCCGCGATCCCCTTCCGCGCGGCCCGGCGAAGCCTTAGCATCTCGCCCGCGCGAACGCGCGCGCTCCGCGAGGCCCCCGCCATGCCCCCCCCGAAGCCCTACGTCGTCATCACCGCCGACAGCCATGCCGGCGCGAGCATCCAGACCTACCGCGAGTACCTCGACCCCGCCCAGCGCAAGCTCTTCGACGAGTGGCGCGGCGGCTATCGCAACCCGCAGCAGAAGCACATCGGTTCGAAGAAGCACAAGAACTGGGACGACGCCGAGAGGTTGCGCGACATGGACGCCGACGGGGTCGTCGGCGAGGTGATCTTCCCGAACACGGTGCCTCCGTTCTTCCGCACCAGCGTGCTGATCTGCGGCAACCCGTCCGTCGCGGACTACCCGCTGCGCCTCGCCGGGATCCGCGCGCACAACCGCTGGCTCGTCGACTGGTGCGCCGAGCACCCCGAGCGCCGCGCGGGGATCGGGCTCGTGTACCTGAACGACATCGACGACGCGACCCGGGACGTGCGCTGGATCGCGGAGCACGGCCTGCGCGGCGGGGTCCTGCTCCCGCACGTCCCGCCCGACTGCACGCACATCCAGCCGCTCTACGCCCCCGACTACGACCGCTTCTGGGCCGTCTGCCAGGATCAGGGCGTGGTCGTGAACCAGCACGGAGGCACCGGCTCGCCGGAGTACGGGCCCCACGCGATCTCGCTCCCGATCCGCCTGCTCGAGACGCCGTGGTTCTCGACGCGGAGCTACGCGCACCTGCTGCTCTCGGGCGTCTTCGCGCGCTTCCCGGGGCTCCGCTACGTAGTGACCGAGTCGGGCTGCGCCTGGGTTCCCACGACGCTCGCGACCCTCGACCGGGTCTGGGAGCGCGTGCGCAGCGGCTTCGTGGGCGAGTTCGAGTTCGCCCCGGGCGTGATGTCGCCCGAGCCGCCGAGCTTCTACGCGAAGCGCAACTGCTTCTACGGCGCGAGCTCGCCCTCGCCGCGCGAGCTTGCCGGGCGCCACGAGATCGGCGTGGATCGCATCCTCTGGGGCAGCGACTACCCGCACTACGAAGGCACCTACCCCCACACGCGGAAGGCCCTGCGCCGCACCTTCCACGACGTGGACCGCGCCGAGACGCGCGCGATCCTCGGCGAGAATGCGGCCCGGCTCTACGACTTCGACCTGGCGAAGCTCGAGCCGCTCGCGGCCCGCGTCGGGCCCACGCCCGAGGAGCTCGGCGTCCCGCTCGCGCCCGAGGAGTTCCCGAAGGACTCGCCGAGCGCGGCCTTCCTGTAGCCGCGCTCATGCACGTCGGCATCGCGGTCCGCAGTATGGGGCCGGAGTCCGCCCCGGACGTGCTGCTCGCCTGCGTGCGCGCCGCCGAGGAGGCCGGGCTCGCCGACGTCTGGATCCAGGACCACCTCGCGATCCCGCCCGACGACGCGGAGGGCTCGGGCGGCCGCTACCTCGATCCCCTGACCGCGCTCGCCTGGCTCGCCGCGGCGACTCGTCGGATCGGCCTCGGGACCGGCGTGCTGGTCCTCCCCTACCGCCCGGCGCTCCCCACCGCCAAGGCGATCGCCACCGTGCAGGAGCTCTCGGGCGGACGCCTCCGGCTCGGCGTCGGGGTGGGCTGGATGGCGGCCGAGTTCCGGGCGCTCGGCGTGCCGCGCGCGGAGCGCGGTCGCCGCAGCGACGAGACGCTCGCCTTCCTGCGCGCATGCTTCGCGGACGACCTGGTCGAGGCCCACGGTCAGAAGTTCCTGTTCCGTCCCCGCCCCCCGGCTCCGCCCATCTACGTCGGGGGCGCGGGCGAGCACGCGCTGCGGCGGACGGTGGCGTATGCCGATGGCTGGATGCCCATGACGGGCGATCCCGAGAAGCTCGCGCCCGCGATTGCAAGGCTCCGAACGCTCGCGGAAGCGGCCGGACGGGAGCTGCCCGAGGTGGTCGCTTTCGTGGGCCTGGACCCGGCCCGCCCCGAGTCGTTGCAGGAGCGCATCGGCGTCCTGGCCGGGCTCGGCGTGTCACGCGTCGTCGTGGGGACGCGCTATGCCGATGCGGCCGAGTTCTCGCGCCACGTGGACCGGATCGCCGTCCGCGTGCTCCCCGCGCTGGCGCGGCGCTGATCGCCCCGCGCATGCGCTTCTCGGCGCAGCTCGCGACGGACCGGGTGACGAAGGGCGCGGAGTTCACCACGGCGGCGGCGATCGGCGAGATGGCGCGGGCGCTCGAGGCCGCGGGCTTCGCCGCCGGCTACCTCGAAGGCGAGTACCGCGCGCTCGGCGCGGACTTTGCGGGCCGCAACGAATCGGCCGACGACGCGCTCCGGGCGATGAAGCGCGCCTGGTCCGGCGCGAGCGTCCGGTACGAGGGGCGCGGCTACCGGGCGGAGGGCAACACCATGCTCCCGCCTCCGATCCAGCGGCCGCATCCGCCGATCTGGGTCGGGGGCAACTCGCGCCGCGCGCTGCGGCGCGCCGTGGAACACGCCCAGGGCTGGAGTCCGTTTCCCTTGCCGGCCGAGCTCCACAGGAGCTCCGGCCCCTTCGGGCGCCGCACGCGCACGGCGGCGATCGAGTCGATCGAGGACCTCGCGGCGCGCATCCGCGAGCTCCGCGACGGCGCGCTGGAGGCCGGGCGCGGCGAGCCCCTCGACGTGAACTTCGTGCCCTTCGGCCTCGGCATGAATCCGAGGGCGCTGCCGGATGCCGACGGGTTCTGCGAGCAGGCGCTACGGCTCGAGGAGATCGGCGTCAGCTGGCTCAGCGTCGGCGTCCCGGGCGCGAGCCGGGCGGCCTACTGCGAGAACGCCGCGCGCTTCGGCGCAGAGGTGATCGCCCGGCTCCGGCGGGTCGCGTGACGGTGCTCTCGCGGCTGGGGAAGAATCTCGCCCGGCCGGATTTCGACATCGAGCGTGCGGACCTGCCCCTCGCAGTTGCAGGTCCGTTGCGGATTCCCTGCGTCGAAATTCCTTGAGACCCGGCGACATTCCTGCTTTCATTCCTGGAAGCCGAAGCTGTCTGGATTTATGCTGCGCTGCCGTCGATCCCCGCTCCGATCTGCGCTCGCCGCGTGCCTCTCCATGGGCCTCGCGATCCTGCTCGCGCTGGCGTCCGCCTCCGCGGCCCGGGCCCAGGGACAGCCGGGCACCTTCTCGGTCATCGCCGACATCCCCTACGGGCAGCCGGACCTCTTCCAGGGCTTCGTCGAAGATCACAACCGGATGAGTCCGTCCGGGCTCTTCTTCCACCTCGGCGACATCAAGTCGGGGTCGGATGCGTGCGTGGACTTCTACTACGCGCAGACCTTCGACATCATGACGCAGCTCGCCGTGCCGAGCTTCCTCGTGCCCGGCGACAACGAGTGGAACGACTGCCTGGATCCGGACGCGGCCTGGATCCTCTGGGAGGCGTATTTCAGCGACTTCGAGCAGCGCTTCTGCGGGGTGCCGCCGGTCGAGGCGCAGCTCGTCCGCCACGAGAACTTCGCCTTCGTGGACGACGGCGTGCTCTTCATCGGGCTGAACCTCGTGGGCGGCAGCGTGCACGATCCGGCCGAGTGGGACCTCCGGCTCCAGCAGGATGCGGACTGGGTGGAGCAGCAGTTCACGAGCAAGGGTGCCCAGGTGCGCGCCGCCATCGTCCTCGCGCAGGCCGAGCGGAGCGGGAGCCGGGATCTCTTCTTCGACCAGTTCGACGCGTCGGCCAGCGCCTTCGGCAAGCCCATCCTCTTCCTCCACGGCGACTCGCACGACTGGGCCTACAACGCGAGCTGGGGCGCTCCCAACGTCTCCCGCATCTCGATCCAGCAGAACGACCCGCCCCTCGAGGTGACGGTCACGCTCGACGCGAGTCCGTTCGTCTTCGAGCGGGCCCCGTGGCCCTCCGGGACCCCGGACTGGAACCAGCCGCCCTGCGTCGAGGCGGGCCCGGACCAGATCGTCACGTTGGGCGACCCGGTCCAGCTCGCGGGCTTCGTCAGCGACGACGCAGACCCGGGCTCTGCGAGCCTGTCGCTCACGTGGAGCACCGCCTCGGGTCCGGGAGGGTCGCAGGCCTCGATCGCGGCTCCGCAGGCGGAGAGCACGAGCGCTTCGTTCCCGGCCTCGGGCCCCTACGTGCTGCGTCTCACCGCGAGCGACGGAGCGCTCGCGACCCACGACGACGTCGCGATCCTGGTCGAGTCCGACGGGCCGGCGCTCCGGATCGGAGACGCCTCGGTGACCGAGGGGAACTCGGGCACCACGTCGGCGGTGTTCACCGTCGATCTCCTCGACCCGACGGGGGCCAGCGTGAGCGTCGCCTACGCCACGGCCGACGGCACCGCGACGGTCGGCTCCGACTACCAGGCCCGATCGGGAAGCCTGTCCTTCTCCGGCTCCACCACGTCGCGCACCATCGCGGTTCCGGTGATCGGCGATCTGGCGGTGGAGGCGTTCGAGACCTTCCAGGTGAACCTCTCGAGCCCGAGTGGGGCCACGATCAGCGACGGCTCCGGGACCGGCGTGATCGTCGACGACGACGTGGCTCCGGCCCCTGCCGTCGCCTCCTTCACGCCGACGCAGGGCCCCGCGGGCACCCTCGTCTCCGTGAGCGGCCAGCACTTCCTGGGCACGACGGAGGTGAGCGTCGGTGGCGTGGCGGCGAGCTTCACGCTCGTGTCGGATACGCTCGTCCGGTTCACGGTGCCCGGCAACGCACGCTCCGGGCCGGTGCGGGTGACGAGCGGGACCGGCACGGGCGAGAGCGCGAGCTCCTTCACGATGGAGTTTTTCCTGACCGTCACGAGCGTGGGCTCGGGAAGCGTGAGCCAGGCGCCCTCCGGCGGGCGCTACGCCCAGGGCACGAGCGTCACGCTGGCTCCGTCCGCCTCCGCGGGCTTCGAGTTCCTCTATTGGAGCGGAGATCTCGGCGGCCTCGCCGACCCCGCGACGATCTCGATGAGCCGGAACAAGTCCGTGGTCGCGACCTTCGTCCCCGAGGGCTCGGTGGTGCGCGTGCCGGTGAGCTCGGTTCCCTCGGGCGGGAACGACGATGCCGAGGAGAACGCCTCCTCCGGCGCCGTGAATCTCACGAGCGGCGACCTCGAGCTCGTCCAGGACGGCACGACCCCGCAGACGGTCGGCGTGCGCTTCGCGGGCGTCGACCTTCCCCAGGGCGCCACGATCCTCTCCGCGACGCTCCAGTTCACGGTGGACGAGGCGACCGGAGGCCCCGCCTCGCTCACGATCCGGGGCGAGGGCTCGAACTCCGCCGCCCCCTTCACGTCCGCGTCCGCGGACGTGAGCGATCGCCCCACGACCGGCGCCGCGGTGACGTGGAGCCCTCCGGATTGGACGACGATAGGCTCCGCGGGGCCGGCGCAGCGCCCGCCGGACCTCGCGGCGATCGTGCAGGAGATCGTGGCGCGCCCGGGCTGGGCCCCCGGCAACGCGCTCGCGTTCCTCGTCACGGGAACGGGCCGGCGTACGGCCGAGTCGTACGAGGGCGGCGCCTCCGTGGCGCCCCGGCTCGCGGTGATCTACCAGGGCGAGCCGGACGAAGAGGCCCCGACGGTCCCTGCGAACCTGCGCTCGCCGGCGCGCAGCGAGACGACGATCGACCTCGCCTGGGACGCCGCAACCGACAACGTGGGGGTCACCGGCTACCGGGTCCACGGACCGAGCGGAGCGGTCGACGTCACGGGCACGAGCCACGTCGCGGCGGGTCTCGTCGCTGGAAGCGCGTACGAGTTCCAGGTGTCGGCGCTCGACGAGGCCGGCAACGAGTCCGCCCGGACCCCCGTGCTGGCCGTCTCGACCGTCCCGTTGGATACCGAGCCCCCGACCCCGCCCCAGAACCTGCGCTCGCCGGCGCAGACCGGCAGCACGATCGAGCTCGTCTGGGATCCGGGCAGCGACGATCGCGGCGTGACGGGCTACCGCGTGTACGGCCCGAGCGGCGCGGTCGACGTGCCGGGCACGAGCCACGTCGAGAGAAACCTCACCCCGAGGACGCACTACGGTTTCGAGGTGTCGGCGCTCGATGCGGCGGGCAACGAGTCGGCCCGTACCCCCGCGCTCGACGTCTCCACGGGCTCCGCGGAGCCCGTCGCGCTCGGCCTGCGCATCGCGAACGGCAGCGACGACGCGGAGGAGAGGCTCGGCCCCGGCTCGCTCAGCCTCACCGGCGCCGATCTCGAGCTCGCGGTCGACGGCAGCCGCTCCCAGGCCGTCGGCCTGCGCTTCCGCGGCGTCCAGATCCCGCCGGGCGCGAGGATCCTCTCGGCGAGCCTGCTCTTCACCGCGGACGAGCAGCGCACCGGACCGGCGTCGCTCTCGATCCACGGCCAGGCCTCGGACGACGCCGTCCCGTTCGCGGGGACGGGCGCGCTGAGCGGGCGCACGACGACGACCACGAGCATCGCGTGGAACCCGCCCGACTGGACGCTGGTGGGCCAGGCAGGACCGGCGCAGCGCACGCCGGATCTCGCGGCGCTGGTGCAGGAGATCGTCGCGCGCCCGGGATGGGCGGCCGGGAACTCGCTGGCCTTCCTCATCACGGGATCGGGCACGCGGACGGCCGAGTCGTACGAAGGGCGTGCGGCCTCGGCGCCGCTCCTCGCAGTGGTGTACCTGCTGGAGCCGGACCTCGAGGCCCCGACCCCGCCCGCGAACCTGCGCTCGCCCGCGCAGACGTCGGCGAGCATCGAGCTCGCCTGGGACGCCTCGTCGGACGACGTCGGCGTCACCGGCTACCGCGTCTACGGCCCGAGCGGGGTGGTCGACGTGCCGGGCACGAGCCACGTCGAGACCGGCCTGGCCCCCGCCACGCCCTACGACTTCCAGGTCGCGGCGCTCGACGCCGCGGGCCACGAGTCTCCGCCGACGCCCGTGCTGACCGTCTCCACGGCGCCCCCGGATCTCGAGGACCCGACCCCGCCGCAGAACCTGCGTTCGCCCGCGCAGACCGCGACGACGATCGAGCTCGCCTGGGACGCGTCGTCGGACAACGTCGGCGTCACCGGCTACCGCGTCTACGGCCCGAGCGGAGCGGTCGACGTGCCGGGCACGAGCCACGTCGAGACCGGTCTGGCTCCCGCCACCGCGTACGCCTTCCAGGTCGCCGCGCTCGACGCCGCCGGCAACGAGTCGGATCTGAGCGCCGCGTCGAGCGTCTCCACCGGGGCGTCGCCCCCCGTCGAGCTCCGCGTGCGGATCGCGATCGGCGGCGACGACGTGGAGGAGACCCTGGCGTCGGGCTCGGTCAACGCCATGAGCACCGACCTCGAGCTGACCCAGGACGGAACGAGCGCACAGCTCGTCGGGCTTCGCTTCGTGGGGATCGCCGTGCCGGCCGGCGCCACCATCACGAGCGCCTACCTTCAGTTCACCACCGACGAGGCGACCAGCGGCGCGACGAGCCTCACCCTCCGCGCCGGGCTCGCCGGGAACGCCGCGCCGTTCGATGGCGCGGCGAACCGCCCGAGCGCGCGCGCCACCACCGCCGCGTCCGCCGCCTGGATACCCGCCCCGTGGCCGACCATCGGAGCCGCCGGGCCGGACCAGCGCACTCCCGACCTCGCGCCGCTGCTCCAGGAGGTCGTCGATCAGCCGGGGTGGTCCTCCGGCAATGCGCTCGTGCTGCTCGTCTCCGGCAGCGGCCGGCGCGTCGCCGAGGCCTCCGAATCCGGAGCGTCCACCGCACCCGAGCTCGTGATCGTGTTCGAGCCGTGAGCCGGCGCGGGAGGCCGACCCGGCCCCGCTGACCTCGGGGGGCAGGGGACCTACCCTGGCCGTCGTGCCTGGGCGGACGATCGATCCGGACGAGCGCGACGGGGCTTCCGGGGAGGGAGCGGAGGAGCAGACACCCGCTCGCGCGAACGGCGACCTGCCGGATCACTACCTCGCCTGCCTGCGGATCCTCGAGGCCCTGCCCGAGAACCTCTCGGGAGCCGACAAGACCTGGGTGGAGCAGGCGCTCCGCTCCTTTCGCGAGCACTACCGCCAGGCGAGGCGGGCCCGCTGAGCGTCCCCGATCCGTTCGTCCGCCTGCTGGCCTCGCTCACATCGTGAGCTCGAAGCAGGCGACCGGCCGAGACAAGGATCGCCTGTTCCTGGCCGCGCACGCCGAGGCGATCCGGGACCTCCTGCGCGACGACGAGGCGTGAGCCATGCCCTCCCTGACGCGAGCCGTGCGTCCTTCGGGCTCAGGCCTCGAGCAGCGAGCGATCGATCTGGGCGACGCGCGTCACTCCGAGCAGCGCCATCGTGGCGCGCAGCTCCTGCGCGAGCGTGTCGATCACGGCGGCGACTCCGCGCCGGCCGGCCGCGGCCACACCGTAGACCCACGGGCGCCCGACCAGACACGCCCTGGCGCCCAGTGCCAGCGCCTTCGCGACGTCCTGACCGGAGCGCACGCCGCCGTCCATCAATACCTCGGTCCGATCGCCGACCGCCGCAGCGATCGCGGGCAGCACCTCGAGCGACGCGGGCGCGCTGTCGAGCTGGCGCCCGCCGTGGTTCGAGACGACGATCCCGTCCGCGCCGCAGGAGACGGCGGCGCGCGCGTCCTCGACGTCGAGCACGCCCTTCAGGATCAGCGGACCCTTCCAGAACCGCCGCACCCAGTCGAGGTCCTTCCAGGTCACGCTCGGATCGATCTGCGTCGCGGTCCACTGGAGCAGCTCGAAGAGGCCGCGCAGCTTCGTCACGTTCTCGAGATTCCCGAAGCTGAGCGGGCGCCCGCGCAGGCCCACGTCGTAGGCCCAGCGCAGGTGGGTCGCGAAGTCGAGTCCGAAGCGAAACCTCCCGAGCAGCGACAGGCGCGCGCCCATTCCGTTGCGCAGGTCGCGATATCGCTTTCCCAACACCGGCAGGTCGACCGTGAACACGAGCACCTCGCAGCCGGCGGAGTGCGCGCGCTCGAGCATCGCCCGGACGACGCCGCGGTCGCGCATCATGTAGAGCTGAAACCAGAAAGGCCGGCTGGTTCCGCGCTTCACTTCCTCGATCGGGCAGATCCCGACGGTCGAGAGGGTGAAGGGCACGCCCGCCTCCTCCGCCGCGCGGGCCGCCTGCACCTCCGCGCGCCGCGCCATCATGCCGGCGAACCCGATCGGAGCCAGCGCGATCGGAAGCGAGAGCTCGCGGCCGAAGAGGCTCGTGCGGGTGTCGAGCGACGAGACGTCGCGCAGGATGCGCTGCTTGAGCCGGATCCGCTCGAAGGCCTGCTGGTTCGCGCGTAGCGTATTCTCGCCGTAGGAGCCGCCGTCGACGTAGCCGAAGAGGAGGCGCGGCAGGCGCCGTTCGGCGATCTCGCGATAGTCGAGCACGGAGGCGGGCGCAAGCATCGGGTTCCCCGGGAAGCCGGAAGAGATTCTACCCGCGCGGTCGGTCCCCGGTAGACCTTCCGCATCCCCGGGCGACTACAGCGCGCGGCCGGCCTGGGCGCCCGAGAGGATGGCGCCCTCCAGGTAGCCGACGCGCTCGGCGTCGCCGATCACGTGCGTCTCCTTGCCGAGCGGCCGGACGGCGTCGGCGAGGCGCCGGTCGGGGACGACGCCGGTGGCGAGGAGCACGTGGTCGGCCGCGACCAGGTACTTCTCGCCCTCCGCGCTCTCGATCAGGGCGCCCTGCTGCGTGAAGCGCAGGATCCGGACGCGCGTCCGGAGCTCCGCGCCGTGCCCGCGCAGGATGTGGAGCGTGCGCCAGCGGCGGGGGATCGCCATCTGCGGCGCGAGGTCCGGTCCCTCCTCGAGGACAGCGACCTCGCGCCCGCGCTCTACCAGGAACTCGGCGAGCTCGAGCCCGACGATCCCGCCGCCCACCACGGCGACGCGGCGGCCGAGCGGCATCCAGCGCCGCGAGAGCTCGCGCACGCGGTCGGGGCGCTCGCCGAGCCCGAGCAGGCGGCGGCCCGCCCCGACGAGGAGGCGCTGCGCCGGCGAGAGCGCCGCGGCGGCCTGCATGCCGCCTCCGAGGAGCGCGCGCAGGGCGTCGCCCGAGAGCACGTGCGGGAGGTCGCCGCCCGGGAGCGCCGACGCCTCGCGGCGGGCGCCGACCGCGATCACCAGCGCGTCGGCGCCCGAGGCGCGCACGAGCTCCGGCGTCGCCAGGACGCCGAGCCGGACCTCGACCCCGAGACGCAGGAGCTCGGCCGCGAGCCAGCTCGCGAGCTCTCCATTCGGCTCGTAGACGAGCGACGAGAAGAAGACCGTCCCGCCGAGGTGGCGCTCGCGTTCGAGGAGCGTCACGCGGTGCCCGCGCAGCGCGGCGACGCGCGCCGCCTCCATGCCCGCGGGCCCTCCGCCCACCACGAGGACGTGGCGCGGCCGCTTCGCCGGCTCGATCGCGAACTCGTCCTCGCGCGCGCAGGCCGGGTTCACGGCGCACTTCACGGCCTCGTTCACGAAGATCTGGCCGACGCAGGTGTAGCAGTGGACGCAGGGCCGGATCTCGCGGCGGCGGCCCGCGGCGAGCTTGTTCGGCAGCTCCGGGTCCGCGAGCAGCTGGCGCCCCATCGCGACGAAGTCGCAGTGGCCCGCGGCGATCGCGCGCTCGGCCGTCTCGGGGTCGATGCGCCCGACCGCGATCACCGGGATCCCGACGGCGCGCTTGATCGCCGCGGCGTAGGGGAGGAGCTCGCCGCGCTCGTGCACGATCATCGCCTGGAAGCCGATGCCGGAGGGCCCTCCGTAGCGCGTCACGTGGACCGCGTCCGCGCCGGCCCGCTCGGCGAGGCGCGCGGTCCGGATCGCGTCCGCGCGCGTGATCCCGTCGGCGACGTCCTTCTCCTCGCCGTCGAGGCGCATCCAGATCGGGAACTCGGGTCCGACGAGCCGGCGCGTCTCGCGCAGGATCTCGAGCAGGAAGCGCGCACGGCTCTCGAGCGGACCGCCCCAGCGGTCGCCGCGGTGGTTGCAGTGGGGCGAGAGGAACTCGTGCACCAGGTAGCCGTGGCCGGCGTGGATCTCGACCGCGTCGAAGCCCGCCCGCTTCGCGCGCTCCGTGGCGCTCGCGAAGCAGCCGACGAGGCGCAGGATCTCCGGCTCGTCGAGCTCGCGGAAGAGGTTCCCCGGGTCGATCCTGGCGTAGGGCGCCGTGATCGCGGCGATCTCGGCCGCGGTCAGGTCGTCGAGCACGCCCTCCATCGCGAGCACGCCCTTCGACGGGACGGAGAGCGGGCGCCCGTCCGCGAGGTCCTTGGTCGAGATCTGGCCCGCGTGCTGGAGCTGCACCGAGATCTTCGCCCCCTGCGCGTGCACCCGCGCGGTCAGCTCGCGCAGGCCCGGCAGGAAGACGTCGTCCGAGAGGCCGAGCTGGTGCGTCATCGCGGCGCCGCGCGGGTAGTCGACGGCGACCACCTCGGTGGTCACGAGCCCGACGCCGCCCCGGGCGCGCTCCTCGTAGAAGCGGCGGTGCCGCTCGCTGATGTGGCCGTCGGCGCCCGCGAGAAAGGAACCCATCGGCGCCAGCACGATCCGGTTGCGGAGCGTGAGGGTTCCGATGCGCCCGGGCGCGAGCAGGTGGCGGTAGTCGGCGGCGCTCAAGGGGTTTCCTTCGCAGCTCGTCAGGGGTGGTAGCCGAGCAGGTCGAGGCGTGCGAGCAGGGCCGCGCACCCGAAGCCGGCGGCGGCGAGGCCCGCGGTCCCGAGTCGCGCGCGCCGCCGCCCGGCGCCCCCCCGCAAGGCGAGGACGGCCAGCCACGCGGATCCCGCCAGCCCGACGGGCGGGAGCAGCAGGAGCGCGGCGGCCGCCCTCGGGACGCCGTAGTAGAAGGCCGGGTTTCCGGGGGCCGCGAGCCAGGCCGGGAGCGCGACCACGTCGCTCGGGAAGGCGCCGAGGCCGAGCGCGGGCGGGAAGGCGGCGAGGAAGATCGCGTACGCCGCGCAGGTGGCGAAGGCCGCCCAGGCGGCGGCGCTCCGCCGCGCCCGCGTGTCCAGCAGCAGGCGGGCCGCGAGCGCGGCGCTGCCCGCGCCGAAGAGCGCGAGGCACCCGAGCAGGAGGCCGGCCTGGACCGGCATCGACGCGAAGCGGGAGATCCGCTCGAGCGCCATCGGCAGACCCGGGTCGAGGAAGAGCTGCGCGACCCTTCCCTGCGCGTCGGCGCCGAAGGCGAGCCAGGCCGCGCCGTCGATCTCGCGGTAGAGGAGCGGATCGACCCGCGCGAAGCGGCGCGGAGGGTCGATCCCGAGCGGCGCCGCGAGCTCGAGGCGGCCGTCGGCCGCGGCGCGGACGCGGTACTCGGCCCAGGGGTACGGCACGACGAGCTGCTCCATCCCCGCGCGCGGCCCGCGCGTCCAGCGATAGCTGCCCACGACGCGCGCGAGCTCCTCGGCGGGCGCGGGCCCCGTCGGCGGGGCCGCCAGGGCGACGGGCTCGACGCCGGCGGCCGCGAGCACCGCCTCCGTCACGACGTCCGCGAAGCGATGCGGCGTGTCGACGCCGGTGTGGGCGAGGAAGAGGCCGAGCCCCCGCTCGGGGAAGAGCAGGAGGCGCGCGCTCCAGCCGATGATGTCGCCGTCGTGGCCCACGCCGCGGAGCCCCCGGACGCGGCGCTCCACGAAGCCGAGGCCGATCCCCCCGAGCTTCGGGTGGTGCGCGAGCTGGCGCGCGTGCATCGCGGCCACGCTCTCGGGCGCGAGGATGCGCGCGCCCGAGAGCTCCCCGCCGCGGAGCTGCGCCGCGGCGAAGCGCGCCATGTCGGCGCCGGTCGTGACGAGCGAGCCGGAGGGCGTCTCGTGCCGGAAGTCGACCGGAACCGCGTGGAAGCTCCCGCCTGCGAAGACGTACCCGGTCGCGAGGCGCCCCTGCAGCGCCGGGTCCATCGCGAAGGAGCTGCTCGTCATGCCGAGCGGCGCGAAGATCTCCTCGGCGACGGTGCGCGGGAACGGCTTCCCGCTCACCTCCTCGACGACGAAGCCCGCGAGCGCCATCCCGTGGTTCGCGTAGCTCGAGAAGCGGCCGGGGGGCGCGAAGCGCGGCGGGAGGCGGCGCGCCAGGTACTCGCCGAGCGGGAGCTGCGCCTCGCGCGTGCGCGCGCGGTGGCCGAGGAATCGCGCGGCGAGGCCGGCGCTGTGGGTCAGGAGCTGGCGCAGCGTGATCGGCTCCGGGAAGGTGGCGGGGACGCGGAAGCGCCGGAGGTAGGTGTTCACGTCCGCGTCGAGCGAGACGCGGCCCCGCTCGTGGAGCTGGACCACGGCGGTGGCCGTGAAGAGCTTCGAGACCGAGGCGATGCGGAAGGTCGTGCGCGCCGGGTCGACGGGATCGCCGGCTGCCAGGTTTGCCACGCCGAAGCCGCGCGCCAGCAGCGCGCCCTCGCGGTCCGCGACGACGACCACCGCGCCGGGGAGATGCCGGCGCGCCATCTCCGCGGGGACGACCGCGTCGAGCGCCGCCGCGAGGGCCGTCGGATCCGCGGCGCGCTCGGAGGCGGAGGCTCCTCCGACGGCCGCGGCCGCGAGCCCGAGCGCGATCGCCGCGGGCCCACGGCGCGCGCTCACGGCACGACGACCTCGAGCACGGAGGCCTCGCCGGGGACGCCGAGGCGCAGCGGAAAGCCGTAGAAGCCGCTGCCGCGGTGCACGTAGAGGCGGGTTCCGCCGCGGGCGAAGAGGCCGTGATCCGGCCAGCGGGAGCGCGAGAGCACGGTCCAGTCGAGGCCGAAGCTCACGAGGCCGATCTGGCCGCCGTGGGTGTGACCCGAGAGCACGAGGTCGACGGCTCCGTCCGGGAGCTCGTGGAAGACCGACGGGTCGTGGAGCAGGAGCAGGCGCAAGGCGCCCGCGTGCCGCGGGTGGCGTTCGAGGAACGCGTGCAGGCGCGCGCGCCGGTCGCGGGAGGCCCAGTCGGCGCCGAGGATCTGCACGGGACCCGCGGGCGTCGCGGCGAGCGCCGCCTCGTCGACGAGCAGCCGCACGCCGTTCGCCTCGAGCGCCGCGCGCACCTCCTCCGGCGCCTCGTGGTCGTGGTTGCCGAAGATCGCGTAGCAGCGCCCGGCGGCGCCTCGCAGCGGCGCGAAAGCCGAGGCCAACGCGCCGGGCGAGCCTTGCCCCTCCATCGTGAGGAAGTCCCCCGTGAGGAGCACCAGGTCGGGCTCGCTCGCGAGAAGCCTCGCGATCCGCCGCTGCATGCGCCGCACGGAGAGCCAGGGGCCGAGGTGCGGATCGCTGATCTGCACGATGCGGAGCGTGCGCCCGGTCTCGGCGGCGCGGGGGGGCCGGCGCCATCGCTCGAGCGGCGCGCGGCAGAGAGTGGCTGGACCTTCGCGTGCGAGGCGGATGCGCACCCACTCGCGGCGGGGGAGCGCCGACGTGACCACGGAGAGGAGGCCCACGGCGTAGGGCAGGGGGTCGAGCCAGCGCAGCGCCGCGGCTGCGGCCGAGGCCTCCGCCAGCTGGAGGATCCCGCGCAGCGGGAGGAGGGCGAGCTGGAAGAGGCCCGCCAGGAAGCTCGCTGCGACGAAGGTCTGTGCCGGGATGCTCACCAGCGCGCGCCAGATCCGCGGGCGCAGGCGCGCCCGGGCCAGGTGAGCGAAGTGGGCGACCGTCGCGACGGCGCCCCACAGGAAGGCGGCATCGGCGGCGGGGCCCCATGCGCCGGGGAGGGAGCCGGCGAGGCGGGCCTGCGTCACGAGCGCGCCCGGCATCGCGAAGCCGAGCGTCACGAGCGCGAAGATCGCGTAGGTGCGGCCGCGGGTGCGCAGCGCGAGGAGCGGGACGCCCACGAGGGTCCCCAGGGTCACGCTGCGGAAGGCGAGCTCCAGGTCGAATGCCACGGGGCGGAGGATACCCCTCGCGTTCCGCTCGTCGCGGTGGACCGGTGCTAGATTCCTCCGCCGCGGGGCGCGGTCCCGCACTCGCATGCCGACGGGGACCCAACGCACCGGGATGCTGCTCCGCCTCGAGGGCGTCGCCCGCGCCTTCCCGACCCGCGCGCTCTTCTCCGGCGTCGACCTGACGGTAAACGCCGGCGACCGGATCGGCCTCGTCGGGCCCAACGGCGCCGGGAAGTCGACGCTCCTGCGCATCGCGGCGGGGGTCGAGCCTCCGGACGCGGGCCGCGTCGTGCGGCCCCGCGCCCTGCGCGTCGGACTCCTGCGCCAGGAGGTCGAGCCGGGCGGCGCCCGCTCGGCGCGCGAGGAGGTGGCGAGCGCGCTGGCGGCCCTCGACGCGCTCGAGCGCGAGCTGCGCGAGCTCGAGGCGCAGATGGCCCGCCACGGCGAGGCGGGGGACGAGGTCCCCGTCGAGCTCGCGCAGCGCTGGGATCGCGCCCACGCGGCCTTCGAGTTCGGCGGAGGCTTCGGGCGCGAGGCGCGCGTCCTGCGCGTGCTCTCGGGGCTCGGCTTCGACGCGGCTTCCGCCGACCGCCCGCTCGCGTCGCTCTCCGGCGGCTGGCGCATGCGCGTCGAGCTCGCGAAGCTCCTCGTCTCCGCCCCGGACCTGCTGCTGCTCGACGAGCCGACCAATCATCTCGACCTCCCGTCGATCGAGTGGTTCGAGTCGACGCTGGCGGAGTTCCGCGGGGCGGTCGTCCTGATCTCGCACGACCGGACCTTCCTGCGCCGGCACGTGACCGCGGTGGCGGAGCTCGAGGCGGCCCGCTTCGACGTCTTCCCGGGGAGCTTCGACCGCTACCTCGAGGAGAAGGCGGGGCGGCGCGAGCAGCTCCTGACCCGCCGGCGCGAGCAGGAGCGCGAGGTCCTGCGCGCGGAGCGGCTGATCGAGCGCTTCCGCTACAAGGCGACCAAGGCGCGCATGGTGCAGAGCCGGATCAAGGCGCTCGAGAAGATGGAGCGCGTAACGCTACCGGCCGAGTCGCGGGCGCGGATCCGGTTGCGCATTCCCGAGCCGCGCCGCTCGGGCGACCCCGTGCTGCGCCTCAGCGAGATCCAGAAGCGCTATGGCGAGCGGGTCGTCTACGCGGGGGTCGACTTCCTGGTGCGGCGCGGCGAGCGCGTGGCCCTGGTGGGGCCCAACGGGGCCGGCAAGTCCACACTGATGCTGCACCTCAACGGCATCCTGGAAGCCAGCCACGGATCGGTGATGGTCGATGGCGTCAGGGTGGATCGCAGCACCGCCCGGCAGATCCGTGCCAAGGTGGGCCTGGTCTTCCAGGACCCCGACGATCAGCTCTTCAGCCCGACCGTGCGAGAGGATGTCGC
>CAZUYC010000093.1:0-22915 GCA_964624475.1 uncultured Spirochaetales bacterium | reverse complement strand
GATGGTGTAGTTCCAGTCCGCGTGGAAGGGCTCCGGCTTCAGGTGGATGGCGGCCATCTGTGCGTCCGTGGGCTTCAGGCCTTTCGGATACTCGCGAGTGTCGAGAACGCAACGGACCTTGAGGCCCGTCTGGGTTCGCGTGGCCGCGATGAGGCTCACGATGGCCGCATGCGTCAGCAGGGGCTGGCCACGCCAGTTCTGTGAGATGAATGAGAAGAGACGATGCTCGATCTTGTTCCACTTGCTGGTGCCCGGCGGGAGATGACAGACCGAAATCACCAGTCCCGTCTGCTGGGCCAGCTTCTGGAGCTCCCATTTCCAGAGGCGGAGACGGGAACCGTTGCTGCCACCACTATCGGCGGTGATGAGGAGCGACGTGGCTCGGGGGTAGTGGTTGCGTCCCAGTCCGCGCCACCAGCGCCGGATCGTAGCCACGGCGAAGGCAGCCGTGTCGTGGTCCACTCCCACGCTGACCCAGCCGAGGTTGCGACCGAGATCGTACACGCCATAGGGGATCGCTTTGCCTTTCTCGGGATCCAGGAAGTCATGGACCTTCACCTTCTCCGGCTTTCCCTGCGGCCGCCACGCCTGGCCCGCATTCTTGAATCGCCCGACCAGCTCCTTCTTCTTGGTGTCCACCGAAATGGCCGGCTGGCCACGCTTCAACTGGCTCTTGACCCTCTCGTTGATGTGCTCGAACTGCGCATTCCGATCCGGGTGAGCGGTCCCCTCCAGCGTCTTCCGGTTCGCCTGTAGGCTGTACTCCAGGTCGTGCAGCAATCCGGCGACCAACGTATGGCTGACCTCGTAGCCCTGGGTACTCAACTCTTCGGCCAAGTGACGCGTACTCTTGCTGGTCCAGCGCAGCGGCGATTCCGGATCCCCTCGCGTCACCGGCTCCACCAGTTCTTCCAATGCCGCGGTCAGTCCAGGGGCCAGCAAGGTCATCCGCTTTCTCCCAGCACCCGGGCGTCGCACCCGATCGGGAGGCAACGGCTTCTTCTGCTCCAGTTCCGCGAGCCCGCGAACGATCGTATTACGCGCTAGGCCGGTTGCGCGGGCGACCACCGCAATGCCACCTCGCCCCAGAGCCCTGGCCTCCGCACCGGCCCACAGGCGCCGGTGACGCTCGTCCATCGCCGGCAGCAGCGCGCGGTACTTCGCTCGAATCTCTCGCTCGGCTCCCATGCCGCTACGATCGAACAGAATACAGAAATAGTCAAGTTATTGCCTTACGATCCCATAGACAAAAGAATCCGGTAGCACTATAATGCTACCGGTATTTCGCCACGCCCCCCAGCCTGCGCCTCCGGGAGAGTCATGGAGCTGTGGATGGCGTGGAACGCCTGCGTCGAGGCGCTACGACCCGCCTGCGCCCGACGCGTCACCTTCGAGTGGATGCGGATCGTGCTGATGGGACTGTGCGCGCGAGCCGATCTCGCCGGGGTGACGAGCATCGTCCGGGCGCTGGCGCTGCGGCCGGACCGGTATCTGCGGCTGCTGCACGTACTCCACAGCGAAGCGCTCCGGCTGGGTCCCCTCACGACCCTCTGGGTTCGCTTCTGCCAGGCTCGGTTCGCCCCCGTGCGGGTGGGCGACGCGCTCGTCTGCCTGGCCGATGGGCTCAAGGTCCCGAAAGAGGGCCGGAAGATGCCGGCGGTGAAAAAGCTCCATCAGGAGTCCACCAACAACTCCAAGCCCGAGTTCATCGACGGCCATTCCTTCCAGGCCCTGGCCCTGCTCGTGCGCACCCCCGGCGGACTCGTCACCTCGGTCCCCCTGACGGCGCGGATCCATGAGGGCGTGATCGATCGCGCGGCCGAGCTGCGCCGCACGCTGCTGGACCGCCTGGTGGAGCTGTTCCTCGAGGTCGCCCGGGAGCTCTCTCCGCGCGTGATTCTGGTGGCCGACGCCTTCTACGCCAGCGCCAAGGTGATCCTGCCGCTGCTCGCGCAGGGCCATCACCTCGTCACCCGCGTCCGCCGCAATGCCGTGGCCTACCGGCCTCCGCCGGTCCCGCGGCGGCAGCGCCGGGGTCGCCCGCGCCGCTACGGCCGGAAGATCCGCCTCCTGCAGCGGCTTCAGCGCGAGGGCGGCTTCGAGACCGCTCCCAGCCCCGTCTACGACGAGACGAACGTCCGGATCGCCTACTGCACCGAGGATCTGCTCTGGCGGCCGGTCGGGCGGCTCGTGCGCTTCGTCTTCGTCCGCCATCCGCGCCGCGGCCAGCTGATCCTGCTCTGCACCGACACCACCCTCGACCCGCTCACCGTCCTCGCCCTCTACGGCTACCGCTTCAAGATCGAGGTGGGGTTCCGCCAGGCGATCCACGCGCTCGGGACCTACGCCTACCACTTCTGGATGGCGAAGATGTCCCGGGATGCTCGGGATCGGGGACGCCCAGGAAGTCGAAGACGATCGGCAGCGCCTCGCGGAATGCCTCGTCCGCGAGCAGCAGCTGTCCGGCGATCTTCTGCCGCGCAGCCGCGGGAGTGTCCTGCTCCGTGATGCCGTAGTAGCTGCGGAAGAGCTCGCGAATCGGATGGAAGGGAAGTGCGCTGCCGTGGGCGACGCCCCGCGCCTCGTAGATGGGCAGGCTCTTCGCGCGGCAGCGCTCCAGGAACTCGAAGCAGAGCCGACTCTTGCCCGCCCCTGCCTCAGCCACCACGCCGACCACCTGCCCGTGACCCTCGAGCACCCGCTCGAGCGCAGCCCCGAGGGTCGCCATCTCGTCGTCGCGGCCGACGAACTTCGTGAGCCCCCGGGAGCGCGACACGTCGAGCCGGGTGCGAGCGGTGCCCCCCCCTTCGAGGTCGTAGACGTGCAGGGGTTCGCTGGACCCTTTGAGATCGAACTCGCCGAGGCTCCGCAGCGCGAAATACCCTTCGACGAGCCGGGCCGTGTGCTCGGTCAAGTACGCAGACTCCCCCGAGGCGAGCTGCTCCATGCGCTGCGCCAGCCCGACCGTGCGACCCTGCGCCGTGTAGTCCATGCGCAGGTCGTCCCCGATCTTCCCGACGACGACCTCACCCGAGTTCAGGCCCATGCGCACCGAGAAGTTGACGCCATGGGTGCGTTTCACCTCCTCGCTGTAGCGCCTCAGCTCCTCTCGCAGGTGCAGGGCCGCGTAGCACGCCCGCTGCGCGTGGTCCTCGTGGGCGATGGGCGCACCGAACAGCGCCATGATGCCGTCGCCCGTGAACTGGTTGACGGTGCCCTCGAAGCGGTGGACCCCGTCGCTCAGGATCTGGAAGAAGCGATCGAGGATGCGATGCCACTCTTCGGCGTCGACCTGCTCGGCCAGCTCCATGGAGCCCTTCACGTCGGCGAAGAGCACGGTGACCTGTTTGCGCTCCCCTTCGAGCGCGCTCCTCGACTGCAGAATCTTGTCGGCGAGGTGCTTCGGGGTGTAGGCGCGGGGTGAGCGCTCGGCGCGAGGCGCTGCACTGCGCGCCGGAGCCGCAGCGGCCACGGGCGCCCCACATTCGAGGCAGAACTTCGCCGCGGGCGGAAGCTCCGTCCCGCAGCCCGCGCAACGCGGCGCCATCGCTGCGCCGCACTCGAGACAGAACTTGGCGCGCTCGGGGTTCGCGCGCCCGCAGCTTCTGCAGTCCAGCATTCCGCTCTCCCGGCCGCGCCGAATCGCTCGTCAACACGGCCCTGGCAGGGGGCGGCATAACGGGCGTCGGGGAGCTCGGCTGGGCTCGCCCGAAGTCATTCTACCCCGGGCGTTCCTGGGAAGGCATCGCCTTCCCTACGGGACCCCGCAGGCCCCGGTCCCGGTCTCTCGGGAAGGCCCGAAAGTCTGTGGCGCGGCGTCACGGCGGCTGACTCGATGGCGCCGCGTTGCACCAATCCCGCGCAGGCCCGTCCAGGCCGCGAGATCATCCGTTGGCGTGGCGCTCGGGGTCGGGCTCCTGGGCGAAGTAGTGCGGCGACGTGGCTGCCGCAACGACGTTCTCGTGCAGGTGCGCGAAGCTCTGCATGTCCGCGTTGACCACGTCGAGGCCGTGCTCGAGCACGTAGGCGTAGCTCCGCTGGTAGGGGGAGAGCTTCGCGCCGAGCAGCTTCTCGTCGTAGTACGCGTCGAACGCGCGCGAGTTTCCCCAGCCGAGGAACCTGCGGCCCGCCAGATGGCGGCCTGCCTTCATTCCGACGAGGCCGATGCCCGCCTCGCGGGCCCGGGCCAGGAGCGGCTGCAGGCCCTTCATGGGAGGCGAGCCCTCGAGGATGCTCTTGTCCGCCCAGTCGTACCAGCCGGCGGGAGTGATCGCGATCATGGCGAGGTGGTAGCCGCCGCTGCGGATTGCGGCCCCGAGCACGCTCTGGGCGTTCTGATGCGTCGAGAGCCCGAGGAAGCGCACCTTTCCGGCCTGCCTTGCCCTCTGGAACGCGCCCTGGATCTCGTCGCTGCCGACGATGGACGGATTGTTGGATGCCATCAGGTAGTAGGCGTCGACGTGGTCGACGCCGAGCTCGCGCAGACTTCCCTCCAGGGCCTCGGCCCAGCCCGACGCACCGGAGCGGGCCTGGGCGGTCGTGATCTCCTGGTCGGGCTCCACCTCGAGGGGGACGTAGGCCTTCGAGATCAGGAAGATGCGATCGCGCATCTTCCTGGCGAACGGACCGAGGTGCTTCTCCGCATCGTCGTAGTAGCCGCGGAACCCCACGTCGAATACGTTGATCCCCGCCTCGAAGGCGGCGTGCAGCAGAGGGTCGTTCGGCCGCGAATAGAGCGCTGCGCCACAGCCGAAGACGAGGCGGCTCGCGTCCCATCCGGTGCGGCCGAGCCCGCGATGGGCCATCGGCGGCAGGGGCAGGCTCGCGCGCGCGGCCTCCTTCGTCGCGGCGGCCGCCGCCCGCACGTCCCACGATCGGAGCAGCGCCTGTCCGCCGACGCCGAGCAGGGCGAGGGTGCGCAGGAACCTCCGCCGATTCGCGTCCAGGCCGTGTTCGCGCATGTCTCCTCCCGTCCGTCGTCCCGTGGACCCCGGGGTGATTGTAGAGCGGGTCGCGCCTGGCGTGCGATCGGTCCGCAGACGAACCGAAGGCCCAGGGTGCTCTCCCTCCTCCCCGCCCCTCGCCCCCCGGATCTCGTATGCTCATCCCCGATGATTCGGGCCGGCATCCACCTGGCGGAGAGCGAGGACGAGAAGGAGGCGGTCTACCGCTTCCGCTACGACGTCTACGTCGAGGAGATGGGACGCTACGGCGCCGCGGCGGACCACGCCAACCGGCGGCTGGTCGAGCCGGAGGACGCGACCGCGCGCATCTTCTACGCCGCCGAGGACGGCGCCGTGGTGGCCACCTCGCGCTTCAGCTGGGGCGGCGACGCGCCCTTCAGCCAGCGACTGATCGAGCACTACCAGCTGGCGCCGTTCCTGGCCGAGATGGTGCAGGGGCGCATCGCGGTCGGCGAGCGCGGCATGGTCGTCCCTCGATTACGTGGCAGCGAGATCTTTCGCGAGCTCGGCCGCTTCTCGGGGCGCTTCATCAGCGAGAAGCGCATCGAGCTGATCTTCGGCGCCTGCGAGCCCCACCTGTTGAGCCTGTACGTCGGGCAGGGCTGCCGGACCTTCTCGAGAAAGAACGTGAACAGCAAAGAAGCGGGCTTCCTGATCCCCATCGTCACCGTGGTGGAAGACGTCGAGTACCTGCGGCGGATCGGCTCTCCCAGCGCCGCGACCGCGAAGGACTGGGGGGACGAAGCGCGCATTCCGGAGTGCGTGGATCGCCTGATCACGAAGGGCGGCAACGTGATCAGCCAGCGCTTGACGGCGTCCGGCGCGTTCTGGGGCGAGGTTCACGGAGCGCTCGAGCGGCTCGCGAAAACCCGGGTCGCCGCGTTCGACGGCCTCAGCGACGAGCAGGCGCAGCGCTGCCTCGGCAAGAGCAACATCATCGAGTGCGCTGCCGGCGACCGCATCCTGAAGAAGGGCGGCGTGGCTCGGAACCTGTTCGTGGTGCTCGACGGAACCCTCGAAGTGCGCGACGGCGACACGCTGGTGCGCATCCTCTCGCCTGGAGACGTCTTCGGGGAGATGGCCTTCCTGCTCGAGCAGCCGCGTGCCGCCGACGTGTACGCGGCGACCGACGCCCGGATCCTGAGCCTCTCCGAGGGAACCCTGCGCAAGCTCATCGAGACCGACCCCGACGTGGCGGCCCACCTGCTGCTCAACGTCTCGAAGATGCTCTGCCTGAGGATCCTGAAGAACGGTTGACGCTGCGCGCTTCAGCGCCAAGTCACAGCGGCGATCCGGTGCTGGCCCGAGAAGCCCTTCAGGGTGACGTCGCGTTCGTCGCTGAAGCGGAAGCCGCGATCCTCGATCAGGACCTTCAGATGGCCGGAGACCAGGATCTCGTCGGCCCCGGCCAGATCCGCTACGCGGAAGGCGTGGATCACGGTCCTGCCGAAGAACTTGTCCGCGTCGCGCAGGGCCTCGCCGCAGTGGAGCCCCACGCGGATGCGGATCGGCTGCTCGGGGTGCCCGCGGCTGTACGCCTCGAAGGCGCGCTGGAGCGCGACCGCGCAGCGCACGCCGGCCAGCGGCGTGGGGAAGGCGACCAGGAAGCCGTCTCCTCGCAGCTCGACCTCGAAGCCGCCGTGGGCCTGGCACTGGGTGCGCACGATGCGGTTGTGGTCCGCGACCACGCGCAGCGCCGCGTGATCGCCGAGCCGCTCGGTCATCGCCGTGTAGTCGTGCATGTCGCTGAAGAGCAGCGTCACGGTGCCGTCCGCACCGGCCGCCAGCGTCATGCTGGGGCGCTTGGCGTCTACCGAAGCCGCGACGACCGCGATCGACGCCTTGACGCCCGCCGACTCGCTGCCCTGGGCGCGCATCTTCATGCCGAGCGCGCGCTCGAGCCACTGGGAGTCGGCGCCGATGCGCCGGTAGATCTCGAGCGCCCGGTCGAGCTGCTCCGGGGCCCTTCGACGATCGCCCGAGCTCCGCAGCGCGCTGCCCCAGGCGATGCGCGTCTCCGCCTCCTCGAAGGGAACGCCGAAGCGCTGGAAGATCTCGATCGAGCGCTCGAAGGCCTTGGTGGCACGCGACCAGTCGCCCCGAGCGGCCGCCACCGCGGCGTCGGCGCGGGCGAGCATGCCCACCAGGCCCCGGTGGTCCTCGGGCCCCTCGATGATCTCGCGGGCGCGGGCCACCTGCTCCTCGGCTGCGACGAGATCGCCGCGCCCCGCCTCGAGGACGGCGAGGCGCAGGCGCGGGAGCAGCACGCTCCTGCGATCTCCCACCTGCTCGCAAACCGCGATGCTGTCGGCGTAGGCCGCCCGCGCTCCCGGCTCGTCGCCGTCGAGATCGCGAATCCAGCCGAGAACGGGCGAAATCGCCGCGACCTGTCCCAACACGCCCCTCGCCCGCAGCCTCTCGAGCTTGGGCTCGAGCTTGCCTTCTGCGATGGCCCAGTCGACGAAAACCCTCGCGTGTTCCTCGTTCATGGCGAGGTCCTGGAACTCGGGAATCAGCTTTCGCAGCTCGTCGAGCCGTCCCGACATCCCGAGCGCGTCCCCGTAGCTGTAGACGAGCACCCCGCGCTGGATCGGGGACTGCGAGCCTCCCAGATGCGCGAGCGCGCGCTCCAGGACCGGCAGGGCGGGAGCCGGGTCGAGGAGCCAATGCGTACCCGCCGCCATCGCCGCCGACATCGAGGCCACGAAGCCGAAGTTCTGACGCTGCCCGACCTCCATGGCGCGGCTCGCTCGCTCGCAGGCCTCCCGATGGCGTCCGAGCGGCCCGGCCGCCGATGCCCAGATCATGTTCGCCCCGGCGCGCAGCGCCTCGTTGCCGAGCCGGTCGGCGCTCTCGAGCACCCGCTCGCTGCTCCGGATCGATTCCGCGAGCCGCCCCCCCATGTGCTGGGCCGATGCCATCCCTAGGATCGCCACCGCGAGCGCCGTCTGGTTGTCGCCCCGCTCGAGGATCTCGATCGCGCGTTCGAAGTGGCCGAGCGCGCGTGGAATCTCGGCATGGAACGCCGGAAAGCCGCCCAGCGTCCGGCCGATGCGCGAGTGCACCCGGGCCTGGCGCTGCTCGTCGCCGAGCTCGACCTGGATCTGGAGCGCCTGCTCGAGCGCCACGAGGCCGGCGTCGAAGTCGATGCCCGACATGTAGTGGGCCTCGCCGACGCGTTCGAGCAGCGCCGCACGCTCCCGGGCCTCGCCGTCGCCCCACAGCTCGAGGGCGGTCGCCCAGTGGGCGATCGCCTCCTCCCAGGCGACCACCTTTTCAGCCGCGCGGCCCGCGCGGATCGCGTAGTCGCGCGCCTTGCGCGAATCGGCGGCGGCGCCCGCCGTGCGGTAGTGCATCGCGATCTCGGTCACGTGCGGCTCGATGCGATCCGCGTGCACGGCCTCGAACGCCTGGGCGGCGCGCAGGTGCGCGCGCTGCTTGCGCGGCAGGGACAGCTCGTCGTAGAGGGTCTGCCGCACCAGCGCGTGGACGAAGCGGTAGTAGGCCGCGCCGCCGCGCTCGAACTCCTCGACGAGCTGGTGCTCGATCGACTCCTCGACGGCGAGGAGCAGCGCGTCGTCCCCGAGCCCCGACATCTGCTTCAAGACGTCGAAGCCGAACGCCCTCCCCAGCACGGCGGCATCGGCGAGGGCCTGATTGCAGGTGTCGCTGAGCCGCGACAGCCGCCGGCCGATGGCGTCGCGCACGCCCTCCGGAATGCCGAGCTCCTCGATCGAGACGTCGGTCACCCAGACCCCGTCGCGTTGATGGATCGCGCCGGTGTCGCCCAGGTGTTGCAGCACCGACTCGATGAAGAAGGGGTTGCCCTCTGTCTCGCGGTGGATGGCCGCCGCCAGCTCGGCCGCCTGCTCGCCCAGCGGCGCACCCCGGGCCCGGGCGTGGAAGAGCGCCAGCACGTCCTCGGCGCTGAGCCCGCGCAGCAGCACGCGCTCGAAGCCGGGATCGCGGCGCAGGATCGCGAGCGCCTCGGCGAGCGGGTGGCGGCGGTCGAGCTCCATGTCGCGGTAGGTCCCGATCACGAGGAGGCGACTCCCCTCGAGCCGGCCCGCCAGGTACTGGAGCATCAAGAGCGTCGGGCGATCGGCCCAGTGCAGGTCATCGAGGACGAGGATCAGCGGGTTCGCCTTCGAGGCATTCACGAGGAACGTCGCCACCGCGTCGAAGAGGCGGTGGCGATCTCCTTCGGGATCGCCACGCGGTGCGGGCTGGATCTCGGGCAGGCGATGCGTCACCTCGGAGACGAGCCGCGCGACCACCGGACCGGCGCTGGCGAGCTCGTCGCGCAAGGCGCCTTCCGGCCGCTCGAGCACGTACTGGCGCACGGCGTCGACGAAGGGCAGATAGGGGATGCCCGCCTCGGATTCGTGACAGTGGCCGAACAGAACTTGTGCGCCGCGCAGCACCGCGTACTCGCCCGCGCGCTGCGCGAGGCGGGTCTTTCCGATCCCCGGCTCACCGGCCAGCATGACGAGGGAGCCGTGGCCGCCGAGGGCCGCGTCGACCCCGCGCTGCACGCGATCGAGCTCGAGCGAGCGTCCGACGAATTCCTGGGGCAACCGCCGTCCCGGGGTCGGCGCGGGCGCGACCGCGGCGGGAAGGACGGGCGCGTTGCGGATCTCGGTGATTCGCCTGCGCACGCTCGCCGCGTCGGGCGGGCGCGCGGCCGGTGCCTTCTCCAGCAGCTCGAGGACGAGGGCCTCGAGCTCCGGACGCACCGTCGGATTGTGCCAGGAGGGTGCGACCGGGCGCGTATTCAGGTGCTGGCTGATCACCGCCACCGAGTCGTCGCCCAGAAAAGGCGGCCGGCCGGTCAGCATCTCGTAGAGCATGGCCCCGAGCGAGTAGAGATCCGAGCGCGGTGTGACGTCGCCACCCACCGCCTGTTCGGGCGGCATGTAGGTGGCCGTCCCGACCATGGCGCGGTCCTGCGTCAGGCGCGTGCGGTCGAGCGACACGGCCAGGCCGAAGTCGCCAAGTTTCACGGCGCCATCCGCGGAGAGCCAGACGTTGCCCGGCTTGAGGTCCCGGTGCACGATGCCGTGGGTGTGGGCGTGACCGAGCGCGGCACAGAGCTGCTCGCCGACGGTCAGCGCCTCGTCGACGGACAGCCGGTGGCCATCGGCCTGGGCGAGGCGCTGTTCGAGGTCGCCGCCCGCCATGTACTGGCAGACGAGGTAGACGCGCTGGCCTTCCTCGACGACGTCGTGGACGGTCACGACGTTGGGGTGGTCGCCGAGCCGCCCCATCGCCTCGGCCTCGCGCCGCACGCGCACGAGATCGAGCCCCTCGCTCTTGATGAACGCGATCGCGACCTCGCGACCCAGGCGCGTGTCGCGGGCGAGGTGCACGCGTTTCTTGGCGCCCTCGCCGAGGAAGCGCTGGAGCTGGTAGCGGCCGCCGGCGAGGACGCTGGGCTCGCCGCGCGGGCTCGGCGCCGAGGCGCTGGCTTCCCGGCGCGGGGCCTCGAGCGAGCCGCCGCACTCGTCGCAGAAGCGCCGTCCGCGGGGATTGTGCGTCCCGCAGGCGACGCAGGAGACGGTGGTGGCGAGCGGCTCGGCACATTCCCCGCAGAACTTGGCCGTGTCCCGGTTCTCGGTGCCGCACCGGGGACAGTTCAACGACGTCTCCATGACCCCCTTTTTAGCATGGGCAGGCCGTCCCCAGGGTAGTCGGGAAGCTCGACGGGTGGCCCCGTCTACGCGCTCGGGATGGGATGCGCGGATGTCGCGTTCGGAAGGAGCCGAGCTCCCGTGGCCCGCGCTCGCGGGGATCGTGGCGCTCGTTCGCGCGGCCCGCCCGGTAGACGACGCCGCGTCGGCCGGGCCGGGGGGCGCGGCTACGGCGCCAGCTGCAGGTGGGGTGATCCGCAGCGTGATCCGCTACTGAGCCCGCAGCGCGCCCACGTGCGGACTCAGGATCTCGTAGAGCCAGGCGCTGCCGCGGATGGCGGATAGGACAATCCAGCGGCGCCCCGCTGCGCGCTTCGCTCGACTCAGGCCCGGGCGTCGTGCCGCGGAAGCTCGCCGCGCCAGCGCAGCAGGGCGCGGTCGGCCGTCACGAGCTGCGCCTCGCGGGAGAGGGCGGACGCCACGATCAGGCGATCCGCCGGGTCGCCGTGGAAGCGAGGCAGCTCCGCTGCCGCGATGGCGACCGCTCCGTCGACCGCAACCTCCAGGATTCCCTGCTCGAGCGAGCGGCGACGCAGCTCCCTCGGGCCGAGTTCGAGCTCGACCCGCCCTTTCGAGGCGAGCATCGCGACCTCCCAGAAGGAGATCGCCGAGACCAGGAGCTCGTCCGCCCGCAGGGCCGCATCGATGCGCCGAGCCGCCCGCCGTCCCAGCCGCGGGTGGTCCTCGGCCAGCCAGAGCAGGACGTGCGTGTCGACGAGGATCACGGCCGGTCGGACCGCCAGCGTACCCCCGTCGGAGCCACCAGGTCTCCGCGCGCCTTGACCTTCCCCTTGAGGAAGCCCCGCAGCGTCTTCGGCTTCCTCGCGATGGGAACGAGCTGCGCCACGGGCCTCCCCCGCTTGGTCACGACGACGGGCTCGCCGGTCTCGGCCACCTCGTCCATCACCCGGAGGCACCTGGCCTTGAACTCCGCTGCCGACATCGTCCGGGCCATCGACCTTCCCCTCGTGACCACTCTGGTGACCATAGCATTCGCGGCCGCCACGGACGAGCGGATCTCCGCCCCCGCTGCGCTTCCGGGGGAGGATACCGGCGCCGTCAGGCGGCGGGGTCCCCGCAAAACTTGGCGGTGTCCCGGTTCTCGTAGCCGCACCGAGGACAGTTCAACGACGTCTCCATGACGCCCTTTTAGCATGGGCAGGACGTCCCCAGGGTAGTCGAGCGGGGGCGCGGCTACGGGGCCAGCTTCAGGCGGGCGGTGCCCGCGATCCGTCGGAACACCGCGTCCGTGGCGAGCAGGATCCCACCCATGTCCAGCGCGCACTGTGCGACGTGGGCATCGGGTGTCGAGACGGAGAGTCCGGCCGCACGCAGCCGCCGGCGCAGCGCCCCGACCCGGATCCAGTGCTCCCGAGGCGTCGGCACCAGGTCGAGGGTCCGAGCCAGATCCTCGACCCGGAGCGTGTCGCCCCGCGTGGTCGCGCCGTAGACGAGCTCTGCCACCACGAGCGGAGGGACGCGCACGCGGCCCTCCGCGAGAGCTTCCTCGAGCAGGGGGATCTCCCGCCCGCGGAAGAACTCGATCCAGGCCGAGCTATCGACGACGACTACGGCGCTCACGGGAGGCGTCGAGGTCGAGGCGCAGCTTGCCCTTCAAGGCCATGGCCTTGGGGTACGCACGGGTGCGCCGCACCAGCCGGAGACCCTCGGTCAGGGTCTCCGTGATTCCCTGGCCGGTTACCTGCATGGCCTCCTCGAGAAGCTCGTCGGGAAGGTTGGCGGTGACGCGCCGGGTCTGGTTCATACCAGGATCATAACGAGGGTATGAATCCCCGGCGACCGGTGTCCGGGAGGAACTCGCCTCGTCCGCCGGGGGACGCAAGCGGCCCCGGCGACTACGCCGTGAAGGAGGGGGCCACGCTCACGCTACTGAGCCCCGGGAGGGACGCCGGGCGCGGGCGGTGCGCCTCCGTCCCGCGCCTGGAGCGCCCGGTCGAGGTCGCGCTGCGCCCTTCGCCAGCCGGGTCGCAGCTCCAGGGCCCGGCGCAGCGAGCGGATCGCGCCCTCGAGGTCGCCCTGCGCCATCAGGGCGACACCGAGGTTTCGGTGTGCCTCCGCCGCCCGCTCGTCGGCTTCGATCGCGGCCCGGTAGTGGGAGATCGCTGCGTCGAGGCGCCCCTGCTCCGCGAGGGCGTTCCCGAGGTTGATCTGCGCATCGGTGAAGCGCGGCTCGATCTCGATGGCGCGCCGCAGGTGCGCCACCCCTTCGTCGACCCGGCCCTCCCGCGCGAGGGCGCTGCCGAGGGCGTAGTGCGCCACCTCCGCGCGGTCCTCGACCAGGGTCGCCTGGCGATAGAGGCCGATCGCGTGCTCGAACTCCCCCCGCTGCTCCAGGATCCGACCCAGGTTGGTGTAGGCGATCCAGGCTCCCGGGTTTCGCCGCAGGGTGGCCCTCCACAGGCTCTCGTCATCGCGATAGATGGCCAGCTGGCGGAAGGAGAGCCCGCCGAGCACCGCCAAGGTCGCCGCCGCACTCGCCGCGAAGAGCCGGCGCCCCCGCTGCCCGAAGCGGCGCGCGCCGTGATCCGCGAGCGCGACGGCCAGCGCGATCGGCCCGAGGCTCGCCAGGTACTGGAAGTGGTCCGCGACGAAGGAGAAGCGCATCGGGTAGACGTCGAAGAAGCCGAGCGCGGGCGCGAGGCTGCCGGCGAAGAAGGCGAGCGCGACGAAGGGGCCCGTGCCGATGCGATCCCGGGCGGCCAAGAGGGCGATCAGCAGGGCCGCGGCGCAGGCGGGGTAGAGCCATTGCCAGCCGACGGCGGCGTCGATCTCCCAGCGCGGGTAGATGAAGGTCAGATCGGACGGCCAGAGTAGCTTGGCGGCGTAGAACCAGAGCGCGCGGCCGGCGACGAGCAGGCGCTCGGCGGCCGAGAGGTCCCATTCCGGGCCCACGGCGCCGACGCGGTGGCGCTCCATCCAGACCGTGAGCAGACCCGCGCCGACGCCCGCCGCGAGGAAGGGCAGGACCTGCAGGAGATCCCGCCGCGAGAGGACTCGCCGCCGCCCCCAGGTCAGCAGCAGCAGCGCCGGGGCGAGCGTGCACGCGACGGTCTTGCTCGCGAGCGCGCCGAGGTAGAGGAGGAACGAGAGCGCGTAGAGCGCTCGCCGCGCGCGGCGCTCGGAGCGTTCCGCCGCGAGGAAGCGCAGATAGGCGAGCAGCGATCCCAGGGTGAACGCCCCGGAGAGGACGTTCTTCCGCTCGGAGATCCAGGCGACCGACTCGACGTGGACGGGGTGCAGCGCGAACGCCCCGGCCGCCACCCAGGCGGCGGCGGGCGGGAGCGGGAACAGGAGCAGCACGCGCCAGACGAGGAGGGCACAGAGCGCATGGAACGCGACGTTCACGACGTGGTAGCCGGTCGGATCGAGCCCCCAGAGGCGGTACTCGAGCCAGAAGCTCGTGTGTACCATCGGGTAGTACTGGGGGGTCGCGCCGAGCGAGAGCCAGATGCGCTGCAGCCCCGGGGCGGAGCGGAGCGTCTCGTTCGCGGTCACGTGGCGGTCGTCGTCCCAGACGAAGCCGCACTCGACGACGGGCGCGTAGGCCGCCGCGACGGCGGCGACGAGGACCGCGGCCGCGAGCAGCGTCCTCGCGCGGTTCGGGCGCCGCGCAGCCGTCAAGGCGAGCGCAGCGCCTCGGCCGGCGGGATGCGCGCGGCGCGGACCGCCGGCAGGACGCCGGCGACGATTCCGACGGCGACGAGCCCCGCCACGACCACGGCGATCGCGAAGGGGTCGAGGAGCGGCGGCGAGGCGAGCGGGCTCTCCGGCGGGGAGAGCCAGGCCACGAGCTTCGTGAAGCCGATCCCGAGCACGGCCCCGGCGACGCCCGAGGCTCCGCACACGGCCGCGGCCTCCGCCAGGAACTGGGCGAAGATGGCGCGGTCGCGGGCCCCCACCGCCTTGCGCAGCCCGATCTCCGCGGTGCGCTCGCCCACCACGACGAGCATGATGTTCATCACGCCGACGGCGCCGACGAGCAGCGTCACCACTCCGGCGGAGAGCAGGAAGACGCGGAAGGCCGTGAAGAGGTCGAAGACGATCGCGAGGATCTCGTGCACGTCGAAGAACGAGAGGGCGGTCTCGAGGTCGGGCGCGAAGTCGTGATGGAGCGCCAGGAGCTCGCGGGCCTCGCGGATCGCGTCCTGGCTCCCCTCGCGCCGGACGGGGGCGAAGGAGATCTGGGTCACCTCGTCCGAGTGGAGCAGCCAGCGCTGCGCGGCCGTCCACGGCACGAAGACGATCCAGTCGTCCCAGCCGTTCACGCCGATCATCTGGTCGTGCTTGGCCTCTGCGACGCCCACGACCTCGAAGGAGACCGACTCGATCTGGATCCGGCGGCCGAGCGCGACCGTCCCGCCGAAGAGCCGCTCGGCGGCCACCGCCCCGAGGTAGGCGACCCGCGCGCCGCGCTCGACGTCGAGCTCCGTGAGGAAGCGACCCTGCGCGGGCAGGAGGTTGCGGATGGCCGAGGCCTCCGCTCCCACGCCGTTCACCGCGAAGAGCTTGGTCCGCCCGCGGGCGCGCACGATCATCGACCAGAGCTTGAGATCCGGCGAGGCGTTCTCGATCGCGCGAAGCTGGCCTAGGCGCAGGACGTCCTCGCCCTCGAGGCGGATCGCGCGGGCGCCGCGCTCGCCGACGCGGTTCTCGAGCACGCTCCCCGGCCAGAGCACCACGACCTTGGGCCCCACCTCCTCGAGCTCGCGCGTGAAGTGCTCCTCGGTGCCGCGCATGCTCGAGGTGAGGAAGGTGAGGAGGAAGGTGCCCCAGACGATCCCGAGCGAGGTGAGCGCGAAGCGCAGCGCGTGGGCGCGCAGGCTACGCAGCGTCGAGAGCAGGAGGTCCACGCCGCTACTCCATCCGGAGCGTCGAGGCCGGGTCCACGCGCGCCGCCCGCCACGCGGGCACGACGCCGGCGGCCACGCCCACGCCGATCATGATCGCGAGCGCGGCCACCACGGTGTCGGCGCGGAGCACCGGAACCGGCGCGAGCTCCGGGAGCTCGAGGGAGCCGAGCGCGAGGCAGCTCCCGATCCCGAGGGCCGCCCCGGCGAGGCCGCCGAGCGTCGTCACGCACAGGGTCTCGGCCAGGAACTGCAGGACGACGTCGCGCCGGCGCGCGCCCACCGCGAGGCGCAGGCCGATCTCGCGCCGCCGCTCGTGGACCGAGTCGAGCATCATGTTCATGACGCCGATCCCGCCGATCCCGAGCGTCGCGGCGGCGAGGATGAAGAGGAGCCCCCGCATCTGGTCGATGGGGAGCCGGTTGAACATCTTGACGCTGCTCCAGATCCCGATCGCCTCGCTGTCGTCCGGCGCGACGTGCAGCCGCGAGGCCAGGATCGCCCGCACCTCGCGCTCGGTCTCGTCGAGGAGGCGGCGATCGCGCATGCGGTAGACGATCTTCGTCACCACGGGCTCCTCGCTCCACGGGCGCGGCCAGAGGGTGAAGACGGTCGAGATCGGGACCCAGACCTGCTCGTCGATCGCCATCCGGTCGGCGGAGAGCTGCGTCCCGACGTACGGGAGGAAGCCGACCACCTCGAACGGGATCCCGCCGATCCGGATCCAGGCCCCGAGGCGGCCCTCGGGGCCGAGCAGGCGCCGGCGCACGAGATCGCCGACCACGACGACCCGGCGGCGGTGCTCGACGTCGGAGGGCGTGATGCCGCGCCCCGCCGCGACGGCGACGCCCCGGATCTCCATCACCTCGGGCTCGATCCCGCGCACGTCGACGTTCAGCCCGCGCTGGCCGTGCGCGGCGGGCAGGAGCTCCCAGGCCTCCGCTCCGATCAGCGCCGGGAGCCGCGCCCGGCGGCGGAGCGCAAGGACGTCGTCGGGCGTGAACCAGAGGAAGCGCCGATCGACGGCCGGCGTGAACTCCTCGGAGACCCTGCCCGCCCAGACCTCGCCCATGTTGCGGCCGGCCTTGAAGAAGCCGAGCTCGAGCTTCTCGCGGACGCCCCGGCCCCAGCCGACCAGGAAGATCACCGCCGCGGTGCCCCAGACGAGGCCGAAGAGCGTGAGCAGCGAGCGCAGCTTGTGGGCCAGCAGCAGCCGCAGCGCCTCGCGCACGACCTCGAGGCCTCCCACGCTACGCGCTCCCGGAGTCGCGCTCGATCTGCCCGTCGCGGATCGCGACGAGGCGGCCGGCGCGCCGCCCGATGCCGGGGTCGTGGGTCACGACGACGAGCGTGTTGCCCTCGGCGTGGACCTCGCGCAAGAGCGATAGGATCTCGTCGCCGGTCGCGCTGTCGAGGTTCCCGGTCGGCTCGTCGGCGAGCACGAGCGCGGGGCGGTTCACGAGCGCGCGCGCGATCGCCACGCGCTGGCGCTCGCCGCCCGAGAGCTCGGTCGGGAGATGCGCCGCGCGCGGGTCGAGCCCCACCCGCTCGAGGGCGGCCTGCGCGCGTCGCCGGCGCTCGCGCCGCGGGACGCCCGCGTAGAGCAGCGGCAGCTCCACGTTCTCGACCGCCGCGAGCCGCGGCAGCAGGTTCATGCTCTGGAAGACGAAGCCGATCTCGCCGCCGCGCAGGCGCGCGAGCGTGTCGGAGTCGAGCTCGCCGGCGGGGCTCCCGGCGAGCCAGTAGCGCCCCGCGCTCGGGCGCGAGAGGCAGCCCAGGATCTCGAGCAGCGTGGTCTTGCCCGAGCCCGACGGGCCCATCACCGCGACGAACTCGCCCGCCTGCACGACGAGATCGACGCCGCGCAGCGCCTGCACCTCGAGCTTTCCGGTCGAGTAGACCTTGTGCACGCCCTCGAGGCGGATCACCGGCGCCGGAGCCTCGAGGGCCGCCGCGCTCATCGCACGCGCACCAGCTCGCCCTCGGCGAGGCCGCGCAGGACCTGCACCTGCGAGCCGTCGACGATGCCGATCTCGACGTCGCGCTCCAGGATGCCCGGCCCGCCGTCCGCCACCGCCTCCACGTAGACGCGATCGCCCCGGTAGCGGAGCGCGGTCTCCGGCACGAGGATCGCCCCCTCCACCACCTCCGTCACGATGTCCGCGTCGCCGGACATGCGCGGGCGCAGGAGCTGCGCGTCGGGGTCCGTGATCTCGACCTTGACCTCGAAGTAGGTCACGTTCTGCACGCGCTGGCCGAGGGGCGCGATCTCGGCTACGCGCCCGATGAAGTTGCGCTCCGAGAAGGCCTCGCTGCGCAGGCGCGCCTCCTGCCCGAGCGCGACGCGCGTCACCTCGTTCTCGTCGACGAGCCCCTCGAGGAAGAGGCGCTCCGTGCCGGCCAACGAGAGGAGCAGCGTCCCGCCCGTCACCGCGGTCACCGGCGAGACGGCGCTCCCGACCTCGATGGGCACGTCGAGGATGCGCCCCGCGAGCGGCGAGCTCACCGTTGCGTAGGAGAGCTGCGTCGTGAGCGTCGCGAGCACGGCCTCCGCCCGCGCGACCTCGGCCTGCGAGCGCTCGTGGCGCGCGCGCGCCGCGTCGTGCGCCTGATCGGAGCTCGCGCCGCCCTTGCGCAGCTCCACCACGCGGTCGAGGTCGATCCGCGCGTAGCGCTCCTCGACGCGCGCCGAGCGGAGCCCCGCCTCGGCCTCCTGCGCCTGCGAGGCGAGCAGGCTGCGCTCGATCTCGACGAGCGGCTGGCCGGGCACGACCTGGTCGCCCGCCTTCACGTGGATCGCCTCGACGATCCCGGGGATGCGCGGGCGCACCTCGACCTCGTGCTCGGGCTCGATGGTTCCGGTGGCGACGACGATCCGCTCGATCCGCCCGCGCTCGACCTTCGCGGTGGGAGCAGGGCCGGCCTCGCCGGAGCCGCAGGCGATCGCCGCGGCGAGAACGAAGAGCAGCGGCGATCGCTCGCGAGGCAAGGATCGCTCCACGGCGGGCCTGCCGGCCCCGCGGCCGGCGCGCATTCGCGAATCTATCCGATCGCGCCGGGGGCGTCACGCGTTCTGGCGACGCGGCGATCGCCGCGCAGCCGGAAGGGCGGGGCCGCCCCGTCGGACTGGGTGGACTCCGCCGCCTCGCGGGCGGCGACGACGAGCGCGTGGTCCGGCGCGAGCGAGCAGGCGGGATCGGTCGCGGCGGCGTCGCCGGTGAGCGCGAAGGCCTGGCAGCGGCAGCCGCCGAAATCTCGGAGCCTCTCCGGGCAGCTCCGGCAGGGCTCGCGCATCCACGCCTCGCCGCGGAAGGCGCGCATGCCGGGCGCCTCGCTCCAGCACCAGGCGAGCGGGCGCTCGCGGAGGGAGCCGAAGTCGAGGCCGGCGATCTCCGCGGCCGCGTGGCAGGGGAGCACGCGGCCGTCCGGCGCCACGACGATCGTGCGCCGCCCCCAGCCGCCCATGCACGGCTTCGGGCGCCCCGCGAAATAGTCCGGGAGCACGAAGAGGATCTCGGGCGGGCCCGCGCCGCGGCGCGCGCGCTCGACCTCCGCGGCGGCGCGCTCGAGCTGCGCGCGCGTCGGGAGCAGGGCGGCGCGGTTCGCGAGCGCCCAGCCGTGGTACTGGGTGTTCGCGAGCTCGAGCCGCACGGCGCCGAGCTCACGCGCAAGCTCGATGATCTCCGGCACGCGCCCGAGGTTGTGCCGGTGCAGCACGACGTTCAGGATCAGCGGCAGGCCCTGCGCGCGCACCGCGCGGGCGAAGGCGAGCTTGCGCTCGTGGGCGGGCACGCCCGCCACCGCGTCGCCGGCCGAGGGCAGGGAGTCCTGGATCGAGAGCTGCACGCTGCGCAGGCCCGCCTCCCGGAGCCGCGCGAGCCCCGGGGCTTCGAGGGTCGTGCCGGCGGTCACGAGGTGCGGGTAGAGGCCCGCCGCGTCGGCTCCGGCCACGATCTCGCGCAGGTCGGGGCGGAGCGTGGGCTCGCCGCCGGTGAGCCCGACGTGCACGACGCCGAGCTCCGCCGCCTCGCGGAAGGCCCGCTCCCAGGAGGAGGCGTCGAGCCCGTCGCCGACCTGAGCATAGCCGAGCGGGTTCGAGCAGTAGGCGCAGCGCAAGGGGCAGCGGTAGGTGAGCTCCGCGACGAGGTTGTAGGGGCGGGGCGCGCTCATGCGGGCTTCCGGATCTCGACGACCCCGACGCGCGCCATCTCGGCGAGGAAGGCGTGCACCTGCGCCCAGGCGTCCTCCTCCTCCGGGTGGCGCGCGGCGAGCTCCGCCGCGATCGCCTCCGCGCTCCGCTCGCCGTCGCAGAGTGCCAGGACCTCGCATCCGGTCTCGTTGATGCGCACGGCGCGCTCCGGGAGGACCGCGAGCTGGGCCTCGCCGGCCGGGTCGCGGCGCAGCTTCGCGAAGGAGGAGACTGCGGGCCGGGCGGAGGCCGCGTCGACGGCGTCGAGGAGCCGCCAGAGGATCTCGCACTTGCGCTCGAGCGCGGCGACCGCGCGCTCCCGATCGGCCTCGCTGCGCGCGTTCGCGAGCACGAAGGCCATCCCCTCGGCGGCATCGGCGGGCGCCTGCCGCGTGCGCTCCAGGAAGTAGCGCAGGCCCTCCCGCTCGACCCAGCCGTAGTGCCGCTCGAAGGCGGCGACGCGCACCTTCATGATCTCGCCCGCCGCGAGCTCGGTCAGCGAAGAGGCCACGGACTCGAGCAGGTCGTGCGACTCGACGAAGCGCACGTAGTCGTCGCAGGCCGCGCGCACGCCCGGCACTACGAAGCGCAGGCTCGCGACTTCCGCGCGGTCGAGCCCGACGGCCTCGGCCAGGCGCAGCCAGAGCTCGAGTCCGCCGGTGCCCTCGCGCACGCCGTCGTGGTCGTGGATGCGCCGCACCCAGTCGCGGCGGAAGGCCGGGTCCGTCGACTTCGCGAGGATGAGCCCATCCTTGATCGGGATCCGCGTCTGGTAGTAGTAGCGGTTGCGCACCCAGGTGCGGATCTCCTCGGGCGAGAGGCGCCCCTCGTGCATGCGCACGTTGAAGGGGTGGCGGTGGTGGTAGCGCTCGGCGAGGACGCTCCGCAGGCGGGCCTCGAGCTCGGCGGGGCTCGGGCTCAAAGCTCGAGCTCCTGGCCGTCGGCGGCGATCCCGATCCCCGCGGCGCGCACGGCGGCCGCCTCCTCGCTCTTCTCGTCGAGGATCGGGTTGGTCCCGTTCATGTGGCAGTAGAAGGTCCGGCCGCGGAGCCCCGCGAGGAGCGCAAGGCTTCCGCCGGGGCCCGTGATCGGGGCGTGACCCATCGCGAAGGCGTCGGGCGCGCCGGGCCGGAGGCGCGCCAGCTCGCGTGCGGTGTAGAAGGTGCCGTCGACGAAGCGGCAATCGGCCGCCTGGAGCTCGGCCAGCGTTCCCGGGTCGAGCTCGCGCACGCCCGGCGCGTAGACGAGGCGTCGACCGCTCCGTGTGTCGGTGACGCGGATCCCGACGCTGCTCTCGGCGTGGAGCTTCGCGAGGTCGCGGAGCCAGCCCGGCACCCGCCCCGGCACGGGGAAGAGCCGCGCCTCGAGGCGCCCCTCGGCGTCGAGGGCGACCGGGCGATCGAGCGGCGTCGCCCCCCAGACGGGTTCGACCGGCCGGAAGGCCGCGTTGTGCCCGAGCACCGCGTCGCGCACCCAGCGCGTGGAGAGGATCCGGTACGAGAGGGCCTCGCGCAGCACGAGGAGCCCGAGCACGTGGTCGAGCTCCGCGTTCGCGAGCACGACCGTGTCGAGCGGCACGTCGCGCGTCCCCGACCGCGGGTGCAGGCCCGGAAAGGCCGCGAGCTGCTCCCTCGCGTCGGGGCTCGCCCCGAGGATCGACCAGCGCAAGCCGTCGGCCGAGATCGCGAGCGACGCCTGGCTTCGCGGCGCGAGGGCCGGGTCGCCCGCGCGTGCCCGCACCGCGTTCTCGCCCCCGCAGTTCCACTGCGGGAGCCCGCCTCCGGCGCACGACCCGAGCACCCGGACCTTCACGCCCGCAGGGTAGCCCCACCGTCGGTCGGATGGGACGCGCGGCCGGAGTGAGGGTGCTCGCGGACGGGCCGCGCGTGGGAGGACTCGCGATCCCGCCGGCCTGGTCGCCTTGGCCGGACGAGTCACCAGAACCGGCGCGCCCAGGCGCCGAGGTGACCCAGGATGATGCTTACTCCCCGTCGGACGGAAGCCCGCGCCGCCGCAGACGGGAGGGCAGCCGCTGCCCCCGGCGCGCGGGCCTCGGCGAGCACGGAGGCGAGCCTGCAGCGTTCAAGCCGCCTGCCTCCGCTCGACGGTCAGCTTGAGGCCGAGTGCGCGGAGTAGCTCCATGATCGTCTCGATCTTCGGGTTTCCCCGACGCGACAGGGTGCGGTAGAGACTCTCGCGGCTCACACCCGCAGCGCGCGCAAGGGCGGCCATCCCGCCTTTGGCCATCGCCACGTTACGCAGCGCCTCCAACAAGACGGCCGGCTCGCCGTCTTCCAACGCAGCGTTGAGATACGCGACGACGCCCTTCTGCGTCTTCAGATAATCCGAACCCTTGTATGCAGCCGCTCTCATGCTTGCCTCCGATACTCTCGCCAATAGGACCGGGCTCGCCCCCGCACCGACCGCCTTCCAGTCGCCCGGGAGACCGACCCGCAGGCGGTCGAGCTGAACGAGAATCCGCGCCTTCGCACGCGCATCCCTCAGTTTCGCCATCCACCGATCGAACGGAACCACGCCATCGGCACGGCGAACCTTGCGGATCTCGATCACCAAACCGACTGTAGCCCGCAGGATACAGTTGGTCAAGCTCGCACTCAGGGCGCCAGCGCCTCGAGCAGCGCCTTCGCTTCCGGTCACTGCTGCGCGGCTGACGTGAGTGATACACCGATGTTACACTCGGCGCCGAGGAGCAGCCGATGCCTACTGTGAAGAAGCGTATCAACATCACCGTCGATCGCGAGGTGTATGAGGCCCTCGAGCGCTTGTCCGCGCAGCGTAATCAGCCGGTTGCCGGCGTGAGCCTCAACTTGATCGAGCAGGCCCTGGAATATCAGGAAGACGTCTACTTCTCGCGGGTCGCTGACGAGCGATTGAAGCAGAAGCAGAAGCGCGTTTCTCATGCGAAGGCCTGGGGGTGATCTATCGAATCGAGTACCTGGGGAGCGTGGTCGACGAGGATATCCCCAAGCTCACCAAGGCCGTCCGCAAGCCGGTCAAGACCGCGATGGAAAAGAAGCTCGCCTCGTACCCCATCGAGTTCGGTAAGGACACGTAAATAAATAATGGTCGCACCGAGCCCGTGCCTATGACGATCTGGGCCGAATGGCATAGTTCCAATCGCCGTGAAACTTGTGGCGCTCCAGATTCACCCGCTGCATTTCTTCGTCAGTCACCTTGCGGCCA
>CAZUYC010000092.1:0-102235 GCA_964624475.1 uncultured Spirochaetales bacterium | reverse complement strand
GATCAGAGCGATCTGCCGGCCGGTGGCTTCGAGACACAATTCACTTTCGCCCAGGCGCTCACCGAGTCGGCCAAGCTCGCGGGCAACTGCCTGCTCGTGATCTCGCTGCCGGCGTCGGACACATCAGGCTCGCCGCACACGCAGGCGGATGATGCGGAAGTGGGCGGCATCCGCGGGCGCGAGGCACTCGAGCGACTGCGCAACGTGGTTGGGCGGGTGGAATCGTCGTGGCGGCCGGCGACCGCCGAGGAGGGTTTCGAGATCGTGCGCCGGCGGCTGTTCGAGCCGCTCGCCGGGCCGGACGCCTTCAAGCAGCGCGACGTGACCGCGCGCGCCTTCGCCGACCTCTATCACGCGCAGGGCGCCGAGTTTCCGCCCGAGTGCAAGGGCGGCGACTACGAGAAGCGCATCCAGGCCGCGTACCCGATCCATCCCGAGATCTTCGACCGCCTCTACACCGACTGGTCCACGCTGCTCAAGTTCCAGCGCACGCGCGGCGTGCTGCGGCTGATGGCGGCGGTGATCCACAGCCTCTGGGAAAAGGGCGATCGGAATCCGCTCATTCTGCCGTCCACGGTGCCGATCGACGATCCGCGCGTGCAGTCCGAGTTGACGCGCTACCTCTCGGACAACTGGGCGCCGATCATCGAGAAGGATGTGGACGGGCCCAACTCGCTGCCGCTCAAGATCGACGCCGAGCAGCCCAACCTTGGCAAGCTGCACGCGACGCGGCGCGTGGCGCGCACCATCTACCTGGGCTCCGCGCCGACGGCGGCGGCGGCGCACCGCGGGCTCGAGGACCGGCGGGTCAAGCTCGGCTGCGTGATGCCGGGCGAGTCGGCCGCGGTGTTCGGCGACGCGCTGCGGCGGCTCGCCGCGGCCGCGACCTATCTCTACCAGGACGGGCCGCGCTTCTGGTACGCCACGCAGCCAACGGTCACCAAGCTCGCGGAGGATCGCGCCGAGCAGCTCAAGCGCGATCCCGACAAGGTGGCGCAGGAGCTGGACGAGCGGCTGCGCGCCGACCTGCGCAAGACTGGCGACTTCTCGCGCATCCACCCGCTGCCGCGGTCGGGCGCAGACGTTCCCGACGATCTCGGCACGCGGCTCGTGGTGCTGCCCTCCGAGCACACCTACACGAAGGAGGCCGGCAGCGCGGCCGAGACGGCGGCGCGGGCGATCCTCGAATCGCGGGGCAACACGCCGCGCCTCTACCGCAACACGCTGGTCTTCCTCGCCGCCGACAAGGTCCGGTTGCAGGATCTCGACGAAGCGGTGCGCAGGTTCCTGGCTTGGCAGTCGATTCTCGCCGAGAAGGAATCTCTCAACCTCGACCCGCACCAGGTGCGGCAGGCCGAGCAGCAGAGGCAGGCGGCCGATGGCGCGGTGACGGCGCGCTTGCCCGAGACCTACCAGTGGCTCCTCGTGCCGGAGCAGGCCAACCCGCAGGCGGCGATCACCTGGCAGGCGGTCCGGCTTTCGGGAAGCGAATCGCTTGCCGTGCGCGCGAGCAAGAAGCTCCGGAGCGACGAGTCGCTGGTGCTGTCGCTCGGTTCCACCATCCTGCGGAAACACCTTGATGGCGTGCCGCTGTGGCGGGGCGATCACGTCGCAGTGAAGCAGCTCGTGGAGGACTTCGCGCGCTACCTGTACCTGCCGCGGATTGCGGGCCCCGAGGTGCTCGTGCAGGCAATTCGAGATGGCGTGGCGCTGCTCACATGGCAGTCGGACACGTTCGCCTACGCGGAGAGCCACGACGAGAGCGCTGGCCGCTATCGAGGGCTCCGCGGCGGGCAGGTCGTGTCGCTATCGTCCGACAGCGCGGGTGTGCTGGTCAAGCCGGATGTGGCGCGGCGGCAGATGGATGCCGAAGCACCCGTTGCGACTGCAGCGAACGGGGCGGGCGGCGAGACCGGCACGGACACCGGTGCACCCGGAGTCGATGGCGCTTCTGCCGGAACCGCCGGAGCACCCGTTGGCGCGCCCGAGGCTGCGAAGGCACACCCGCGTCGGTTCCACGGTACGGTCCAGCTCGATCCCGCGCGCGTCGGCCGCGACGCCAGCCGCATCGCCGACGAGGTGATCGCCCATCTGGCCGGTCAGCTCGGCGCGGAGGTGACGGTCACGCTCGAGGTCGAAGCGACGCTGCCCGGCGGGGCGTCGGATCAAATCGTCCGCACGGTGACCGAGAACAGCCGGACGCTCAAGTTCACGAGTCATGGATTCGAGAGCGAGTAGTTGATGCCGACACACTGGGCACGATGCGGGCAGGCGGGGCAGGCGCCTAACAACAGCATGCAGCTGACGGCGCTGCGCGCCGCAGCTGATGCTGGGCGTTAGGCAGCGCCGATATGCTTGCTCGAGTCCGTCGGTGGCTTCACGACGTGAGCGGCTGGAACGCTGAACACCGCGCAGCCTGGGCGGGCCTTACCGACCCTGGAGCCGACGGCTTCACGCCCTTCCAGCAAGAGTGCGAGCAGCGCCTCTCACGGGTTGTTGCTTCACGCGGCCTGTCTCTCCTCAATCGGCGACTCGAGGCCGATCCCTTGGAGCCCTACCAAGCGCCCTCCCGCACCAGCGAGGGGCGAAACCCTGGTTGCATGATCGTCGCAGAGATAGCCGAGCTTGGTGCGAAAGTCTGGCTGTCCGGTGACCAGACCGACATCTCTGCGCCCTCGAAGCAACTTCGACTCGAGCGATGGGATACCAAGACACCCGAGCAGCACTACGAAGCGGTCGTTTCTTTCGTACGCTCTCTTCCGCTCGTCTCCAGGGACGACGCTGCCTCCTGAGAAAACGTTCTCTACATCACGAGTCCCGTACTGGTGTCCACGATCTCGCAGCCGAGGGAAGCCGCGCGCTTGCGCAGGCCTCGGAGGATGCGTGAGCGTTGCTGTCGGTCGTAGTCTGCGGCGGAGAGCTCGTGGTAGGGCGTTCGGTATCGGAGCATTCGGTAGACGAGGAGGGCGAGCTTCCGCGCGGTGGCGGTGATGGCCTTGGCCTTCCCGACGCGGGCGCCCATGCGGCGGTAGAAGGCGCCGAGGGCGTGATCGCTTCGCCCGAGGCTCATGGCCGCCATGCGGAGGATCTTGGCGGCGCGGTTGGCCGAAGGCTGGGTGCGTGAGCTGAGAAGCTTTCCTCCGGAGATCTGGTTGCGGGGAGCCACGGTAAGCCACGAGGCGAAGTGCTTCTCCGAAGGCCAGCGGCTCATATCGAGGCCGATCTCGGACACGAGCTTGAGGGCTCCGTAGGGTCCGATGCCCGGGAGCTCGCTGAGATCGACGCCGCCGCACAGCGCGAACAGCGGCGAACGGATCTCGAAGGAAGGCTCGTTGGAGCTGCGGCCCTGGGTCCTTCGCGACTTGGGCAGGAGCGTGCCGGGGGACTCGCAGGTCGCCTCGAGGGCCCGGATGCGGGCTTCGATCTGCTCATCGCAGCTGCGGATCTTCTCCTGGTAGAGGTCGTAGAGCTCGAGCGCCTGGCGGAGCACGAAGAGGTGCTCGTCGCGATAGTGACCGGTGAGGGAGGCGGCGATCTCTTCTTCGGAGGCCTTGCAGCGGGGGTACCGGTGGCGGGCCAAGACCGTGGGATCGGTCTGTCCCGCGATGATGTCGCGCAGGATCGCGATCCCCGTGACCCCGGTGACGTCGCTGATCACGTTGTGGAGCTGCAGGTTCATGAGCACCATCGTCTTCTGCATGCGCTGGACGTAAGAGGCGGCGGCCTCGACGAGCTGGTCGCGATGCCGGACCAGGCAGCGGAGGGCGGCCACGGGCGCATCGGGCCGGAAGCTTCCGCGCAGCAATCCGAAGGTGTGCAGCTGCTGGATCCACTGGCAGTCGAGGATGTCGGTCTTGCGTCCCGGAACGCCCTTGACGTGGCGGGCGTTGACGAGGAGGACCTCGATCCCGCGCTCTTCGAGGATCTCGTAGAGGGGGATCCAGTAGACCCCCGTGGACTCCATGGCGACGGTGTCGATTCCGCACGCCTCGAGCCAGTCGGCCAGCGCGAGGAGCTCGTGCGTGAAGCTCTTGAACTCGCGCACGGGCCGATCGTCCCGATCCTCGGGGACCGCGACCCAGTGGCTCTCGCTCCCGATGTCGATGCCGGCGGCGTTGAGGTGGATCTTCTCGAGGATTCGTTGCTCTCGCCGGGCGCGCTGGGAGGATCGGCTTCGACTCTTGCCTTTCACAGGGGGCTCCTTCACGATGGAGGGGAGGAACACCCGAGGGCAGGGATGTGTCGTGGCAGCACTCTCCTGAACGGGATCACGCGATGCGTGTCACCAATGAGGTTCTCGCAACATCCCCGGACCAAGCTAACAAACGGGGACTCGCCACCAGTGGCGCGTCGGCCTCGGCCCTCGGGTGCTTCGTTCATCGTAACGTCGAGCGACACCGCAGCCACGCGTTTTCTGTCCGAGGTTTCGCGGGCGCCGGGCGGGTGCGGAGCTAACAAGGCATGGCCCGCATCACCGCTGCCATCACGGCCCGAGACGCTCACGCGGTTCTCGGTCGCGGCGTTCGCACCCACGAGGACCCGGGCGCCGATCGTCGCGCTCTTCCGAGCGCGGGCAGACTCGACATCCTCGTCAACAAGGCGGGCTACGCCGAGTACGCGAGCGTCGCCGAGATGTCGAACGCGCCCGTAGGAAACGGGCCGCGCACGCGCGCAACCTCCCGCGTCTCCATACCTTTCGGGACGGGTCCAGGCTAGAGTGCGGGACCTTGCAGCGGGACCGGGCTTCGGGGGAGCCCGAGCCGGGGGAGGATGCGTGAAGACCCACGACGCGATCGTGATCGGCGGTGGCCACAACGGTCTCGCCTGCGCCGCCTATCTGGCAAAGGCGGGGATGGACGTCCTGGTGCTCGAGCGGCGCGGCGTGCTCGGGGGTGCGGCAGTGACGGAGGAGCCCTGGCCGGGCTATCGAATCTCCTCCGCCGCCTACGTGGTGAGCCTGATGCCGCCGCGCATCGTCTCGGAGCTCGAGCTCGAGCGCTTCGGCTACCGCGTGTCGCTGCTCGATCCGGACTACTGGGTGCCGTTCTCCGACGGGGGCTCGCTCGCGCTCTGGGGCGACGCGCAGAAGACCGCCGAGGAGATCGCGCGCTTCTCGAAGAAGGACGCCGAGGCCTACATCGAGTTCGGCCGCTACTTCGAGCGCGTCGGCATGCTGCTCAAGGACCTGATGTTCGTGATCCCGCCCAACCTGAGCCTGCGCGACGCCCCGCGCTGGCTCGCGCTCGCGGCCAAGGTGCGCCACTGGACGCGGCGCGACCTCTCCGAGGCGGTGCGCCTCTTCACGCTCTCGGGCGCCGACTTCCTCGACGAGTGGTTCGAGGACGATCGCGTGAAGGGCGCCCTCGCCACGCAGACGATCATCGGCGCCTGGTGCGGCCCGATGAGCCCGGGCTCGGCCTACGTGCTCGTGCACCACTGGATCGGCGAGGTGAACGGGCATCCGGGAGCGTGGGGCTGGGTGCACGGAGGGATGGGCGGCGTGAGCACCGCCCTCGCGGAGTGCGCGCGCGCCGCCGGGGCCGAGATCCGCGACTCCGCCGGAGTCCGGCGGGTGGTGGTGCGCGGCGGGCGCGCGGAGGGCGTCGAGCTCGACGACGGCACGGTTCTGCGCGCGCGCCAGGTGATCTCGTGCGCGCATCCGACCACGACCTATCTCGATCTGGTGGGCGCGGAGCACCTGCCCGACGAGGTGGTCCGCGACGTCCGGCGCTATCGCAGCCGCTCGGGCTCGGTGAAGGTGAACCTCGGGCTCGGGGAGCTGCCGAAGCCCAGCGCCTGGAAGGGTGCGGTCCCCGGCGCGCCGCACACGGGGATCCTCGCGGTCTGCCCCTCGATCGCCTACCTCGAGCGGGCCTGGGACGACGCCAAGTACGGCCGCACCTCCGAGCACCCGTACCTGGAGGCGGTCTTCCCGACGGTCTTCGAGCCCGAACTCGCGCCGAAGGGCAAGCACATCGCGCTCTGCTTCACGCAGTTCGGCCCGTATCGGCTAGCGCAGGGCTCGTGGGAGACCGAGCGCGAGGCCTACGGGAAGAAGATCATCCGCACGCTCGGCGAGCACTGTCCGAACCTCGCCGCGAGCGTCGAGCACATGGAGGTGCTCGCCCCGCCGGATCTCGAGGAGCGCTACGGCCTGCTCGGCGGGAACATCTTCCAGGGCGACATGGCCCTGGATCAGCTCTTCTGCTTCCGGCCGATCCCCGGCTACGGCGACTACAAGACGCCGATCGCGGGTCTCTACCTGTGCGGCGCCGGCACCCACCCCGGCGGCGGCGTCACGGGCGTGCCGGGGCGCAACTGCGCCGAGGTGGTGCGCCGGGACCGCAAGCGGCGGCGCCTGCGCGGCTGAGCGCGCGGTGATCGATCGCGCGCGCGAGCCCCGGAGAAATCAGCCGAACCGTAACCGCCTTCATCCCCGCTCTCTCTGGTGATTCACTTGATGCATCAATATGTTCTGTGATGCATGTCAACCCGGAGGCGCCGAGCAGCTTCGGCGCGGAAGTGGTGCACCGGGGTCGCGCGCGGGGTCGGCCGCTAGAGCGCGCCGTGGACGACTTCGCCGCCGAAGAGGGTCGCGACGACCGCCGTCTCGGAGATCTCGGCGTGCGGGATCGCGAAGAGGTCGCGCTCGAGCAGCACGAGGTCGGCGCGCTTGCCGACCTCGATCGAGCCGGTCTCGACCTCCAGGGCGTTCGCGTAGGCAGCGCCGATCGTGTAGGCGGCGATCGCCTCCGCGAGGCCGATCGCCTCCTCGGGGAAGAGGGGCTCCGTGGTCTCGCCCTCCGGTCCCAGCCGCGTGACCGCCGCCTCGATGCCGAGGAGCGGGTTGGCCGAGCTCACGGACCAGTCGCTCCCGAAGGCGAGCACGGCTCCCGAGCGGGCGATGCTGCCGATCGGGTAGAGCCAGCGCGCGCGGCGCGCGCCGATGCGGGGCAGCGTGAGCTCGGTGATGTAGCGGTCCTTGATCGCCCAGAGCGGCTGGAAGTTCGCCACCACGCCGAGCTCGCGCAGGCGCGGGATGTCCGCCGGATCGAGGAGCTCCAGGTGCGCGATCTGGTGGCGCGCATCGCGCGCTCCGTTGGCAGACCGCGCCGCCGCGACGGCGTCGAGGCTCGCGCGCACCGCCGCGTCGCCGATCGCGTGGAAGTGGATCTCGAACTCCGCGGCGTCGAGCCGGATCACGGCCTCGCGCAGGCGCTCGGGCGCGTGGAGCAGCTCGCCGCGATGCCCGGGGCGGTCCGCGTAGGGCTCGAGCAGCGCCGCGGTTTGCGGCTCGATCACCCCGTCCTCCATGATCTTGACCGCGGTGGCGTGCACGTTGCCGCGCGTGTATAGGGCGCGCGCAGCCACGAAGCTCTCGAGCTGCGCGTCGATCGGCTCGCCTGGCTCGAGGAAGAGAGCCGCGACGACGAGCAGCGAGAGCTCGCCCGCCTCGTCGAGCGCGCGGTAGGCTCCGAGGCTCCCGGTGGTATCGTCCGGCTCGACCCGGACGAGCGCGTCCTGCACGGCTGTGATGCCGAGCGCGTTCAGGTGGGCCACGGCCTCGCGCAGACCGGCTTTGATCTCGCTCGGCGCGACCGGCGGCTGGACGCGCCGCACGAGCTCCATCGCCTCCTCCTGGAGACTCCCCGACGGCTCGCGCGTCCCGGGGTAGCGATCGATGCGGCCGCCCGCGGGATCGGGAGTCGCCGCGCCGATCCCGGCCGCCTCGAGGGCCCGCGAGTTGACCCACAGGCTGTGCCCGTCGGAGGACACGAGGGCGACCGGCCGGTCGGGCACCGCGGCGTCGAGGAGCTTCTTGTCCGGGAGCCCGGAAGGCAGGAAGTTGTCGACGAGCCAGCCGCCGCCCACGATCCAGGGCCACTCGGGGTGCTCGCGCGCGCAGCGCTCGACCCGCTCCACCAGGGCCGCCGCCGACGCGAGATCGAAGAGCGCGCACTGGCGGGCGCCCACGCCCGCGTCGATGGGGTGCACGTGCGCGTCCTGGAAGGCCGGCAGCAGCATGCGCCCGCCGAGCTCGACGTGCTTCGTCGCAGCGCCGACGAAGGCCTCCGCCCCCGCGTCGTCGCCTACGTAGACGATGCGCCCGTCGCGGATCGCCAGCGCCTGCGCCCAGCGCCGCGCCGCATCGACCGTGTAGACGGCGCCTCCCGAGAGCACGAGATCCGCCGGGGGCGGCCGAGGCGCCACCCGCCGGAAGCGGTCCGGGTCCACCGGGACGGCCTGCGCGCTGCCCGCGCCGCCGGGCGCACCAGCGAGGCCGCAGGCGCACGGCGCGAGGCAGACGGCGAGAGCGCCCCAGGTCGCGAGCTGCCGGAGCGCGGCTCGGCGCCCGCGCATCAGCCCCGGTACTCCGGGTTCTTCCAGACGATCAGCACGGCCCAGCCATCGGTGGCCTCGTCACGGATGTAGTTCTCGAGGACGCCGCGCGCCTCGAAGCCGTTCTGGAGCTGGAAGGTGAGGGTCGCGTCGTAGATCTCGCCGGCGGCGACCTTGGCGGCGTAGTCGGCGGCGGACATGCGGTGCTTGTGGTCCACGAAGCCGGGGATGTGGCCGCCGGCGATGATCCCGCGCTTTTTCCGGCGCCGCACGAGCTCCTTGCGCAGGTCGTAGAGCCGCTGCCCGATGCCGCGCTTCCGGTAGTCCGGGTGCACGGCGATGTCCGTGCCGTAGTACCACGCGGCGGCCGGATCGTGGTTGCCGCACTGGTGCTCGCCGGTGATCCCGAGGATCGTGTGTTGCGGGTGCTCGAAGTCGAAGTCGAGGAAGATGCCGCCGCCCTGGCCCACGACCCGATCGCCGTCGAGGCAGACGAAGAAGCCCTCGGGAAAGACGCGGGAGTAGGCCCGGAAATCCTCGGCGGAGATCAGCTCGTCCGGATCGGCGTGCGGGAAGCACGTCAGCTCGAGCTCACGGCACTTCTCCGCGAGGTCGGCCGTCAGGTTCGTGTAGCGGAGCTCGCTCACAGCGCGGAGAAGGCGAGATGTTCGTACTCGTTCTCGCTGGGGAGGCCCCAGACGGCCCAGAGCTCGCCACTCGCCGGCCGCATGATCATCGCCCCCGACGACTCGATGTGGAAGGGCGGGTGCGAGCGCTGGCAGATCGCCTCCGGATCGCGCGTCATCTCCATCAGACGCGGGACGTCGATGGGTCCGTCCGCGAGGAGCTGCCGCGCGCGCCGCAGCCTCGCCTGCGACGAGGCCAGGAGCTCCGGCGCGCGCTGGGCCTCGTGCGCACGCGTTTCTTCGGCGAGGCAGTGGTTGGTGTGGACGAGGAGATCGCCCCGCAGCTCGCGCACGTGCTTGCGGGCGGGCATCGCCTCGACGTCGAAGCCGCGCCCCTCGCGGTCGAGCAGCAGGTAGTGGTGCGCGCCGGTCAGGTCCGCGTCGAGCACCTTCGCGAGCGCGTCCTCGATCCGGGTCTGCTGGAGCACCTCGCGCACCACGAAGGGCCAGGTGACGCCGACGCGGCCGACCGCCGCCGCGAGGTTGTTGATGCCGACGCAGATCCCCGCCTCGTTCATGCCGATCTGGCCCAGGCAGCCCGCCGTCGAGAAGACCAGCGCGCGGAGGCCGCGGTCGGGCTGGACGTCGAGCATCACGACGTGCTCGGTGGCGCTGTCGTGCATGTCCCAGGTCTGGGCGAGGAAGGCGCTGCCCTCCGCGCGCTCGTTCGGGGCGAGGACCGCCGTGCAGTCGTCCTCCTCCGGCGCCGCGCCGGCGCGGGCGCGGAGCGCATCGACGAAGTCGGTGAAGCCGCCCACGATCACGGCCTCGGCGGCGGAGAGGCCGCTCGCGGCCGCCATCGCCTCCATCTCTTCGCAGAGGTCCGGCGCGTACGCGCGATGCGCCGGCAGCATGGCGTCGGCGAGCCGCAGCACGTCGTCGCGCGTCGCCGGCCGCCCCGACCAGCTCCCGCTCGCCGCGAGCCGCACGCGCTCCTCGGTGTAGCGGCGGATCGGGTCGGCGAGCGCAGTGCCGTGGGCGGCGCCGCGGCGGGCGGCCGTCCCGCGGAGCTCGAGCCGGCGCAGGCACCGCGCCACCGGCGGGGCGTTTGCCGGTGCGCCTCGCGCGCCGGAACGCGGCGCGGAGGCGCTCATCCGCACGCGCCCAGGCGCGCGGCCGCCACGGCGCGGACCGCGTCGGCGACCACGTCCATCGCCTCGTCGATCTGCGCGTCCGGGATCGTGAGGGGCGGGAGGAAGCGCACGCAGTTCGAACGCAGCCCGGAGCGGATCGCAATCACGCCGCGGCGCAGCGTCTCCGCCGTCACGGCCGCGGTGGCCTCCATGGACGGAACCCGCGTCCGCGGATCCTCCACCAGCTCCATCACGAGCATCGAGCCGAGGCCGCGCACGTCGCCGACGAGATCGGGGTGCTCGGCCTGGATCTTCTCGAGGCGCGCGCGCAGCCGGACGCCGACCTCCCGCGCGCGCTCCAGGAACTCCGGCTTCGCGATGGTGTCGATCGCCTCGAGGGCCGCGACGCAGGCGAGCGGGTTCCCGCTGTAGGTGCCGCCCATGCCGCCGGGGTGCACGGCGTCCATGATCTCCGCGCGTCCGGTGACGGCGGAGAGCGGCATTCCGGCGGCGAGCGACTTGGCCATGGTCACGACGTCCGGGATCACGCCGCTGTGCTCGATCGCGAAGAGCCGCCCGGTCCTGCCGAAGCCGCTCTGCACCTCGTCTGCGACGAGCACGATGCCGTGCTCGTCGCAGAGCTCGCGCAGCCGGCGCAGCCAGGGGAAGGGCGCCGGCACGAACCCGCCCTCGCCCTGCACGGGCTCCACCACGATCGCGGCCACGTGGGCGGGGTCCACGATGGAGACGAAACACTCGTCGAGGCGAGCGACGTGCCAGTCGACCCAGGCCTCCTCGGAGAAGCCCGACGGGCGCCGGTAGAGATCCGGGAACGGGAAGCGGTAGATCTCCGGTGCGAAGGGCCCGAGCCCCTTCTTGAAGAGCGAGAACTTCGAGGTCATCGCGAGCGTCAGGTTCGTGCGGCCGTGATAGGCGCCCTCGAAGACCACGATGCCCTGGCGGCGCGTGTGCGCCCGGGCCACGTTGACCGCGGCCTCGAGCGCCTCGGCGCCCGTGTTCATGAGCAGCGTCTTCTTCGCGAAGCGCCCGGGCGTCAGGTCGTTGAGCCGCTCCGCCACCTGGACGAAGGGCTCATGGCTCGCCACGATGGCGCAGATGTGGATCAGGCGAGCGGCCTGGGCGCTGAGCGCCTCGACCACCCGGGGCGGGCAGTGGCCGACGGCGAGCACCCCGATCCCGCCCGCGAAGTCGAGCAGGCGATTGCCGTCGACGTCCTCGACGATCGCCCCCTCGGCGCGCTCGACCGCGATCGGCGTGAGCCGGGTGGCGCCGCGCGGCGTGGCGGCGTCGCGGCGCGCGACGATCTCGCGGCTCCGCGGCCCGGGAATTTCGGTGACGAGCCGGATCGCCGGCCCGGCGCTCGCGAGGGTCGCTCGGCTCATGGGGCCTCCCGCAGCAGGCGGATTTCGAGGGCCCCGAGCATAGCCGAGACGGCGATCCGAGGGGCTGCGCTGGCTCCCGCCCCGGGGGGTTGGCGATGGGCGCACCCACGCGGGGGCCGCCCTGGTATGATGCCGCTCTGGAGGAGCGTGCGATGAGCCTCGCGACACTCGGGAGCTACGACAAGGCGAAGTGGCGGTCGGTCGCCGAGCGGGCCCGGAAGCGCCCCGCGACGGGTCTCTTCATCGACGGCGAGTACCGGGATGCGGCGAAGGGCGGCCGCTTCGCGACCACGAACCCGGCGAACGGCGAGGTCCTCGCGGAGATGGCCGAGGGCACGGAGGCCGACATCGACGCCGCGGTCGCGGCGGCGAAGCGCGCCTTCCGCTCCGGGGCCTGGTCCCGCATGGCGCCGCGCGAGCGCATGGGGGTGCTCTACCGGTTCGCGGATCTGATCGACGAGCGCGCCGAGGATCTGGCCGTGCTCGAGACGCTCGACATGGGCAAGCCGATCTCCGACGTCGTGAACATCGATCTCCCGAGCGTGGTGCAGACCTTCCGCTTCATGGCGGAGTGCATCGACAAGATGGAGGGGGCCGTCACCAACACCGAGTGGAACGTCGTGCACTTCGTCCTGCGCGAGCCCCTCGGAGTGGTGGGGGCGATCTCGCCCTGGAACTACCCGCTGCTGATGGCGACCTGGAAGGTCGCGCCCGCCCTCGCGGCGGGGAACTGCGTGGTGCTGAAGCCGGCCGAGCAGTCCCCCCTCTCGGCGCTGCGCCTGGCCGAGCTCTTCTGCGAGGCGGGCGGGCCGCCCGGCGTCCTGAACGTGGTGAACGGCCAGGGGGAGGTGGCCGGGAAGGCGCTGGCCCTGCACGCGGACGTCGCGAAGATCACCTTCACCGGCTCGACCGCCGTCGGAAAGCTGATGCTCCAGTACGCCGGGCAGTCCAACATGAAGCGGGTGTCGCTCGAGTGCGGCGGGAAGTCGCCGCAGGTCTTCGTGCAGGACCTCCCCGACCTCGAGCGGGCGGTGACGGCGGCGTGCAACGGCATCTTCGCCAACATGGGCGAGGTCTGTAACGCCGGGTCGCGCGTACTGGTGGACCGGAAGATCTACGCGGAGTTCGTCGACCGCTTCACGACGCGCGGCCGCGACGCCTACCGGCCGGGCGACCCGCTCGACCCGGGCACCAACATGGGGCCGCTCGTCACCAGCGAGGCCCAGGAGCGCGTGCTCGCCTACATCGAGTCGGGCAAGCGCGAGGGGGCGCGGCTGGCCTTCGGCGGCGGGGTGCCGGCGGGGCTCGAGAAGGGCGCCTACGTCGCGCCCACGCTCTTCACGGACGTCGACAACCGCATGACGATCGCCCGCGAGGAGATCTTCGGTCCGGTGGCCGCGGTGATCCCCTTCGACGGCCTCGACGAGGCGATCGCGATCGCCAACGACACGATCTACGGCCTCGCGGCCGGGGTCTGGACGCGCGATCTCGACAAGGCCCACCGCCTGATCAAGGAGATCGAGGCGGGCGTGATCTGGGTCAACTGTTTCGACGAAGGCGACATGACGCAGCCCTTCGGCGGCTACAAGCAGTCCGGCAACTCGAAGGACAAGTGCTTCGAGAGCCTGCTCGCCTACACGCAGTCGAAGTCCGCCTGGATCCGGCTCTCTGCGAAGGTCTAGCTCGATGGACTTCGCTCGGCTTCGGCTCGCTGCGCGCTTCGCTTGCCCGATGGACTTCGCTCGGCTTCGCCTCGCTGCGCGCTTCGCTTGCCCGATGGACTTCGCTCGGCTTCGCCTCGCTGCGCGCTCCGCTTGCTGCGGCCTTGCCCGCGCGGTCTAGCCGTCGCGATGGCGGGTGAGGGGCCCACGGGGGACCGGCCGCGGGTCGGCTTCGAGACGCGCGGCCCGGTCGCGGTGCTGACGCTCGATCGCCCCGAGAAGCTGAACGCGGTCGACGAGCCGATGATCGCGGCGCTCCACGCCGCGCTCGACCGGGCCGAGCACGACGCCGCCGTCCGCGCCGTCCTCCTGCGCGGGGCAGGGCGCGCGTTCTCGGCCGGCTTCGACCTCGGCCCGGGCGGCGCCCCGCGCGACCCGGTGGCGCTGCGCGCCGAGCTGCGCCGCGACTTCGACGTGATCATGCGCTTCTGGGACTTCCCGAAGCCCACCGTCGCGGCCGTGCACGGCTACTGCCTCGGCAGCGGCATGGAGATGGCGGTGGCCTGCGACGTGACGGTGGCGGCCGAGGGCTGCCGCTTCGGGGCGCCCGAGGTGCGCTTCGGCAGCGGCATCGTGGCGCTGATCCTGCCGTGGATCATCGGGCCCAAGCAGGCCAAGGAGCTCCTGCTCGGCGGCGACGACGCGATCCCGGCGGAGCGCGCGCTGGCGCTCGGTCTGGTGAACCGCGTCGTCCCGGCCGAGCGATGCTTCGACGCAGCGCTCGAGGTCGCGCGCGGCATCGCCGCCAACGACGCACTCGCCGTCGCGCTCACCAAGCAGGCCATCAACCGCAGCGCGGAGATCATGGGCATGCGCCAGGCCCTGCTCCAGGCGCTCGAGCTCGACGTGCTGATCGAGGCCAGCGAGACGCCCGAGTCGAGTGCCTTCGACGCGGTGCTGGCCAAAGAGGGCGTGCGCGCCGCCCTCGCGTGGCGTCTCGCGCAGCGGGCGCGCGGCGGGGACGAGAGCTCTGGCCCGGGCTAGCGGCAGGGATTCCGCCGCGCACCGGCAAGCTCCGCCGTCGCGAGGCGAGGTCGCGATCCCGCGCGCCGCTCTTCGAGACCAGGATCTTCTCGGCGAGGTGCTTCGGCGTGTAATCCCGCGGGGAGCGGGAAGCGGTGGACGGCGCCTCGCGCGGTGTGCTGGTCACGCCGGATGCGACCGGGGTGCCGCATGCATCGCAGTACTTCGCCCCGGCGCGAAGCTCCGTAGCGCAGCTCGCGTAGGTCGCAGCGAGCGCCGCGCCGCAGCCGTCGCAGAAGCGCGCCGCATCGCGGTTCTCGTGGCCGCAGGCGGGGCAGATCATGGCGGGCGAAGCCGGAGCCGACCGGGCTCGACGATCGCGAGCCTCCCAGCGAGCCTCGCGAGGATCTGGGGCTGCTGCATCACATCCTCGATCAAGCGGAGGATGAGTCTCGCCGTCGCTCCTGCGGGCAGAGCGAGCACCATGATGCCCGCGTAGGACTCGGGGACGTAGTTGCGCACGTCCGCGAAGCCGAAGTCACCGGTGACCAGGCAGCGCCGCTCGTCGCGAGCCCGGCGTGCGATCTCCGAATCGCTGGCCGCGCCAAGCCCTACGTCCCGCACGTCGACGGCGTCGTGTCCGTGGCGTCGAAGCAGCGAAGTCGCGGAGCGCGGGAGATCCGCGTCGATCAGGAAGCGCAACGAGGACCGTCACTTCGCCGGGAGCGGGTGATGCTCCTGCTCGGCAAGGAGCTTGCCCGCATAGGCGAGGGCGGCGCGCACGTCCGCCTCCGTCACGCCGTACTCCTGAACCACCTCCTCCACCGTCATGCCTCCCGCCAGACCTTCCACGACCCGAACCACGGGCACGCGCGTGCCACGGATGACGGGCTTCCCGTGCTGGATCTCGGGGTCGATGACGATGTGCTCGTTCATGGGGCCTCCCTGTTTCGTGGGCTGCAGCCTGGCCCACCGTAGCCCGTGCGGTCGCGAAACGTCAAAGAGCACCGGCATTCGTCATCGTGCGCGCTACCGTGTCGCCATGCACTCCAACGCCGAGTTCGTCCGCCGCTTCCACGAAGCTCTGCGAGACGGCGACGTGACCGTCCTCATGGACTCGCTCGCCGATGGCGTCGTCTGGCACGTCCCCGGCAGGAACCTCCTCTCCCGCGACTATCACGGCAAGACCGAGGTCGGCGATTTCTGGGCGCGCGCCCGCGAGCTTTCCGGTGGCACGGTCCGCACGGAACTGCTCGACATCCTGGCGTCGGGCGGCTACGCGATCGCCCTCGTGCGCGTCCACGCCGAGCGGGAAGGCAGGAGCCTCGGCGGCCAGTTCCAGGCCTTCACCTATCGCGTCGAGAACCGCAAGATCGCCGAGTTCTGGTTCATGGTCGAGAACCGCTACGCCGTCGACGCCTTCTGGTCCTGAGCCGATCGCTAGCGCCCCCGATCGCGCAGGATCTCGCGCGCGGCGTTGCGGCCGGGGAGGCCGTTCACGACGCCGCCCGGGTGGGTGCCCGACCCGCACAGGTAGAGGCCCGGGATCGGCCCGCGGTAGCGCGCGTAGCCCGGGATCGGGCGCATGTGGAAGAACTGGTCGAGCGTCATCTCGCCGTGGCAGAGGTTGCCCTCGGGCAGGCCGTACTCCGCCTCGAGGTCGGGCGGGAGGAGCGCGGCGCGGAAGCGCACCAGGTCCCGAAGCTTCGGCGCGTACTCGGCGAGCGTGTCGAGCGCGCCCTCGACGAAGGCCTCGCGCCGCTCGGCCCAGCCCGCGCCCCGCAGCCGATAGGGCGCGTACTTCGCCGTGATCGAGAGCACGTGGCTCCCCGCCGGAGCCAGGCCCGGATCGCGAAGCGTCGGGATCCAGGCGTCGAGGTACGGGACGCTGGAGAAGCCCCCGTACTTGGTGCAGTCGTAGGCGCGCTGGAGATGGGAGAGCGTCGGGGCGATCTGGATCGGCCCCGCGAGGCGGAGCGCGGCCTCGCCCTGACCGGCGGCCGTGAACTCGGGGAGCCCCGAGAGCGCGAGGTGGATGCGCGCGGTCGAGCCGCGGTACTTGATGCTGCGCACGTGGCGGACGAAGGCGGCCGGGAGCAGTCGGGGCTCGCAGAGGCCGAAGAAGGTGGTGCGGGGATCCGCGCTCGAGGCGACCGCTGCGGCGGCGAGCCGCTCCCCGCCCTCGAGCTCGACGCCGGCGACGCGGCCCGATTCGAGCAGGATCCGCCGGACTGGCGCGGAGGTGCGGATCTCCGCCCCGGCCGCGCGCGCCGCGCCGGCCAGCGCCTGCGCGAGGGCGCCCACGCCTCCCTTCGCGAGCCCCGCGGAACGAAACAACCCCGTGTCGCTGAGCGCCCAGTTGAAGAGCAGCGTGTAGGCGGTTCCCGCCTCCTTGGGGCCCCAGGTGACGTCGCGCACGGCGCTCGCCGCAATCGCCGCCTTGACCGCGTCGGACTCGAACCACTCGTTCAGCAGGTCGGCGACGGGCATCGGCAGCACGCGCAGCAGGTCGTTCACGCGCTTGCGGCCGAGGCGGCGCAGCGGAGCCGCGAGCGGGAGCATTCCGCGCAGGTCGCCCCACCCTACCTCGGGCAGATCCGGAGGCACGGCGCGCAGGAGCCCTCCGACCACGTCGGCGATCCGCGTCATCAGAGCGACGAAGTCGGGGTAGCGGCGGGCGTCGGCCGCCGAGAAGCGCGCGATCTCGTCGGCGGTCCGCTTCGTGTCGCGCCAGATCGTGAGCTGCGAGCCGTCGGGCTGGGGCACGAAGGCGACGGGATCCGCCGGCAGCCATTCGAGGCCGTGCTCGGCGAGGCGGAGCTCGCGCACGACCTCGGAGGCGAGGTTGCTCCCCTCCGGCGCGCAGGTGGAGAAGCGGAAGCCCGGGAAGAGCTCCTCGGTCACCGCGATGCCGCCCACCTGCGCGCGCCTCTCGAGCACGAGGACGCGTCGCCCGGCCTTCGCGAGGATGGCGGCCGTCACGAGGCCGTTGTGGCCCGCTCCGATCACGATGACGTCCTGGTGGCTCATCGGCTCGCATCCTTCGCGCCGTCGGCGGCGCGGTCAGTTCCCGTCGCGCAGGATCTCGAGCGCCGCGAGGCGCCCCGGACCCGCCGTGATCCCCCCTCCCGGGTGCGTTCCCGACCCGCACTGGTAGTAGTTGCGGATCGGGGTGCGGTAGTCGGCGAAGCCCGGGGCGGGGCGGAAGCAGAAGAGCTGGTCGAGCGTGAGCTCGCCGTGGAAGATGTTGCCCTCGGAGAGGCCGATCGTCTGCTCGAGGTCGAAGGGCGTCAGCACCTGCTTGTGCAGGATCACGTCCTTCAGGTTGGGGGCGAACTCGCAGAGCGTGCTGATCACGGCGTCGCCGAAGGCCTCGCGCTGCTGCGACGGCGTCCCGTACTCGGGCATGTCGTAGCCCGCGTACTGCACGAAGATCGACATCACGTGCTTGCCGGGAGGCGCCATCGTCGGGTCGACGGTGCTCGGGATCACGATGTCCATGTACGGGCGCCGCGAGAAGCCGCCGTAGCTCGCGTCGTCGTAGGCGCGCTCCAGCCAGTCCATGCTCGGGGCGATCTCGACCATGCCCCGGATCAGCGCCGGGTCCTTCATCGCCGGGAAGATCGGGAGCGCGTCCAGCGCCAGGTTGACCTTCCCGGACGAGCCGCGGAACTTGAAGCGGTCGATCGCCGCGACGAAGTCCTCGGGGAGGTCCCCGGCATCGACGAGCTTGCGGAAGGTGACGCGGGGATCCGCGCCCGAGACGACGGTCCGCGCCCGGATCTCCTCGCCGCTCTCGAGCGCCACTCCGACGGCGGCGCCGTTCTCCACGATCACCTTCGCGACGGGCGCCTCGACGCGGATCTCGGCTCCGAGGCTTCGCGCGGCGCTCGCGATCGCCTCGCTGACCCCCCCCGTGCCGCCCTTCTGGCAGCCCCAGGCCGTGAACGCGCCGTCGAGCTCGCCCATGTAATGGTGCAGCAGCACGTAGGCCGTGCCCGGGGACTTGGGACCGAGCATCGTCCCGATGATCCCGTTCAGCGCCGAGAGCGCCCGCAGCACGTCGCTCTCGTACCACTCGTCGAGGAGGTCCGAGACGCTCATCGTCATGAGCTTGGAGAGGTCGTGGAATCCGCGCTTCCCGAGGCTCTGCACGTGCCGCCCGAGGTCGCGGAGCGTGCGCAGGCCGCGCAGGCCCGGGCGGCTCGGGTCCGGCGGAACCATGGCGAGGATCGGCTTCACGGCGAAGGCCATCTCGTACATCATCTGGCTGAACTTCGGGGCCATCTCGGCGTCGCGCTTCGAGTGGCGGCGGATCTCCTCCCGCGTGCTCGCCGGGTCGGAGTAGATCGCGAGGTAGTCGCCGTTCTCCATCGGCACGAAGGCGCTGTCGAGCGGGGTGATGTGGAGGCCGTGGCGCGCGAGCTCGAGCTCGCGAATCACCTCGGGCCGCAGCAGGCTCACCACGTAGGAGCAGACGGTGAACTTGAAGCCGGGGAAGATCTCCTCCGTGACCGCGGCGCCTCCCAGCACGTGGCGGCGCTCGAGCACGAGCGTCTTGCGCCCCGCCCGCGCCAGGTAGGCAGCGCAGGTGAGGCCGTTGTGGCCCCCACCGACGATGATCGCGTCGTAATGGTTCGGCATGCGGGTCAGGCCTTCTTTCGCGGGGGGTCGAAGAACGGAAGCTCCACCACCGTCGCCGGAACGGCGAAGCGCCGCGCCTCGACCGTCTCCTCCAGGAAGACGCGCCCGCCCGTCCGGCCGGACCGCGCCCCGACGCGGGCGATCGCGACGTAGCTCTTGAGGATCGGCGACCAGGTCCCGCTCGTCGCCCGTCCCACCGGCTCGCGCCGCTTCGCGTCCGCGTAGACCGGGACGGCCTCGTTCCACGAATGGTAGGGGAGGTGCAGGGGCATGCCGAACCCGGCGTAGACCTTCTCGAGGGCGACGACGTCGACGACGAGGCCCACCGTCGCCAGCGCCGATCCGCGCTCCTTCTCGCGGCGCAGGGCGTCCTGCCCGACGAAGAACTCCTTGCCGAGCGCGACGGTGAAGCCGAGGCCGAGCTCCAGGGGTGTGGACTTCTGCACCGCGAAGAGCGTCCGGCTGCTCGAGACGAAATCGACGTCGATCAGCAGCAGGCCCGCCTCGATGCGCAGCATGTCCTGGGCCACGTTCCCGGCCGGGCGCAGGTTGAAGGACCGGCCCGCGTCCCGAAGCTCGTCCCAGAGGCGCTCTGCCCACCCCGGATCCGCGAAGATCTCGAAGCCGAGGTCGCCCGTGTATCCGCTGCGCGAGATCGAGACGGGGATGCCCGCGAGCCGGGTCTCGAGCTGGCGGAAGTAGCGCAGCCCGTCGAGATCCACGTCCGCGAGGCGCTGGAGCAGGGCCCGCGACGTGGGGCCCTGGAGCGAGAGCGCGGCCAGGGCCTCGCTCACGTCCTCGACCTCGGCGCCGACCCCGAGGTCGTTGTCCTGGAGCCAGTCGAGGGTCGGGATCGCCGCGGTGAGGCGGTAGAGGTCGGGGCCCAGGCGGGTCACGGTCCCGTCGTCGACGATCTTTCCCTCGTCGTCACACCAGGTCGTGTAGGAAACCTGGCCGACGGCCAGGCGCGCGACGTCCCGGGTCAGCACGCGGTCGAGGAGCTGGACCGCGCCGCGGCCGTGGACCTGGTACTTGAAGAGCGGGGAGATGTCGAAGAGGGCGCACGCCGTGCGCACGGCGTTGTACTCGTGGATGTGGTCGAGCTCGTAGGAGTTGGCGGAGAGGAAGCCGGACCACTCCAGCCAGCTCTGGCTCTCGCAGGAGACGGAGGTGCGCGCGTGGAAGGGGGTCGGTCGGGGCATCGTCGTCGCTCCTTCGGGGACGGGGGGTGGGGGCCCGCTAGGCCCGTGGCGGTTCCGGGCCGGCGCCCTCGAAACGGGGCAGCGCATCGGCCGTCTCGAACCACGCGATGCGGCTGCCCGTGAAGACGTGGCGGCGCGGCACGACCGCGTCGGGGAAGTCGAGGCTCGCGAGGTTGACGTCTACCGTCGTGGCGTCGCGGCTCTCCCGGTAGGCGACCTGCGTGCCGCAGCGCGCGCAGAACTCGCGCTGTCCGTGGGAGGACGAGCGGTAGACCCGGGGCGACTCCGCGACGTAGGCGAAGGAGCCGACGGGGAAGGAGCCCCAGGCGAGGACCGGAGCCCCGCTCGAGCGTTGGCAGATGCGGCAGTGGCAGTAACCGCTCGCGACCGGATCGGCTTCCGAGAGGAAGCGGATCGCCCCGCAGAGGCAGCCGCCCCGGTGGGCCGAGCTCGTGACCATGGAGGACACGGCCGCATTCTACCATCCCACGCGCTCGCGTTCGCGCGCCTCGGCCCCGTGGGGGTTGCGGGGCGGAACGCTCGCGGGCGGGCTGCTAGCCTGACACCGATGCGCTGGTGCCTTCCGGGCGCACGCGGGCTCGCCTCGGCCGCGCTCGTGGTCGCGATCGACGCGGGCGCCGAGCTGCCGCTGCCCGCTCCGGGGAGCGTGGATCTGACGCTCGTCGCGCCGTCCTCCGGCTCACGCATCCGGCGCCTCGTGCCGCTCACGCTGCTCAAGGGTCGCTTCGGCAGCCCGCTCCTCTTCGACTCCGACGTCGTGATCGCGATCGACCAGTCGAACAGCGCGCTGCTCGCGTCGGGCCTGGACGTCGACGGCGACGGAACGCTCGGCCGCAGCCGACCCTGGGCGCGCAACGGTGGGGGCTACGGCGAACCGCATCGGCTCTGGACCAGCGACCACGGCGACACGGTGCTGGCTGCGGAGCTCGCCGTGGCGAACGCCCTGATCGGTGGGCTCGCCCTGCGCGGCAATCGGATCGGCCTCTTGACCTTCACCGACCGGACGCGGGTGCGAGCGGGCGTCGGCGAGCCCGCCGTCGCGCGCTCCGCGCTCGGGAGGATCCGCGCGATCGTGGACTGGACGGGGACCAACCACTCACGCGCGCTCGCGATCGCCGAGGACATGCTCCCCTCCGATGCGCCTGCCTTCGCGGCGAGCCGACCGCGCGCCATCGTGCTCTTCTCGGACGGGAAGCCGACGGCGCCGGACGGCGAACACTGGGCCTCGCGCCGGGCGCTGCGGGTGGCGGGCGAGCTCGGCGCGCGCGGCATCGCGGTCTTCACCGTGTCCCTGGGCGAGGACTCGGATCCCGCGTACCTGGGCCAGCTCGCGAGCGCCTCCGGCGGGTCGCTCGTCTCGCTCGAGGACCTGCGCGTCCTCGCGAGCGAGCCGGGTCAGCGCCACATGGAGCCGCTGGAGCTCGTGATCGAGAACCTGACCGCGCAGGACCCGGCGCGCGCGGTCCGCACCTTCCCGGACGGATCGTTCGACGCCATCGTGCCGCTGGCCGAGGGGGAGAACGTGCTCGAGGTGCGCGCGCTCTTCGCCGACGGCCGCCGCGCGAGCGCGCGCAGCGTCGTCCACTACGAACGGCCGGATCCCGCGACCGAGGCCGATCGGCGCGATGCGGCGCGCTGGCTCATGCTGCTGCGCGAGCGGACGCGCGAGATCGGCGGCTGAGCGGCCGGGGGGACCGTCCCCGGACCCGCGCCCGGCGTCGCGCGGCGAGGATCGCGAGGCCCAGGAGCACGCAGGCGCCCGTCGCCGGCTCGGGGACGGGGGCCCCGCCCACCGCGAAGTGCGCGCCGAAGCCCGAGCCGAGTCCCGCGCTCTCGAGCTCGAGCACGAGGTGGAGATCGAGCGGCGAGAACTCCGGCCGGGGGCCGGGCGCGGGGTCGGAATCGTCGGGCAAGAGGGGCACGAGGTCGATCGCGCCGGCGAAGAAGGCGAGCGCCTGATCGAGCGCCCCGAAGGTCTCGTCGACGAGCGCGTCCTCCCCGTTCGCGATCCGGAAGTGGAGCCCGGAGAACGCTTCCCCCACGACCTCCACGGCGAGGAAGCGCACGAAGAGGGCGTCGAGGGATCCCACGTCGGTCGTGAGGTCCTGGAAGACAGCCTCCGCGCGCAGCAGGATCCCGGAGCCGGCGATCCCCTGCGTGTCGAAGAGGGCGAGCTCCGCCTCGCTCCAGACGCCGGGATCGCCGCCCGCGCTGGTGACGAGGGAGAGCGCATCCCGCGGACCCTCCAGGAGCCTCTGCGGGAGGGAGCCCGTCGCGTCGGCGCGCGCCTCGGCCGAGGCGGCCGCGGCGATCGGCGCCGCGGCGAGCGCGCGCGTCGTCTGGAAGCGACCGCCACTCGAACGCGCTTCGGCGGAGACGTCGCCCGCCGCAGCGAAGCCGAGCGAGGTGGCGAGGGCCGCCGCGCCGGGCGCGAACGCGACCGTCGCCGGGTCAGCCGCCTGCGTCGGCTCCGAGAATAAAAGCGGGAATGGCGGCCGCACCACGCTCGCGCTGCCGCGCGCGTCCGCGAAGGAGAGGGCGTGGACCTCGCCGGGGCCGCGCGCGACCGCGTCGGCGCGCGCCTCTCCGGGCCGCGCCCCGGGACTCGCGACCGGGCGCGCCCCCGCGCCTGAGCCGCCGAAGGCGCGCGCCTCCGCACGGGCCGTTCCCGATGCGTTCACGGCCTCCGCCGTCGCCTCCGCGCCGCCGCCGGCAGCCGGTGCGAACGAGCTTCCGCCGCTTCCGCCCGTGGCCTCCGCGACCACTTCGAGCGCCGCGGCATCGGCCGTCTTCGCGAGGCGGCTCGTCGCCCCTCCCGCGCGTCCCGCCCTGCCCGAGAAAGACGATCCCGCGGCGCCGCCCGTTGCGCGCTGCACGAGGCGGAGGGAGCCCGAGGTCGAGCCGTCGACGGCGTCCTCGAGGCGCACCTCGGCGCCGTCGCCCGCGATCGGCTGGCCGCCGAAGCGGAAGTCCGTTCCGCCGCCCGCGCCGCCGGTGGCCTCGCCGACGACCTCGACGGCGCCGCCGCCGAGCGATGCCGCGGCGACCGCGCCGAGCGCGGCGGTGCCCCCGGCGCCCGCCGCGAGGGGGACACCGATCTGAGTGAGCGACGCCGCGCCGCCGGCGCCCCCGACGGCGCTCGCGCGGACGCTCTGCGCGGCGCCGCCCGCCGCCTGCGCGACGGCCGATGCCAGGGCCGTGCCGCCGCTCCCGCCGCCTTCGCCGCTCCCGCCGGCTCCGCCGCGCGCCTCCGCCACGAGCGCGAGATCGCCGCCGCCCGCGTTGGTGCGGTCCAGCGTCGAGACCGCGGCGCCTCCGGCTCCACCGACGCGGCCATCGCCACCGCCGGCTCCACCGAGGGTGCGCTGCGTGAGGGTCACGAGCCCCGAGCTACCGCCGTTCACCGCGTCGCGCATCTCGGACGCGGCACCGGGGGCTCCGATCACGCGCGGCGGGCTCCCGAGGCCGATGGTCGCGAGCTGGCCGCCGCCGGCCCCGCCCTGCTGGGTCGCGGTCACCTGCACGGCGCCGCCGCCGTCCGAGAAGCCCGAGGCGGTCGCGGTGGCTGCGCCCGCCGCGCCGGGCGCGTCCAGCGAGGCGCCCCCGCTCCCACCGCGCGCCTCCGCCTCCACCACCACCTCCTCACCCCCGCCGCTTCGGCCGGTCGCGCTGGAGGACGCGGCGCCACCGACACCGCCGAGCGTCGGACCGGATCCGCCGGACCCGCCGAGCGCGAGGTCGAAGACCCGGACGGCGCTCCTCCCGGTGGCCGCGCCGTCGGAGGCGCTCGTGGCGGCGCCGCCGGCTCCGCCGCTCCCCGTGCTGCGCTGGAGCCCGATGCTCCCGCCCGACCCGGCGATCGCGCCGACCGCAGGCAGGAACGAACCGGGCGGAAGCCCCTCGCCGACTCCGACCGCGACGCCCTGCCCGTCGCCCGCGGAACGCGCCGAGGCGGTGACGCGCGCGTCGCCACCCGCGCCGCCGTCGGCGCCGTTCACGTTCTCGAAATCGCCGCCCCCGCCGATCGCGCGCGCGTCGGCCGCGGCGGCGCCTGCGAAGTTCTCGGCGCTCGCGACGGCGCGGGCCGAGGCACGCGGCGCGCCGACGCCGGCCGTCTCGCGGGCGCGCGCGCTCCCGGCGGTGGCCTCGGAGCGCACCGCGAGCGAGGTGTTCGCGGCGCTGCGCTGGAGCGTGCTCGACGCCGCGCCGGCTACCGCCCCCCTGCCTCCCGTGGCGACCTGCTCGAGGCGGAGCGCACCGGAGGTCGAGCCCGCGACGGCGTCGACGAGGTCGACGCTGGCGCCGGCGCCGCCGAAGCCCCCGCCGGCGCCGCCGATCGCCTCTCCGCGCGCGCGCACCTCGCCGCCCCCGGGCGAGAAAGCGAAAACCTCTCCGAGCCGCGCCGTCCCGCCGTCGCCGCCGGGCGCGAGGCGCGCCTGGGTCGTGTGGAAGCCGTTGCCGCCGCGCGCCGTCGCGGTCGCCTCGACCCGGGAGCTCCCCGCGCCGAGCCCGCGCGCGGAGGCGAGGGCCATGCCTCCGTCTCCCGACGACGAAGTGCCCGCGCCGCCCGTGGCCTCGCTCGTGAGCACGAGCGCGCCGCCGCCCGTGTTGCCGGCCTCGAGCGAGGACACCGCGAGGCCGCCCCGACCTCCGGCGTCGAGAGCGCCCCCCGCGCCGCCCGCACCCGCCGTCGCGTGTTGGAGCAGGCTGAGCGTCCCGGCGGTCGAGCCGCCGACCGCGTCCTGCATCAGCGAGTCCACGCCCGGAAGACCCTCGCCGCTCGTCGCGGCGCCGCCCGCGCCGTTCGTCTGGAAGGCGCGCACGAGGACGTCGCCGTGCTCCGACGTGCCGCGTGCGCTCGCGCTCGCGCGCCCCCCGCGGCCGGTCGCAGAGAGCGCATCCCCTCCGACGGCGCTCGCGAGGACCTCGACGCTCTCGCCCCCGGCGTTGTGTCCCTCGGCGCGCGAGGTCGCGCCTCCCCCGGAGCCCCCCTCGCCGCCGCGGGCGGAGTCCTGGGCGAGAACAAAGCCGTCTCCCTCGGCCGTCCCCAGCGACCCGCTCGCGGCCGCGCCGCCGTCACCGCGCGCTCCGCTGGCGCCCTGGGCGCGCAGATCGCCGGCGTTTCCACCGACGGCGCTGCCGCCGACGATGGCGGCATTTCCGTCGCCTCGGCTCTGCGCCGCGACGCGCAGCAAGGCGCTCCCGCCGCTCCCGCTGTCGGCCGTCGAGCTCCTCGTGCGGACGGTGCCGCCGGCGCCGCCCGCGGCCGTTGCGTTCGCCGTCGCGCGCCCGGTCGTATTCGTCGCCGAACCCTCGGCTGCGGCGTCGCCGCCGGCCGAGGTTCCGAAGGCGGACACGAACCCGAACCCTTCGTCCTGGCCCTTGCCGCCGGTGGCGCGCACGTCGATCTCGAGCTCCTCCGCCGCGGCGACGCGGGCCAGCCGGCTCGTCGCGTCTCCGGCGAGGGCCGGCCCGCTCGTTTCGGTTGCGCCGATGGCCGCCCCGCCCCGCGCGATCTGCACGAGCTCGAGCGAGCCCGTCGTACGCCCGTCCACCGCGTCCACGGCGGCGACGCTCGCGGCGGCTCCGCCCCGAAGGGCGCCGCCGCCCGAGACCGAGCCCACGACGCGCACGCGACCGCCGCCGAGCGACTCGCCGAAGAGCGCGCCGAGCGTCGCCTCGCCGCCCTGCGTGTCGCCGTTTCCCCCGCTCGCGCTGGCCTCGACCGTCACGTCTTCCCGTCCCGTGCCCGTGGCGCCCGCGTGCGCCGAGCCGGGCTCGCCTCCGACGCCGCCGACGGCCTGCGAGGCGAGCTCGAGCGCGCCGCCGTCGTTGTCGGTCCAGGCGAGGAGCGAGGTCGCCGAGCCGGCGCGACCTCCGGGGACGAGCCCCTGAGTCAAGGACCCTCCAGACCCTCCGCGCGCCGTCTGGTCCAGGCGCAGCCGCCCCGTCGTCTCCCCCGACACCGCATCGCGTAGATCGACGTCCGCGCCCTGCCCCACCAGGGCAACGCCGCCCGCGGCGAAGCCGGCCGAGCCGCCGGTCGCGGCCGCCGTGGCCGTGGCATCGCCGCCGCCGTGCGAGACCGCGTGGGCGCGCACCTGCGCGCTCCCGCCGTCGCCGGCCTGTGCCGTGTCACCGAAGGCCTGGCCGCCGCTCCCACCGCCTGCGCTGGCGCTCACCTCGACGCTCCCCGATCCGGCTCCCGTTCCGACGATCGTGGCCGATCCCTCGCCCCCGCTTCCTGCCTGGCCTCCGGCCCCGGCGACGCTCTCGTCGCCGCCGGTTCCTCCGCCGGCGTTCGCCCTCGCGTCGATCGCGCCGTCGCCTTCAGCGATGGCCTCGACCCGCGCCGACGCCGACCCGCCCTGCCCGCCGATCGCACCGCTCGCGCCGGCGCCACCGCTCGCACCGTCTCCTGTCGCGACGACATGCCCGTCGCCGAGCGCGACCGCCCTCACGTCGGCGGAGGCGTCGCCGCCGCGAGCCCCGAGCGCCGTCTCGGGTCGACCGAAGCTCGATCCGCCTACGGCGACGTAGACGGCGTTCACGTCGCCCGAATCGTTCGAGAGGTCGAGGGCGACCTCGGCGGCTCCTCCCTGTCCTCCCGAGCTCGCGCCTCCGCGCGCGGTCGCACGTGCAGAGAGCGATGCGGCGCTCTTCGCACGCGTGAGCGAGCTCCGCGCATCTCCGCCCGGAGCCCCCGCGCTACCCCATGACCCGGCTTTCGCCGCCTGCTCGAGCTCGAGCGGCCCGCTGGTCTCACCGTCGACGACGTCCACGAGCGCGACGCTCGCACCGCCGAGCCCGCCGTCTCCGCCGATGGCCTCGCCCGCGACGCGGACGAACCCTCCCCCGGTCGAGGCCCCGCGCACGGGGCCGAGCGTCGCGGCGCCGCCCACGCCGGCGCTCCCCGAGTGGCCGGCTCGCGCGGTCGCGCCGACGTCGACGCCGCCGGCCCCGCTCCCATCGGCCGCCGCATGCGCGGCGCCCCCCTCGCGCCCGCGGCCGGCCTCGGCCGTCGAGCGGAGGATGAGCGAGCCTCCACCTGGGTTCTCGCCGGTGAGCTCGGAGCGCGCGTCGCCGCCGCGGCCCTGGAGCCCCGTACCCGAGAAGCCGCCCCCCGAGCCCGCGCGCGCCGTCTGGTCGAGGATCAGCTGCCCCGGCGTGCTTCCGCGGGTCGCATCGCGGAGGGCGATGCTCGCGCCGTCCCCGCCGTCGGCGCCCTCGAAGCCGCCGCCGCCGTCTCCGCCCTGGACGAGGAGCCTGGCCCGCGCCGCGACGAGCTCCTCCGCGATCGCCTCGGCCACCCCGGAGGCGCCGCCCCCGTCGCCGCTACGCGCGCCCGCGCCGCGGCCGCTCCCGCCCCGTCCGCCGCTGGCGGTACCGAAGGCGGCGACCGTGTCCGTCGAGGTGGCCCCGGTTCCGAGCGCAGCGACCTCGACGGAGGCCTCTCCACCGCGGGCGCCCGCGCCGACGCCCGAGCTCTGCGAGCCGCCCTCTGCGCCCGTCGCGTGCGCGCCGGCATCGACGCCGAAGGCCGCGCGCAGGCGCAGTGTGCTCGCGGCGGTGCCCGCAGCGCCGACCGTGCCTGCGGCGCTCGCGCTCCCGCCGAGCCCAGCGAAAGTCGCGACGTCGGCGCGCGCGTCTCCGTCCGGGTTGGCGGCGTCGAGCGTCGCCGTAGCGTCGCCGCCGCGGCCCGCCTGCCCGCCGGCGCTCGAACCGCCTGCGCCACCCATCGCCGTTGCGTCGAGCTCGACCGATGCGAAGGACGCGGCCGTGCTCCGGGCCGATACGGGATCGAGGAGAATCACGTCGCCGCCGTCGCCGCCGTCCGCGCCCGCGAGCCCGGCGCCCCCGGAGCCACCGCGCGCGCTGACCGTGGCGAAGGCCTGAGCCTGATCGCCCGCGCTCGCCTCGACCTCCGTCCGGGCGCTCGCGCCGGCTCCGTCTCCGGCGCGCCCATCGGTTCCGGTAGCGGCGCCCCCGGCGCCACCGGTCGCGGTCGAGAACGCGGTAGCGCTCGCGAAGGAGCTCCCCGCCGAGCAGGCCGAAGCGGCGGCCGTGGCGAGGCCGCCTGGCCCTCCGGCCCCGGCCGCTCCGGGAACGCCCAGTCCGGCCGCTCCGCCCGCTCCGCCGGCGCCCCCGGCGCCGCCCGTGGCATTGGCCTGCGCGTTCGCGAGCGCATCGATGCAGCCCACCGTCGCCGTCCCCTCGCCGCCGCCGCCGGCGCCCCCGGCGCCGCCATCGCCCCCATCGCCCGTCGGCGCGAAGCCGCCGCGCCCGCCGGCGCCGCCCGCGCCGCCGGTGGCATTCGCGGTGTTGCGCGCCTCGGGGGCAACGGCCGCGGCCGCGGCATCGACTCCCGGATCGCCCGGAGCGCCGGGAGAGCTCTGCGCCCCGTTCGCGCCGGGAGCGCCGGCGGCGCCGATGACGGTCACCGTCTCGGCGCGCGCCGGGAGCGAGATGCAGGCGAGGATCGACGCGCAGAGGAGCGCGAGCAGCCGAGGGAGGCGGAGGGCGAAGCGGTGCATCGATCCCCGAGCCGAGAACCCTGCCAGGCCTTCTCACGGGATGTAGGCGATGGCGACGGGAGCGTGGCGGGTCGGGGGGATGCAGCGTCATCTCGAGGGGGATGGGCGACCCGCGCGCCAGCGTGCCTCGGCGAGGAAGAAGAGGAGGCACACGGCGGCCGTGACCGCCGCCAGGGCGTTGCGGCCCGCGAGGTCCATCGCGGCGCCGACGAGGATCGGCCCGGAGATGCTGCCGACCTCGTAGACCATGACGAGCGCGGTATTGGCCGCCGCGAGCTCCGCCAGACTGGAGCGCTCGCCGAGCAGCGCCAGCGAGAGCGTGTAGAGGCCGAACGACGTGCCGCCCCACACGAAGAGCACCGCCGCGAGGAGCCCCGGCGAGGGGAGCCAGCCGCCGGGCGCCAGGACCGGCAAGAGCAGTGCGCCGACCAGGCTGCAGGCAACGCACAGGCGCAGCACCTTCCAGCGGTCGCTCCGGTCGGCCCAGATGCCGAGCGGGATCTGGAAGACGAGGTTCCCGCCCATGAACCACGCCACCAGGGTCACCGCATCGCCCTGCGCGAGCCCCGAGCGCAGGCCATAGAGGGGGAGGAAGACGAGGAGCGCCGCATCGAGGAACCCCGCGATCAGGGCGGCGAAGAGGACCCCGGGCTCGCGTGCGAGCAGGCCGCGCAGGCCCACGCGCTGGCGAGCCGGCAGCTCCGGCACGTGCGCGCGGGCGAGCGGGAGCGGGAGCGCCGCGACCAGGATCCCGACGGCGACGGCGGCGAACGGCGGCCAGCCCTCGATGCCCGTCGCGCGCACGATCAGCGGTCCGAGCGCGAAGCCCGCGGCGAGCAGCGTGGCGTAGATGCCCATCAGGCGGCTGCGGTCGCGCGCGGTCGCGAGGGCGTTCATCCAGATCTCGCTCACGACCCAGTGCACGGTCCCCGCGCTCCCCATCACGAAGCGCAGCGCGAACCACGCCGCGAGCGTCGGAAAAACCGGGAAGAGCAGCGCGCTCCCCGCCGCGACGGCGAGGCTCGCGTAGAGCGCGACGAGGAGATCCACGCGGGCGACGAGCGCGGGGATGAAGGCGCCGATCGCGAGTGTCGCGAGCGGGAACATCGCCCCCTGGATCCCGATCCAGAGCGAGTCTACCCCGTCGGCCTCGAGGCGCAGGCTCAGCAGCGGGATCAGGGCACCGTAGGCGACGCCCACCCCGAAGACGCTGGCGACGACGGCCGCGAGGCTGCGCCGGCGCTGCGAGCCGTCCACGCGCGGATCAGGAGAAGCCGTCGACCTTGGGCAGCCCGTCGTGGATCTCCACCCAGTCGACCCGATCCGGCCAGAACGCGTGGCGCAGCGTCGCCGGCGGGTGGCCGGGCTCCACGCCCTTGTCGAGACTCGACCGCGTCACGGCGATCAGGTCCGGCAGGGCGTCGAGCGTGATCGTGAGGGGCGTCCCGCAGCGCTTGCAGCGGTGGCGATGCACCTTCTCGGAGCTGTGGAAGGTGTCGAGGTGGCCGCCCTTCTCCCAGCGCAAGGCGCCCTTCGGGAAGATCGAGAGCGTCACGAAGGCCGTGCCCTGGAGCCGGCGGCAGATCGAGCACTGGCAGTGGTGCGTGTCCACCGCCGGCTTCGAGATCTCGAAGCGGTTGTCGGCGCAGAAGCAGCCGCCCGTCGCGCGGAACTCAGCCATACGAAAGCCTCCCTCGCAGATTCGCAGCGCCCTAACCTACACCCGGCGCTTCTCGAGCGGAAGCAGAATCCGCGGGGCTCGATGGCCATGCGGGCTAGACCCCCCATCTGCTACACCCACCTCGAATGCAAGAACCCGGCTCGCGTCCCCGCGCCAGGGCCGGCGCGCTGGCGCTTGCGGTCGCCTTCTCCCTCGGCGCGAGCGCGCCGCGGGAGCCGCTGCCGGGCGCGGCGCCCCACCCGCCCGAGCTCGTCGCGCGGCTCGAGCAGGCCGCCGCGGCCCGGCCTCCCGGCGAGAGCCCGCGCACCCGCCACCGGCGCGCCGACGGCTCCCCCCGCTACGTGAACCGCCTCGCGCTCGAGGCGAGCCCGTATCTCCTCCAGCACGCGCACAACCCCGTCGACTGGTACCCGTGGGACGACGAGGCCTTCGCCCGCGCCGAGCGCGAGAAGAAGCCGGTGTTCGTGAGCATCGGCTACTCGACCTGTCACTGGTGCCACGTGATGGAGGAGGAGTCGTTCGACGACGAGGAGATCGCGGCCTTCCTGAACCGACACTTCGTCGCGATCAAGGTCGACCGCGAGCGGCGCCCCGACGTGGACGCGGTCTACATGGCCGCCGCGCGCGGGCTCGGCGTCGACGGGGGCTGGCCGCTCAACGTCTGGCTGCTGCCGGACCGGCGCCCCTTCTACGCCGGCACCTACTTCCCGCCGCGCGCCGGCGTCCGGGGCGCGCGCGTCGGCTTCCTCGAGCTGCTCGAGCGCCTGCGTCGGGTCTACCGCGACCAGCCCGACCGCGTCGAGGAGCTCGGCGCGGGCCTCGCGCGCGAGCTCGCGAGCGCCGCCGCCCTTCCGGCCGGCGAGGGCGCGCCGGATCCGCAGGCGCTCGTGCGGGCCACTGCGAGCCTGCGCGCCGACTTCGACGCGGTGCACGCAGGCTTCGGCGCGGCGCCCAAGTTCCCGCGCAGCCTCGAGCTCGAGCTCCTGCTGCGCTACCACCGCCGCACGGGCGACGCGCAGGCTCTCGACATGGCCGAGCGCACGCTCGGCGCGCTGGCGGCGGGCGGAATCCGCGACCACGTCGGCGGCGGCTTCCACCGCTACGCGACCGACGCCGCCTGGCGCACCCCGCACTTCGAGAAGATGCTCTACGACAACGCGCTCCTCGCGCTGGTCTACCTCGACGCGTACCAGGTCACGCGGCGCGAGGATTTCGCGCAGGTCGCACGCGAGATCCTCGCCTACCTCGCCCACGACATGCAGGCGCCGGGCGGGGGCTTCTACGCGGCCTCCGACGCGGACAGCGAGGGGGTCGAGGGGCGCTACTTCACCTGGACCGCCGAGGAGATCGATCGAGCCGTGACCGAAGGGCGTCAGGCGCGGCTCCTGCGCGCCTACTACGGCGTCGGCCTGGCGGGGAGCCTCGAGGGGCGAAGCCCGCTCTCGGTCGCGCGCCCGCTCGCTGCGGTCGCCGCCGAGCTCGGGATCCCGGAGTCCGAGGCCGCCGCCGCGCTCCAGGACGGGCGCGCCCGCCTGCTGCGGGCGCGGCGGGAGCGCGTGCCTCCGCACACCGACCGGAAGATCCTCGCGGCCTGGAACGGGCTCGCGATCTCGGCGTTCTCGCGGGCGGCCCTGGTGCTGCGCGACCCCGCGCATGCCGCCGTCGCGACGCGCGCCGCCGAGTGCATCCGCGAGCGCATGAGCTCTCCCTCGCTCGCCGGACGCGGCGCCCGGCTGCGGCGCGCCCTCTTCGACGGGCGGGCCGACGGCGACGGCTTCCTCGACGACTACGCCTTCGTGATCGCGGGGACGCTCGACCTCTTCGAGGCCGCGCACGATCCGGCCTGGCTGCGCTTCGCCCTGGCCCTGCAGGCGGAGCTCGACGCGCGCTTCTGGGACGGCGAGGCGGGCGGCTTCTTCTTCACCGCGGACGATCAGGAGCGGCTGCTCGCGCGCCAGAAGCCTGCGGCGGACGGCGCGGAGCCCTCGGGCAACTCCGTCGCGCTGGCGAACCTGCTGCGCCTCTACGAGCTCACGGGCGACGAGCGTTTGCGCGAGCGCGCGGAGCGCTCGCTCGTGGCCTTCGCGGCGCCGATCGAGCGCGATCCCGCCGGAGCGCCCCGCCTGCTCGCCGCGCTCGACTTCGCGACCGACCGGGTGAAGGAGATCGTGATCGTGACGCCGCGCCCCGAGGTCGAGCCGGACGCGCTTCTCGCCGCGCTGGCGCAGAGCTTCGTCCCGAACCGCGTGCTCGTCGTGGTGAGCGAAGGCGACGCGCAGCGCGAGCTCGCGCCGCTCGTCCCGCTGGTCGCCGGCAAGGTCGCGCGCGAGGGCCGGCCGACGGCCTACGTGTGCGAGCGACGGGTCTGCGCCTTCCCGACCGCGGATCCCGAGGTCTTCGCCCGCCAGCTCGCCACGGTCGCGCCCCTTCAGGAGCTCGCCGGGCCGCGCTCGGCGAGGTAGCGCTCCGCGAAGGCGTGGAGCAGGGCGTCGGGCGGCGGGGGAGCCGTGGCTTGAAAGCGCGGGCGTGGCTGATCCATGATGCGGGTCGAGGCGCGCGGGCCTGAGCCCGTGGCAGAGCCACCCCGTAGAAGAGCGACCCCGAGGAGAGCGACGCAGGAGGAAGAGCCCGATGGAGATCGCGGAGCGGACCCCGGCCCTCTACGTCGACGGGAACCGGGTCCGGAAGTCCCCGTACTGGGAGGCCACCGAGCGACACGGCTGCCTCTCGTACGACGTCTACAACCACATGTACATCCCCGGCCACTTCTTCGACCCCGTCGAGATCCGCCCCACCGGGCCTTCGGACCTGCGCCGCATGGAGGCGGGCATCTTCAACTACGGCTCGGACATGACGCTCGAGCACAATCCCTTCGAGGTGACGGGGCTCGAGCGGCTCGTAGAGCCGAAGCAGGCCGACTACGTCGGCAAGGCCGCCCTCGAGCGCATCCGCGCGGAGGGCGTGCGCCGCAAGCTCGTCGGGATCGAGATCGAAGGTCCCCCGCTCGGGACCGAGCTCGCGGAGCGCTGGGCGGTCGAGGCCTCGGGCCGCCGCGTCGGAGCCGTCACGAACGCCGTCTTCTCGCCGAGGCTGCGCAGGAACATCGGCTACGCTTGGGTGCCGATCGAGCTCGCGGCGGCCGGAACCGCGCTCCGCGTCGCGCGGCCGGAAGGATCCGTCGAGGTGAGGGTCGTGCCGATGCCCTTCCTCGACCCGAAGAAGCGGACGCCGAAGGCTAGCGTGGCGGAGGCAGCACGCTGATGCGCTCGCGAGCCGCGATCCGGCGCGGGGGGTGCACGCTCGCGCTCCTGCTCGCGGCCGCCCTGCCGGCGCGCAGCGGCGAAACGGAGCCCGCCGATCTCGCCCTGACGGGCGGGGCCGTCTACACGCTCGACGCCGCCCGCTCCTGGGCGCAGGCCGTCGCGATCCGCGCCGGGCGGATCGTCTACGTCGGCAGCGACGCCGGCATCGCGCCCTGGATCGGCGCGAAGACTCGCGTCGTCGCGCTCGGAGACCGCATGCTGCTCCCCGGCTTCCAGGACGCGCACGTGCACCCCGTGACGGGAGGCCTCGAGCTCACGCTCTGCAACCTGAACGAGCTCGCGACCCGGGCGGCCGTCGTGGAGAAGGTACGCGCCTGCGCCGCGCAGCAGCCGGGCGAGTGGCTCGTCGGCGGCGGCTGGGCGCTGCCGATCTTCCCGGGCGGGAATCCCGAGCGCGCGCTCCTCGACGAGCTCTCCCCGGAGCGGCCGGCCTACCTCTCGGCGGCCGACGGCCACTCGGCCTGGGTCAACTCGCGCGCGCTCGCGCTCGCGAAGATCGACGCGAAGACGCCCGACCCGCCGAACGGCCGCATCGAGCGCGGCCCGACCGGCGGCGAGCCGACGGGCACGCTGCGCGAGAGCGCGATGGACCTCGTGGCGCGGCTCCTGCCCGTCCCGACCCCCGAGGAGCTCCAGACGGGCCTGCGACGGGCCCGCGACCACCTGAACGCGCTCGGCATCACCGCGGCGCAGGAGGCCAGCGCGGACCGCGCTGCGCTCGAGGCCTATCGCGCGACGGAGCGGCGCGGCGAGCTCACGCTGCGCATCGTCGCCGCGCTCGGCACCGCGAAGATCGCCGAGGAGCTCCCGCCGGCAGCGCGCGCCGACCCGGAGGCGATCGCGGCGAGGCTCGCGGCGCTGCGCAGCGAGTTCGCGAGCCGGCGGCTGTATCCGACCGCGGCAAAGATCTTTGCCGACGGGGTGATCGAGGCGCGCACGGCCGCGATGCTCGAGCCCTACCGCGACCGCCCGGGCTGGCGCGGCGAGCCGAACCTCCCACCCGACGAGCTCGACGCGCTCGTGGCGGCGCTGGTCCAGCAGGGCTTCTCGGTCCACATCCACGCGATCGGCGACCGCGCGGTGCGCATGGGCCTCGACGCGCTCGAGGCCGCCGGCGCGCTCCGGGGCGCCGGCGACCTGCGCCATCAGCTCGCCCACATCGAGGTGATCCAGCCCGAGGACATGCTCCGCTTCCGCACGCTCGGCGCGATCGCGAACTTCCAGCCGCTCTGGGCCTACGCCGACCCCTACATCACCGACCTGACGCTCCCCGCGCTCGCGCCCGAGACCGTGCGCCGGATCTACCCGATCGGGAGCGCCGAGCGCGCCGGCGCGATGCTCGCCTTCGGGAGCGACTGGTCCGTGACCTCGCCGAACCCCCTCGCGGGCATCCAGGTCGCCGTGACCCGCCAGGGCCTCGACGGCGCCTCCGAGCCCTTCCTCCCCGACGAGGCGATCCGGCTCGACACGGCCCTCGCCGCCTACACGATCGGCTCGGCCTACGCGCTCGGTCTCGAGGCCGAGACGGGCTCGATCGAGGTGGGGAAGCTCGCCGACCTCGTCGTGCTCTCGCACGACCTCTTCTCCCTGCCCCCGGGACGGATCGCGACGGCGCGGGTGCTGCTGACGCTCCTCGAGGGTGCTCCCGTGTACCGCGATCCCGCGTTCGCGTGGTGAGCGTGCGGCCGGGCTCCTGATCGGCTCCTTCGCCGGCGACCGCGTGCTGCGCGTACGGCTCCCCGATTGACCAGAAATCAGGCTTTTGCTAGATTTCTTTCAGGTGGAAGCCGGCTCCGACTCGAGGTCCCCCATGGCCACGACGCTGCGTCTCGACGACCGGCTCTACCGCGACGCCAAGGCGGAAGCCGCGCGGCAGGGCATGACGATCACGCGATTCATCGAGGAGGCGCTGCGGTCGCGGCTGCGGCAAGCGCGCCCGCCGCGTCGCCCCGAGGAGATCGAGCTGCCGACCTTTGCCGGCGGCGCCGGCTTCCCGTTCTCGCCGCAGGCGCTGAAGGATCTCGAGCGGCGCACCCAGAGCGAGCACGACCGCGCCAGGCTGGCGAGGCCGAGGCGAGCGCGTCGCTAGGCGACCGTGTTCCTGCTGGACGCGAACGTGCTGATCTACGCGTTCCGACGGGACAGCCCGTTCCACGAGCCCTGCTACGCCTGGCTCCGCGGCGCGCTCGCCGGGGACGAGCCCGTGGCGACCACCGCGCTGGTCGAGCTGGCGCTCCTGCGCGTCACCACCTTGCCCTCGCTGGGCCGGGCCGCGGCCGCGCCGAGCGACGTGTTCGCGTTTCTCGCGGCGCTTCGCCGGCAGCCGGTTGCGGCTCGCGTCGAGCCGGGTCCGGCCCACGACGGGATCTTCGCCCGGCTGTGCGGGGAGCTCGGGCTGCGCGGGAACGACGTCAACGACGCCTACCTAGCGGCGCTGGCCCTGGAGCTCGACGCCTCGCTCGTCAGCGCCGACGTGGGATTCGCACGCTTCCCGGGCCTCGCCTGGCTGGATCCGACCGCCCAGCCCGCGAGATGAAGGAGCGGCGGCTGCGGGTCAGCCCAGCTGCTTCGTGAACTGCGCCATGTCGAAGTAGTCGCGCCAGGCGCGGATCTTGCCGTCGGGGCCGACCTCGAAGGCGCCCATCACGGGGAGCTCGACCTTCTTCCCGTTCAGGAGGAAGCGGTCGACACGCTCGGTCAGCACGGTGCCCCCCGTGCAGGCGAGGGCCTTGATCTCGAACTCGGCCGAACCGTTCGGATCGACGAACTGGCGCAGCGTCGCCTCGATCGCGGCCTTGCCGCGCACGGCCGGGATGGGGATGTTGTGGTAGACGGCATCCTCGGCGAAGAAGCCCAGCAGCTCCTCGACGTTGCAGCGCGAGAACGCCTGGCAGAAATCGCGGACGACTTCCTCGGCTCGGCTCATGGCGACCGGGATCCTACCAGAGCGGCGCCCGCTTCTACCAGAGCCGCAGCGGGCTCTACCGGAGCCGCTCCGGGCTCGGCCGGAAGGTGCTACTCGCCCCGCAGCGCCCGCAGCGCCCCGGCCAGCGCCGAGTCGCGACCCGGGTCCTCGGGCATGGGGAAGGTGATCCAGTCGCTGAGGCCGCCGTACCACTCGCGCAGCAGGTCGGCGATCTCGCCGTAGCGGCCGCTCGGCGCGAAGGCGTCGAGCATCTCGTCGGTCACCACCTCCGCCATCGCGTCCCAGCGGTTCGCCCGCGAGAGCTCGTGGAGCTTCTCGCCGCGCTCCCGCCAGCCGAAGAGCTCGAGCGGCGGCCAGTAGGGCGGCGTCGAGAAGAGGAAGCCGAAGAGGCGCCGCACGCCCTCGCGCTCGCGGCGCACGTCCTCGTCGGTCTCGCCGGCGGCGACGAGGGGTGCCACGGCGAGCCGGCACGCGGAGGGGTCGCGCCCGGCCCTCGCCGCCCCGCGCGCGAGGCGCGGGATCACCACCTCGCGCAGGTAGCGCGGCGCCGAGCTCGTCGGGTGGGTGACGAGCGCGTCGGCCACCTCTCCGGCGAGCGCGGTCATGCCGGGGCCGATCCCCCCGAGCAGGATCGGGATCGCGGGGTGGTCGAGCTTGCCCGGCGTGAAGAAGGGCTGCATGCGCGTGAAGCGGTAGTGCTCGCCCTCGAAGCGCAGCGGCGTCCCGTTCTGCCAGGTGTCGAAGATCGCGCGCAGCGAGCTCACGTACTCGCGCATGCGCGGGATCGGCGGCGCCCAGGCCGTCGAGTAGCGGCCGGTGATGTTGGCGCGCACTTGCGAGCCGAGGCCGAGAGCGAAGCGGCCCCCCGAGAGCTCCTGGAGGTCCCAGGCGGCGTGGGCCACCGCCATGGGGCTGCGCGGAAACGCGACCAGCACGCTCGTCGCCACCCGCAGGCGCGTCGTCGCCGCGAGCGCGGCCCCGGCGGCGAGCAGGCCATCGTGGACCGTCTCGGGAACGTGGAGCCCCTCGTAGCCGAGGGCCTCGGCCCGGCGCGCGTGGGCGGCGACCCGGGAGAGGGGCATGCGCGGATCCATCGTGGCATGGACGCGGAACACGGCTCCTCCTCCTCCGATGAACTCCGCTCGCCTGCGGCTCGCTGCGCGCTTCGCTTGCCAGCGATGAACTCCGCGAGCCGGCAAGCGAAGCGCGCAGCGAGCCGCAGGCGAGCGGAGTTCGAAAGGTAGGTCAGCCGGCCCGGCGGCGGACCCGTCACGCGCCGAGCACGAGCAGCACGTCTCCCTCGGCGAGCGGCCTTCCCGGGTCCGGGGGGCAGAGGAAGCGCCGCTCGCGGGTCTGGATCGCGAGCACCTGCGCGCCGCGGGTCCGGCGGTAGTCGATCTCCCGCAGCGAGCGCCCCGCGAGCTCGGGCCCCACCGGCACGCGCTCGATGCTCCCCGTCTCGACGCTCGACATGGCGCCGAGCAGGTGCACGAGCTCGCTCTGCTCCTCGATCGCCGCGATCCCCGCGTGCTCGCGCAGCAGGCTCTGGCGCATCCGCTCGAGGTGCCCCCGGAGCGTGTCGTAGACGAGGGAGCGCGTCAGCATCCCGACGAAGCGACCGCTCGCGCGGTCCGCGACCACGGGAAGCGCCTCGAGGCCGCGCTCCTGGAAGAGCGCCACCGCTTCGTAGAGCGTCTGCTGCGGCTCGAGGCAGGCCGGGGGCCCCGAGATCAGGTCCGCGGCGATCACCACCGAGGGAACCTCCGGGCCCTCGAGCAGGTGGCGGAGCTCCGCGACGGAGACGATGCCGACGACGCGTCCGCTCGCGAGCACGGGCACGACGGGCCGCACTCCCGCCTCGAGCGAGCCCAGGATCGCGCCGAGCGGCGTCGAGGGAATGCGCATCGAGGCCGCCAGCACGCTCGCCATGCCGACGGGAACGAGCGCGCGGCGCAGGGCCTCGGGCACGAGCTCCGGCGCGAGCGCGGTGAAGAGCGCCCCGACCGCGCCGCCGACGGACCCCCCGATCGCGACGCTCGGGCCGAGCACGCCGCCGGCCGAGCCGCTTCCCACGGTGGCGCCGGTGGCGGCGCACTTCGCGACGACCACGAGCGCGAGGACGCCTGCAAAGCGCGCAGGGAAGCGCCCTGCGCGCCCGCGAAGAAGCTGCCGTCGAAGATCGCCTGCACGGTGCGGTACTCGGCGTCCATCACCTGGGGTGCCACGCAGGCGATCGCGCCGGTCGCGAGCCCGCCCACGGCGGGCCGGATCCACGCCGGAAGCGGCAGCGCGCCGAAGCGCCCGCCGAGCCAGCCGACGAGCGTGGCGAGCCCCAGGGTCCGGGTCCAGCGCGCGACCGGCGCACGCGAGCGCGCGAAGGCGCGCAGGGCCTCCCGGAGGCGTTGCGCGGGGGGCTCCGCATCGCGACCGGGATCCGGCATGGCGGGATCTTTCCCGCCCGGCCGCCGTCTGTCGACGGCCGGCCAGGCCGAAGCCGCAGGCCGCCCTCCTCTTGACGGGTGAATCGGGATTCACGAAACTGTGAATCCAGATTCACACGGCGTCCGGCGCGTGGCAACGGCGCCAACTTCCCCCGAGGTGCCCATGGCGGACAAGGTGACCAGCGAAGACCGGGGCCCCGTGCGCATCCTGCGCATCGATCGTCCGGAGCAGCGCAACTGCGTCGACGGCGAGACCGCCGTGGGACTCGGTCGAGCGATCGAAGCCTTCGCCGCCGACGACCGCGCACGCGTGCTCGTCGTGACGGGAGCGGGAGAGCTGGCGTTCTGCGCCGGCGCGGACCTGAAGAGCGCGATGACGCTGTTTCAGCACGAGTACGTCGACGCGGCGGGACCGATGGGATTCGCGCGGCTGGATCCCGGCAAGCCGACGATCGCGGCGATCAACGGCTACTGCTTCGCCGGGGGCTTCGAGCTCGCCGCCTGGTGCGACATCCGCATCGGGGCCGTCAACGCCGAGTTCGGCTGTCTCTCGCGCCGCTGGGGCGTGCCCTATACGGACGGAGGCACGCAGCGCTTCGCGCGCATCCTGGGCAGCGGCAACGCGCTCTACCTGTTGCTGACGGGGGCGCGCTTCGATGCCCGCCACGCCTACGAGATCGGATTCCTGCAGGAGCTCGTCCCGAAGGGCGAAGCGCTCTCGCGGGCGCTCGAGCTGGCGGAGGCCATCGCTGCCTATCCGAACTTCCCCGGCATCTGCGCCGACCGCCGCGCGCTGCTGGCGGGTCTCTCGCTCGACCTGGACGATGGCCTGCTGCTGGAAGCCAGGGTCGTCCGGCCGCACTGCGACTCGGACGAGCTGCGCGACGGCCTCGCGCGCTTCGCTTCGGGTGCGCGCGACGCGTCGCCGCGGCCGCGAGGGCCGCGCGACCTGGGGATGGATCGATCGCCGGCGGCTACCGGCGAAGAGGAGCCCCGATGAACACGATGACGCGTCTCTCTGACGACCCCGCGGTGGTACAGAGGATTCTCGATCACATCGACCGCAAGACGACCGATCTCAGCGAGACGACCTGGCGCGAGCCGGTCTTGCACTACCGTTCGGAAGGACGCTTCGCTGCCGAGCTCCAGGTCCTGCGCAGGTGGCCCACGCCCTTCTGTCCCTCGGCTGCGCTGCGCGAGCCCGGCTCGTACCTCGCGCGCGACGCGGCGGGCACGCCGCTCCTCGCCGTACGCGGCAGCGATGGCGAGGTCCGGGTCTTCCGCAACGCCTGTCGCCACCGTGGCACGCAGCTCGCGTCGGGGAGCGGCTGCAGAAAGGCGTTCACCTGCCGCTATCACGGCTGGACCTACGGCCTCGACGGGAGCCTGCGGCACGTCCCGCACGAGCACGGCTTCCCCGGGCTCGAGAAGAGCACGCGAGGGCTCGTGGCGGTGCAGAGCGCCGAGGTGCAGGGCGTCGTCTTCGTCACGCAGGAAGCGCCGCGGCTGCACGATGCGCAGCTCGATGCGCTGCCTGCGCTGATTCCGCCCGCCTACCGACTCGTCCACAGCGGCGAAGGGGAGGTACCGGCCAACTGGAAGATCCTCGTCGAAGGCTTCCTGGAGGGCTATCACATCCGCTCGACGCACGCGGGGACCTTCTACCCCGTGCAGTTCGACAATCTGAACGTCGTCGAGACCTTCGGTCCGAACAACCGGATCGCATTCCCCTATCGGGCGATCGAGAAGCTGCGCGCGGTGCCGCCCGCGGAGCGTTCGGCGGACGGAAAGCTCACCTACGTCTACCACCTCTTCCCGAACGTCATGCTGGCGACCTTCCCGGGGAGGATCTTCCTGGTCGCGCTCGAGCCGCTGGCCACGGACCGTACCCGGCAGATCACCTGGGTGCTCTGCGACCGCGAGGAGCAGGACGTCGAGGGGAAGGCGGCGCTCGGGCGCGGCGCAGAGCTCGTCGACGCCGGCGCCGCCGAGGACAGGGAAGTCGTCTGCTCGATCCAGCGCAGCCTCGAGAGCGGCGCGAACGAGTTCTTCGACTTCGGCCTCTTCGAGGGAGCGATCGGTCACTTCCATCGCACGCTGCAAGCGGCGATCGACGCGGGACGATGAGCTCCGAGAGGGCGCCGGTCGCGGCTCGCCGGAAGCCGCGCGGGAAGCGACCCGGAGCATCCGCCGCGCGGTCGGCGGCCGGCACCACCCGCGAGCGCCTGGTGGAGGCGGCGCGCGACCTGCTCGAGGCGGACGGCTACGCGGCGGCATCGGTCCAGGCCATCGCGGACCGAGCCGGCGTCTCGGCCGGGGCGCTCTATCGGCATTTCGCGTCCAAAGCCGAGCTCTTCGTCGAGGTCTTTCGCGATGCCGCGAAGCGCGACCTCGCCGCCGTGGACGAGGCAGCCGCCGCGGGCGGGTGCATCGAGCGTCTCGAGGCGGCCGTCGCGGCCCACGCCAGGCGGGCGCTCCGCCGGCGCCGGCTCGCCTGGGCGCTGCTCCACGAGCCCGTGGATCCCCTGGTGGATGCGGAACGCCTCGTCTACCGCCGCAAGTACTGCCGGCACATGGCGGGGCTGCTGCGGCAGGCGATCGCCGCCGGGGAGATCCCCGACCAGAACGTCGAGCTCGCCGCGGCGGCCGTGGTCGGGGCGATCGCCGAATCGCTGGTCGGCCCGCTCTCCCCCGTCGCGGGACAGATCGCCGCCGAGGCGGACATCGTCGCCAGTCTCGTGCGCTTCTGCCGCAGGAGCGTGGGCGCGCCGGACCGAGCCGCCCTGCGCCGCGTCGCGCCCGCGCGCAAGGACGCGCGCTGAGCGATGGAGACGGGCCGGCGCGCTCCCCTCCGGCATCGGGGGTCTTCTACCCCGGACGCCAAGAGAGTCGGCGGCGCCGGGCCGGGCGGGAAGAATTTCTCCCTTGCGTGGGACGGCGGAGTCTATGCTCGTGCGCGTTGCGAGATCCCTCCCTCGCGGCCGCGAGAGCGGGCGCTCGCGGGCACCCCAAGGAGGGAACTTCTGTGAGGCGCATTCGAACGTCGTGGGGCCTCGTACTTCTCGCTGCCTTCGGACTGTCCAGCGCACACGAGGCCCATGCGGCCGCCGTCTGGCAGGTCCTGTCCGTGCAGCTCGAAGGCGACCCGCAGCCCTGGCTCGATCTCGTCAAGAAGACGAACGCCGTCCGCAAGCGGCTGGCCCTTCCGTCGGTCCGTGTGTCGGAGGCAACGCTCGCGGGAGACGCCACGGGGACGTACTTCGTCGACACCGAGTACCCGAGCCTCGTTGCGTTCGCGGAGAGCGCCGCGAAGTTCGAGGCCGACGCGGAGTGGCAGGGGCTCCTCAAGCAGTTCCAGACCTACCCCAAGAGCAAGGTCCTCGAGAACAGCCTCTTCGTCGACCGAACGCCCGCAGGGGTCGAGGCTGCGGCGCTCAAGCCCGGTGGCTATGCGACGGGGCTCGCCGTTCGGGTCGACGGCGACCCGAGTGCCTACCTGGCGCTCCTGTCGAAGTTCCGGGCGGCCTTCCAACGGCTCGGCGCTCCGGCCAATCGAGTCTGGCAGGCCACGCTGGCGGGCGAGGGGACGGGCTCGATCCTGATCACGACTGCCTATCCGAGCCTCGCGGCATGGGAGGAAGCGCAGAAGAAGACCGAGGGCGACGCCGAGTTCCAGAGCCTGCGGCGCCAGGCGGACGCAACCGGCCGCAAGATCGTGAGCAGCCTGCTGGTGCGGGACCGCACGCCGCGGTAGGAGAGCATGGCGGGGAGGCGTTACTCCGTTGCCGAAGCGCGCCAGAGCTTCGCCCGCCTGATCCGGACCGCAGAGCGGGGGCGCGCCGTGGAGATCACCCGTCGGGGAGAGCCCGTCGTCGTCCTGGTGTCCGCCTCGCAGTACCTGGCTCTCACGGGCGAGAGGCCCTCCTTCGTCGACAGCGTCGCTGCGATCCGCGCGCGCCTCGATGTCGATCACCTGGGAATCGGCGACGAGGAATTCGCGGCCCTCCGAGACGCGTCGGCCGGCCGCGAGGTCTCGCTCTGAGCATCCGGTTCCTCCTCGACACCAACGTATTGTCCGAGCCGATCAAGTCGCGTCCGAATGGGCGCGTGCTCGAGTCGATCGAGAGACACGAGGGCGAGCTGGAGCTCGGAGGCTCTGCCTGCCAGTAGACGGCCGACGGGATCATGGCGCCCTTCGGGGCGCCGATCGCCCACCAGGACCATGCCCAGCGCGCGTGCTACGCCGCGCTGCGGCTCGCTGCTTCAAGCTTCCCGCGTCGGAAGCGAGCCGATGTAGTCCATCTTGCCGAGCTCGACTCCGTTGTGGCGCAGGATGGCGTACGCCATCGTCACGTGGAAGAAGAAGTTCGGCACGGCCATGTGCGTGAGATAGTCGTCTCCGCGCAGCCAGCGGCCGCCGAGCCAGGGCGGGGCCACCTTCCGATCCGCGGCGCCGGCCAGGTCCTTCTCCTGCACGGTCGCCAGGAAGCCCGTGCAGTTCCGGATGCGCTCGCGGAGCTCGGCGAAGGTCTGCTCCGTGTCCGGGTGGGAAGGCGCCGGCTTTCCGCTGAGGTACGCGGCGGCGTACTTCGCCTGGTCGCAGGCGGACTGCACCTGCTGGGCGAACGCGAACTGGTCCGGCGCGAGGCGCGCCTGGGCGAGCACGTCCACGTCGAAGGACCGGGCCTTCGCACGCTCGCCCGCCTTGTCCATCCACTTCTCGAGGTTCTCGAGGGTCTTGGTGAAGAGCCGGATGGCGTCGTGAGGGGTCATGGAGCTCTCCTTCGCGCGGGCGCGCGGGAGACCCGATGAGCTTAGGGCGCGCGTGCAAGCGCGCCAGCCGCCGCCCGGAGCCGGGTCACGCAGCGATACGGAGCCCGGCCCGGGCTACCCACCCGGAGCGTCGCCATGGCCTGCCCGAGCTGTGGGAGACCCATGCGCGCAGGCGCCCGCTTCTGTGGCGGCTGTGGGGCCTCCCTCGTCCCGCGCTGCCCCGCGTGCGGCGCCGAGAACGAGCCCGAGCTGCGCTTCTGCGAGGCCTGCGGCGCATCGCTCGGCGCCGCGAGCCCCGCGGACGCGGCTGCCTCGCGCAAGGTCGTGACCATCGTCTTCGCCGACCTGATCGGATCGACCGCGCTCCACGAGCGCCTCGACCCGGAGTCGGTGCGGCGCGTGATGGAGGCGTATCACCGCGCCGTGCGCGCGCCGGTCGAAGCGCACGGCGGCACGGTCGTGCAGCTCCTCGGCGACGGCGTGATGTGCGCGTTTGGCGTCCCCCACGTGGCCGAGGACGACGCGCTGCGCGCCGTGCGCGCCGCGGTCGCCGTCCAGGAGGCCTTCCGCGAGTTCGTGCGCGAGCACCAGCTCGCAGACCGGGTCGGCATCGCACGCTCGGTCTGAGCGAGCTTCCTGTCGGCGAGTTGCTCGCTTCGTTCCGCGCCTGGGTCGACCTGGCGCCCGACGTGAGCGTCGAGCTGCTCCGGATCCTGCACTGGAACCGGCACGGCTGCCGTGTTCATGTCGCGCGCGTTCGGAACGCGGGAGGGGGGACCGTTCGAGCAGGTCCCCGCCCTCGCCGTCGCACTCACTCGCGGCCCCCTCATCCAGCGCTACGAATTCTTCGACGCCGGCGACAGCGAGCGGGCGCTCGCGCGCTTCGAGGAGCTGTGCGCCGGCCTCGCGGAGCCGCCGCCCGAGACCCTCCCGCGATGAGCTGCCCCGCCTGCGGCCACGAGAGCCCGGAGCGCGCGAAGTCGCGGCGTGACGGAACGGAGCTCGCTCCGCCTCCGCGCCACCAGGTCCGCACAGCCGCTCGAGGAGGGTGAACTTCCGTTCACGTCGACCACCGCCAGCTCGGTCGCGCGCCAAACCGTTCACCAGGCGGACTGGACGTGGGGATACGAGCGGATTCTCTCGTCCGGCGTGATGATCGGCGCCGCGTTCTCGAGTGCGGTGGCTACGATGATCCGGTCGGCGGGATCGGGGTGGAACGCGCCGGGCAGCTTCGTGCTGCGCACCGCGATCCTCGGCTCGAGCGGCGCGAGCTGGATCCCCGGCAGCGCGAGCGCGATGTCGACCCACTGTTCGACCGGGCGATCCAGTTGGATGCGCCGCTTCGCAACGAGCATGGCCACCTCCCACACGCTGATGGCGGAGACGAGCGAGCGCTCCGCCTCGTCGATCGCGCGGCGCGCGCGGGTGGTGAGCCGCTTGGGATCGCTTGCACGCCAGATCCACGTGGCCGTGTCGAGCACGATCACGAAGCGGACTCCCAGTCTTCGGGGCCCACGACGGGGCGCGTGAGGTCGGGATCGAGGTACGTCACCGATCCCAACAGCGCCTCGGGATCGACCGTCACGGCACGGAGCTCGGCCACCGGCACGCCGCGCCGAGTGATGGTGATGGCCTCCTTCGTCTCCTCGACCTGGCGCACGAGCTCCGTGGCCCGCTGCCGGAAGTCTCCGACCGCGACTTCACGCTTGGCCATCCTCCTGACCTCATGGCCATCTGATCTGGCCTCATGGCCATTATAATAGCGCTCTTCCTCGAGCTCGGCTAGACCCGACCGCCTTCGGGCCGCCGAGATCCTCGCGCTGTGGGACGTGGATTGCCCGCCGCTCGTGGCGAGCTCGGACCTGGCGGCCCGGGCGTTCGAGCTCGCGAACGCCCTCGACCACTCGGTCTACGACCGCCTGTACCTCGCCCTGGCGATCGAGCTCGACGCCTCGCTCGTGACGGCGGACCGCCGGCTCGCGCGGGCAGCGCGCTCGCGGCTCGAGCGGGTCGAGCTGATCTGCTGACGGTTCCGAGAACGTCACGTCCAGAGCAGCTCGACCTCGTAACGCCCCAGACGCCGGTCGTGCGTGACGAGCGTGAGCCCCTCGATCTGCGCCTGGGCCACGAGCATGCGGTCGAAGGGGTCGGCGTGGTGCGGGGGCAGGCGCGCCGCAGCCTCGGCGTGAGGGAAGCCGATCGGGAGCTTCTCGAAGCCGCTGCCCACGACCCCAGCCTCGATCGTGTCGGGGACGCGGAGCCGTCCGAGCGCGATCTTGATGACCGCCTCCCAGGCGGTGGCTGAGCTCACGAAGACGACGTCCGCAACCGCGATCGCTCGCCTCGCGGCCGCCCGCAGCTTCCGGCTGTCGCTCCGCCACCACAGGAACACGTGGGTATCGAGGAGCAGCCGGGACGCGGCCATCAGCGACGTCCCTCGAACGCCGCTCGCAGGGCCGGCGGCAGCGGGGCGTCGAAGTCCTTCCGGATCGCGACGCGCCCCTTCCAGCCACCGGGCTTGCGCCGGCGCGCCGGCTTCGCCGCGGGGACGAGCTTCGCCATCGGCTTGCCCGCCTTGGCGATGATGATCTCCTCGCCCGCGGCGGCGCGTTCGACCAGGCGGGAGAGCGTGGTCTTGGCCTGGTAGAGGTTGACGATGGATTCGGCCATGGAGACCCCTTGGTCTAGGTTGACCAAGCCTAGGCGAGCGGAGCAGATCGCGCCAGCGCCCCGCTCTCGCGCGCGAGCCGCGCGGCCTGGCTCGACGCCGCGCGCGCGAGCGAACTGCGACGACGGTGGAGGATGGCGATCGCTTCCGACGCTGATTGCGCCCCGTCCCTGGAGGCCCCACCGATGCGACCGATTGGGACAGTCGCCCCGCGGAGGCCTCGCGGTCGGATCGTTGCGTGCCGACTCGGCGTGGTGCAGGATGCTCCCTCGAAAGGAGCCGCTGCCCCGGATGGAGGACCTGGGTCCCCTCTTCGTCGCTCCGCACGAGCCCGACCGCATGGGCCCGCTCATCGCGATCCTCGCCGGTGTCGTGATCGCCGCGGCGCTCGTGGCCCTGGTGCGGGGTCGGCTCCCCAGTGCCCTCAGTCTCTCGGCGCTGCTGCTCGTGCCGCTCTTCGCCTACGCGCTCGGCAACCTGCACCTCCTCGAGGAGTCGAAGCGCGTCGAGTTCTGCGGCTCGTGCCACGAGACCATGTCGCCCATCGTCGAGGCCATGCGCAGCGACACGGAATACCTCTCGAGCATCCACTACCGCCGCGGCGCCGTCCCCCACGACGCCGCGTGCTACCGCTGCCACGGCGGCTACGGCCTGTGGGGCGATGCGCGGGCCAAGTTCGCCGGCGTCATGCACATGGTCCACACCGTCACCGGAAACTACGAGCTCCCCCTCCAGAAGTCGGGCACCTTCGACATCGCATCCTGTCTCGACTGCCACGCGCAGGCGGCGCCGTTTCGCCAGGAGGAGACGCACCGGGATCCCGATCTCCAGAAGGCCCTGCTCTCCGGCGAGATGGGCTGCGTGGGGGCCTGCCATCCGGCGCCCCACCCGCCGGAGGCGCTCGAGGGTGTCGCCGCCTGGAGGGCCTCGCGATGATGGGGCGCATCGCGGCCGCGATGGTGATCGCATCTCAGCTGATCCTGATCTGGGTGGCGCTGGCGCCGAGCGGCCGTTCGGCCAGCTACTTCATGTTCGTGGGGCACCCGCTGGTGGTGGTCGGTTGCGCGCTCGGCGCGGTCGCGCTCACGCGGCGCCTGCTGCGGGAGCGCGGCGCCAGGCGGGCGGCGGAGCAGAGCTCACGCCACTCTGCGGGAGCTGGCTAGAACTCGACCACCGCGCTGATCCCGAAGATGTTCGCGGTGTAGTCGTTGATCACGTCCCCCAGGTAGAGATTTCCTCCGACAAACAGCGCGGTGGGCACGTTGTCGTCGCGGATGTTCGTGATGTCGTACTTCTCCCAGCGATAGCCGGCGCGCAGGGTGACCCGATCGGTGAAGTGCCAGGACACGGTGGCGTGAGCCGCCTGGAGCGTGTCGTGGATCCGGGGCAGGTTCACGGCGGTACCTCCCTCGGCCCGGGTCTTCTCCTGCCCGTACTCGATCAGGTAGCCGAGCTCCGCGTCGAGCTTCTCGGGGAACACCGTCAGGTTCAGGGTCACGCCCCCGTTGTGGTACTGGTACTGGGTGTTGCTGTCCCACTCGGCGCCTTCGGTCGGTAGTACCCCCGAGACGCTGCGCTGCCGCGAGTCCTGCCAGAGCCTGCGCCACTCGTACGTGTAATAGGTGAGCAGTCCGACGCGGGGGTGGATCTGGTAGTAGACGTCGCTGCCCACGTGCCAGCCAATCGCCTTGGTGAGGCCGTAGTCCGTCTGGTCGTAGTCGGAGTAGTCGACGTTCCCGGTGAGGGTCAGCTCGAGCGGCTCCATCGGCACGAACTGCCCGAGCAGATCGAAGCGGTTCAGGGTGCGGTCCGCCTCGTCGTACTTGCGCACCCGGCAGAACGTGTTGATACCGGGACACACCTCTCCGGGGCCGTGGACGGCATCGAGCGGGGCCAGGGCATCGTAGTTGGACCCGTCCCGGTTGCGGAACTGGTAGCCCGCGTGGAGGAGCGTTCCGGCGAGCGTCCGGTAGTCGAGCTTCAGGCTCGGCCCGTAGTCCCACAGCTCCTCGACCTCCCGGTCGTCGCTGCGGTCCCAGTACTCGAAGCCGAAGCCCGCCACGCCGGTCCAGCCGCGGGCGAAGTCCCAGGCGAGGTCGAGGTCGCCGTTCTGCCGGGTGTAGCTGCTGGCGACGCTCTGCTTCGCGTCCGCGGCCGCAACCCTCAGAATTCCGTCGTTCTCGACGTTGCCGGGGAAGAAGAGCGAGTCGGTCTGGTTGTCCAGGTCGTAGATCCGGTAGCGGAGCTTCGCGGAGAGGTCCTCGGCGGGCTGGACCGTCGCCAGGACGTTGCCGAGGAGCGTCTGCACCTTGCCGTCGAGGCTCGAGTCCGGAAGAACGAGAGCCGGGTTGCCCGCAAAGGCGGGGTTGATCGTGTGGGGCAGGAAATCGTCGTCCTGGCGCCGGAATCCGTAGACGAAGCTCCCAGAGACGCGGTTCGGCACCCCGAGCGGGAGCGAGGCCGCTCCCGCCAGCGACAGGCTCTGGGCCCAGTTGTTCGGAGGCGTCGCGGCACGGCCCTCGGGGCCGGGCTGCGCCGGGAAGTTCGGGTTGTCGGCGACCACGAACTTGTTGTCGTTCTGGAAGAAGTTGCCGAGGTACTCGACGCTGATGCTGGCGTCGCCGAGCAGCCAGTCGACCCCGGCCCGGGCCTCGTGGATGCGCTCGTCGACACGCCTCGGGATGCTGGTGAAGGTTCCACCCGGGCTTCCGAAGGCCATCCCCCAGTTGCCCGTGGCGCGCTTGTCCTGGATCCGGTAGCTCGTCTCGAAAAGCAGCGACTCGCCCAGGTGGTACTTCGTCCCGAATCTCCCCTCCCGCCATTTCAGCTCCTGGTCCACGTCCCCGAACAGAAAGCCCCCCGGGGGGGGCGGCACCTGCGGCAGCTCGAAGGTCCTCTCGCCGGCGCGAACGTAGGGCGTCCGGGCCGAGTTGCTGAAGATGTGCGGCAGCTCGCCGTAGAACGCCTCGATCTGGTAGAGCCCGTAGCGGCCGCCCTCGAGCCAGTAGCGCTGGTCGTCGTAGCCCACGTTCTCGCCGCGCCCGCGCAGCCAGTGCGTGATCGCCTCGTTCTCGACCAGCAGGTCGAAGTTGCCGATGACGCCGTCGCGCAGGTCCCGGTACTCCTCGAACTTCGCCTCGTCGCCGCTGTCCCAGACGACCCGCCCGCCCAGCTCGGCCTCGCCCGAGAGGGTCACCGGGCCGAGCTTCGTCTCGGCGGCGGCCGGGCCCGCGTGGAGCAGCGCCAGCGCGAGCGCGACACCCGTCGCGCCTCGCGAAACCCGCCCCACTGCTTCGCTCCTGATCGTCGCCATGGCGAGGCTCCTCTAGACCGCGGTCAGCGGGTGAAGGCCGTACCGGAGGGGTGGTTGCTGCCGTGGATGCTGTTGTGGCAGTGCAGACATCCGCGCCCGAACGCCCTCCGGTCCGTGGCGGAATACGGGTTGGAGGGGTGCCGCGTGGCCACGTGGCAGGTCTGGCACAGCTGCGGCACGGGCATCTTCAGCAGCGACGTGGTGATCGAGCCGTGCGGGTCGTGGCAGTTGGTGCAGTTCTCCGTCACCGGCGCGTGCTCCCAGAGGAAGGGCCCGCGCTTGTCCGCGTGGCAGGAGTAGCAGGAGTCGTTGGTCGACTGGGCGGCGATCAGCTTCGGGGTGATCGTCCCGTGCGGGTTGTGGCAGGAGCTGCAGTCCATCCAGCCTTCCTTGAGCGGCCCCTGGCGCAGCGGCATGTGGGAGTTGCGGAAGGTCTGCGAGCGCTTGATCAGGTGGCACTGCGCGCAGGTTTCCACGACGTTCGACTCGGCGAGCATCTTGTCCGTCGAGACGTTTCGCATCACGTCGTGGCAGCTGGTGCAGGGCGCGCCGCGCGACTGGTGGGGGCTGCCCTTCCAATAGAGCTGCTCGCCGCCCTTGTGGCAGCCGAAACAGACCGCGTTCTGGACCTCCGCGCTCTCGCCCGAGTCCGTCTGGAAGCTGACCCAGCCCTCTCCGCCCTCCCCGCGGCCGCCGCCCGCCTCGACGTGGGCCTGGCCGGGGCCATGGCACGCCTCGCAGCCCCGCCGCATCGCTTCCGTCCGCGCATTGGTCTCGTTGAGCACCTTCGCGTGGATCGTCGCCGAGTAGTGCGGGAGGAGATCCTCGTGGCAGCCGGCGCAGACCTCGTCGCCCACGTAGTTCGGCGGCAGCGCTCGCGCGGGCAGCGCGGTGACCAGCAGGGCGCCGAGACACAGCCCGACCCAGTGCAGCCAGCTCGCCGCCCGCGTTCCGGCGTCGCGCGCAGCCTGACCTCGAGCACGCATCATGAGCCGACCCTCCAGCGAGCGACGATGCCGACTCGCAACCAGCGTTCACCTATTTCCCCCCAGGACGAGACCCTCTGTCAAGGAAGAAGTGGCCGACTATCTTGCCTCGGCAGCAAATCAACTTCCGTGCCGCGGATGAGTCGGACACGAGCCATGGGGCTTTGCGCCCCAGCGCCCTGCGGATCGTCGTCCACCGATGGACCGCGCGTTGATTTCGAATCCGTGCACGGGGTAGCCTGCACCTCCGACGTCTCGAACCTGCAACTCTTCCACCGCGCCGGCCCCCCGGCGCAAGGAGAACGCCCATGCGCTCCTCGTCCGCTCTTCTCGCTGTCGCTCTCGGCGTCCTGTGCCTCGGCCCGTCTCCAGCGTCGGCCGAGGAGGGTGCGAAGCTCTACGAAGCCAACTGCGTCAAGTGCCACGGAGCCGACGGCCACGGCGCCACACCCATGGGAAAGGCGATGAAGGCGAAGTCGCTCGTCGATCCGAAGTGGGTCGCGGAGGATTCGGCCGATGCCGTCGTCTCGGCCTTCCGCGCGAATCCCAAGCACAAGTCCATCGCCTCCAAGGTCAGCGACGACGATCTGCGCACCATCGCCGTCCACATCCGCGCGCTCGCGGGCGCCTCGGCCGCCCCGAAGTAGACCGAGCGGACTGCGTGCGGGGGGAAGCGGAGTGAGTGCCGATGCCGAAGGTCCCCGGCTGCTGTCGCGCCGCAGCCTCCTGGATTGGATCCTCGGCACCTCCGCGGGCGCGCTGCTGCTCTCGATCGCGTATCCGGTCCTGCGCTACCTGAGCCCGCCGCGGGTGCCCGAGGCCACCACGCGTCAGGTGGAGGCGGGCGCCGTCAACGATCCGGAGCTGATGCAGCGCGGCTTCAAGATCGTGCGCTTCGGCGCGGAGCCGGTGATCCTGATCCGGCTGGCCGAGGACGACTTCCGGGCCTTCTCGGCCACCTGCACCCACCTCGCCTGCATCGTCGAGTACCAGCGCGCCGAGCGGCGCATCTGGTGCAACTGTCACAGCGGCCACTACGACCTGACCGGCCGCAACGTGGCGGGGCCGCCCCCGCGGCCGCTCGAGCGCTACGAGGTGAACCGCGTGGCGCGCGGGCCGGGCCAGCCCGATGCCCTGGTGGTGACGCGGGTGTGAGGCCGTGAGGCGGGTGCGGTGAGCCTCGGGGCGTGGCTCGAGGAGCGCCTGCCGCTCGCGGCGATCCGGGGCTTCGCCGCGCACAAGACGGTTCCGGTCCACCGCTACTCGATCTTCTACTTCCTCGGCGGCATGGCGCTCTTCTTCTTCCTGGTGCAGGTCGGCACCGGCATGCTGCTGATGCTCTACTACCGCCCCTCCGCCGACGAGGCCTTCGAGTCGGTCGAGTTCATCATGACCACCGTCTCGTTCGGCTGGCTGATCCGCTCGATCCACTCGTGGTCCGCCAACCTGATGATCTTCTTCGCCTTCGTGCACCTCGCGAGCGTCTACTTCCTGAAGGCCTACCGGCCCCCCCGCGAGCTCACCTGGCTCTCCGGCTGTCTGCTCTTCTTCGTCCTGCTCGCCTTCGGCTTCTCCGGCTACCTGCTGCCGTGGAACCAGCTGGCCTACTTCGCGACGAAGGTCGGCACCGACATCGCCGGCAGCGTGCCCGTGGTGGGCGAGTGGATGCTGCGCTTCCTGCGCGGCGGCGATCGGGTGAGCGGCGGCACGCTCTCGCGCTTCTACGGCTGGCACGTGGCGATCCTTCCCGCCGTCGCGGCGCTGCTGCTCGTCTTCCACCTGGTGCAGGTGCAGATCCAGGGCATGAGCGTTCCGCCGGGAGTGGAGCAGTCCGACCGGCCCGGCCGCAGCATGCGCTTCTTCCCCGACTTCCTGCTGCGCGACCTCTTCGGCTGGATTCTGGCGCTCGGCGTGATCACCGCACTCGCGGCGCTGTTTCCGTGGGAGCTCGGCGAGAAGGCCGATCCCTTCGCGCCCGCCTACGCCGACATCCGCCCCGAGTGGTACTTCGTCTTCATGTTCCAGACGCTCAAGCTCGTCCCGGGTGGCGCCATCGCGGGCATCGAGTACGAGGCGCTGGCCATCCTCGGCTTCGGGCTCGGCGCCGGGCTGCTGCTGCTGGTGCCGTTCCTCGACCGGGCGCGCGCGGGGCGCGGGAGCGCCGCCTTCGGCGTGATCGGCGCCGCCGCCGTGGCCTACGCGGTGGGCATGACCGCATGGGGCTACCGCTCCTGGGCGCCGGTGTACGCCGTGGTGGGGACGCTCGCCGTGCTGGTCGTGCTCGGGGCGGGTACCCGCGGAGGGGGCGGGAGCGCGCGGCCATGAGGCCGCCGCGAGCGCTCGCGCTGCTGCTGCCCCTCGCGGCCCTCGCGGGCGCCGGCCGCGCCGCCGACGCGCCGCGAACCTCATGCACCGCCTGTCACTTCGACGCCGAGGTCTTCGGCGACGCCGCGCAGGAGCTGCGGCAGAAGCTCGACGACGACGTCCACGCGAAGCTCGGACTCTCCTGCCAGGACTGTCACGGCGGCAACCCCGATCCGGCGCGCGCCGGCGACGCGGATCTCGCCATGGACGCCGGCTGGGCGGCCAACCCCTTCCGCGACGTCCCCGAGCGCGCGGCCGTCCCCGGCTTCTGCGGCCGCTGCCACTCCGACCCCGAGACGATGAAGCGCTACGACCCGGGCGAGCGCATCGACCAGGAGCGCGAGTACTGGACCAGCCACCACGGCGTCGCGCGCGCCCAGGGCAACACGCAGGTCGCGACCTGCGTGAGCTGCCACGGCTCCCATGGCATCCTACGGGTGGGCGATCCACGCTCTCCGGTGTATCCGCTGCGGGTGGCCACGACCTGCGCGGGCTGCCACGCCGAGGCCGACCACATGGCCGGCGCCAAGCTCGCCGACGGCTCGCCGCTGCCGACGGACCAGTACGCGCGCTGGCGCCACAGCGTACACGCGGAGGCGCTGCTCGGGCGCGGAGACCTGTCGGCGCCCACCTGCAACGACTGCCACGGAAACCACGGCGCCGCGCCTCCGGGGGTCGATTCGGTGTCCCTCGTCTGCGGGAACTGCCACGGGCGCGAGGCCACGCTCTTCCGCGCGAGCGCCAAGCGCGAGGGCTTCCACCGGCACAACGAGTACCTCGCGGAGGCCGGGGGCCGCTGCGACGCCTGCCACGAGGCGCCCGATCCCCAGGCGGCGCTCACCGGCTTGCACCACTTCGCCGAGTGCGCCACCTGCCACGGGAACCACTCGGTGATGCGCCCGACCCTGGCCATGCTGGCGCCGCTGCCGCCCTACCCCTGCGCCTTCTGCCACGAGGACGTCGCGGGCGCGCAGGGCGCCGAGTTCGAGCCCGAGGACCTGCGCGAGGGCTACGTCCGCACCCGGAACGCGCTGCTGGCGCAGGCGGAGGGGCGCACGGGCAGCAAGCTCTTCGACTGGATGGTGGACCGGATGCTGGCGCTTCCGTTCCACCACGTCGAGGGCGGCGGCCCGGCGGAGGGCGGAGCCGCGCTGAGCCCCGCCTTCGAGCGCCTGCTCCAGCGCTTCCGCATCGGCAAGACGACGGTCACGAGCCGCGACCCCGAGACGAGCGCGGAGCGCCAGGAGGGGGTGGTGCGCTGCAGCGACTGCCACACGGCCGAGCCGGTGCTCGGCAGCGGGCAGGGCTTCCGGCTCGGGGTCGAGGTCATGGAGCGCATGCGCGAGATCACGTCGCTCACGGCCCGCGCCGAGCGCATCATGCTCCGCGCGCGCGCCGGCGGCGTGCCGGTGCAGGCGGGGCTCTCGAGCCTCGACCGCGCCATCGACGCGCAGATCCAGCTCGAGGCGCTCGTGCACGGCTTCCGCACCGACGCGGGCAGCGCCTTCGCCACCACCCAGGCGGAGGGCCTCGGGCAGGCGCGCGCGGCCATCGCCAGCGCAAGCGACGCGCTGAAGGAGCTGGCGGCGCGGCGCCGCGGCCTCGCCGTCGCCCTCGGGCTGATCGTCCTCGTCCTCGTCGGCCTGCGCGCCAAGATCCGGCGCCTCGCCTCCTAGGCAGCCGGCGGCGCGCCTCGGCGCCCGGTCTTACCGCGCCAGTCTTGGGTCAGTCTCCTAGCGGACGGCGGTCGCGCGGAAGCGGTTGTGGCAGGCGACGCACATGGTGACCATGCCGCCGTAGTGCGCGGCGGCGGCCTCGCGCAGCGAGTCGGTGGCCAGCTGCTGCTTGCCCTTGTCGTGCTCCATCAGCGCCTGCACGATCGCACCGAGGTCGTCGGCGTGGGTGCGCAGCTCGTAGGCGTAGCTCAGGAAGCGATCGCGGTCGGCCTGTGCGTTGGCCGGCACCATCTGGGCCAGCGCGGCCGCGTGGTCGTGGATGACCTTCACCTGCGCGGGCACGCCCGAGTAGTTCGAGGTGATCAGGGAGATCAGGATCTGCTGCAGCCCGGCGAAGTTCTCGCCCATGAGCTCCTTCACCGTCTGCTCCTTGGCCCCCGCGAGCGCGGCGGCTCCCCCCAGTCCGGCGACGAACAGGCCGAGGGCGGCCGCCGCGATGCGTGCTCGCTTCATGAACGCTCCTCCGAGAAGTCGGCCAACGCCCCAGGGCGTGCGGCGCGGGGCTGACGCATAGCACGATGGGAGGGCGGGGGCCCGTGGCCGCCGGCGGCCCCCGATGCAGGCCTCCCGGTGTGCGGCATCTCGCCTCAGCCGCGATCCTGATGGTCTGCCTGCCGGCGATCGCTGGCGCCGGGGCGGCTTCTCCTCGGCCGCGGCCTACGAGACGCTGCCACCCGTGCGGAGCGTCCCCTCGCGGCGCATGCGCCGGCTGTAACCGTCCGCGAAGAGCCAGGCGGCCGCCACCCCGCCGACGACCCAGCCCCAGGCGAGCGGGTCGATCCGTTCGAGGCCGAGCAGGCGCCGCGCGCCGGGGAGGTAGACGAGCAGCGGCTGGAGCAGCGCGCTCAGGAGCACGATCGCGTTCAGCACCCGGTTGCGGAGGGGGGGGTCCTCGAGCTGCCGCGACGGATAGGCGTAGGCGAGCTGCGCGAGGGTCTCGTAGAGGAAGACCGCGGTGCGCGTCGCCAGGGTCGTGAAGCCCACGACCGGCAGCACGACGAGCATGCCGAGGCCGAGTGCCGCCTTCGCGGAGCCCGTGACGAGCACGAAGCGCAGCGCCCGGCGGCCGAGCAGGGTCGCCTCGCGCGGGCGCGGGCCGCGCGCCATCACCCCCGGCGTGCGGTCGAGCCCGATGGCCAGCGCGGGCGGGCCGTTCGAGATGATGTTGATCCAGAGCAGCTGCACCGCCGTGAGCGGCACCAGCAGCATCCCCTCCGCGTCGCGCAGGTCGAGGACGGCGCTCCCGATCGCGCCGATCGCCACCAGGAGCACCAGCGAGACGTTGGTCGAGAAGAGGAAGTGGATGAACTTCTGGATGTTCTCGTAGATGTTCCGGCCCTCCTCGATCGCGGCGACGATGGTCGCGAAGTTGTCGTCGAGGAGGACCAGGTCGGCGACCTCGCGGCTCACGTCGCTGCCGCGGCGCCCCATGGCCACTCCGACGTCGGCGCGCTTGAGCGCCGGGGCGTCGTTCACGCCGTCGCCGGTCATCGCGACGATCTCGCCGCGCGCCTTCAGCGCTTCGACGAGCGCGAGCTTGTGCTCGGGCGTCACCCGCGCGAAGACGCTCACCTCCGCCACCCGCTCGCGGAGCGCCTCGGGCGAGAGGCGGTCGAGCTCCGCGCCCGTCACGATGCGATCGCCGTCGATGCCGACCGTCCGCGCGATGGACGCCGCCGTCGCCGGATGGTCGCCCGTCACCATGATGACGCGCACCCCGGCCGCGCGCGCCGCCTGGAGCGCGTCCGGCACCTCGGCGCGCGGCGGATCCCAGAAGAGCACGAGGCCGAGCCACTCGAGCCCCTCCTCGGCCTCCCCGGGCGCCCAGGCGAGCGCGAGCACGCGCAGGCCCCGGGCGGCACCCGCCTCGGCCCGCTCCGCCCAGCCGCGGCGCTCCGCTTCGGGGAGCGCCGAGCGCGCGAGCAGCACCTCGGGAGCCCCCTTCAGGTAGCTCGCGGTCCTGCCCTCCTCGCGCACGCTGACGCGCATGAACTTCCACGCGCTGTCGAAGGCGCGGGTGCTCTGGCGCGCGCAGGCGAGGCGCAGCGCGAGCGGGTCCAGGCCCTGCTCCCGGGCATGGGCGTAGAGGCTCGTCTCGAGCGGATCGCCCGCGCCGGTGTCGGGATCGGCCTCGTTTGCGAGCGTCATCGCACGGAGCGCGCGCGGGAGATCCGGCGAATCGACCTCGCGCACGAGCATGCGGTTCTCGGTGAGCGTCCCCGTCTTGTCGGTGACGATCACCGTCACCGAGCCGAGCGCCTCCACCGCCGCGAGCTTGCGCACCACCGCCTGGCGCCGGGACATGCGCTCGACGCCGAGGGCGAGCGTCAGCGTGAGGACCGCCGGCAGGCCCTCGGGGATCGCCGCGACGGCGAGCGCCACGGCCCACACGAAGGCGTCGTCGAGGCTCGACCAGCCCTCGACCCACACGCCGCCGGCCACCAGCGCGACCGCGAGTGCCACGACCCAGGCTGCGATCCGGTTGCCGAACGCCTCGAGCCGCCGCTCGAGCGGGGTCGGGTCGGGACGGACGCGGCTCAGCATCTCGGCGATGCGCCCCATCGCGCTCGCCGGGCCGGTGCGGGTAATCTCGACGTACGCGGCACCGCGCACGACGAGCGTCCCCGCGAAGACCTCGCCGTCCGGCCCCTTCTCGACCGGGACCGACTCGCCGGTCAGGATCGACTCGTCGACGAGCAGACCGCCCTCGCCGTCGACGCGCGCGTCGGCCGGCACGCGCCCGCCGGCCGCGATGCGCGCCACGTCGCCGGGGACGAGGTCGCGGCTCGCCACGAGCGCGAGCCGGCCGTCGCGCAGAGCCTGGACCTGCGGCGCCTCGAGCTCCCGCAGCTTCGCGAGCGCATCCTCGGCCCGGTACTCCTGCCAGACGCCGAGGGTCGCGTTCAGGATCAGGATGGCGGCGATCGCAATCGGCTCGATCGGGACGCCCGCCGCGCCGTCCGAGATCCAGATGCCGAGGTCGACGGCGAGCGCCGCCAGCAAGACGTAGATGAGCGCGCTCCGCAGCTGGCGCACGACGCGGCGCCAGAGCGGGAGCCGCGGCGCCTCGGGGAGCGCGTTCGGGCCATAGCGCGCGAGGCGCCGCCGCGCCTCCTCGCTCGCGAGGCCGCGCGCAGCGCGCGACGGGGGGATGGCGGCCTGCGCGGACACTTCTACCACCGGCCCAGCTAGCTGCGTGCAAGCCCGCGAAGCGGGCGCGCAGCGAGCCGCAGGCGAGCGAAGCTCATCGAGCTACGCCCGCTCGGCCACGCCGCGGTACATCTGCGCGAGGACGCCCGGGCCCTCGTCGCGGAAGCGATCGAGCGCCGCGAGCCGGAAGCCGCCCGCCTCGACGAGGCGGTCGATGGGCCGGTTCATGTTGCAGCCGTCGGCGATGCGGACCCAGAGCGGGTTGAGGCGGTCCTGCCAGCGCGCCGTGCGCTCGGACTCCGCGCGCCCGTGCTCCACGAAGACGAAGCGGCCGCCGGGGCGGAGCACGCGGCGCAGCTCCGCGAGCGCCCGGGCGAGGTCCGGGATCGAGCAGAGCGTCCAGGTGCTCACGATCGAGTCGAAGCGCCCCGCGTCGAAGGGGAGGCTCGCGTCGGCGCGCAGCTGAGCGCGCTCCACCGGGAAGGGCGCCGCCGCGATCCGCGTCTCGGTCGGGGCGTAGCCCGCGGCGACCTTCGGCTCGAGCGCGACCAGCGACTTCACGCCGGGGCCGTAGTGCGGCAGGTTCAGGCCCGTCCCGAACCCGATCTCCAGCACCTGCCCCTCGGCGAGCGCGACGGTCGGCACGCGCAGCTCGTCGAGCTGGCTCATCATCCAGTCGAGGAGCCGGGGCCGGAGCCACTCGCCGAAGCGCATCCAGCGATCCTACCCGTTGCAGCGCGCCGCGTCACGCGCGTGGCGCGACGGCGTGGGCTCGCGATTCACGGCGTCACGATCGGGAAGCTCCCACCGGGGCGGTCGAGGAGCGACAGGAAGGCGAGGAGCTCGAGGCGCGACCCGTCGACGGAGAGCTCGTCCGAGAAGACGAGCTCGCGCAGGCCCGCCTGACCCGTGACGAGGCGCAGCAGGAGATCGCGGGTGAGCCGCACCGTCGCGGCGGCGTCGGGCGCCGGGTCGCTCCGCTGGTGGTGCAGGACCGCGTTCTCGAGCGAGAGCACCCAGGTCTCGCCCACGTCGGTGAAGACCAGGTTGATCTTCGTGTCGCGGCCCTGCGCCTCGCGGCCGTCGAGGCGCGTGGCGAGCGACGCGAAGAAGAGCTCGAGCGGAAGGCGCTGGAGCAGCCCCGCGGCGGACGCGAGGCTCGTCGGCGAGGCCTGCGCCCCGTGGCGCAGCTCGAGGGCGCCGGTCAGGTAGACGTCGCGCCACACTCCGGACTCGGCCTGGTAGCCGAGCTGGTCGTAGGCAGCGGCCAGGAGCTCGCGCGCTCGTACATTTTCGGGCTCGGCGAAGACGAGGTGGTCGAGAAGCATCGCGACCCAGCGGTACTCGCCGCGCTCGAAGGCCCCGCGGGCCTGCTCGAGCACCGCGGCCGCGCCCCCCATGGCCTCGACGTAGCGCCGGCCCGCCTCGACGGGGGGCAGCGGATCGAGGTGGGCCGGATTTCCGTCGTACCAGCCGAAGTAGTACTGGTACACGCCCTTCGCGTTGTGGCGGACCGTTCCGTAGTAGCCGCGGGTCGCGAAGACCGGGCGCAGCGAATCGGGGAGCTCGAGCGCCTCGGCGATCTCCTGCGGCGTCTGGCCGGCGTTCGCGAGGCGCAGCGCCTGATCGTGGATGTAGCGGTAGAGGTCGCGCTGCTGCTTCAGGTAGGTGATCACGCGCTCGTTGCCCCACACCGGCCAGTGGTGGCTCGCGAAGACCACCTCGGCGGCGCCGAAGAGGCCGATCGCCTCGTCGATGTAGCCGCTCCAACGCAGCGCGTCGCGGACCTTGGCGCCCCGCAGCGTGTAGAGGTTGTGCAGGTTGTGGGTCACGACCTCGGCGCCGCAGAAGGCTCTCGCGTCGGGCAGGTAGAAGGTGAGCTCCGCCGGCGCCTCCGAGCCCGGCGCGTACTGGAAGACGAAGCGCACGCCATCGATCTCCATCTCCTGCGGCGTGTGGTCGACGAGGTCGGTGGGCTCGAGGATCGAGATCGTGCCGCGCGAGATGTCCCTGCCGAGACCCGTGTCCACGTGGCCCCGCGGCGTGCGCGCGAGCGAGGTCCCGAACTGGAAGGTCGCGCGGCGGGCCATCGCGACTCCCGCGAGCACGTTCTCGCTCGTCGCCTCCTCGACGAATCCCTTCGGCGCCACGACGCGTAAGTCGGGGCCGAGCGCGGGATCGGCGAGCACGGCGCCGATCCCGCCGAAGTGGTCGACGTGGCTGTGCGTGAAGATCACGGCGACGATGGGTGCTCCGCCGAGGTGACGCCTCGCGAGCGCGAGCGCCGCGGCGGCCGTCTCCTGCGACCCGAGCGGGTCGACCAGGATCCAGCCCGTCTGGCCCTGGATCACGCTCAGGTTCGCGATGTCGTAGCCGCGCACCTGGTGCACCCCCGGCGCGACCTCGAAGAGCCCGTGGCCGGCGTTCAGCTTCGCCTGCCGCCAGAGGCTCGGGTTCACGCTCGCGGGTGCATCGCCCGCGACGAAGGCGTAGGCGCGCGTGTCCCAGATGCTGCGCCCGTCCGCCGCCTCGATCGCGACCTCCGGGTCGCTCGCGACGAGGCCGCGGCGCGCGTCCTCGAAGTCCTGGACTTGATCGAGCGGGAGCGCCGTCGCCACGGCGGCGTTCGCGGCCGAGGTCGACGCGCTCGGCGCCGTATGGCCTTGCGCATCGGGCGCGGCCGGAGCGGACTCGCCGGTGGCGGGTCGAGGCGCCTCCTCGCGAGCGCAGGCGAGAACGAGGGCGGTGAGAGCGACGACCCGATGCTTCATGGGCCGCCATCCTACACGCGCGGGGCGGGCCAGCCAGCGGCGCACGGACGGCGCCGCGCTACGCGCCGCGCGCCCCGCGCACGAGGCGGCCCGGGAGGGCGCCCGTCGACTCGCCGGCCTCGAAGGTCACCTCGCCCGCGACGACGGTCGCGCGGTAGCCGGTGGCGCGCTGCACGAGGCGCTTCCCGCCGGCGGGGAGGTCGAAGACGATCTCGGGGTGACGCACGCCGAGGGCTTCCCACTCGATCAGGTTGAGATCGGCGCGCAGGCCGGGTACCAGGCGGCCGCGGTCGCCGAGGCCGACGAGCGCCGCGGTGTCGGAGGTCTGGCTCCGCACCAGCTTCTCCACGGGGAGCTTCTCGCCGCGCACGCGGTCCTTCCCCCAGTGAGAGACCAGGAAGGTCGGGAAGCTGCCGTCGCAGATCAGCCCCACGTGTGCGCCGGCGTCGCCGAGCCCCGGCACCGTGTGCGGGTCGAGGAGCATCTCGCGGATCGCGTCGAGGTTGCCGTGGCTGTAGTTGAGCACCGGCCGGTAGAGGAGCTGCCGGCCCTCGTCCTGAAGCAGGAGCTCGTAGGCGAGCTCGGCGGGCGGGATGCCGCGCCGCGCCGCCAGGGCGGCGACGCTCTTCTCGGCGGGCGGCTCGTAGTCCGGCGGGTCGCCGAGCGCGAAGAGACGCTCGAAGGCGAAGATGATGCCCGCCATCGCCTGCGCCGGCTCCTCGGCGAGGAGCCGCGAGCGCACGGACGGATCGCGCAGGCGCGCGAGGCGATCGGCGCGGGGCAGCGCCGCGAGCGCGGGCCAGCTCGGGTGGCTGCAAAAGGGATTCATCGTTGCGTCGAGGCCGAGCAGGAGCCCGATCGCGCGCGCCGCCACCTGCGCCTTCATCGGGAGGCCCGCGGCGTTCGCCTCGGCCAGGATCCCGAGGGCGAGGCGCCAGGACTCGGGCGCCGCGTCCGCCTGCGCGAGCGAGATCGACATCGGCCGGCCCGACACCTCGACCATCCGCCGGAAGATCGCCCACTCGGCCTCGCGGCCGGCGAAGTCCGACACGATCTCGAAGACCCCCTGGCCGGCCTCGCCCATGCGGCGCGCGATGCCGACGAGCTCGGCCTCGGGGGCGCTGAGGCTCGGCGTGAATCGCCCGTCGCTCGCGCGGTGGTTGCGCGTGCGCGAGGTGGTGAAGCCGAGCGCGCCCGCGCGCACCGCCTCGCGCGCGAGGCGGCCCATCGCGTCGATCTCCTCGGGGGTCGGCGCCTCGGCGTGGTCCGCGCCGCGCTCGCCCATCACGTAGAAGCGCAGCGCCGCATGCGGCAGCTGCGCGGCGACGTCGAGGGCGTAGCTCCGGCGCCCGATCGCGTCGAGGTACTCCGGGAAGCTCTCCCACTCCCAGCGGATCCCCTCGGCGAGCGCGGTGCCCGGGATGTCCTCGACACCCTCCATCAGCCGGATCAGGTAGTCCTGCGAGCCGGGCCGCACGGGTGCGAAGCCCACGCCACAGTTGCCCATCACGACCGTGGTGACGCCGTGCCAGCACGAGGGTGTCAGGAGCGGGTCCCAGGTGACCTGGCCGTCGTAGTGGGTGTGGATGTCGACCCAGCCCGGGGTGACGACGAGGCCGCTCGCCTCGAGCGTGCGCCGCGCCGGCTCGCCGACGCGCCCGACCGCGGCGATGCGGCCGTCGCGGACGCCGACGTCGCCCGTGAAGCGCGCCCCTCCGGAGCCGTCGAGTATCGTCCCGCCGCGGACCAGGAGATCGAGCATGGTGAGCCTCCCGAGCTTCGGCACGAGCCTACCACGCCGGGAGCTCGCCGCGGAACCCGAGCGCCGCCATGTCGACCCGGTTGCGCAGCGGCTCGCCGCGCAGGTAGCGGGCGGCGTTGTCGACGAAGAGGTCGAAGACCTCGTCGAGGTAGCGGTCGACGGAGACCGCGGAGTGCGCGGAGACGTAGACGTTCGGGAGGTCCCAGAGGGGGCTCTCGGGCGGCAGGGGCTCCTGCTCGAAGACGTCGAGCGCGGCCGCCGCGACGTGGCCGGTCGTGAGCGCCGCGACGAGGGCCGGCTCGTCGACCAGCGAGCCGCGCGCGACGTTCACGAGGACCGAGCCCGGCCGCATCGCGGCGAGCGCCGCGGCGTCGATCAGGTGGAAGGTCTCCGGGGTCTCGGGCGCCGCGAGCACCACCGCGTCGGAGCGCGCGAGCATCTCGTGCAGCCGCTCGGGGCCGTAGAGCTCGTCGGCGGGATCCGGGCCCGCGCCGCCGGTCGCGCTGCGGCGCAGGCCGAGCACGCGCAGGCCGAGGGCGCGCGCGCGCTCGGCGACGGCGCGGCCGATGCTCCCGAGCCCGACGATGCCGAGCGTCGAGCCGGCGAAGGTGCGGCCGTAGGTCCGCACGTACTCGTGGGTCTCCTGGTGGCGCTCCGCCTCGCGGAAGCGCTTCCACACCTGCAGGAGCCGCCCGATCACGAACTCGGCCATCGACGCCGAGCCCACGCCCGAGGCGTGGGTCACGACGACGCGCCCGCGCGGGACGCCGGCCTTCGCGAACTGCTCGACCCCGGCGCCGACGCCCTGGATCCAGCGCAGCCGCGGCGCGAGCTGCATCAGCTCCTTCGGCGCGTGGAGCGCGAAGAGGACCTCGGCGCGCGCGAGCGCGCGCCGGCGCGCGTCCGCGACGCCCAGGGCCCAGGGGGGCGGCTCGTCGTGGGGATCCTTCGGCGGCACGCTCATCCACTCGCTCCCCGGGTCGACCGGGAGCGCCACCACCTCGACCCGCGGATCGAGCGCGCGCAGGCGCTCCACGTGCCCGGGCGCCTGGAGGGCCGGGTAGCCGAGGCAGAAGACGACCTCATCGCCGGGCGCGCTCACGCCTTCGCCGCCTCGAAGTCACGCGCGAGGGTGCGCGCGGCGAGGAGATGGAAGAGGCCGGCCACGAACACCCTCGTTGCGCGCCAGCCGAAGTAGCCGTCGTCGAGACCGTGCGCAGCGGCCATGGGTCCTCGGAGGCGCCTCAGCTTGCCAGAGGCACGCGCGGGGCGCATCCTCGATCGGCTCGAGGCACTCGAGGACGCGGGGAAGTGGCGCCACGGCTTCGAGATCCTCGACGCGGACGCGCACGTGGCCGAGCGGCCGCAGTCAGCGCCGCGGGGCGCTCAACAGTGCTGCCGCGTCGTCTCGACGATGAGCCGCTGGTAGGTCGCCGCGATGGTGTCGCAGAGGGCGCCGAGGGCGGCGAGCGAGCTCGGGGCCAGCGGGTCCGGCCCGTTGTCGACGTAGAGGAGCTGCACGGCGCGCCCGCCGATCGCGACGGGCAGGACCGCCGCCTCGAGCGGCTCGCCCCCGGAGATCACGCGCACGACCGTCCCATCGATTCCGTCGCGCGCCGGCGGCCGCTGGAAGATCGCGCCGCGGGTGGCGGCGGCCAGCATGCTCGGCTCGGAGGCGGGAAGGTAGATGCCGTTGATCGGCTGGCCGCCGGCGTCGCCCGCCGCGAGCACCCCCTGGATCATCCCGTCGCGCACGGCGAAGAGGGCCGCCACACGCGCGTGATAGGCGGCAACGCGCAGGGCTGTAGGGACCACGGAATCGCGATCGGTGGTCATCACGAGCTGCTCCTCGAGCCGAGCGACCTCGGCCGCGCTGCGGGCCGGCGGGAGTCGGGATCCGCCCCGCGGGTCGGTCGCCCCCTTCGCCGGCGCGGCAGCGCTCGAGGAGAGAGGACCGCGCACGGGCCCGGCCTGGAGTCGCTCGAACGAGGCCGCGTCGCTGAGCTCCTCGCCTGCGTCCAGGGGGAGCATGCCGTGGGCCTCGCGCCAGCGGGCGAGATCGTCCTCTTCGGGGCGCGCCGGCCCTGCGGCGCACATCGCGGCGCCCTCACTCTCGCCTTCCACGCTCCGCACACGCCGCGGCTGCACGTGGCCCGCGAGCTCGAGGATGTGGAAATCCGTGAAACGCGAATCGGGCCGGATCCCGTAGTGGTCCTCCAGGAGCTGCACGAGACGGCGCTCGGCGATCACGTAGGGAACGACCGAGCGGTCCGTGGCGAACGCGACCGCGTCGACGCGGTCCGGATTGGCGGGGTCGAGCATCGCCGCGTGGAGCTTGCGCTTCTCGATCCACATCGGGAACACGGCGCAGCGACGCGCCAGGTCGGAGCTCACCGCTTCGAGCGCCCTGGCGTCCGGGCGGATCAGGCGCTCGCGTGGCGCGCACGGAAGGTGGAGATGCCCGGCGAGCTGCTCCTCCACCTCCTCCAGGCTGAGGACACCCGCTTCCACCAGGATCGTGCCGAGGCGCCCGCCGAAGACGACCATCACCTGGGTCGCTTCCTCGAGCTGCGCGCGGCTCACGACGCCCTGCTCGAGGAGATGTCTGCCAAAGGTAGTCACGGCACCGTCCATCCGCGGAGTGGACTCATGCGCCGCTTCGGTGGCCCACCCCCCCGGCTTGAGACCCGCCCGGTCGGAACCGGTCGCCCGATGCCCGGGCCGCCCGGGTCCCCGGCGCCGGGGGGAGAGGGAACGAGGATTCAGTCGGCAGCGTCGCGCTGGGGCTGCGCGTCGGGCGCGGCGGGGGGCTCGTCGGAATCGGCGAGCAGCGCCGGCATGGCGTCGACGGCGAAGCGGCGATCGCGGCTCCCGTACACGTAGCGCGGCGTCGCCGCGAGCGCGGCGGCGATGCGCGAGAGCTCCTCGTCGAACCAGCGCGGCTTCTCGGCCAGCCGGGCGCGCATCGAGCTCGTGTACTCCTCGGTACCCGCGGTGCCCGGGTAGTGGCGCTGGTAGATGTCGTAGCGGAAGAGCCGGCGCAGGCGCCCGAGGTTCTCCGGGCCGGTCGGGAGCGGCAGCAGGGCGACGTCGCGCTTGTCCTTGGCCCGCCGCTCCTCGAGGCGCGCGAGCACGATGTCGAGGCTGTTCTGGAGGAACTCGGGCGAGCAGAAGCAGGCGAACTCGTCGTAGAGCAGCCGCATCGCAGCGCTCGCCTCCTCGAGGGAGAGGCGCGCCTGGCGCTCGCGGCCGACGCGCCGCAGCAGCAGCATGAACGGCACCGGCCGGTTGCCCGTGGCCTGGATCACGGTGGGTTCGCGGAAATCGGGCTGGCGGTACGGGAAGTGGCGCGGGTCGATCACGTCGAAGCCGCCGCGCCCGTAGAAGAGGATGCGCTGCAGCGAGAGGCGGTCCTCGGGCGAGAAGTACTCCATCTCCGCCGCGAGGTCGAGCTGCACGCCGAAGTACTTCCCGGGCTGATCGGGCGCGGGCAGGCGCACGAGCCCGCGCCGCTGGAGCTGGAAGAGGTACTCGACCGCGAGCTCGATCGGGGCGATCCGCAGCCAGTAGGTGAGCACGGTGCCGCGCGCCTCGGGGAGCATGAAGATGTGGGAGAGGTAGACCAGGCAGAGGTCGGGGGCGTAGGCGGGGTTGTAGAGCACCGAGCCGTCGCGCACGCCGCGCAGGTTGCCCTCGCGGTCCCTGGCGACGATCAGGAAGTAGCGGATGAAGGTCCCCGAGCGCAGCGGCTCGAAGGCGTCGTCGAGCAGGAACTGCCGGATCGCGTGCTCCGGCTCCATCTCACCGGCCGGGCCGAAGGCGTCCCAGAGCAGCCGGTAGGCGCGGGGGAAGTCGGGGTGGTCCGGGTGCTCGATCGATAGGAGCTCGTAGCGCCGCGTCTCGCGCTCGATCATCTCCACGATATCCTGCTGGTAGAGGTCCTTGAGGCAGAGGCGGACGCGCGTGCTCGTGACGGCCACGGAGGACCCCGGCTGCGAGGGTCACAAGCGTACCCGTGGTCCATCCGACGAGCCAGGCGCCCGGATCAGGGGGACGGTCTTCAGATCTTTCGGATTTTCAGATTCTCCCCGCCGGGCTCTACGACGAGGCCGGGCGACGAAGGAGAATCTGAAAATCCGAAAGATCTGAAGACCGTCCCCCTCAGGCGCGCGAGGCCAGCCGTGCGAATCGCGGTGGATGACAACCGGGCCTGCTGGCTGGCCGAGGCGCCGCCCTACGAGCCCGCGCCGCCGCTTCTCCGCGACGAGACCGCCGACGTCGCCGTGGTCGGTGGTGGCCTGACCGGCGTCTCCAGCGCCTGGCACCTCTCCCGGCGCTTTCCGGAGCGGCGCATCGTCCTGCTCGAGGCCAGGGCCCTCGGCAACGGCGCCAGCGGGCGCAGCGGCGGCCAGGCGCTCACGGGGATCAACGGCGTCGAGCCCGACGAGCCCGCGGAGATCCGGCGGATCTACGAGGTGACGCGCACCGGCATCGACGTGATCGCGGACTGGGTGGAGCGGCATGGCCTCGACGCAGGGTTCTCCCGTCAGGGCTGCCTCGAAGTCTACACGTTCCCGCGTACGGCGGAGGCGGCCCACGCGCGCGCCGAGCGCTGGAACCGCGCCGGGGTGCCCCTGGAGTGGCTGGCCGGGTCCGCGAGCGGCATCGCCGGCGCGCGCGGCGCCCTGCGCGACCCGACCTGCGGGCGCGTGAACGGCGCCGCCCTGCTGCGCGGCCTGCGCCCGGTGCTCGTCGGGCAGGGCGTGGCCGTCTACGAGGGGACCCCGGTCGTGCGGATCGAAGAGGGTCGCGTGATCCGCCTCGTGACGCCCGGCGGCGAGGTGCGCGCCGGCGCGGTCGTGCTCGCGACCAACGCCTACACCCCGCGGCTCGGCTACTTCCGCGAATCCGTGCTCCCGCTGCACTCCCACGTGGTCGCGACCTCCCCGCTCCCCGCCGAGCGCTGGTCGGCGCTCGGCTGGGGAGCGCACGACGGCTTCGCCGACGACCGCGACCGCATCACCTTCGGCTGTCGCACGGGCGGCGGGCGCCTGCTCTTCGGCGGCGGAGGCAACGACGCCTACGGCTACTCCTTCGGCGGCGATCCCGTCTACCGGGCGGAAGGTGCGGGGCGCGCGTTCTCCGCGCTCGAGCGGCGCCTCGCGGCCTGCTTCCCCGGCGCGGGCGCCCTGCCGATCGCCCATCGCTGGACCGGCGCGATCGACCTCACCCTGGACCGCGTCTGCTCCATGGGCGTGCGCGGCGCTCACGGCAACGTGTACTTCGCCCTCGGATACAGCGGTCACGGCATCGCGCTCGCGGCGCTCGCCGGCCGCGTGCTCTGCGACCTCTACGGCGGCGACCACGACCCGTGGCGAGACCTCCCCTTCTACCAGCGGCGCCTGCGGTTCCTGCCGCCGGAGCCGCTGCGCTGGCTCGGCTACCAGATCTACACCCGGCTCACGGGCCGCTCGCCGCGGCGGCGGGCGTAGGGCCCCGCGCGTCGGCCGGGCGCGCCCTGGCAGGCGTCAGCGTGAGCCCGGCGGCGGCGCGTCGAGCAGCTCGACCTGCACCCAGACCCGATCGCCGCGCGCGCGCGGCGGATCCGGATCCGGGCGGACTCGCGCGAGCCCATCGCGCAGCCAGGCGTCGACGGTGGGGTGCCCGAGCGTTCCATCGGGGGGGCGCCTCGGCACCACGTCCAGCACCAGCGAGCGCACGCCCCGCCGGCGCAGCAGCGCCAGGGCCGCGTCGGGCGGCGTCCTGCGTCCGAGCACCGGGTCGAAGAGGAGCTCCCCGTTGCGCTGCCAGTCGAGCACGTAGACGGGCTTCGGCATCCACTCGACGGCGCCCTTCGGGATGGCCACCACCGGGGCGGCCCGTGTCACCATCCGCCGCAGCGCGGCCTGGTCCGGAAACATCGCCTCCGCGTAGGCCCAGGGATTCCGCAAGGCGACCAGGCGCGGCCCGTAGCGGAGTCCGAGCTGCGCGGCGTGATGAGCCAACAGCACCCCCAGCACCGCGAGGAGGGCAGCGCGCGCCAACGCGCCCGAGCGCGCGAGCCGCTCGCCCCCGACGGCCGCGGCCACGGCGACGAGCGGCAGGAGCGGCGTGGCGAAACGCAGGGCCGGCATGAACGCGACCTGGAGCGCGAAGAGCGCCGCGACGACGGCGACCAGCGCGGCGGTGGCGCGCGAGAGGCGATGGATCGCCAACGGGGCGAGCGCGAGCGGCAAGGCTCCCAGCTGTCCACTCAGGTGTGGATTGCGACCGCCGACGAGCGAGAGCAGGTAGTGCGCCGGGCGACGCAGCCAGCCGGTGGTCGGGAAGTCCGTCGCCAGGCGGAGCCGGCGGAGGGCGAGGAGATCGGGGCTCGCGAGGCCTGCCCCGAACCGACCGGCGAAGAACGGAAAGAAGGGGTTCCCGCTGGTGACGGCGGTCTTCGCGAGCCAGGGCGCGACCAGCAGCGCGCTGATCGCCGCGCAGCACGCGAGACGCCGGAGCGGCACGCGGCGCCCTCCCAGCCACACCAGCGCGAGCACGGCCGGGACGAGCGCCGCGGCGTGCAGCTTCGCGTTGGCCGCAAAGGCGAGCATCACCGCGCAGGCGGGAAGGGCTGCCGCATCGCCAGAGCGGTTCCAGCGGTCCGCCAGGCACAGGGCGAGGAAGCCGTAGCTGCCGACTCCGAGATCGACGTAGGTCGAGGGAGCGTTGCCGAGCGTGAAGGGCGCGAGCAGGGTGAGGAGGCCGGCGAGCGCGCCCGCGCCGTAGGACGCGCGGCGGCGAGCCTCGCCCCGCACCAGCGCCGCGAGAGCGGCGGCGAAGCAGGCCGAGACGGCAGCCGCCGCGTCGGGCTCTCCGGCGGCCATCGCCGGCACGTAGAGCAGATCGACGCCGGCACGGAGCTCGGCGTCGAGCACGCCCGGGAGCGCGCGGATCGGACCCTCGCTCCACGCCCGCGCGAGCGGCAGGTGATACTCGAACCCGTCCCAGTAGGTCTCGGGCCCGAGGGCCGCGGCGAAGGTCAGGGCCGAGACGACGAGGCTCGCCGCGTCGACGGCGCGCACCCAGCCCGGCGCCTCCCTCCAGCTCGGCTCCCCGCCCGCGCTCGGGGCGGCGCGCAGACGGGGGATCCCCGCGCACGCAACCCCCGCGAGCGCGACGAGCGGGATGGGGAGGTCCAGCGACCGCAGCAGGAGGATGGCGAGCGAGGCCGCGCCGGTCCCCGCGACGAAGGCGAGCGCGAGCCGCTCGCTGCCCGTGGCGCGCAGGCGGAGCGGGCCCAGGAGCCAGAGGCCGACAGCGAGATACGCGGCGCTCGGAATGGCCCCGGCCGCCACGAGCCGCGCCAGCTCGGCGACGCCTCTCACGGTACGAGCGCCAGGCCGAGCTCTCGCGCGACGAGGTAGCTCGCGCTCACCACGGCGATCCAGACCAGGGCCAGCGCGAGCCGGAGCCCCCGCAGCGGTCGAAGGATCGTCACCGCGGCGCAGGATACCGAAGCAGCGGCGGCCCCGGGGCCGCATCTTGCCGCCCTGGCGGCCCGAGCGGGGCGAGGGGAGACTCTCCCGCCGTGGCTGCCCGCAGCCGACGTTCCCTCGCCCTCGCGTCGCTGGGGATCGGGCTGCTCGGCTCCCTGGTGCTCGTGGAGCTGGCGCTGCGCGCGCTTCGGCCCGCGCAGCTCTCGCGAATCGAATACCCGTGCATCTACGATGCCCGATCCGGAGCTCGGCTTCCGCTACGTGCCCTACGCGCGAGGGCGCGTCGCGGGGCACTTCGAGATCGACAACGACGTCGAGATCAACTCCCTGGGCTTCTACGACGAGGAGCCGCTGCCGCCCGGGCAGAGCGATCTCCGTGTGCTCGCGGTCGGCGATTCCTTCACCGCCAACATGAACGTGCCCCGCGCCGAGGTCTGGACCGCGGTGGCCGAGCGCTGGCTGCGCGCGCACGGTCACCCGCGGGCCGACGTGATCAACCTGGCCCTCGACGGCACCGGCAGCGACGTTCACGTGCGGATCCTCGAGCGCTTCGTGCCCCGGCTGCGCCCGCAGGTGGTGGTCCTGGCCTTCTTCGGCAACGACTTCGACGACGTGCAGAATGGCCGCTTCGTGCGCGAGTGCCATCGCGGCTTCGTGCTCTCGTACCAGACCGACGCGCAGCGCGCGGGGCTTCGCGCCCGCGCGGACGAGGTCGCCGCCGGACGATGGCGCCGCTGGCTCTGGGATCGCCTCTATCTCGGACGGCTCGTGGCCCGGGTGTCCCGCGGTCCGGCGAACGCGTGGCGCCTGAACTTCCTCCAGCCGCGCCGCACCGAGCTCGGCCTCGACGACGCGGTGATCGAGTCACGCCGCCCGTGGATCGCCGCGGCGCTCGACGCGCTCGAGGACGTCGCGCGCCGCTGCGATTGCATCTTCCTCGTGGCGCCGGTCCCTCCGCGTGCATCGCTGGCCGGAAGCCTGCGCCTCTTTCGCGCGCAGGCGGGTGCTCGCGAGCTCCGCGTGGTGAGCGTGCTGCCGGCCATCCGGGCGGCGCTGGAGCGAGACGGGCTCGCCTCCGACGCCCTCTACTTCGTGCACGACAACCACCTGAACCCCTACGGGAGCCGCCTCTATGGCGAGGCGGTCGCCGCCGCGATCGATCGAGCGCTGCGCTGGCGCCCGCCCGACGAGCAGACCGGCCCGCCACGACCGCCGGCCGCGACCGCGCCCCGGCGCCGGCCGGGCAGGAGATCGAGTTCGAGTCCGAAGCCCCGGATCGGGTCCGAGCGTCCGCAGGATCTTCACCGTCCCCTCCTCGGCGCCGGCGGGCGCGGGCTTGGATTCCGCCGCGGATCATGTCACTTTGGGTGCCGCGCGGCCACGAGCGCCGGCTGCTCGTTCGCCCCGCGCGGGGAGGCTGCGTGGCGCTCAGGGACGGTGTCGTCGCCGACAGCGATCTCCACGTGATGGAGCCGCCGGACCTCTGGCAGCGCTACATCGACCCGGCCTTCCGCCACGCGGCGCCGGTCGGCCTCAGCGAGATGCGGCGCGACATGCGCGTGCGCGTCAAGTCGCGCGTGCTGCTGCGCATGGGCTCGGTGCGGCCGCAGCGCGCGGCGGCGGAGGGCGGCACGGGCTGGCGTTCGGAGCACGACTCGGTCTACGCCGAGGCCGAGGCGCGCGGCTGGGACGCGGCGAGCCAGATCCTCGCGATGGACAAGGAGGGGATCGATCTCGCCGTGCTCTTCCCCTCGCGCGGGCTCTTCGTTCTCGGCCTCGACTCCTGCGCGATGATGGGGACCGACGGGCTCGAGCCCGACTTCGCCGCCGCGATCGCGCGGGCCTACAACGACTGGCTGCGCGACTTCTGCGCCTTCGCGCCGGAGCGGATCTTCGGCGCGGCGATGGTGGCGCCGCACGACGTCGGCGCAGCCGTCGCCGAGGCGCGCCGCGCGGTCCTCGAGCTCGGGATGAAGGCGGTCTTCCTCGCCCCGGGCTGCATCGACCGCCGCCCCTGGCACGACCCGCACTACGACCCGCTGTGGCGCGAGATCGAGCGCCTCGACGTGCCGCTCGCCTTCCACGGCGGCGGCCAGACCTACCTGCGCCCCGACTTCTCGCTCGAGATCTTCGACAAGCTCCTGATGTGGCACACCTTCTCGCAGCCGCTCGGGATCATGACCGCGGCGGTCTGCCTCTGCGCCGGGGGAGTGCTCGAGCGCTTCCCGCGCCTGCGCGTGGCGCTGCTGGAGGGCAACTGCGCCTGGGCGCCCTGGCTCTTCCACCGCCTCGACGAGCACTACGAGTGGGTCGGCGGGTACGAGGCGCGCGACCTCACCATGAAGCCCTCCGGGTACTTCCGGCGCAACTGCTTCCTCTCCGTCGAGGCGGACGAGGAGCCCGCGCGGCAGTACATCGAGTGGTTCGGCGACGCGAACCTGGTCTTCTCGACCGACTACCCGCATGGCGACTCGAAGTTCCCGCACGCGGTCGAGGCCTTCGCGAAGCTCCCGATCCCCGAGGCCTCGCAGGCGCGGATCGTCGGCGAGAACTGGAGCCGGCTCTACCAGATCCCGCTGCGCAAGCTCGCGCGGGCCCGATGAGCTTGGGATCCCGGCGCCCGGAACCTCGACGCGCAGGCTCCGGATCCAGGCCTTCGCGCCGCCTTCCATGAGCTTCTCGATGCCCTGCGCGCAGAGCAGGAAGAGCCGCGGTAAAGTGGCGGGGCGCCCCGCGGAGGACCGCCATGCGCCTCGGACTCCAGATCCCGAGCTTCAGCTGGCCGGACGGCCCCGCCGGGCTGGCGTCGCGGCTGCGCGCGATCGCCGCCGCCGCCGACGAGGGCGGCTTCGCGAGCCTCTGGGTGATGGACCACTTCTTCCAGATCCCGCCGGTGGGGCCCGCGGAGCGCGACATGCTGGAGGGCTACACGGCGCTCGCCTTCCTCGCGGCGGCGACGCGCTTTGCTTCGCTCGGGACGCTCGTCACCGGCGTCAGCTACCGGCACCCGGGCATCCTGGTGAAGACCGTCTCGACCCTCGACGTGCTCTCGGGCGGGCGCGCCGTGCTCGGGATCGGGGCCGCCTGGTTCGAGCGCGAGCACGCGGGCCTCGGCGTCCCCTTCCCCCCGCTGCGCGAGCGCTTCGAGCGCCTCGAGGAGGCGCTGCGCATCGCGAAGCAGATGTGGTCGGGGGAGGTCGCTCCCTTCCCGGGCCGGCACTACCGGCTGGCCGAGACCCTGTGCGTGCCGCAGCCGCTGCGCCGCCCGCACCCGCCCATCCTGATCGGCGGGATGGGGGAGCGCCGGACGCTCCGCCTCGTGGCCCGCTACGCCGACGCCTGCAACCTCTTCAGCTACGCCGGCGCGGCGGAGGTGGGCCGCAAGCTCGAGGTGCTGCGCCGCCACTGCGACGCCCTGGGCCGCGACTTCGACGCGATCGAGCGCACGACGCTCGGCACGGTGCACCTCGCCCCGGGCAAGCAGTCGCCGGGGGAGGTGATCCACGAGCTCCAGGCGCTCGCGAAGGTCGGCGTGCAGCACGCCATCGTGAACCTGCCCAACGTGCACGAGATCGAGCCCGTCGAGCGGCTCGCGAAGGAGGTCCTCCCCGAGATCCGCGGGCTGTGAGCAAGGCCGCGAAGCGGCCGCGCGGCGAGCGCAAGCGGGCCGGAGCTCCTGTGGAGCTCGGCCCGCAGCGAGCCGAAGGCGAGCGAAGGCAGGCCCTGCCGGGCCTGCGAGCGAAGCTCATCGGGCCGGACTAACGGCGCTGGAACAGGGGCTTGCGCTTCTCCGCGAAGGCGCGCGGGCCCTCCTTGGCGTCCTCGCTCGCGAAGACCGCCTGCCCGTAGCCGAACTCGTGGCGGAGGGCCTGGTCGAGCTCCATGCCGTCGGTCTCGTGGAGCGTGCGCGTGATCGCCTCGACGGCGAGGGGGCCGTTCTCGCAGACCACCGCGGCGATCTCGCGCGCCTTGGCGAGCGCCTGGCCGTCGGGGACCACGTGGCCGACGAGGCCGATCGCGAGGGCCTCGCCCGCGCGGATGTGCTTGCCGGTCAGCAGGATCTCCGCGGCCTGCGTGTAGGGGATCTGGCGGGGGAGCCGCACCGCCGAGCCTCCCATCGGATAGAGCGACCAGCGCGCCTCGGAGACGCCGAAGCGCGCGCTCTCGCCCGCCACCCGGATCTCCATCGCCTGCAGGATCTCCGTCCCGCCGGCGATCGCCACGCCCTCCACGGCCGCGATGAGCGGCTTGCTCGGCCGGTAGTGGCGGAAGAGCGCCTTCCAGACGATGTCGGGGTCGGCGGCGATGCGCTTCTGGACGTCGATCTCGGGGTCGCCCTGCCCACCGTCTCCGCTCATCGACTTGAGATCGGCACCCGAGCAGAAGTTCCCGCCGGCCCCCGTGACGAGGATGCAGCGCACCTCGGGGTCGCGCGACGCCTCCTGGTAGGCGTCGAACATGCGGATCAGCATCGCACCCGAGAGCGCGTTCATCCGCTCCGGGCGGTTCATGGTCACGATCATCAGATGGCCGTCGCGTTCGACGATCGCGTCGGGCATGGTCCTCCTCCGCACCTCCCCCGCGGATCACTCCCCGAGCTTCGGAACCTCGTGGCCTGCGCCACCGCCCCCACTCCCGCTCCCTCGGTCCGAGCTGGTCCAGGGCCGAGCTTGACGGGAAACCCGCCGCGTGTCGAGCCGCGGGGGGCTGCCCCGTCGCGATGCCGTCGGCTACCTTGCCCCCCCCCGATGACACGAAAGGACCGAGGACGCGATGGCTGCGAAGACGAAGAAGAAGACCGCTCGGAAGAAGCCCGCCAAGCGCGCGACCGCCCCGACCAAGGCCGCGCCCAAGAGGAAGCCCGCCGGCGCCGCGGGACGGAAGGCCGCGAAGGCCACCGGGCGCGGCAGCAAGGGCGAGGTCGTCTACTCGGACGTCCTCCACGAGCTGCGCAGGGGCCTGGCCTCCCGCCTGATCCGTTAGCCGCTCGGGCCCCGGTCGGTGCGCATCCCCGAGCGCGGCGTTCCCCGGGCGGAGGTGCTGGCGCAGCTCGAGCGCTTCCGCGAGCACGACATGCCGTGGCGCGACGGCCGCACCTGGGCCTACGTCTACGACCCGGGCCGCGAGGCGGAGGCCGTGATCAAGGAGGCCTTCGCGAGCTACCTGACCGAGAACGCCCTCGACCCGACCGTCTTTCCGAGCGCGCTGCGCCTGGAGAACGAGGTCGTGGCGATGGCCGCCACGCACCTCGCCGGCGACGCCGGGGTCGTCGGGAACTTCACCAGCGGAGGGACCGAGAGCATCATCCTGGCGGTGAAGGCGGCCCGCGACTTCGCCCGCGCCGAGCGGCCGGGCCTCGTGGCGCCCGAGATGGTCCTCCCCGAGACGGCCCACGCCTCCTTCCAGAAGGCCGGCCACTACCTCGGCGTGCGGCCGGTCCTGGCGCCCGTCGACCCGACGAGCTACCGCGCCGACCCGGACGCCGTGCGCGCCGCGATCACGCCGAACACGATCCTGCTCGTGGGCTCGGCGATCTCCTACGCCCACGGCGTCGTCGACCCGATCCGCGAGCTCGGCGAGATCGCGCTCCTGCACGGGCTCCCGCTCCACGTCGACGCCTGCATGGGAGGCTTCCTGCTCCCGTACTTCCGCCGCCTGGGCTCGGCCATCCCCGACTTCGACTTCCGGGTCCCGGGCGTGACCTCGATCTCGATGGACCTGCACAAGTACGCCTTCGCGGCGAAGGGCGCCTCGACGATCCTCTACCGGAGCGCCCGGCTGCGCAAGCACCAGATGTACGCCTGCTCGAAGTGGTCGGGCTACACGGTGATCAACCCCACGGTGCAGAGCACGAAGTCCGCCGGGCCCGTCGCGGCGGCCTGGGCGGCGCTCCACTTCATCGGCGACGACGGCTACCTGGAGATCGCGAGGCAGGTGCGCGAGGCGACGGCGCGCATCGTCGCCGCGATCGACGCGATGCCGGACCTGCGCGTGCTCGGGCGCCCGGACATGAACCTGCTCGCCTTCGCCTCGGACGGACCGAGCGTCTTCCACATCGTCGACGAGATGAAGGAGCGCGGCTGGTACGTGCAGCCGCAGCTCGCCTTCGGAAGCTCGCCCGAGAACATCCACCTCTCGGTGAACCCGGCGAGCGTGCGCTGGGTGGAGGCGCTCCTCTCCGACCTGCGCGAGTGCACCGAGAAGGCGCGCGCGCTCCCCGCCGGCCGGCTCGCGCCCAGGATCCGCGCGGCCTTCGGGCAGATGCGCTCCGAGGACCTCGACGAAACGGCCTTCCGGGGCCTGCTCGAGATGGCCGGCGTCGGCGCCGCCGGCCTCCCGCGGCGGATGGCCGAGATCAACGAAGTGCTGAACGCGCTGCCGGTGGCGCTGCGCGAGCGGCTCCTCGTCGAGTACCTGAACGGCCTCTTCGCGCAGCCCGAGCGGAGGGTCGGCTAATCCGCGAGGCCCCGGGAAGGGGCTTGCGCGAAGCCTCGGGGCGGGGACGATTCCGGGTCGAGGGCACGCCTCGGAGAGGGGTGGCGGATGTCTGCACCGCAAACCGGAGTCCCGCCGCGCGCGGCGCTGGAGGGCCAGCCCGGTCGTTCCTTCCGGGCGGAGGAGGTCGTCCTCCTCGCTCTCGTCCTGCTCTCCGGGCTCGGCATCGCGGTGAGCGATGCGTCGCCCTACTACGGCTACCGCTACTGGCTCGCGATGGTGCCCGTCTTCGGGGCCCTCTCCGCCGTCGCCGCGGGCTCGGAGGCGCGGCGCCGCGGCGGCGCCGTCGCGCCCGCCGTCGGCAGGGAGGTGCTGCACTGGTCGGGGCTCGCCGTCGCCGTCTGCCTGATCTACCTGCTCCAGAAGTCCGATCGGATGACGGACGAGGCCGCAGGGCCGGTCGCCCTGCTCGCCCTGGCCCTGACCTCGTACCTCGCCGGGATCCGCGCGAACTGGCGCTTCTGCGTGGTGGGGGCGATCCTCGCCTGCGCGGTCGCGGCGACGGCGCTGGTCGAGCGGTTCCTCTGGGTGCTGGCGCTGCCGGCCCTGGGTATCGTCGTCGCGGCGGGGCTGCTCTGGATGCGCAACCGCCGCACGAAAGGAGGGGATGCATGAAGAGATCGCTTCTCGGGGGGTCGTTCGCGATCGGCCTGGCGCTGGCCGTCGGCATCGGGCTCGGCTGCAGCGAGGAACGGGGGGGCGTCCGCGAGGAGGCCCGGGAGGCCGCCGAGGCCGCGCGCGAGGGCGCCGAAGAGGGCCTCGATGCCGCCGCGGGCGAGCTCGAGGAGGGCTTCGACGCCGCCGCGAAGGCCGCCGAGGATGCCTACGACGAGGCGCGCAAGCGGGCCAAAGGCCCCGGCGAGGGGGGAGAGAAGCCCGCCGAGTAGGTAGCTCCGCAGGGATCCCGATCCTGTGCGGGCGGCCTCAAGTTCCACCCGCGCCGGCCGATCCATGCATGCGTGAAGGAGCGCCTCCCCCTCCTCGCGGCCGTGCTGCTGCTCGCCTGCGCGTCGTCGAAGGTGGGCCACGACGTCCACCCCGACGCGCCGCTCGCGCTCTACCGGAGCTTCGGGATCCTCGAGGCAAAGGCACGCGCGGAGGTGCCCGAGGATCCCCGCTTCGGCCCGCTCCTCGACCGCCACACCGAGGACGCGATCGACCAGGCGCTGCGCACGCGCGGCTACGAGCTCCGCACCAGCGGGGAGGTCGATTTCCTCGTGTCCTACGCGAACGAGGTCCGGCACGAGCAGCGCTACCGGTCGAGCCCTGTCAGGGTCGGCGTGGGCTACGGCACCCATCTCGGATCCGGCGTCGGGCTCGGCACCGGCTGGTACGGCCCGACGGACGTCACGTCGCGGAGCATGGCGAAGGGGACGCTCGTGATCGACGTGCTCGAGGCGTCCACGAAGCGCGTGGTCTGGCGCGGCTGGGCGAAGGACACGCTCTCGCCGGACGGCGACCCGCGCGCGGAGATCTTCGCGGCCGTGAGCGAGATCTTCGCCCTCTTCCCGCCCGCCGCGCCGCGCTGAGCGCCGGGGCGCTCCGGGCCCGACCCGAGTCTGACGTGGTACGCTCGGGGTGCGCCCGCCAGGAGACCCCCGTGATCAAGCTCTACGGAGTTCCCGCCTCGCGTGCTTCTCGCTCGCTCTGGATGCTGGAGGAGCTCGGCGTTCCCTACGAGAACGTGCCGACGAGCTTCATCGGCGATGCTCAGAAGCCCGACTACTTGAAGCTCAACCCGAACGGGAAGATCCCGACGCTGGTGGACGAGGACGGCACCGTCCTCTGGGAGTCGCTCGCGATCAACCTCTACCTGGCGATGAAGTACGCCAAGGGGAGTCTCTGGCCGGCCAGCCAGGCCGACCAGGGACGCGCGATCCAGTGGAGCCTGTGGGCGATGACCACCGTCGAGCCCCCGCTCATGCTGGTGCTCATGAACCGCGCCTTCCTGCCCGAGGGACAGCGCGACCCGGCGAAGGCCGAGGAGGGGGTGCGCGGCCTCGAGAAGCCGCTGGGCGTCCTCGACGGGGCGCTCGTCGGCCGCGAGACGCTCCTCGGCGGCGGCTTCAGCGTGGCCGATCTGAACGTGGCGTCGGTCCTCTCCTGGGCGCCGACACTCGGCAAGGTCGACCTCTCGCCCTGGCCGAGGGCGAAGACCTGGCTCGAGGCCGCCACGAAGCGGCCGGCGCTCGGCCGCGTCTTCAAGAAGCGCTGAGGCGGGCGCCGGTGGGGGCGCTACCCGATCTTCAGCAGCGGGTCGCGCCTCCGGGCCTTGAGGTCGGCGTAGAAGTCGTTGCCCTTGTCGTCGATCACGATGAAGGCGGGGAAGTCCCGGACTTCGATGCGCCAGATCGCCTCCATGCCGAGCTCGGGGAGCTCCTGCACCTCGACCTTCAGGATCGAGTCCCTGGCGAGCCGCGCGGCCGGGCCGCCGATCGAGCCCAGGTAGAAGCCGCCGTGCTTCCGGCAGGCCTCGCGCACCTGCGGCGAGCGGTTGCCCTTCGCGAGCATGACGAGGCTTCCGCCGCGGGACTGGAAGAGATCGACGTAGGAGTCCATGCGCCCGGCGGTCGTCGGGCCGAAGGAGCCCGAAGGCAGGCCCTCGGGCTTCTTCGCGGGGCCGGCGTAGTAGATCGGGTGCGCCTTCACGTAGTCCGGGAGGTCGCCGCCGGCGTCGAGCCTCTCCTTGAGCTTCGCGTGCGCGAGGTCGCGCGCGACGATCATCGGGCCCGAGAGCGCGAGCCGCGTCGTGACCGGGTGCTGCGAGAGCTCCGCCAGGATCTCGTGCATCGGGCGCCCGAGGTCGATCCGCACCACGCCGCGCGGGAGCTCGGCGTCGATCACCTCCGGCAGGTACCGGGCGGGGTTGGTCTCGAGCTGCTCGAGGAAGGTGCCCTCGCGCGTGATCTTCGCCAGGATCTGGCGGTCCGCCGAGCAGGAGACGCCGAGGCCCACGGGGCAGGAGGCGCCGTGGCGCGGCAGGCGGATCACGCGCACGTCGTGCGCGAAGTACTTGCCGCCGAACTGCGCCCCGATCCCGGTCTCGTTGCAGAGCTCGAGGATCTTGGCCTCGAGGCCCAGGTCGCGAAAGGCGCGGCCGTGCTCGTTCCCGTGGGTCGGGAGCGCGTCGAGGTAGCGGCAGCTCGCGAGCTTCACGGTCTTCAGTGTGAACTCGGCCGAGGTGCCGCCGACGACGAGCGCCAGGTGGTAGGGGGGACAGGCCGAGGTGCCGAGCGTGCGGATCTTCTCGCCGACGAAGCGCAGCAGCGACTCGGGGTTGAGTAGCGCCTTCGTCTCCTGGTAGAGGAAGCTCTTGTTGGCGGAGCCCCCGCCCTTCGCGACGAAGAGCAGCTCGTACTCGTCCCCGGGCTCGCTCGCGATCTCGATCTGCGCCGGCAGGTTCGAGGCGGTGTTCTTCTCCGTGTACATGTCCAGCGGGGCGAGCTGCGAGTAGCGCAGGTTCCGCTCCTGGTAGGTCCGGTGGATGCCGCGCGCGATCGCCTCGGCGTCGTCGCCGAAGGTCAGCACGCGCTCGCCCTTGTGGCCCATTACCAGCGCGGTCCCCGTGTCCTGGCAGGAGGGCAGGACGCGCCCCGCGGCGATGTTCGCGTTCTCGAGCAGCTCGAGCGCGACGAAGCGGTCGTTCTCCGACGCCTCCGGGTCGTCGAGGATGCGGCGGAGCTGCGCCAGGTGGCCCGGGCGCAGCAGGAACGAGACGTCGTCGAAGGCCTCGGCCGCGAGGCGGGTGAGCAGCGCCGGGTCGACGCGCAGGAAGTCGCGGCCCGCGAGCTGCATGGGCTCGATCCCGTCCAGGCCTAGCGCACGCCAGGGGGTCGCGTCGGGACCGAGCTCGAAGAGCGGCTGATGGCGGAACGCCGTCATTCTCGATCTCCCCCGCGGCCGACGGTAGCATGGGCCCGATGCGCGGCGGGAACCTGACGCTCGCACTGATGTTCGCCGTCGCGGCCCTGGGCCCGGCAGCGGCGGCGCCGGCGGAGGAGCCCGCGCGCGCCGTCGTCGCGGCCGGGAGGCAAGTCTCGATCGCGTACACCCTGCGGCTCGAGGACGGGACGATCGTGGAATCGAACGCCCGAGAGGCGCCCTTCGCCTACGCGCACGGCGGCGGCGAGCTCCTTCCCGGCCTCGAGCGCGCACTCGACGGCATGGCCGTCGGCGAATCGAAGCAGGGGACGCTCTCCGCCGCGGAGGCCTTCGGCGAGATCGACGCCGAGCTCTTCGTGGAGGTCGAGGCCGAGCGCATCCCCGAGCAGGATCGCAAGGTCGGCTCCCGGCTCGACTACCGCGACGCGAGCGGCGAGCGGCAGCGCGTGCGCGTTCACGAGATCCGCGACGACCGCGTCGTCGTCGACATGAACTCTCCCTACGCCGGGAGCGAGATCCGCTACGAGGTCGAGGTGGTGGGGATCGAGTAGGGGGACGGAGTACGGGGACGGTGTTTAGATCTTTCGAATTTTCAGATTCTCCCCGAGGGGCGAATCTGAAAATTCGAAAGATCTAAACACCGTCCCCGGCTTCCGGCCGTCCCCGGCTTCCGGCGGTGCGAGCGGAGTCAACGTTGAAGGATGGTGCGCGCGTTCCGGGCGAACTCCTCGGTCGCCTTCGCGTCGCGCGCGACGTCCGGGATCCGCATCGGCACCTCGACACCCCGCTCGCAGGCCGGACGCGCCGCCATCGCCGCCATCCAGCGCTGCAGGTTCGCGAGGCCGTCGACCGGGACTCCCGACCAGCCGTGGATCCGGACCCACGACCAGTTGGCGATGTCGGCGATCGAGTAGTCGCCGGCCAGCCACTCGCTCTGGCCGAGGCGGCGGTCGAGCACCTCGAAGAGGCGGCGCGACTCGTTCTGGTAGCGGTCGATCGCCGGCTGGATCTTCTCCGGGAAGTAGCGGTAGAAGACGTTGGCCTGCCCCATCATCGGCCCCACGCCGCCCATCTGGAACATGAGCCACTGGATCGCGCGCGAGCGACCCTTGCGGTCGGAAGGGAGCAGGCGCCCGGCCTTCTCGGCGAGGTAGATCAGGATCGCTCCCGACTCGAAGACCGGGAACTCGCCCAGCTCGCGGTCGACGATGGCGGGGATCCGCCCGTTCGGGTTGATCTCGAGGAACCAGGGCTCCTTCTGCTCGAGCTTGGTGAGGTCGATCGCCCGCACCTCGTAGGGCATCTCGAGCTCCTCGAGGGCGATCGAGACCTTCCAGCCGTTCGGCGTCGGAGCGGTGTAGAGAACGATCACGGGGAGCCCTCCGCAGCGGATCGGCGCAACGGCGGCAGTATGCCACGCCGGGAGTGGGTCGACCCGGACGAGTGCGGCCCGGACCCGCGCCGGGTTAGACTGCTGGGGATCGTTGCGCGCCCGCGCGCTTCCCGGAGGTGCCCGATGGTCCAGGTCATCAAGCTCGGCGTGAAGCGACGCGCGACGCGCCCCCTCCTTCCCGACCCCGAGCCGCGCGAGGTCCGCTACACGCTGATCTCGGCCGACGACCACCTGATGGAGCCGCCGCATGCCTTCGAGGGCCGGCTCCCGAGCCGCTTCCAGGAGCAGGGACCGCGGGTGGTCGAGACGGAGGAGGGGCACCAGGTCTGGATGCTCGAGGGCACGCCCTACTTCCAGGTCGGCTTCATGGCCGTCGCCGGACGCGCCCACGAGGACCGGCGCGTCGAGCCCGCGCGCTTCGACGAGGTGCGGCCGGGCTGCTGGCGCATCAAGGACCGCATCCGCGACATGGACATCAACGGGGTCTGGGCGTCGCTGAACTTCCCCTCCGGCGTCACGGGCTTCGGCGGGACGCTCTTCTCGGAGACCAAGGACCCCGAGCTCGGCCTCGCCTGCGTGCGCGCCTGGAACGACTGGCTCTTCGAGGAGTGGTACGGCTCGTACCCCGAGCGCATCGTCCCGCTCGGCATCACCTACCTCCGCGATCCCGTGCAGGGCGCGCAGGAGATACGCCGCAACGCAGAGCGAGGCTTCAAGGCGGTGACGATGCCGGAGCAGCCGCACCGCGTCGGCTATCCCGCCGTCTTCGATCCCTACTGGGAGCCGATCGTCCGGGCCTGCGCGGAGACCGGGACGGTGCTCTCGCTGCACGTCGGCTCGGCCGGCTTTCCGGCGATGCCCAAGGGCGCGCCGATGCTCGAGCTCGGCGCGACGATGTTCCAGGCGGAGGCGTTCACGTCCTGCGCGCAGTGGCTGTGGAGCGGCTGGCCCGCGCGCTACCCGGAGCTCAAGATCACGATGTCCGAGGCCGGGATCGCCTGGGTCGGGGGGCTGATCGACCGGCTCGACAACATCATGGCTCGCTCGGGCTACGGCGCGGGCTGGCCCGACAAGCAGCACGGGCCGAGCGAGGTGCTGCGGCGGAACTTCTGGTTCACCATGATCGACGACCCCTCGACCATCTCCACGCGCCATGCGATCGGGGTCGAGAACATCCTCGCCGAGTCGGACTATCCGCACGGCGACGGCACCTGGCCCGACACGCAGGAGGTGATGGCGAAGCTCCTCGCCGGGGTCCCCGACGAGGAGGCGCGCATGATCACCCACCGCAACGCCGCCGAGCTCTACCGCCACCCGCTGCCGGAGGTATGCCGCCCGTAGCGGGCTTCGCTGCCGGCCCGATTGACTCCGCTCGCCTGCGGCTCGCTGCGCGGCCGCTTCGCGGCCTTGCTTTTCCCGGTGCGCAGCCGGGTCTAATCTTCGAAGCGCAGGGCCATTGGGGCGCCGGGGGCGTGCTCGAGCAGCTCGATGGCGTTGCCGAAGGGGTCACGGGCGTAGGCCCAGCGGTGCGGGGCCTCGCCCATCGGCGGCGTGTGGAAGGCGACGCCGTTCGCGACGAGGTGGTCGTAGTCCTTCTGGTAGTCGTCGGTCGCGAGGGCGAAATGGGTGATGCCGTCGCGGTTCACCGGGCGCTGCTCGTCACCTTTCTCGCCCTCGGCGAACTCGAAGAGCTCGATGCACGAGTTGCCCTTGCGGATCATGCACATCTTGCAGCCCGCGTCCGTCACGCCGAAGGCGGCGTCCAGCGACGCGATCCCCGACGGGATCTCGGCCTCCATCACGACCCGGAAGCCGAGCACGCCGCAGTAGAAGTCTCGCGCGCGCCGCATGTCGGGGACGGCGAGCGCGGGGTGGTGGACGCCGAGGATCATCGGGAGCTCCTTTCGTCGGCTCGGCCAGCGCGCAGCGCGCGACCGCGAGGCGCGCGAGTTGACCCGGCCGGACCCCGCGCCTACCGTGCCCCGGCAGTCTAGCCAGACCGCGCTCGACATGGGGGAAGGTGAGACGAGCGCCGGGCAAGGCCGCGCAAGGCCGCGAAGCGGCCGCGCAGCGAGCCGCAGGCGAGCGGAGTCAGACGAACTTGATCGAGGCAGTCCTCTGGGACTACGGCGGCGTCTTCTCCGGCTCGCCCTTCGACGCGATGGCCAGCGTCGCGCGCGAGATGGGCGTCGACCCGCAGCGCTACCTCGAGATCGTCTTCGGTCCCTACGACCACGACACCGACCACCCCTGGCACCGCCTCGAGCGCGGCGAGATCCCGCTCGCGGTCGCGCGCGCCGAGATCCAGGCCCTCGGCCGGCGCGAGGGCATCGACTCCGACGTCTTCCACCTCTTCGGCGCGATGAGCCGCGGCGGCGGCGGCCCGCGCGCCGAGGTCGTGGACTTCGCGCGCGGGCTCAAGGGCGCGGGCCTGCGCAGCGCGCTCGTCACCAACAACGCCGTCGAGTTCCGCGAGTTCTGGCGGCGCTCGATCCCCCTCGACGAGCTCTTCCACTTTGTCATCGACTCGAGCGAGGTGGGGCTGCGCAAGCCCGACCCGCGGATCTTCGAGCTCGCCCTCGAGCGCCTCGAGGTGCCCGCCGCGCGCGCGGTCTTCCTCGACGACTACGCCGGCAACGTCGAGGCGGCGCGCTGCGTCGGGATCCGGGGTGTCCTCGTCACCGGCGACTACGCCGTGGCGCTCGCGGAGCTCGCGGCGCTCGTCGGCCGCTGACCGGCTTTCGACCGCTTCAACCCGAGGATCTGGCGGCGAGCTCGTCGAGAATCCCGCGGACGTCGGTGGGCTTGCGCGCGATCGCGTACTCCCACCGCCCGAAGCTCCCCTCCGCGTTCACCGCCGCGACCCAGCGCTCCGCCGCCTGCCGCTTCACCTCCTCGAGCTCATCGTAGCCCTTCGTCTCGAGCACCAGGTGGCGGGGCTCGTCCCCGCGCAGCCGTATGAGAAAATCCGGCACGTAGTCGTGGGCCTGCCCGTTGTGGAGGTACGGGATCGCGAAGCCGAGGCCCGCGTTCTTGGCGAACGCCAGGGCGGCGGGGTGGGTGTCGAGGGCGTACGCCGCCGACTGCTCCCAGCGCGCGGTATCGGCGACGACCAGGTTCACGTGGCTGTGCTCCACCTCGCGCACGTCGCGGCGCGTCCAGAAGTCGACCTCCGCGGTCGATCCCGGCCCGCGGCTCGTCTCGTAACGCGGGATCTCGCGCGCCTCGCCCTGGGAGGCGTCGGGCCGGATCGCCTCCGCGAGCCGTTCGATCACCCAGCCGTAATAGGGCGACAGGAAGACGTCGAGGAGCTCCGCGGGCGGCAGCGGTCGCACGCGCTCGCGCAGGTACCAGTCCACGATTCGCACGAGCTGCGGAAAGAGCACGTGGACCGGAGCCTCGCATCCCGGCTGCGAGGCGTAGGACCGCGTGAGATCGCGCGCCAGCTCGAAGGCCAGCTCCTGGAGGCGGCGGCCCCGGCGGTAGGGATTCAGGTCGATCCGCTCGAGCCGCCCCGGGCCGCCCAGCGAAGGTCGCCCGCGATTGCTCGGCAGCAGCGCCTTCGCCTCCACTTCGGGAGGGATCTTCCCGGGGTCGAGCACGAGCGTCGCCACGGCCTCGCGGTCGATCGCGACCCGGTTGCGGATCTCCTGGCGGTAGCCCTCGGCGCGCGGGAAGCGGATCTCGTAGCGCACCCGCTCCGGCAGGGCGTGGACGTGGTGCTGGGGCGGCGTCGGGGGCTTCGCGCCGGCCGTTGCCTTGAAGGGGATCACCTCGAAGGGCACGCCGAAGACCTTCGCCACCTCCTCCTCGAGCCGGTCGTTCGCGTCCGTCTGGTAGCTCGAGCGCCGCAGCCCGCGGCCCACGACCTGCTCGCACAGGAGCTGCGACATGAAGGGCCGCAGCCCCAGGATGTGCGTGACGGTGCTGCAGTCCCAGCCCTCCGTCAGCATCCCCACGCTCACGATGCAGCGCACGTCGCGGCCGGGCGGATGGAGCGGGCGGCCGAGCTTCTTCGCCAGCTCCTCGAACCCCTCCGGATGGAGCGGCCGGCCCTGGCGGTCGCGGGGCCAGTCGAGCCTGCCCACGGTGTCGAGCGTCGCGCGCATCCAGGCCGACTCGTCGCTCTTGGCCTCGCCCGTGTCGGTCTCGTGCACGACCTTCGAGTCGACGCGAATCGTGTACTCGTGGTCCGGCGTGTTCCGGAACCCCGTGATTCCGGCCGGCGGGATCCCAGGCGGGGGCTGGCCCCTGCCCAGCCACTCGTGGACGAGCTTCGCGAGCTTCGTGTTCTTGCAGACGAGGATGAAGACGGGCGGCCGCGGCTCGCCGCGCTCCTCCCAGCGCCGCCGCTCCTCGTCCCAGGTCGCCCCGAGCATGGTGATCGGGGTGTGCGCCCACTTGAGGATCGCCTCGGGCTTCGCAACCCCCTTGCGGCCGCCGCGCTCCGCTCCGGTGAGCTTCGGCAGGATCCAGGCCCAGATGTTGAAGTAGCCGGGGATCGCGGAGCCGGAGCTGTCGCGCACCGCGAGCTGCGGGATCTTCACCAGCCCCGACTCGATCGCGTCGGTCAGTCCGAACTCGCTCACCACCCACGGAAAGATCCGGTTGGTGTCGGGCCCCATGCGGCCCAGGTAATAGGGCGTGGCCGAGAGATCGACGCAGAAGTTGATGCCGCGAAGCCTCTGGACCCGGTCCAACCCCTCGACCCAGACGGTGGCCTCGCGGAAGAACTCCTCGCCGGTCTCCTCCTCGCCGAAGGTGTCCTCCTCCGACTCCTCGGCCTCGGGCCGGCGGATCCGGTAGGCGTGGTGCGCCTCGTCGTTGAGCACCAGGATGTTCTGCTTCCCGCCCACCTCGCGGCCGAGCACGCGCTGGACGAGCGAGGTGTCGCTCTCGACGAAGCGCACCGACTCGACCTGCACCGATTTCAGGCTTCCGTGGCGGTCGCGGTTCTCGGCCTGGACCGCGACGAGCCCGGCGGCGACCTGGCGCGCGAGCTCCTCGGGCGTCAGGTACCGGCGGCCCCGCGCGGTCGTTGTCTTCGCCCCGATCCAGATCGTCTCGAGCTTGCGCTCCGCGACGCCAGCCTTGGTGACCCGGGCGCTGACACCGGCGGTCTGAACGGCCTGCGGCTCGAACACGTGCCAGTTCGTGACGAGGACGCGCCCGTCCGCGAGCTTCGGGAGGAGGTGCGGCGGCACGAGGTCGCGCGTGCGGTAGAGGCTCGCCTCGCCCTCCCTCGGGTCGAGCTCGCGCAGGCGCCTGCGGATCGTGACGTTCGGGCAGACCACCAGCACCACGTCCGAGAAGCGCCCGTCCGCGCGGTCCGCGATCTTGTTCAGGATGCTCCAGGCCGCGAGCATCCCCATCACCGTGGTCTTCCCCGACCCGGTCGCCATCTTGCACGCGTAGCGGCGAAAGGCCGTGACCCCCTGGGCGCGGCTCTCCTCGCTCGGCTCGTCGAGGGGGATTTCGACCCCCTGGCGGAAGTCGGCGCGCGCCTCCACCAGGAAGACGATCGCTTCGGCGGCCTCGAGCTGCGCGAAGAAGAGCCGCTGCTCCCGCCCCTCGCGGCGCCAGTAGCGCAGCAGGTCGAGCGTCGTGCGGGTCGCTCCGGGCCAGCCCTGCGCCCGCCACGCCGCGACCCGCTCGCGGATGCGGTTCACGAGCTTGAGCTCGATCTGCGTCCCCGCGCCCGCCTGCGCCTCGGCGTCCTCTCGGCGAATCGCGGGGCGGAAGAAGTAGGTGGCGGACCGCCGCCCCGCGACGCGCTGCGTAGTCTCGCCCTCGACGATCCTCCAGTGCTCCTTCGGCTCCTCGAAGGGCGAGCAGAGGATCGGCTCCTCGACCTCGAAGCCGCTCATCCGCCGAAGGCCTTCACGATTGCATCGAGCTTCTCCACCACCTCCGGATGGATCTCCTCGGGCTTCATCACCGCGGCGATCTCGTGGTAGCGGGTATAGGGGAATGCCGGTAGCCCGGCGGCCGCAAGAATGGGCGGAATCACCTCGGTCCTGGCCTTCCGCTGCTCCAGGTAGGCCTCGACCAGCGGGTCTTCGGCGGCAGGGTTCTCGATGAACTCCAGGCGGAAGGTGCGCTCCAGGTACCTGCGAAGATCCTCCCGGGCGAGGCGCGAAGCCTCTCCGGATCCGATCTGTTCCTCGACGAATCTCGCGAGAGAGGTCGGTTGGACGAGATAGCTCTCGATCTCGTAGCGCCGCCAGCGGAGGCGCTGGAGACCCCTTCCCGTGATCTCCGTGGGACCGATCTCGCGCCGGGCATCCCCATCGACGAGCTCGAGACCGGGGAGATCGGGGCGCACGAGCTGGAGGGCTTCGTAATGGTCACGCGCATGGATGCCGGAGGCTCCCGGTCGCGGCTGGTGGACGGTTCGCTTCCAGTACAGCCGAACCGTGAGAAGGTCGAGTGCGGGGTGGTTCAGGGTCCGCGCCCATGCGCGGAGGATCTCGAGGTCCGTGTAGTCTTCGAGATAGAGCACGCCGGGCGCGCTCATCGCCCGCAGGATGTCCTCGTGCGAGAGGATCCCGAGCGATTCGATCAGCCGGGCCTTCTCCTCGCTGTCCGCGACCATGCGCGGCCGATCGACCAGAACGCAGAGCTCCCGCGGCTCGACGGCGTTGATCACGACCTCCGAGTGCGTGGCGATCAAGAGCTGTGACCGCTGCCGCGCGGCGACGGCTCGGACTTCCCCGTAGATCGCGTCCTGGAGGATCACGTGGAGGTGGGCATCGGGCTCGTCGAGCAGCAGCACCGACGCGGGGCGCGTATGGAGGAAGGTGAGGAGCATCAGCACCTGCTGGAAGCCGCTTCCCGCGCTGGCGACGTCGAGCCGGGTCGATTCCCCGCTCGTGCTGTACTCGGCCAGGATGTGGGGCCCCGAGGAATCCGCGGGATGGAGGCGCACGTGGAAGAGACGCCCGATCGAGTCGACGAGTGCCGCCCACGCCCTCTCGTCCTCGTTCGCTTGGACGAGAAGGTTGCGGAGCACATCGCCCGGCTTGGCCTGACCGAGGAGCTGCTCGATCTTGGGGCGTTGGAAGACGGGCTCGTCGGTGCCGAGACCACTCATCGCGGGCACGAAGACGACGGGAAGCCGCACCGACCGCAGGGCCTCCGGGGCAACGTCACGCCTCGGATGCACGTAGATCTGCTCAGTGCTCTCCGCGATGAGCTCCATCGCGATCGACCAGCCCGCCGTACCCTCGACCTCGATCTCGATCGGCTTCTGGTCGGCACGCTGGTGCCAGAGGAGGTCGAAGACGCGCAGCGGGACCGCGGAGAAATGAGGCCGGGGGATGGGTGCCCGGGTGTAGCCCCCGCGCCTGCGATTGAAGTCGTTGAGCTGTCGCCAGCGCTCGAGGGACAGGGACCACGCGGCGATGGCCTGGAGCAACGTCGTCTTGCCGGTGTTGTTCGGACCCGCCACGACCACGTGGCCCGGAAGCTGGAAGTCGACGTCCTCGAAGCGTTTGAAGCGGCGGAGCCGGACGCTTCGGATCACCGGCCGGCCTTCGGGAGGGGCTTCACCACGAGGAGCTCGTTGCCGCGGTCGTCGATGACCTTGACGGCGACCTCCCGGTGCTCGCCAGCTTCGAAGGGGGCGCTCACGGTGCCGGCGAGGTGCTCCCAGACGGAGTCGTCGAACTCGCCCTTGAGGGAGCGGCGCAGGTCGTCCCAGGCGGCCGTGCGCGGGAAGAAGGCCTGGCAGACGTGGAAGCAGAGGCCGTTGTAGTCCGTGTCGAGGAACCAGGCCGGGACGTCCGCGCCCGCGCGGTGGTCGGCCTCCATGGTGGCCGGGTCGAAGACGTCGAGGCCTTTGAGCTCGACCTCGTAGCGCGGCGGGTGGCCCTTCTCGACGGGGGGTGCCGGGCGCACCTCGACCTCCGGGAGGCCGCAGACGCTGAAGATCTGGCTCGAGCGCATGTTCTTGAGGAGATCGCCCATCATGAGGTCGGGCGTCGCCTGCACGTAGGTCGCGGGGACGCCGGCCACCGCCTCGCACTTCTCGACGAGCTCGCGCGCGTTCGGCTGGATCGCGAAGCCCACCACGTAGAGGTGCGCGTAGCCCTTGGCGTGCGCCTCGCGCGCGGCCTCGTAGACGAGCTTCTCGGAGACAGCGCCGCTCTCGGGGCCGAAGACGAACCCTACGGGCGTTCCGGCGGGCGGCTCCTTCCGCCCGCGGCGCGGCTCGCCGACCGCGTCCTCCGTCTCGGGCTGCGCGTAGCCGGCGGGCTCGCCGCCCTCGGCATCGCGCGTCTTCGACGCCTCGCCGGGCGGCGGGACGATCGCCTCCGCGGAGAGGGAGAGCGTCTTCGCCGGAGACCGGACGTTGCGGAGCACCACCGTCTTGCCGCCGCCCACGTGCAGGACGGGGCTCTTGCGCAGCACCTCGAGCATGCGCTCGACGAAGGAGCCGTGCTCCAGGGCCCCCACGCCCGAGTCCTCCACGCCGTCGCCTTCCCAGTCGACGGGGGTCGGGATCGTCGCCTCGAGGCAGAAGGGCCCCGTCACGCGCGTGACGCCCGACTCGACCTCGGGCCGGTCGACCAGCACCTCCTCCTTCGGCGGCTCGTCGTTCGCGATGCTCTTGAGCGTGACGTGCGGGACGATCCCGCCCACCTCCTCGCCCTTGCGGTTCTGCTTGCGCTGGTAGACGAACCCGCCCGCCGGCCCGCGCGGCTCCTCCTTCAGCTCGTAGTACGGATAGGTCGCCGTGAGCAGGCGCTGGCGCGCGAGGGCGAGCGGGACGCGGCTCGTGTCGATCGTGATCCAGCGCCGCCCCCACTGCTCCGCGACGTAGGCCGTCGTGCCGCTCCCGCAGGTCGGGTCGAGGACGAGATCGCCGGGGTCGCTAGTCATGAGGATGCAGCGTTGGATGACCTTGACGTTCGTCTGGACGGCATAGAGCTTCGGATCTCCGAATCCGCTCACGCCGGTGTCCGTCCACAGCGACGTGAGCTGCGTGACGGGGAAGTCGTCGAAGTACCTGACGTAGCGCAGGCTGTTGCCGACGAGGACGAGCCGGTTGATCTGGTCCAGGTGCTTCAATCCGTCCTGAGTCGTTTTCCACTGGGTGCCCGAAGGCGGCGTTACTTGCTTGCCCCGAAACTCGAATGGAAGCGCGAGATGCGGCGTGGTCAGCATCGCCGACATGTTGTCGATATGGAAGAGACGATCACCGTCCTCCATTAGCTCACCTGGCTTCAAGCGTCGCATCTCGCCATTCGGCTTATGCACCCAGTCGTACTGAGAGGCTCCTTCTTGACCCGCGACCTTCTCAACGAAGACCTGGCGACTCTTGAGCCGCTCGATGTCCCGCGTGTACCAGAGCAAGTAGTCGCATCGATCCGCAAGTAGCTTGGTCGCAAGCCCCGTCGTCTTCGAGAATGCGATCACGCTGCATGCGTTCGGCGCGCCAAAGACCTCATCCATCACCTCGCGCAGGTGGTGGAGATTCTCGTCGCTGATCTGCACGAAAATGCTCCCGCTCGGCGCCAGGAGGTCGCGACAGAGGAGGAGGCGGTCGCGCAGGTACGTGAGGTACGAGTGGAGGCCGAGCTCCCAGGTGTCGCGGTAGGCCTTCACCATCTCGGGCTCGCGGGTCATGTCGGAGTCGTCGTTGTGGGAGACATCGCGCTTGCGCACGAAGGGCTGGAAGTTCGAGCCGAACTTGACCCCGTAGGGCGGGTCCATGTAGATCATCTGCACCTGCCCGCCGAGGCTCTCGTAGTGCAGGAGCGAGTTCATCACCACGAGCGAGTCGCCGAGGACGAGCCGGTTCACCCAGCGGTCCGGGTGCTCGTAGGCGCGCAGCACCTGGTCGTGGATCGGGTGCTGGGCGTTTCCGAAGAGGTCGAGGGTGAACTGGCGGTCGCGGCGATGGCCGCGCAGCGTCTCGAGGATCGCCTTGGTCGAGAGCCGCTCGTGCACGAAGAGCGGGAGCGTCGGCACGTCGAAGGAGAGGCGCTCCGCCTTGCCGGCCCAGTCGAGGAAGGGCCGTCCGAGCGCCCGGAGCTGCGCCACGGCGTCGGCCAGGCCGCGAACGTCGAGCGCGCCGCCGCGCCAGGGGAAGCTCCGCGCCTCGGGGAAGACGTGCGGCGCCGGGAGCGCCGCCGCCTCCTCGATCTGCCGCAGCAGCCACTCGCCCGCCTCGCGCGCGGGGTTCTGGCCGTCCCAGTCGAGCGCCGGCGAGAGCGAGGAGTCGTAGCGGTAGGTCCTGGCCGGCTTCTTCTTCCGGAACTGGGCCTGGGTGCCGACGTCGGGGCGCAGCAGGCTCGACGCCTCGGGGTGGCCGTAGCTGCGGGCCTGCTTCGGGCTCCCGCCCCCGCGCGTTCCATCCCCACTGCCCTTCCGCGCCATCCCCTCCCCCGCGCGCAGCCGGCGAGGCCGGATCATCGCACAGGTTCCCGCGGGGTGCCCCCGCCGCTCGCGGTGCCGGACGTTTTTCTGCTTGCGCCGGATCGCGCGACGGAGTTAGTTAATCAGCTCGCTGCGCCGTCGCGGCGCACGTCGATGGGGGATTCCCGGATGGCCACCCGACCCGCGGGCGAGCTCACGCTCGCCGATCGGCTCTCCCACCTGAGCTTCGCCCAGGCCTGTCGGCTCCTCGGACCGCGCGCGAGCGAGCTGTTGCGCGAGGGCGGGGCGCTCGAGATCCGGCTCGACGAGCAGGTGCGGCTCGATCCGGACCGTTTCGTGCTCGAGCTCCCGGATGCGCGGGTGGAGGTTGCGCTCGCGCCGGGCGAGCGCGTCGGGCTCGGGTACCGCTGTAGCGCGTGCCAGCAGGCCTGCCTGCACGCCGGCGCGGCCTTCGCCCTCGTCCTCGAGGAGAAGACGGTCCTCGGGCTCGCGGCGCCGCCGCCGGAGCGGGTTCCGGCGCCGGCGCTCTCCGAGGAGGAGCTCGTGCGCCGCGCCCTCGAGGAGCGGCGCGAGCGCGCGAAAACAGAGCGCATGGCGCTCCGCGCCCTCGACGCGAGCCGGCCCTGGACCGACTACGTGGTGACGAGCGCGGCCTCCGGCCGCAGCTACCGCGTGGCCCTGCGCAGCCTCGAGCGCGGCCCTTCCTACTGCTCCTGCCCGGACTTCCGCAAGAACACGCTCGGCACCTGCAAGCACATCCTGCACGTGCAGCAGAAGGTGCGCCGGCGCTTCCGCCCGGAACAACTCCGGCGGCCCTACCGGCGCGAGACCCTGTCGCTCTTCGTCGACTACGGACCGGAAAGCACGCTGCGCCTGGCCGTCCCGACCCGGCCGCTCGCGGCCGAGGCGGCGAAGCTCGTGGCGGGGCTCCAGGGCCGCGCCATCGAGAACCTGCCGGACCTCATGCGCCGGCTCCGCGAGCTCGAGCGCCACGGCGAGGCGGTGAATGTCCATCCGGACGCCGAGCAGCTCGTCGAGGAGGGCCTCTCCCGCGAGCGGCTGCGCCGCGTGGTGGAGGAGATCCGCGCCGACCCGGCCGGCCATCCGCTCCGCCGCGAGCTGCTATTGGCCGAGCTCCTTCCCTACCAGCTCGACGGGATCGCCTTCGCCGCGGGCGCGGGGCGCGCGATCCTCGCCGACGACATGGGCCTCGGGAAGACGATCCAGGCGATCGGGCTCGCGGAGCTCCTGCGCCGCGAGCTCGGGATCGAGCGCGTGCTCGTCGTCTGCCCGGCGAGCGTCAAGTCGCAGTGGCGCAGCGAGATCGCGCGCTTTTCCGGCCGCGAGTGCCGGCTCGTGCTCGGCGGTGCGAAGGAGCGGGCGGCCCAGTACCGGCGCCCGTCTTTCTTCACGGTCTGCAACTACGAGCAGGCGCTGCGCGACCTCGGGGCGATCCATGAGGTGCCCTGGGACCTCGTCGTCCTCGACGAGGCGCAGCGCATCAAGAACTGGGAGGCCAAGACGAGCCGCGCGCTCAAGGTCGTCCGCTCCCGCTTCGCCCTCGCGCTCTCCGGGACCCCGCTCGAGAACCGCCTGGACGAGCTCTACTCGGTGGTGGAGTTCGTGGACGAGCGGCGCCTCGGCCCCGCCTTCCGTTTCTTCAACCAGCACCAGACGCTGAACGAGCGCGGGAAGCTCCTCGGCTACGCGAAGCTCGCCGATCTGCGCCGGGGGCTCGCGCCGATTCTCTTGCGCCGCACACGCGACTCGGTGATGCGCGAGCTGCCGCCGCGCACGACGGAGGTGCTTCGGATCGAGCCCACCCCCGCGCAGGCGGAGCTCCACTGGGCCCACATGCAGACGGTGGTGGCCATCGCCCGCAAGCGCTTTCTCAGCGAGATGGATCTCCTGCGCCTGCGCAAGGCGCTCCTCATGTGCCGGATGACGGCGGACGCAACGAGCCTCGTCGACAAGCGGGAGCCTGGGCACTCGAGCAAGCTCGAACGGCTCACCGAGCTCCTCGGGGAGCTCCTGCGCGAGAAGGATCGCAAGATCCTCCTCTTCTCGGAGTGGACCTCGATGCTCGACCTCGTCGAGAAGCGCCTGCGGCAGCTCGGGGCGTCGTGGGTGCGGCTCGACGGCTCGGTGCCCCAGCGCAAGCGACAGGCGCTCGTCGACTCGTTCCGGCGCGACCCGACGCTGCGGCTCTTCCTCACCACGAACGCGGGCTCGACGGGGCTGAACCTCCAGGCTGCGAACACGGTCGTGAACGTCGACCTGCCCTGGAACCCGGCGGTGCTCGAGCAGCGGATCGGGCGCGCACACCGCATGGGCCAGCGCCGGCCCGTGCAAGTCTTCGTGCTCGTGACCGAGGCGACGATCGAGGAGAACCTGCTCGCGACGCTCTCGGCGAAGCACGACCTGGCGCTGGCCGTCCTCGACCCGGACTCGGAGGTCGAGGCCGTGGACATGCTGAGCAACATGGAGGAGCTGCGCCGGCGGCTCGAGGTGCTGCTCGGCGCGCGGCCCGAGCTGGGCGCCGACCTGCGCGAGCGCGAGGCGCGCGAAGCGGAGCTCGCCCAGCAGGCTCGGCGCGAGCGGGTCGTCGCAGTCGGCGGCGAGCTCGTGCGCGCAGCCGCGGCATTCCTGGGCGAGCTCTTCCCGGAAGGGGAGTTCGGCTCCGCTGCGGGGAAGCTCGGAGAACTCGTGCAGACCCGGCTCGCCGAGGGCCTCGGCCGAGATGCGTCGGGGCGTACCACGCTCACGCTCGCGCTCCCCGATACCTCGGCGCTCGAGGCGTTCGCTGGCGCGCTCGGCCGTCTTCTGGGCAGCGCTGCGGCGCCCGGCGCCGCCTCGCGGGGAGACGGTGCCGCGCGAGGCATGCTCACCACCGCCCGCGCGCGCCGCGGGAACGGAGCGACGGCACGCCCGGCAGGGCGAGGAGGCGAGGCAGCATGGCCAGGAACCACATGACCGACGATCGACGGGCGAAGGCACCTCGCGGCACCCCGAGCGCGATCTACCAGCTCGAGATCCGGCTCCTCGACGTCGAGCCGCCGATCTGGCGGCGCCTGCAGGTTCCCGCGGACATGACGCTCGCCCGCCTCCATGACGTGATCCAGACCGCGATGGGCTGGGAGGACTCGCACCTGCACCTGTTCGAGATCGGCGAGGTCCGCTACGGCGTTCCCGATCCCGATTACGAGCTGGACCTGCGCGACGAGCGGCGGGTCTCGCTGCAGGACCTCGTCGCCGACACCGCCGGCGAGTTCCGCTACGAGTACGACTTCGGCGACTCCTGGTGGCACGCGATTCGCGTCGAGGAGGTGCTCCCGGCGGATCCCAAGGAGCGCTATCCGCGCTGCATCGGGGGCGCGCGAGCCTGCCCGCCGGAGGACGCGGGCGGGACGCCGGGCTACGCCGAGCTGCTGCGCGCTCTCGGCGATCCCGCGCACCCCGAGCGCGAGGAGTACCTGCTCTGGGCCGGAGAGGACTTCGACCCCGAGGCCTTCGACGCCGAGGCCGTGAACCGGTCCCTCCGCCGCCGCGCGCGCCGCTGACCGCCGCCGCTTCAGCCTACGCGTCGCCGAGCAGCCACCGCTGTCGGAGCTGGCGCTCCACCTCCGCGTGAGGAACCACTTGCCCCGATTCTGCTTCGGTCAGACCCTGTGAGAGACGCTGGAGGACATAGAGGTGGTAGAGGACGTCGTCCAAGGTGCAGTCATCGGGAAGCTTGTCGAGGAGATCTCGGACGACCTGCTTGGCTTCCATGGCACCCAGGGTAGCACCGCTGACAGACTTCTTCCGCGGCCCAACAAGTGCACCAACCGCGGCGCGAAGCGCCGTCGGCTGGGTGCCGTCCGAGGCGCTTCGGTGTGGCCTAGGGGGACGGTGTTCAGATCTTTCGAATTTTCAGATTCTCCTCCGCCGCGGCGACGCCTTCCGGCTTCTGCTGAGAATCTGAAAATTCGAAAGATCTGAACACCGTCCCCCTCAGGTGCTCGAGGCAGCGCGCGAGGGCCTGCTCCATCGGGACCTTCGGCGCGAAGCCGAAGTCGCGGCGCGCCCGGTCGATGCGGTTGTAGTGGCTGACGGCGATCTTGCGCACCTCGAGCGAGAGGAGCGGCGGCCGCGGGAGGCCGAGCCTGGCGTGCAGCCACTCCCAGGCCGTCATCACCGCGTGCACCAGGCCCCCGGGCACCCGGAGGCGCGGATGGCGGAAGCCGAGGCCCTCGACCACCGGCCGGAAGAAGTCGAAGTAGTTGATCGGGCGGCCGTCGGTCACGAAGTAGGCCTGCCCGCAGAGAGGGCTCCCCGGCACGAGGTGGCGCGCGGCCTCGATCTCGCCGTCGACGAGGTTGTCGATGAAGGTGTTGTCCGAGAGGGCGCTGCCGTCGCCGATCCTCGCGACGTAGCGCCCGGCGAGGCACTCGGCGACCAGGCGCGGGAAGACGACCTGCTCGCCGGGCCCGTAGATCCCGCCCGGGCGGATCGCGCAGGTGAGGAGCCCGCCCCGACCGTTCGCGGCGAGCGCGAGCTTCTCGCCCTCGATCTTGGTCGCCGTGTAGAGGTCGCGCGGGCGCGCCGCGTAGGGGCGCGACTCGTCGCCGTCGATCACCGGCCCGTCGAGCGTCACGTTGTTCGTGCTCGTGTGCACGAAGCGGCGCGCGCCCGCCTCGCGTGCCGCGCGCAGCGCGTTCTCGACGCCGCGCACGTTCACGCCGGCGCTGTGCTCCCGGCGCACCCGGGAGGCGAAGCGCGCGAAGTCGAGCACCGCGGCGGTGTGGAAGACGGTCTCGATCCCGACGCAGGCCTTGCGCAGGTCCTCGAGCGACCGGACGTCGCCCTGCTCGACGTCGAGGCGCTCGTGGCGGAGGTCCTGGGGACGGCAATCGAAGGCGCGCACGCGCTGGCCCCGGTGCAGGAGCTCCTGCACGAGGTGGCGGCCGAGGTAGCCCGCCCCGCCGGTGACGAGGCAGTAGCCGAGCTCCTGGGTCGGGCGAGAGTCGTCGGGCTCCGGCTCCGCGAGGTGGGGCGGGAGCGCCACGTCGAGCGGACGCCTCCTCCCCTGCTCCGCCTGGCCCATGCGCATCCCTTCGTCACGAGGAATCGAGCCGCGGCTCCCGGACACGAGGGGGATCGACCGTTCTCGGAGCGCCCTGGAGTCCGGAGCGAATCGGGGGGCCGGCGGGCACGGTAGCCGAGGCTGCGCGGTGCCCACCAGCCCCGGGGAGCGTCGGCTAGGCTGACCCGGGAGCCCCGGACCGATGGATCGCTCCGACGCCGAGTTCCTGCGCCGCCAGGCGGACCGCTTCGCGGACGCCGAGCCGGCGCGCTTCCGCTGGACCACCGGCGCGCCGGGCTTCGCGGAGAGCGAGGACGAGCTGCTCGCGCCGCTGCTCGCGGATCTCCCCGCTCCCTGTCTCGAGATCGGCTGCGGCGAGGGCAACAACCTGCTGCGGCTCGCGCGCGCGGCGCGCTGCGTCGGCATCGATCGTTACCCGCGCAAGCTCGCCTTCGCGGCGCGCGAGCTCCCGGGGGTCGGCTTCGCGGCGGCGGACGCGGCCGCCCTCCCGTTCCGCGACGGCGCCTTCGGGAGCGTCGTCGTGCGCGACCTGCTGCACCACGTGCCGCGCCCAGAGCGGGTCGTCGCCGAGGCGGTGCGCGCGCTCGCACGGGGCGGGCGGCTCTGGATCCTCGAGCCGAACGCGCGCAATCCGCTGGTCGGCCTGCACGCGCGGCTCGTCCCTGCGGAGGTCGGCGCGCTCCGCTCCGACCCCGAGCGCTTGGCGCGGCTCCTCGCGGGGCTCCCGCTCGAAGGAATCCGCGTCGCGACGCGACAGCCCTTGCCGCTGCGGAGGCTCTTGCTCCACTACCGCTTCGGGGCGCCCGCGCTCGGCCGCTCGCCCGGCGTGCGCGGACTGCTCGGCGCCGTCGAATCCGCCGCCGGGCGCCTGCTCCCCGCCTCGCGCTGGTGCTACGTGCTCGTCTCGGCGCGCCGCACCTGATCGTTGCCAACGAGGGCGAGCCGCCGCGCGTCGAGGGAGATCGCGAAGCGGCGCAGGTGGGCGCGGAGCAACCGCTCAGGCCCCGGCGCGCAGCCAACGCAGGCAGCCGCTGCGCTCGAGGATCGGGTCGAGCGCCGTCCGGTCGGACACCGCGGCGTAGCGCCGCCGCAGCTCCGCCAGCGACTTCGCGTGGTACTTCTGCGGCTTCTGCGTCCATTCGAGCGGGCCCAGGTCGACGCTGAACTCCTCGCCTCCCGCGGCGATCGCGCGCGCGTTGGCGTCGGACCAGGACAGGAAGAGCCGCCCGACCTGGCGCTCGAGCAGGGGGAAGAGCGTCGGAAGCAGCGCCTCGCGCGCCTCGAAGGGCCCCTCGGCCTTCGGCCCGAGCATGCGCTCCACCCAGGCGGCGACGCGCGGCGCTCGTTCGCGCAGGATCGCGCCCGGCGTGGGATCGGTCCAGCACTCGTAGAGCTGGCCGGCGAGGCCGAAGTCGCCAAAGGCGGGGCGCCCGCCAAAGAGGTAGGGCCGGACGGCGAGGTGCGCCTCCAGGATCCCGATCGCGTCGCGGTACGAGTCCTCGATCGCCGGCGCCGTCGCCGCGCTCGAGCCCACGAACCAGACGCGGTCCACCATGCGCTCGCGGATCGCCGCGGCGGCGCGCGCGAGGCCGTCTCCGGCGAGGTCCGGCCTCATCGCGTTTGCTATGCGCTCGCTGGCCGAGGCCCGGTCCACGTCGCGGGCCCAGCGGTAGTGGAACATCCACTTGTTGCCCCACTCGTCGCCGAACTCCTCGAGCAGGGCCGAGAGGAAGGCCGCCGCCGGGTCCTCGGGGTGGATCGCGGGCTCCGGGAACTCCGCCTCGAGACGCTCCAGGATCGGCGTCGAGTCCTGGAGGCCCTGGCCCGCGGGCGTCGCGACCGCGGGGATCAGCGGCAGCTTCGCGAACTTCCGGTACTCGGCGTCCGTGCTCGCGTCGCGCGGGATCCACTCGTGGGGGATCCCCTTGTAGCGGAAGTAGGAGCGGACCTTCACCGAGTAGGGCGAGACCTCGGCTCCGAAGATGCGGTAGACACCGGACATCGCTTCCTCCGTCGTTGCGGCCCGCGGCGGCGCGCCCGCGGCCCAAGGCTCTCAGCGCAGCGCGACCCTTCCGGCGCGCAGCGCCTCGTGGAGATCGGCGTCGAACGGCACGTAGCGCTCGCCGTCGAGGAAGTAGAGGGGATCCCCGACCTTCGCGGGGTCGTAGCCCTCCCGGCGGTAGTCGGTCTTCTGGTGCTTGAAGGTGCCCGTGACGCGCATCTCCCCGCCGAGCAAGCGCAGGAAGTAGGGCCGCTGGTAGACCGGCAGATGCAGGATCGCGTAGGCGGTGAAGCTCGCCAGCGCGAACTCGCCGCCGATGCGCAGGCACGCCATGCCGGCGCGCCCCTCGCTGCCCGGCACCTGCACGCCGAAGACGTTGCTCTCGAGCACGCCCGGGGCGCCGTTCAGGACCTCGGCCACCTCGTTGGTCGAGACGTTCTCTCCCTTCCAGCGGAAGGTGTCGCCGACGCGGTCCGCGAAGGAGATCCACGCGTCCTCGTGGAGCGCGACGAGGTCGCCCGTGTCGAACCAGCGATCGCCGCGGCGGAACACGCCCTGCACGATCTTGCGCCGCGTCGCCTCGGGGTCGACGTAGCCGTCGTAGCTGGTCACGCGGCCGATCCGCCCGAGCAGGAGCCCCGTCTCGCCGGCGCCCACCCGCTCGCAGCGCCCCTCCGGGCCGCGCACGACCCTGCCCGTCTCGAGGTCGCAGCGCACGACGACCTGGCTCGGCTGGAGCCGCCCGACCATGCCGGGCCGCCCGAGCACGTTCACGATCGGCACGTTGCCCTCCGTGGCCCCGTAGAACTCCCGGATCAGCGGCACGCCGAAGCGCTCCTGGAAGCGTCCCCAGATGTCCGGCCGGAGGCCATTGCCGGTGACGACACGCACGCGGTGCGCGCGCTCCTCCGGGCGCTCGGGCTGGTTCAAGAGGTAGCGGCAGAGCTCGCCGATGTAGACGAAGGCGCTCGCGTCGAAGCGCTGCACGTCGCTCCAGAACTTCGAGGCCGAGAACCTCCGGCGCAGGGCCATGCCGGCGCCCGTCGTGAGCGCAGCGCCCCAGCCCCCGAACATCGCGTTGCCGTGGTAGAGCGGGAGGGCGATGTAGACGACGTCGCCGCGCCCGAGCTCGAGGACGGAGGCGCCGAAGAGCGCGCCCGCGAGGAGCCAGCGCGAGTTGCGGATCACCGCGGCCTTCGGGAAGCCCGTGGTGCCGGAAGTGTAGATGTAGCACATGCACTCGTCGGCCCGGGGCGCGCCGACGTCGCGGGGCGCCTCGCCCGCGGCGGCGAGCCTCGCGTCGAAGTCCGCGAGGTCCGAGGGAACGGGGGCTCCGTCGTCCCGCCAGACGAGGACCGCGTCCCGCCCGAGCTGCGGCAGCGCCGGCAGCGCCGCGCGGACCGGCTCCGCGTGCTCGGCGCCGACGAGGACGAGCTTCGGCCGGGCGGCCGCGATCGCGTGCTCGAGGGCGCGCCCGCTCGCATTCGTGTTGACGAGCGCCGCGACGGCGCGCAGGCGCGAGAGCGCCGTCACGGCGAGCAGGAACTCGGGCCGGTTGTCCATCAGCAGCGCGACCACGTCGCCCGGGCCGACCCCGGCCTCCTGGAGGGCGCGGGCGCTGCGGTCGACGGCGCGCTCGAGCTCGCTCCAGCTGAAGCGGCGATCGAGGTAGAGGAGGCCGGTCCCGTCGGGATCCTCCAGGGCCCGCGCCGCGAGCAGGCGCGACGCGTTCCACGGCGCCGCGGGGCGGAGCGCCCGCGGCGCGTGCCGCAGCAGGCGTCCCATCGCCCGCCACTCCGCGACGCGAGTGGCCACGCGGGGCCAGCTCTGCACGAGGACCTCCGGCACGGGTTCCGCGGCCCGCGAGGGCCGAGGCACCCGGCATTCTACCGGACGCGGCCGTCCGGCCGCGATCCAGGTAAGATGTCCGGACTACCCCGGAGGCCCCCCTTGGACTTCGCCATCAGTGAGAAGACGCGCTACGCGCTCGAGCGCCTCGAGCGCTTCATGGACGAGCACATCTACCCGAACGAGGCCGAGTACGGGCGCCAGCACGCCGCGCTCCCCGACCGCTGGCAGAGCCCGCCGCTGCTCGAGGAGCTGAAGCGGGAGGCGCGCGGGGCGGGGCTCTGGAACCTCTTCCTGCCGGAGAGCGAGCACGGGGCCGGCTTCTCGAACCTCGACTACGCGCCGCTCTGCGAGGTGATGGGCCGCGTGGGCTTCGCGCCGGAGGTCTTCAACTGCTCGGCCCCGGACACGGGCAACATGGAGGTCCTCGTCCGCTACGGGAGCGAGGAGCAGAAGAAGCGCTGGCTCGTGCCGCTCCTCGAGGGCCACATCCGCTCCGCCTTCGCCATGACCGAACCCGCGGTCGCCTCGTCGGACGCGACCAACATCGAGACCCGGATCCGCCGCGACGGTAGCGAGTACGTGATCGACGGCCGCAAGTGGTGGACCTCGGGCGTGAACGACCGCCGCTGCGAGATCCTGATCGTGATGGGGAAGACCGATCCCACGGCGAAGACCTACGCCCAGCAGAGCATGATCCTGGTGCCGCGCGACGCGAAGGGGGTGCGCGTGGAGCGCCACCTGCCCGTCTTCGGCTTCGACGATGCCCCGCACGGCCACGGCGAGGTGACCTTCGAGAACGTGCGCGTCCCCGCCGCCAACATGCTGCTCGGCGAGGGGCGCGGCTTCGAGATCGCGCAGGGGCGGCTCGGGCCCGGGCGCATCCACCACTGCATGCGGGTGATCGGCGTCGCCGAGCGCGCGATGGAGAAGATGTGCCGGCGCCTGCTCGTGCGGACGGCCTTCGGCAAGAAGCTCTACGAGCACTCGGTCTGGGAGGAGCGGATCGCGGACGCCCGGATCGAGATCGAGTGCGCGCGACTGCTCACGCTCAAGGCCGCCTACATGATGGACACCGTCGGGAACAAGGTCGCGGCGGCGGAGATCGCGATGATCAAGGTGAAGGCTCCGACGATGGCGCTCGCCCTGATCGACCAGGCGATCCAGGCCCACGGGGGGGCCGG
>CAZUYC010000091.1:0-6717 GCA_964624475.1 uncultured Spirochaetales bacterium | reverse complement strand
CGCGCGACATCGGACCCGACGGCTGCGTCTGGTCGCTCCAGAACTTCAACGAGCTCGACCACCTGCGCGCCGCCGGCCTGCGCGAGGAAGCTCGATGAGCTCCGCTCGCCTGCGGCTCGCTGCGCGCTTCGCTTGCCTCAGGGGCCGCTGATCGCCTCGAGCTCGCGACGGCCGGTCTCGGGCAGGAGAAGGAGCGAGAGTCCGGCCGCCGCCAGCGCGAGCGAGACGGCCGGGACGGCGGCGGCGAGATCCGCGGCCTCGCGCGTGCCGAGGCCGACCAGGGCGAGGCCGAGCGCGAAGCCCACGGTCTGGACCAGGATCAGCCAGCCCGTCGCCGCGCCGCGGCGGTCGGTCGGGAAGAGCTCGCCGGAGAACGCGCGCACGACGACGTCGCCCGCGGACCCGAAGAAGACGAAGCCGGCGAATCCGAGCGGGAGCGTCCAACCGGGTCCCTGGTAGTAGAGCGCCGCGGCGGCGGGCGCGAGCAGCAGCGCGACGAGGCCCACCTTGCGGCGGCCGATCCTGTCGGCGGCCCGGCCTCCGACGACGCTTCCCGCCACCCCGAGGAGCCCACCCCCGAGCACGAGTAGCGAGTAGTGCCCCGGCGCCCAGCCGTGCACCGTCTGGGCGAAGAAGCTCGCGTACTGGTAGAAGGCGAGCCCGCCCATCGCACTGAGGCCACCCGCGAGCCCGACGCCGACGGCGTGCCGCCGGTGGTCGCGCACCAGCCCCGAGACGGAGGCGATCCAGGCGAAGGGACCCGCGCCGCCCGCGGCGGGTCCTCGCGCGTCCCGCTCGCCCTCGAAGCGGCGCGTCTCGAGGAGCCCGCGGCGGAAGACCGGCAGGAGCACGAGCGGAACGACGCCCGCGGCGTAGAGCGTCCGCCAGCCGAAGGGGAGCAGCTCGACGGCGGCGTAGAGACCGGCGCCCACTCCGTATCCGACCCCGCCCATCACGGTCAGGACGCCGAGCCCCCAGCCGCGGTGCTCCGCGGGCAGCTCCTCGACGAGGAAGACCACGGCGAGGGCCGAGGCGGTGAGCATGAAGACGCGCGTGAAGATCTGGCAGAGCACGAAGGTCCACGCCGTCGGCGCGAGGCCCGAGGCGAGGCTCCCGACGCTCATGCCGACGAGCGAGACGAGGAAGACGCGCCGGCGCCCGACGCGGTCGGCGACCGGCACGAGCACGAAGGTCCCGAGGCCGCCGAGGCGGATCGCCGCGAGGAACCAGCCCGAGTCGCCCGGCGCGATCGCGAGGCTCTCCGCGATCTGCTTGAGCGCGGCGTTGAGCAGCCCGATGTCGTAGTTCTCGAACATCATCCCCACGGCTACGAGGCCGAGGGTCGCCGTCACGCGCGGCTCGAGCTCGGGGACGGGCCCGAAGATCCCGGGGAGCCACCACGGCCTGCGAGGCCGCGCTGCGGCGGAGGGTTCGGCGCTCGGCGGCTCCACGCGGCCCTCCTGCGCGGGCAGTGGATCAGCCCCGCAGGGCGGCGTCAAGCGCGGCGGCGGGCGGGACCCACCAGATCGGCGAGGTCCAGGCGCGCTCCTGGATCGTGCGCGGGACCTCGGGGTCGCAGCACGCCTCGAGGCCCGGGGCCACGCTGCCGGGATCGGCGCAATCGACGCCCTGCGCGTTGCAGGCGAAGGTCGTCCAGCGGCAGCTCGGGTTCTCGACGACCCGCGCGTAGTAGAGGGCGTGGCGCGCGGGGTCGAAGTCGGGATCGCGCCACACGGCGCAGAGCGAATCGAAGCCCGGGCCCCGGGGCGCGCAGCTTCCGAGGTCGACGCTGGCGCCGCTCTCGGGATCTCCGGCGACCTCGTGCACCCCTTCGTGCGCGCGGCCGCCCTCCTCCCAGACCTTCACGATCTGCACGCGCTGGAGGGAGGTCCCGGCGTGGCCGGGGACGCCCGGATCGCGGAGCGCGGCCACCGCGAAGACCGGCGCGGAGGACGCGGCGCCTCCCGCCGGCGCGCGCAGGTCGGCGCCCATCGGGACGCCGTCGGCGTAGCCGCGCGCCACGAGATCGGGCTTCGCGCAGAGATCCCCGGCCAGCTCGAAGCCCCCGAAGAAGCGCACGACGATGCGCGGCCCGCTCGTGCCCCAGGTCTCGCGCCGCCGCATCGCCTCGAAGATCGCGTCGCGCGAGTTCTCCTCCGCCCAGACCCCCGCGAGCCCGCCCGGGTTCATGAGCACCTGGTCCGGGAGCGGGGGAACCGCGAGGCGGCTCGTCGAGAGGCCGGCGGCGTGCCCCACGAAGGCGTCCTCGTCGACGAGGCCCGGTGTCCCCAGGTGGGTGTCGGTCGATCCGACGATGCCGAGCCGGAAGGGGTTCGCGCCGATCCGCGCCTGCTGGACGAGACCCTCGCCGAGCGCCTCGCGCACGGTCGAGAGCGGCGCCGGCGGCTCCCACAGCGCGCGGCTCGCCACCTGGCTCATCCGCGCGAAGGGCAGCCGCTCGAAGGCGCAGAGCGCGTCGGAGCCTGCGGGGCACTCGGAGTCGCCCTTGTGCTGCGTGATCTCGGCGAGCACCTCGATGCGCGAACGCAACAGGGCGTCCTCGCGCGCGATCGGCGCCCCGGACTCCGTCTCGACGCGGAAGAGGCGCCCCGCGCTCAAGTTCGAGTTGTGCGGGATCGCGACCGCGTCGCAGCCGAAGCCGGCCTCGAGGCAACCCGCGCGCAACACGCGCCAGAGCGCCTCGCCGGTGCGCTCCTCGACGTAGGTGGCGGGAAGCTCCGGGACGCGCTCGTTCCGGAAGACGACGTTGCGGTGGATCATCGCGCCGTCGGGGTTCCCGCTCCACTCGTAGCCCACGAAGCTGGTGAAGGAGCAGGCGGAGCTCCGGTCGTAGGCCTCCTCGGCGGCGGCCTGGATCTCCCGCCAGGGAGCGCGCGCGGCCTCGATGCAGGCGCGGCCGGCCTCGCCGCAGAACCCGTAGCGGACCGGGTCCGCGACGTCGAAGATCTGGCTGTTCACGATCAGGTAGCCGAGCTTCGGCCAGCGGCGCGACACGCTGCACACGAGGGAATGGTGACCGGCCTCCCCGGGCGCCTGGCAGATGCGGGTCTCGCCGAGGAGCTCCGCGTGGTCGGTCACCACCGCGAAGTCGAGCGGGCGCCGCAGGCGGGCGCTGCGGAGCGGCCGCCCGTCGGCGTCGTAGGGCTGGACGCCGACCGCCTCGCCCCTCGCGAAGCGGTAGGCGTCGCGCGGGCGGCTCCGCGTCCCCTGGCCCCACGCGTCGAAGGAGAGCGCCGTGTGGACGTGCGTGTCGCCGAAGAAGGGCCGGCGCAGCGCATCCCGCGCCGCGCAGGAGTCGCGGGTCTCGCTGCGCTGGAAGGGAGGCGGCGCCTCGCCGGCGCCGGTGAGCGGCAAGAGCGCCAACCCCGCGGCCACGGCTGCGCTGCGCGGGACGCGCGCGCGCGCGCGAGCGCTCACCCGTAGACCCCGAGCAGCGTCGCGCGCGAGACGCTCGCCGCGAAGGGGTTCTCGTAGATGGGAAGCGCGCACGCGAGCGCGAGCCCCGCCGCGAGGACTCCGAGGGTGGCGCGGCGCAGCCCCCGGGGTCCCAGACGCGCGAGCGCGCTCGCGGCGACCCACGCCGCGAGCCAGAGGCAGGCCGCCCACAGGAGCGCCTGCCCGAGGAGCACGGCCGAGATCGCGAAGACGTTTCCCCGCGCGCTCTCGACGATCGCGAGCGCCGCGCCGATCCCGCCGAGCTCTGCGAGGAAGAGGGCCGGGACGCGGCCGGGGCCGAAGAGGAGCACCGGCACGGGGAACGCGAGCAGCGCTCCGAGCCAGAGCCAGCGTCGCGCCGCGCGCGCGGTCATCGGGCCGGAGCCTCGGGCCTCGGCGCCGTGGGCGCAAGGTGGAGGGGCTCCTGCTGCCCGCTACACTGCGTGCCCCGGAGGTAGCCATGCCCGTCTGCCCGCCCGCGCGCGGCCAGGCCCGAGCGGGGGCCCGCACTTCGCTCGGCTTCGCCTCGCTGCGCGCTTCGCTTGCCCGAGCGGGGTCGCGCACTTCGCTCGGCTTCGCCTCGCTGCGCGCTTCGCTTGCCCGAGCGGGGGCCCGCACTTCGCTCGGCTTCGCCTCGCTCGCGGCCGTCGGCGCGCTCGCCGCGCACGGGCTCTTGGCGGCCGCGGCGCGGGCCGCCGAGGACGCCGCCGCGCCGGCCCCGGCGTTCGAGCCGGGAGACGTGATCGGCTTCAAGCAGATCGGGAAGCTCGAGCCCTTCCTGCCCGAGGAGTTCTGGAACAACCGCGACTTCTTCTTCTACGAGGGCATGCAGCTCGAGATCGGTCCCTTCGACTACGACTACTCCCAGTCGAAGGAGTACCTCGCGGCGACCGAGCGCTACCGCGGCCAGCCGCGCCTCGGCCCGGACCAGAGCCTCGAGAACTACACCGCCGGCCAGCCCTTCCCGAGCGCCGAGATCGACTGCGCGGGCGATCCCGCCGCGGGCGCCAAGATCATGTGGGACTTCCAGTCGGGCGGCGGCGATGGCCGTGCCAGCTTCTTCTACTCCTACTGGGACCGCGGCGAGCAGCTCCCGCTCTACTACGAGGGCAGCGGCCAGGGCGTCAAGCTCGCCCACCGCATCGAGGAGGAGTACAGCGCGCAGGGCGGCGACCTCTTCCGCGGCGAGAAGCGCAAGGGCGCCTTCGGCGCCGAGGTCGACGCGCCCTTCGACGCGCGCGGCATCGCGCTGCTCACCTACCGCTACAAGTCGTCGGACCAGCCGCGCTCCGAGGCCCGCAACGACGACACCTGGGTCTACGTGCCGACCCTGCGCCGGGTGCGCCGCATCTCGACGGCCCAGCGCACGGATGCGATCTCCGGCACCGACTTCACCTTCGACGACCTGCGGAGCTTCAACGGCATCGTCCCCCAGTACGAGTGGGTGTGCCTGGCCCAGCGCCGGATCCTGGCACCGATGAACACCAGGGTGAAGGCCTACCCGTACGAGAAGGACCACAACTTCGGGCCCTACGGGCTCTCCTTCGCCGACGACCGCTGGGAGCTGCGCGACGCCTGGGTGGTGCGGATGATCCCGAAGAACTCCGACCATCCCTACCACCACAAGGACATCTACATCGACCGGCAGACGCTGGCTCCGCTCTACTCCTTCGCCTACGACCAGAAGGAGGAGCTCTGGAAGATCCTCTGGCACAACAAGCGCTGGAGCGAGGACACCTCGCTCACCGGCGAGTGGTTCCCGGGCTGGGAGGGCGTCCCGCACCCGCGGGCGCTCTCGGTGATCAGCGACATCATCGTGAACGTCCAGACCGGCACCGGCAACCGCATCGAGTTCTGGGACGCCCACGGGACTCCCCTCCCGAGCCAGGGCAAGATCCGCCGCTACATCGACGTGGGCCGCCTCACCAAGGGGCGCTAGCGCTGGGTGCCCGCCACAGCCACGGCGCCACGGAGGTCCGACCATGAGATCGAAGCCGAATCCCTCGCTCGCCCTGCTCGGCGCCGCGCTCTTCGGCGTGGGCCTCGGCGCGTGCAACCTCGGCAGGAGCGTGGCCGACGACTGCTGGATCGACCGCGGCGCCTTCGAGGCGGCCAACCGCTACCGCGCCGGGCTGCGCGCGCGCAACCTTCCCCCGGGCGACGGCGCGTGGACGGTGGCCGAAGCCCGCATCGAGAAGTCGCGCCAGGCGCTCCGCGCCTGCGAGGACGGCGCGCCCGGGACGGGCCGACCGGACGTCGAGGACCTCTCGCATGGCCACGCGGGCGGCCACGCCGCCGCCGCGGGCGACCACGGGGCGTAGGCGGGGCGCCGCGACGGGCTCAGCGCCCGGCGAGCGCTGCGACGACCTCGGTGCCGAAGCGCTCGAGGGTCGCCGGATCTCCGCTCTGGATCACGACGTAGCTGATGCCCGTCTCCTCGCGGCGCTTCTCGAGGCGATCGCGGATCTCGCTGCCCGGTCCGGTCAGGAACCCGGCGCACTCCGCGACGTCGTCGATGCTCATGTCGGTCTGCTTGGAGACCGCCTCCCGCACGGGGCGCGGATCGTCGACCACCGCCGTCACGAAGATCAGGGACTGGAGCTCGATCGCGTCCGGGTCGCGGCCGGCCGCCCGCGCGGCCTCGCGCACCCAGCCGACCTTCTCGCGCACCCGGGCGGGCGCCAGGTCGTGCACGGTGTGGGGCAGCACGCGGCCCTCGGGGATCCTGGGGTTGATGCCGGCGATCGCGGCGTGGCGGCCCGCGACGCCGAGCACCTTGCGGCCGCCGCCTCCCACCAGGATCGCGGGCGGTGTCGGCGGCGCCGGCTCGACGGCGCGCGGAGCGTCCGTCACCCGGTAGTGCCGGCCCGCGAAGGTGGTCTTCGGCTCGCTCCACATCGAGCGGATGATCACGAGCGCCTCCTCCAGCCGCTCGATGCGGAGCGACGGCCGATCGTAGGCGATGCCCGCCTGGTCGTAGTCGGTCCGCATCCAGCCCGCCCCGAGGCCGAACTCGTGCCTGCCGCCCGAGAGGAGCTGGATGGTGGCTGCGGCCTTGGCCAGCACCACGGGGTGGCGGTAGTCCACGTCGTAGACGAGGGAGCCCACGCGCAGGCGCTCGGTCACCGCCGCCACGGCCGCCAGGGTGGCCACCGGCTCCCACTGGGGCCCGAAGTGGTCGGGCACGAAGACCGTGGAGTAGCCGAGCGCCTCGATTCGGCGCACGCGCTCGAGCCAGCCCGCGGCGGGCAGCGTGGCGAT
>CAZUYC010000090.1:0-49958 GCA_964624475.1 uncultured Spirochaetales bacterium | reverse complement strand
CAGGGGACGGAGATGGTGATGCCCGGGGACAACGTCGAGATGACGGTGGAGCTGATCATGCCGATCGCGATGGACAAGGAGCTGCGCTTCGCGATCCGCGAGGGCGGCCGCACGGTCGGTGCCGGCGTCGTCTCCGAGATCCTGGAATAGGACTGCCAGGCCATGGCCGAGATCAACTCGCAGAAGATCCGGATCCGGATGAAGGCCTACGACTCCAAGCTCCTCGACCAGAGCGCCGGGGAGATCGTCGACACGGCCGTGCGCACGGGCGCGAAGGTGGCTGGGCCGATCCCGCTGCCGACCGCGATCAACCGCTACACCGTGCTGCGGGGGCCGCACATCGACAAGAAGTCGCGCGAGCAGTTCGAGGTGCGCACGCACAAGCGGCTGATCGACATCCTGGACCCCACGCCGCAGACCGTCGACGCACTGATGAAGCTCGAGCTCTCGGCGGGCGTGGACGTCGAGATCAAGCTCTGAGAGCGGAGCGGAGGAGATGGCGACGCTGGACGTGATGACGATCGAGAAGCGCAAGGCGGGGACGGTGGAGCTCTCGCCGGGGGTCTTCGAGGCTCCCGTCAAGCCCCACCTCTTCCACGCCGAGGTCCGGCGCCAGCTCGCCGCGCGCCGCGCGGGAACCCACGCGACGAAGAACCGCGCGTCCGTCTCCGGCGGAGGTGCGAAGCCGTGGCGGCAGAAGGGCACCGGCCGCGCCCGCCAGGGCACGACGCGGGCGCCGCAGTGGGCGGGGGGCGGGGTCGTCTTCGGGCCGGTTCCGCGCTCCCACGAGCACTCGCTGCCGAAGAAGGTGAGGCGCGCGGCCCTGCGCGCGGCGTTGTCGCAGAAGCTGCGCGAGGCCGAGCTGACCGTGCTCGATGCCCTCGCGTTCGACGAGTACAGCACGAAGCGCATGGCGGCCATCCTGAAGCAGCTCGGGCTCGCGGAGGGCGGAACGCTGATCGTGATCGAGGCGGCGGACGCGAAGGTCGAGAATTCCGCGCGCAACCTGCCGGGGGTCGGAGTGATCCGCGCGGAGGGCCTGAACGTCCTCGACGTGCTGCGGCACCGCCATCTGCTGCTGACCCGGGGGGCGCTCGCGATCGTCGAGCGCCGACTCGACGAGTCCCTGCGCGGGGCGCGCGCGGCGCCGCGGGAGGCTCACAGGTGAACGCCCACGACGTGATCCGGCGGCCGCTGGTGACCGAGAAGAGCAACATCGGTCGCGAGGAACAGAACCTCGTCACCTTCGCCGTCGACCCGCGCGCGAACAAGCACGAGATCCGGCGCGCCGTCGAGCTGCTCTTCGACGTCCGGGTGGTCGCCGTGCGGACGATGCGCATGCCGCGCAAGACGCGTCGGGTCGGGCGCTTCGTCGGGCGCAAGCCCGCCTGGAAGAAGGCGATCGTGAAGCTGGCAGCCGGCCAGGCGATCGAGTTCTTCGAGGGGGTGTGATTCCATGGGCATCAAGAGCTACAAGCCCACCTCGCCGGGCCGGCGCGAGATGACGGTCTCCGACTTCGCGGAGCTCACGCGCCGCGAGCCGGAGAGAGTGCTCCTCGAAGGTCTCGTCAAGGGCTCGGGTGGGCGCAACGTGCACGGGCACATCACGTCCTGGCACCGGGGAGGCGCGCACCGCCGTCGCTACCGGCGCATCGACTTCCGGCGCGAGAAGCTCGGGATCCCCGCGCGGGCGGTGTCGGTCGAGTACGACCCGAACCGTTCGGCGAACATCGCCCTGCTCCACTACGCCGACGGAGAGAAGCGCTACATTCTCGCTCCGCTCGGGCTCCGGGTCGGCGACCGGCTCGAGTCGGGGCCGCAGGCGGAGATCCGGCCCGGCAACGCGCTGCCGCTCGTGAACATGCCGCTCGGGACGATCGTCCACGCGATCGAGCTGAAGGCTGGGAAGGGGGCGCAGCTGGTGCGCGCCGCAGGCGGCTCGGCGCAGCTCATGGCTCGCGAGGGGGAGTACGCGACGCTGCGGATGCCGAGTGGCGAGCACCGCCTCGTGCACGCCCAGTGCATGGCCACGGTCGGTCAGGTGGGCAACCCCGACCACGAAAACCGCAGCATCGGCAAGGCGGGCCGCTCGCGCTGGCTGGGGCGGCGTCCGAACGTGCGCGGCGTGGCCATGAACCCGGTCGACCACCCGATGGGGGGCGGCGAGGGCAAATCCTCCGGCGGGCGCCACCCTTGCACTCCGTGGGGGGTTCCGACCAAGGGTCACAAGACGCGCGGCAACGCGCGCACGGACAAGTACATCGTGAAGCGGCGGGGGAAGAGGTAGATGGCGCGTTCGCTCCGGAAGGGTCCCTTCGTGGACGCGAGCCTGCAGCGGAAGGTCGGGCGCGTGACGCAGTCGGGCTCGAAGCACGTGATCCGCACCTGGTCGCGCCGCTCGATGATCACCCCCGACTTCGTCGGGCTCACCTTCCACGTGCACAACGGGAAGCTCTTCGTGCCGGTCTTCGTGACCGAGAACATGGTGGGACACCGGCTCGGCGAGTTCTCGCCGACGCGGAAGTTCACCGGTCACTCGGCTTCCGCCAGGAAGGTCAAGACCTGAGATGGAAGTGCGCGCCCGCCTCGGCAACTACCGGATCAGCGCGCGGAAGGCGCGGCTGGTCGCGGACCAGATCCGCGGCAAGGCGGCGGGAGAGGCGTTGGCCATCCTCGAGCTCTCGGCCAAGGGCTTCGCGCGACCGCTGGCGAAACTGGTGCGCTCGGCGCTCGCCAACGCGGAGGACCACAACAACCGCCGGAAGGCGGGAATCGACGTCGACAACCTCGTGATCGGGAAGATCACGGTGGACGAGGGGCCGAGCCTGTGGCGCATCCGGCCCCGGGCCCAGGGGCGGGCCAACTGGATCCAACGCCGGACGAGCCACGTCGAAGTCGTCCTGAAGGAGCAATAGGCGAACCGTGGGACAGAAGGTTCATCCGTACGGCTTCCGGATCGGCACCCTTTACGGGTGGCAGTCCAACTGGTTCGCCGAGCGGCACTACGCCGAGCGGCTGCACGAGGACCTCCGGCTCCGGAGCTACATCAAGAAGAAGCTCTTCCACGCCGGCATCTCGAAGGTGGTGATCGAGCGGACCGGGGACAAGGCGGTCGTGAACATCCACACCGCGCGGCCCGGGATCCTGATCGGGAAGCGCGGCGCCGAGGTCGAGACGCTGCGCGCCGAGCTCGCCGGTCTGTGCCGGAACCGCGAGATCTTCATCAACATCAAGGAGATCCGCAAGGCCGAGCTCGATGCCCAGCTCGTGGCCGAGAACGTGGCGCTTCAGCTCGAGCGGCGCGTCGCCTTCCGGCGAGCGATGAAGAAGGCCGTCACTTCGACGATGAAGTTCGGCGCGGGAGGGGTACGCATCCAGTGCTCGGGCCGGCTCGGCGGCTCGGAGATGGGCCGGCGCGAGTGGTACCGCGAGGGACGGGTACCGCTCCACACCCTACGCGCCGAGATCGACTATGGCTTCGCCGAGGCGAAGACCACCTACGGCATGATCGGCGTCAAGTGCTGGATCTTCCGGGGTGACCTGCCGGACAAGGACCCACGGGCGGGCGCCGTCGCGCGTCGCACCGCTGGCGAGGCGACGAGGTAGCCGCATGCTCCAGCCCAAGAAGGTCAAGCACCGCAAGCAACAGAAGGGGCGCATGCGGGGCAAGGCGTACCGCGGCAGCACCCTCGCCTTCGGCGATTTCGGACTCAAGGCCGAGGAGACCGGGCGCCTCAGCTCGCGGCAGATCGAGGCGGCCCGTATCGCCATGACGCGGCACGTGAAGCGGGGCGGCAAGGTGTGGATCCGGATCTTCCCGGACAAGCCCATCACCAAGAAGCCCGCCGAGACGCGCATGGGCAAGGGCAAGGGCAACCCGGAGGAATGGGTGGCCGTTGTGAAGATGGGCCGGATCCTCTACGAGATGGAGGGAGTTCCGGTCAAGGTGGCGGAGGAGGCGCTGCGCCTCGCCGCGCACAAGCTGCCGATCTCGACGCGATTCGTGCAGCGCGAGGAGTCGTTGTGAAGGCGAGGGAGCTGCGGACCCTTTCGGAGCCCGAGCTGCTGGCGAAGTCGCGCGAGCTGCGCGACGAGCTCTTCAACGCCCGCGTGAAGCGTTCCACGGGGCAACTCGAGAATTCGGCGAAGCTGCGCGGGCTCCGCCGCGACGTCGCGCGCGCGGAGACGGTGCTCGCCGAGAAGCGGGGAGCCAGGCCGTGACGGAGCGGGGAAATCGGCGGACCCTCGTCGGACGGGTGGTCTCGAACAAGATGGACAAGACCGTCGTCGTACGCGTGGAACGCCTCGTGCAGGACCCGAGGTACAAGAAGTACGTGCGCCGCTACTCCAAGTTCATGGCGCACGACGAGAGCAACTCCTGCGCCATCGGCGACCGCGTGCGGATCGTCGAGCATCGTCCGCTCTCGAAGCGGAAGCGCTGGAAGGTGCAGGCGACGATCGAGTCGGTCGGCGCGGCGAGCGGCGCATGATCCAGCAGGAATCCATCCTCCAGGTGGCGGACAACTCCGGGGCCCGCAAGGTCGCGTGCATCCGCGTCCTCGGCGGCACGCGGCGCCGCTACGCGTCGATCGGCGACGTGATCGTCGTCTCGGTGAGGGACGCGATCCCGAACTCGCGCGTGAAGAAGGGCGAGGTGCGCCAGGCGGTGGTCGTGCGCACGCGACGGCAGGTCGGCCGATCCGACGGATCCTACATCCGCTTCGACGACAACGCGGCGGTGCTGATCGACAACCAGCGCGAGCCCGTGGGAACCCGGATCTTCGGGCCCGTGGCCCGCGAGCTGCGCGCGAAGCGCTTCATGAAGATCGTGTCCCTCGCGCCCGAGGTGCTGTAGATGCGCCCCCGTCTGCTCGAGCGCTACCGCAAGGACGTCGTGCCGCACCTTTCGCGGGAGTTCTCGTACGACAACATCCACCAGGTGCCGAAGCTCACGAAGATCGTGGTGAACGTCGGCCTCGGCGAGGCCACTCAGAACCCGAAGCTCCTCGACAACGCGGTCGTCGAGCTCGCCGCGATCACCGGGCAGCGGCCCGCGGTGCGCCGGGCCCGGAAGTCGATCGCGAACTTCAAGCTGCGGCAGGGGCAGCGGATCGGAGCGATGGTGACGTTGCGCGGCGACCGCATGTGGGAGTTCTTCGACCGCCTCGTGAACGTCTCGCTCCCCCGGGTGCGCGACTTCAAGGGGTGCTCGCCGAAGGCCTTCGACGGCCGCGGCAACTACTCGCTGGGGATCCGGGAGCACATCATCTTCCCCGAGGTCGACTACGACAAGGTGGAGAAGATCGTCGGCCTGAACGTGACCCTCTGCACGACGGCGAGGACGGATGCCGAGGGGCGAGCGCTGCTCGCCCAGCTCGGCGTGCCGTTCCGCAGCTAGGGTGAACCCATGATGACTGACCCGATCGCAGACCTGCTCGCGCGCATCCGCAACGGCGGGCACGCGCGCCACGCGCGGGTGGTGTGCCCCGCGTCCAAAGAGAAGCTCGCGATCGCCAACGTGCTCCGGGAGAACGGGTACGTGGGGGAGGTCCGGCTCGACGAGAACGGGGCGCGCAAGCGGCTGGTGGTGGGCCTGCGCTACGACAGCGAAGGGCGGCCGATGATCGTCGGCATGCGCCGCGTGAGCCGACCCGGTCGGCGCGTCTACGTGGGCTACGGCCGCATCCCGAAGGTGCGCAGCGGCCTGGGTCTGGCCGTACTCTCCACCTCCCGGGGCGTCCTCTCCGATCGTGCCGCGCGCCAGGCGCGGCTCGGCGGCGAGCTCCTCTGCGAGGTCTGGTAGCCGTGTCGCGCATCGGCAAGCAGCCCGTGGATCTCCCGAGCGGCGTCGTCTGCGAGCGGACCCCGGAAGGAGTGCGGGTCAAGGGGCCCGCCGGGACCGTGACCGAGCGGCTGCCCGCGGCGATCGGCGTCGAGATCGGTGGGGGACAGGTCCGCTTCACGCGGCCGGACGACCGCAAGCCCACGCGGGCGCTGCACGGGCTCGCGCGAGCGCTCGTCGCGAACATGGTGCGGGGCGTGACGACGCCCTTCGTGCGCGAGCTCGAGATCCAGGGCGTCGGCTACCGGGCCGAAGTGTCGGGCAAGACCCTCCGCATGCAGGTGGGCTTCTCCCACCCCGTCGAGATCCCGATCCCCGAGGGAATCAAGGTCTCGGTGGACAAGAACGTCCTGGTGCGCCTGGAGGGCGTGAGCCGGCAGCAGGTCGGACAGTTCGGCGCCGACGTGCGCGCCATCCGGCCCCCCGAGCCCTACAAGGGCAAGGGGATACGCTACGTGGGCGAGAAGGTGCGCCGCAAGGTCGGCAAGGCCGGCGCGGGAGCCTGAGGAACGAGCATGCAGAGCAAGCCGCGCGCGGAGAAGCGACGCCGCCACCAGGCACGGAAGGCCCGCGTGGTGCGCAGGATCGCCGGGAGCGGACGGCCGCGGATGACCGTCTTCCGCAGCCACAAGCACATCTACGCCCAGCTCGTCGACGGCGAGACCGGTTGCACGCTGCTCACGGTCTCGACCCTCTCGAAGGACCTGCGAGAGGGCCCCGCCAGCGCCGGCAAGGTCGAGGCGGCGCGGCGGGTCGGTCGCGCGATCGCGGGGCTCGCCCGCGCGCGGCAGATCGACGCGGTGGTCTTCAACCGCAATGGCTTCCTCTACCACGGCCGCGTGAAGGCGCTGGCGGAGGCCGCCCGCGAGGCGGGCCTCAAGTTCTAGGAAACCCCTGATGCGCATTGACCAGCTCAATCCCAACGAGTTCGAGCTCACGGACCGGGTCGTCTACATCAACCGCGTGGCGAAGGTCGTGAAGGGCGGCCGCCGCTTCTCCTTCGGCGCCCTGGTCGTGGTCGGCGACGGCAACGGCGTGGTGGGTGTCGGTTACGGCAAGGCGGGCGAGGTGCCGGAGGCGATCCGCAAGGGGGTCGAGCGGGCGCGGAAGGCCCTGATGCGGGTCCCGCTGCTCGACGGTACGCTGCCCCACGACGTGGTCGGCCGCTTCGGAGCGGCCCAGGTGCTGATGCGCCCGGCCACGCCCGGCACCGGCGTGATCGCCGGCGGCTCGGTGCGAGCGGTGCTCGAATCCGCCGGGGTCCGCGACGTGCTCACGAAGAACGTAGGGACCAGCAACCCGCACAACGTGGTGCGCGCCACGATGATGGCCCTCGCGGAGCTTCGCGATCCGCGGGAGCGGGCCCGGGAGCTCGCTCGGGCATGAGCCCCGGTACCCGGATCCGCGTCAAGCAGGTGCGCAGCGAGATCGGCTGCGACCGCCGGCAGCGGGCGAACCTGCGCGGGCTCGGGCTGCGCCGCCTGCACCAGGTGGTGGAGCTTCAGGACACGCCCGCCGTACGCGGCATGATCGCCAAGGTCTTCCACCTCGTGGTCGTGGAGGAGCCGTGATGCTCGACGCTCTCTCGCCGCGCTCCGGAGCCCGTCACCGCACCAAGCGCGTGGGGCGCGGGCCGGGGTCCGGGCACCGCAAGACCTCCGGGCGCGGCATCAAGGGCCAGGGCAAGCGCTCGCCGGGCCGCGAGACCTCCTTCAAATTCGAGGGCGGGCAGATGCCGCTGGTGCGGCGCCTGCCGAAGCGCGGCTTCCGCAGCCGGGACCACACCGAGCACCAGGTGATCAACCTGGCCGCGCTCGCGGCCTTCGGCGACGGCGCCAGCGTGGACGTGGAGTCGCTCGTCCTGCGCGGCCTGGTGCGGCCCCGGGGCGGGCCGGTGAAGCTCCTGGGCGAGGGCGCGAGCCCGCGCAACCTCACGGTGCGGGTGCACGCCGCGAGCGAGGGCGCGCGGCGCAAGGTCGAGACGGCCGGCGGCCGCGTGGAGACGGTCTCGTGATCGGCGGCGTCCAGAACATCGCGAAGATCACCGAGCTGCGGCAGCGGATCCTCTTCACGTTCGTGATGCTCGCGGTCTACCGTCTCGGCGCCTACGTCGTGACGCCCGGGATCGACGAGCGCGTGATCAAGAGCTTCTTCGAGCAGGCCGCGGGGACCGTCTTCGGGCTCTTCAATCTCTTCTCGGGCAGCGCCCTCGAGCAGCTCTCGATCTTCTCGCTCGGGATCATGCCCTATATCAGCGCGTCGATCATCCTGCAGCTGCTCACGGTCGTGATCCCACAGCTCGACCTGATGCGCAAGGAGGGGGAGCAGGGGCGCAAGAAGATCAACCAGTGGACCCGCTACGCGACGATCGTCCTCGCGACGTTCCAGAGCTTCCTGATCGCCGTCGCGCTCGAGAACGGGCAGTTCGGCGAGAACGCCGTCGCGAATCCGGGCTGGGGCTTCCGCCTGATGTGCATGCTGACGCTCACCACCGGCACCGCGTTCATCATGTGGCTCGGCGAGCAGATCACCGAGCGGGGCATCGGCAACGGGATCTCGCTCATCATCTTCGCCGGGATCATCGTGCAGATCCCGAGCGCGCTGGGGGCGCTCTTCCAGCTGATCCGGACCGACCAGTTCAGCATCCTCCAGTCGCTCTTCCTGGCCGCGTTTTCCGTCGCCGTCGTCTTCTTCGTCGTGCTGGTCGAGCGCGGCCAGCGCCGGATCCCGATCCAGCACGCGCGGCGGGTCGTGGGCCGGCGCGTCCTCCAGGGGGGTATGAGCTATTTCCCACTGCGGGTGAACACCGCCGGCGTGATTCCGGCCATCTTCGCCTCCTCGCTCCTCGTCTTCCCGCTCACCATCGGGCAGTTCACGGACGCGCCCGCGCTGCGGAGCTTCATCGATACCTATCTCAACCCCGGCACCTTCGTCTACGAGGTCGTGTTCGTCGGCCTGATCGTCTTCTTCGCCTACTTCTACACGGCGGTGATGATCAACCCGGTCGACGTGGCCGAGAACATCAAGAAGTCGGGCGCCTACATCCCCGGCATCCGGCCGGGCAAGAAGACCGCGGAGCACATCGACCGGATCCTGACGCGGATCACGCTCGTCGGCGGCCTCTACATGTCGATCGTCTGCGTGCTGCCCACCATCCTGGCGCTGCGCTTCAACGTGCCCTTCTACTTCGGAGGGACGGCGCTGCTCATCGTGGTGGGCGTGGGGCTCGACACCGTGGCCCAGATCGAGGCGCACCTCGTCTCGCGCCAGTACGAGGGCTTCGCCCGCGGCGCCCGGATCCGCGGGAGGCTCGCGCGATGAGCGTGCGCAGGTGCCTTCTGCTCGGCGCGCCCGGGGCGGGGAAGGGTACCCAGGCGGCGCGGCTCGCCCGCAAGCTCGGGGTGCCGCAGATCTCCACGGGGGAGATGCTGCGGGAGGCCGTGGCTTGCGGCAGCGAACTCGGGCGCCGGGTGCGCGACACGATGGAGCGGGGCGAGCTCGTGAGCGACGAGATCGTGATCGAGGTGGCGCGGGAGCGGCTCTCGCGGCCCGATGCAGAGCGGGGCTTCGTGCTCGACGGCTTCCCGCGCACCGTCGCGCAGGCCGAGGCCCTCGACGACATGCTCGGCTCCCTGGGCTCGCGCCTCGAGCGATGCGTGGCGCTCGCCGTCGACGACGCGGAGATCGCAGAGCGTCTGCTGCGGCGCGCGCGGCTCGAGGGCCGCAGCGACGACAACGCAGCGACGATCCGCAAGCGCCTTCGCGTGTACCGGGAGCAGACCGAGCCGCTCCTCGACCACTACCGGCGCCGAGGCGCCCTGGCCGTGGTCGACGGCGTGGGGTCGGTGGAGGAGGTCGGGAAGGCGATCGAGGAGGCGCTGGCGACGTGACCTCCCTCGGCCAGCGTATCCCCGTCAAGACCCGCCGCGAGATCGGGCTCATGCGCGAGGCGGGCAGGCACGTCGCGGAGATCCTCGCGGAGCTCGCGGAGCTCGTCCAGGCGGGGATCACCACGAAGGAGCTCGACCGTTTCGCGGAGAAGAAGCTCGAGGAGCGGGGCGTCGAGTCGTCGTTCAAGGGCTACGACCCCTACGGGCTGCCGCCCTACCCGGCCGTGCTCTGCGTGTCGGTGAACGAGGAGATCGTGCACGGGATTCCGGGCTCGCGCAGCATCGAGACGGGCGACCTGGTGAGCCTCGACTTCGGGCTCTCGGTCGGGGGATTGCACGGCGACGCCGCGGTCACGCTGATCGTGGGAGAGGTGGAGGCGAGGCGCCGGCTCCTCGTCGAGGTCACGCGGGAGTCGCTCGAGAAGGCGATCGTACAGATGACTCCGGGCCGCAGGCTCTCCGACGTCGGGCACGCAGTGCAGTCGCACGTCGAGGCCAACGGCTTCTCGGTGGTGCGGGACTTCGCCGGCCACGGGATCGGGCGCCGGATGCACGAGGCTCCCTGGATCCCGAACTACGGGGCTCCTGGGCGCGGCCCGCGCCTTGTTGCCGGCATGGTCTTCGCGATCGAGCCGATGGTGAACCTCGGCGGCCACGAGGTGCGGATCCTCGACGACGAGTGGACGGCCGTCACCGCGGACGCCTCGCCGTCGGCGCACTTCGAGCACACGGTGCTCGTCACGGAGGGGGAGCCCGAGGTGCTCACGCGGCTCGCGGGCAACCCGGGGTCGGAGGCCCCTAGATGAAGGTCAGGTCCTCGGTGCGCAAGATGTGCGACAAGTGCCGGATCGTCCGCCGGCGCGGGGTCGTGCGCGTGATCTGCGAGAACCCCAAGCACAAGCAGCGGCAGGGCTAGCACGCCGACGCGGGACGGGTCGGCTCGAGGAGAGGAGCAATGGCGCGAATCGCGGGCGTCGATCTTCCGCGGAACAAGCGGATCGAGATCGCGCTCACCTACATCTACGGGATCGGGCGCACGTCCGCGCGGCAGATCTGCGAGAAGGCGGATATCGCGAAGGACACCCGCGTGGACCGGCTCTCGGACGGCGAGGTGGTGCGCGTGCGCGAGGTGATCGAGCGGAGCTACCAGGTGGAGGGCGACCGCCGCCGGGAAGTCTCGCAGAACATCAAGATGCTGATGGACATCGGCTGCTACCGCGGGCTCCGGCATCGCCGGGGCCTCCCGGTGCGCGGGCAGCGTACCCACACGAATGCGCGCACGCGCAAGGGTCCGGCGAAGACGGTCGCCGGCAAGAAGAAGACGCTGGCCAAGAAGTAGCCGGCAGAGGAACACGAACGTGAAGAAGGGCCGCAAGAAGGTCAAGAAGAACGTCCAGTCGGGGATCGCCCACGTCCATTCGACCTTCAACAACACGGTGGTGACGATCACCGACGTGGCGGGGAACGCCCTGTGCTGGGGTACCGCCGGGTCCTCGGGGTTCAAGGGCTCGCGCAAGTCGACGCCCTTCGCGGCGCAGGTCGCCGCCGAGGAATGCGCGAAGAAGGCGATGGAGCACGGCGTCCGGCAGCTCGCCGTCTACGTGAAGGGGCCGGGCGGAGGCCGCGAGTCGGCGGTGCGCGCGCTCCAGTCCCAGGGCATCCGGGTCACGCTGATCCGGGACGTGACGCCCGTCCCGCACAATGGCTGCCGGCCGCCCAAGCGGCGCCGCGTCTAGAGAGGGAGAGCTCGATGGCTCGCTACAACGATGCGGTCTGCCGGCTCTGCCGGCGGGAGGGCACCAAGCTCTTCCTGAAGGGCGACCGTTGCTTCACGCCGAAGTGCGGCATCGAGCGCCGCTCCTACCCGCCGGGGCAGCACGGGCAGGGCCGCGCGCGCTTCTCGGACTACGGCGTGCAGCTGCGCGAGAAGCAGAAGGTGAAGCGGATGTACGGGCTGCTCGAGCGGCAGTTCGCTCGGACGATGGAACGCGCGACCGCGATGAAGGGCCGCTCCGGCGTGAACCTGCTGATGCTGCTCGAGCGCCGGCTCGACAGCGTGGTCTTCCGCATGGGCTTCGCCACTTCGCGCGCCGAGGCGCGCCAGCTCGTGCGTCACGGGCACTTCCTGTTGGACGGGCGCAAGGCGACGATCCCGTCGATGCTGATCAGGCCCGGGAGCAAGGTCGCCGTCCGGGAGCGCTCGCGCAAGATCGCGCGCATCGCAGGTGCGCTCGAGACGCTCGAGGGCAGGGCCGTGCCCCGCTGGCTCGAGACGGACAAGGAGAGGTTCGAGGGGACGGTGAAGGCCCTGCCGGCCCGCGAGGACATCACGCTGCCCATCCAGGAGCAGCTCATCGTAGAGCTCTACTCGCGCTGAGGCCCGCGCGAGCAGAGCCCGATCGGGGGGAACCATGATGGACCAGGAGCTGATTGCACGGAACTGGCGCGAGCTGATCCGTCCGCGCGTCCTCGAGCCTGCCGGGGACGGGAGCCCGACCTACTGGCGCGTGGCCTGCGAGCCGCTGGAGCGGGGCTTCGGCGTGACGCTGGGCAACGCCCTGCGCAGGGTCCTGCTCTCCTCGCTCCAGGGCGCCGCCATCACGGCCGTGCGCATCACCGGGGTGCTCCACGAGTTCTCGACCATCCCGGGGGTGCGGGAGGACGTGAGCGACATCGTGCTGAACCTGAAGGAGGTGCGCCTGCGCATGCACGGGCAGGGGCCGAAGATGCTCCGGCTGCACAAGAAGGGCGAGGGCGTGCTCCTGGCCGGCGACCTCGCCGCCGCGGACTCCTCGGTCGAGATCGTGAACCCGGAGCACCGGATCGCGACGCTCTCGCCCGAGGCGGACGTCGAGATGGAGGTGACGGTCCGGCTCGGCAAGGGCTACGTGCCCGCGGAGAAGAACAAGACGGACGACATGGCGATCGGGACGGTCCCGATCGATGCGATCTTCTCGCCGATCCGCAAGATCAACTACACCGTCACCCCCGCGCGCGTGGGCCGGGAGACCGACTTCGACCGGCTCATGCTCGAGATCTGGACGGACGGGACGGTCGTTCCTGCCGACGCGCTCGCCTACGCCGCCAAGATCCTGAAGGAGCAGCTCGCGATCTTCATCAACTTCGAGGAGCCGGTCGAGGCGCCGAGGGCCGCGTCCGACGAGCCGACCCCGGTGAACCCGCACCTCTTCCGCTCGGTGGACGAGCTCGAGCTCTCGGTGCGCTCGGCGAACTGCCTCCAGAACGCCAACATCCGCCTGATCGGCGAGCTGGTGCAGCGCTCCGAGTCGGAGATGCTCAAGACCAAGAACTTCGGGCGGAAGTCGCTGAACGAGATCAAGGAAGTGCTGACCTCGATGGGGCTGTACCTCGGAATGAAGATCGAGAGCTTCCCGGACCGCAAGGAGATCGAGCGGATCCGGGATCGGGAAGCCTAGAGCCATGCGCCACCGGGCACGCGCACGGAAGTTCGGGCGCACGAGCGCCCATCGCTTGGCGATGTACCGCAACATGGTGACGTCGCTGCTCGAGCACGGGCGGGTCGAGACGACCGACGCCAAGGCCAAGGAGGTGCGCCGCATCGCCGAGCGGATGATCACGCTCGGGAAACGCGGGACGCTGCACGCCCGCCGCCGCGCTCTGCGCGTGATCCGCAGCCGCGAGGTGGCGGCGCGCGTCTTCGGAGACCTGGCGGAGCGCTTCCGCGAGCGGCCCGGCGGCTACACCCGGGTGCTGAAGCTCCGCCGCCGCGTGGGCGACGCCGCCCCGCTCTCGATCCTCGAGCTCGTGGAGGGCGGCGCGGCCGCTGCGGAAGCGGGCGGCAAGGCGGGAGGGCGCAAGCGCGGCGAGAAGACGGTGAAGTCCCGCAAGGGGGCCGCTCCGGCGCAGGAGGCCGCGGCGAAGGGCGCCGCCCGCCGCAAGCCCGCTGCGGAGGCGGCCGGGCGCAAGGACCGTGCCGGAGGCAAAGGCAAGGGCAAGGGGGGCGAGGTCGCCGCCCGCAAGCCCCCGGCCCCCCGCAAGACCGGCCGCTCTTCCAAGTCGGACTGACGCTTCGACCCGGGGTGCTCGGGAGGGTCGCGATGGAGGGGCGGCGCGGCGTCTGGCTCGTCGTCGTCTGCATCGCCCTCGGCGCGGCGTTCGCGCTCCTCGCCGTGCCGACGGAGGAGCCGGTGGGCCGCGGGAGCCGCGCTCCGGAGTTCTCGCTCCCGCGCCTCGGCGGCGAGCAGCCGCTGCGCCTGGCCGATCTGCGCGGCCGCGTCGTCCTCGTGAACTTCTGGGCCACCTGGTGCCGGCCCTGCGAGGACGAGATGCCCGCGATGCAGCGCCTCTACGAGACGCTCGCCGGCCCGCGCTTCGAGCTGCTCGCGATCTCCGTGGACGAGGACCCGGCCCTGGTGGAGCGCTTCCGCGACCGCCTCGGCCTGAGCTTCCCGATCCTGCTCGACCCGGACCAGCGCGTCGCTCACGCCTGGCAGACCTTCCGCTTCCCCGAGACGCTGCTCGTCGGGGGCGATGGCACGGTGGTCGAGCGATACGTCGGGCCCAGGGAGTGGGACGCCGTCGCGTACGTCGAACGGATTCGACGCCTGCTGGAAGCGGAGGTACCCTCGGCATCGCTCGGGGGTGCGAGTGCGCCGAGCGCCGGGGCTGCGGCGGCAACCCTCGGGCTGGGGGGCGATTGAGGCGGTTGTTTTCGAGGGGGCTGCGGCTCTCGTGGATCCCGGCCCTCGGGCTCGCGGCCGCGGGCTGGGCGGCCGTCGACGCGCGATCGGGGCTGCCGGCGTGGCGTCGCCTGCGGGCCGACTTGACGGCGGCCCGGGCGCGCATCGAGATCCTGCGCGGCGACATCGACGCTCTGCGGCGCGAGGCGGAGGCCCTCCAGGGTGACGACTTCGCGCTCGAGCGCGCGATCCGCGAAGACCTGGGCCTCGCCCGCGCCGGCGAGTCGGTCGTCCGCCTGGACGACCGCCGCCCGGGCCCCGGCGAGCGCTGAGCGGGCGTCGGGCGCGCGCGGAAGCGGGCGGCCGCCCTGCGTTCGCGGGGATCGGAGACCATGAGGGAACGGCTGGAAGAGCGGTTCCGTAGCGCGGTTCGCGGCGTGCTCGACGAGGCCGGAGACACCGGCGCGGTTCCCGAGTTCACGCTGGTCGCGTCGCGGGACCCGGAGCACGGCGACTTCGCCTGCAACGCCGCCCTCGTGCTCGCGAAGCGGCTCGGCCGCCCGCCGCGCGAGGTCGCCGAGTCGATCCTGGCGAGGCTGGTCGCCGAGCCGGGCGTGGCTCGGCGCGCCGAGGTCGCGGGCCCGGGGTTCGTGAACGTCTGGCTGGCGGACGAGCGTTGGCAGGACCTGCTGCGGCGGGTGCTGGCGCTCGGCCCCCGCTTCGGGTGCGCGGAGGTGGGCGCCGGGCGGCGGGTCCAGGTCGAGTTCGTATCCGCGAACCCGACGGGTCCGCTGACACTCGGCCACGGGCGGCAGGCGGTGCTCGGCGACTCGCTGGCGCGCCTGCTCGAAGCGGTGGGTTTCGGCGTGACGCGCGAGTACTACTTCAACAACGGCGGGCGTCAGATGCGCGTCCTCGGCGACTCCGTCCGCGCGCGCTACCTGGAGCAGCTCGGCCGGGCGGCGCCGCCGCCGGCCGAAGCCCTGGCCGACCCGAGCCTGCCCTGGCCCGAGTCGCAGGGCGGTCTGCCGGTGCTCTTCCCGCGCGACGGCTACCAGGGCGCCTACATCTCCGAGCTCGCGGCGGAGCTCCGCCGCGAGCACGGGGACGAGCTCGCCGAGGGCCCGGACCCCGAGATCTTCCGGCGCACGGCCGAGCAGCGCATCTTCGCGGGGATCCGCCGCACGCTCGACGCCCTGGCGATTCCCTTCGACGTCTACTCGAACGAGATGGACCTCTACGCGCAGGGCAGGATCGAGGAGACGCTCAAGGACCTGCGCGAGCGCGACCTCGTCTACGACGAGGACGGCGCGGTCTGGCTGCGCGCCACGCGGCTCGGCCTCGACCGCGACAGGGTGCTGGTGAAGCGGACCGGCGAGCCGACCTACCTGCTCCCCGACATCGCCTACCACCGGGAAAAGTTCCGGCGCGGCTTCGACCTCGTGATCGACGTGCAGGGCGCCGACCACATCGAGCAGTTCCCGTTCGTGCGCGCGGCCGCGGCGGCGCTCGGCTGCCCGGCCGAGCGCATCGAGCTCGTGATGAACCAGTTCGTGACGCTGAACCGAGGCGGCGAGCAGGTGAAGCAGAGCACGCGCCGCGCCACCTACGTGACCGTGGACGAGCTGCTCGAGGAGGTGGGCATCGACGTCTTCCGCTTCTTCATGGTGCAGCGCAAGGCCGAGGGACACCTCGACTTCGACCTCGAGCTCGCCAAGGAGACCGACTGGAAGAAGAACCCGGCGTACTACCTGCAGTACGCGAACGCCCGGACCTTCGGCATCGAGCGCAACGCGCGCGAGCAGGGCGTCCTGCCGCCGGATGCGGCGAGCGTCGACCCGTCTCCGCTGCGACTCCCCGAGGAGATCGATCTGCTCAAGAAGATCGCCGAGTTCGAGGACGTCGTGTTGCGCGCGGCCGAGACGCGCGAGCCCCATCACGTGGCCTACTACGTGCGCGAGCTCGCGGGCCTCTGGAACCCGTACGTGCAGGACCGTGCGCGCCATCGCGTGGTGTCGGACGACGCCGCGCTCACGAACGCGCGGCTCGGGCTCACCCTCGCGGTGCGGACGGTGCTCGCGAACGCGCTCCGGCTGCTCGGGATCGGCGCCCCGGAGCAGATGTGAGCGCCCCGCCTCGCGGCTCGCGCCTGCGCGTGGCGCTCGGCGTCGCAGGGCTCCTCTTGCTCGCGGTCCCGGGCTTCGCCGTGGGGCTCCTGGCCGGGGTCGTGTGGCGCGAACCCGAGCTCGTCGCGAGCCACCTCTTCGGCGGCACGCGCGAGGTCGCCCTCGGGGCTCCGGGAGCGCCCGGCGGGGCGAAGGCCGCGCCCCCGGACGCGACGGGCGACGTCGCCGCGGCGCCCCCGGCGGTGCCTGCGGCCAGGCCGGCGCGGAAGGAGCCCGCGGCGCCCGCGGCCGCCCTGACCGGCGGGGCCGGGCGGCTCGCCGTCCAGGTCGGGGCCTTCGACGACGCGGCCTCGGCCGAGAAGCTCGCGGGCTCGCTCCGGCGCAAGGGCTTCCCCGCCTTCGTGAGCCCGAGCGCCGGCGATGCGGGGGCGCGCTGGCGGGTCCGCGTCGGGCCGATGCCCTCGCGCGAGGAGGCCGACCGCACCGCCTCGCGCCTCAAGGCCGAGGAGCGCCTGCCGACCTGGGTGGTCGAGGAAGGCCGGTCCTAGCCCTATGAGCTCCGCTCGCCTGCGGCTCGCTGCGTGCGCCAGGCTTTATGAACTCCGTTCGCCTTCGGCTCGCTGCGCGCGCCCTCCGGCGCTTGCTTAGGGCCCGCATGCGCTGGGTCCTCACCGGCTGCCGCGGGCAGCTCGGGCACGCGCTCGGCGCCCAGCTCGCGGCCGATCCGCAGAGCGAGGTGCTGGCCGCCGTGGACCTGCCCGAGGTCGACGTCTCCGACCCGGCGGCGCTGGAGGCGCTCTTCGGCGGGCTCCCGGCGCCGGCCGACGTCGTCGCGAACGCGGCGGCCTTCACGCACGTGGACCGCTGCGAGCGCGAGCCCGAGGCCGCGCGGCGGGCCAATGCGCAGGCACCCGGGCTCCTGGCCGAGGCCTGCGCGCGGCGCGGCGCGCGCCTGGTTCACGTCTCGACCGACTACGTCTTCTCCGGCGAAGCGACCGAGCCCTACCGCGAGGAGGACCTGCCGGATCCCCGCTCGGTGTACGGCCGGACCAAGCTCGAGGGCGAGCGCCGCGTCCTCGGGGCCGCGCCGTCCAACCTGGTGGTGCGCACGAGCTGGCTCTTCGGACGCGGCCGCAACTTCCTGGCCGCGATCCTGGCCCAGGCCGAGGCCGCCCGGCGGGGCGGGGCGGGGGGCGCGCTGCGCGTGGTGGACGACCAGCGCGGACGCCCGACCTGGGCCGTCGACCTGGCGGCCGGGATCCGCCGACTGGTCGATCGGCGCGCCACCGGGCTGTACCATGTGGCGGGCGGAGGGATCGCGAGCTGGTGGGACGTGGCGCGGCTCTGCCTCGACGAGGCCGGCTTCGCCGACCTCGAGGTGGCGCGGGTCCGCACGCGGGACCTGGGCCTCGCGGCGCCGCGTCCCGCGTGGTCCGTCCTCGACTGCTCGAAGGCCGAGGTCCTGGGGGTGCGCATGCGGGACTGGCGGGAGGCCGTGCGCGCCTACCTCCGATCCGACGACTCGCCCCTGCGCGCGGAGACCGCTGCCCCGTGATCGACCGAGAGCGCATCCGGAACTTCTGCATCGTGGCGCACATCGACCACGGCAAGAGCACGCTCGCCGACCGGCTGCTCGAAGCCACCGGCGCGCTCAGCGACCGCGAGCGTCGCGACCAGTTCCTCGACAAGATGGATCTCGAGCGCGAGCGCGGCATCACGATCAAGGCGCAGACGGCGCGCCTGTACTACCGCGCCCGCGACGGCCAGGACTACGTGCTGAACCTGATCGATACGCCGGGCCACGTCGACTTCTCCTACGAGGTCTCCCGCGCGCTCCACGCCTGCGAGGGCGCGATCCTCGTCGTCGACGCATCGCAGGGGATCGAGGCGCAGACCCTCGCGAACGCCTACCTCGCGGTGGACGCGGGGCTCGAGATCATACCGGTCGTGAACAAGATCGATCTGCCCGCGGCCGACCCGGTGCGGGTCGCGCAGGAGATCGAGGACGTGATCGGCCTCGACGCGGCCGACGTGCTCGCGGTCTCGGCCAAGGAGGGCAAGGGAATCGCGGAGCTGCTCGAGGCCGTGGTGGCACAGATCCCGCCGCCGAGGGGCGATCCCGCGGCCCGGGCGCGCGCGCTCGTCTTCGATTCCTGGTTCGACCCCTACGTCGGCGTGGTGATGCTCGTGCGCGTGGTCGACGGCGTGCTCCGGCGCGGCGCCGAGATCCGCATGATGGCGGCGGGCCACGAGCACGAGATCAGCGCGCTCCACGTCATCGACCCGCACCCGCGTGCCGTCTCGGAGCTCGCGGCGGGCGAGGTCGGGATGGTGGTCGCCGGGGTCAGGACGCTGGCGGAGGTCAAGATCGGCGACACGCTCACCGAGGCCGCGGCACCGGCGAGCGAGCCCCTGCCGGGCTTCCGCGAGGTGAAGCCGATGGTCTTCGCCGGTCTCTACCCGGTGGATCCGGACGCCTACGAGGATCTCAAGACCGCCCTCGAGAAGCTGCGCCTGAACGATGCCTCGCTCGTCTACGAGCCGGAGACGAGCGCGGCCCTCGGCTTCGGATTCCGCTGCGGCTTCCTCGGTTTCCTCCACGCCGAGATCATCCAGGAGCGCCTCGAGCGCGAGTACACGCTCGATCTGATCAGCACGGCGCCGACCGTGCGTTACCGGATCGCGATGCTCTCCGGCGAGATGCGCGAGATCGAGAGCCCGGCCGAGATGCCGGGGCCCGCGGACGTGGATCGCGTGGAGGAGCCGATGATCCTCGCCACGATCCACCTCCCGCCCGAGCACGTGGGCGCCGTCCTGGCCCTCTGCCAGGAGCGCCGGGGCGTGCAGAAGGACCTGACCCACCACGGCAGCCGGGTGCAGCTGTGCTACGAGCTCCCACTCGCCGAGGTCGTGATCGACTTCCACGACCGGATCAAGAGCGCGACGCGCGGCTACGGCTCCTTCGACTACGACCTCATCGGCTGGGCCCCCTCCGACCTCGTGAAGCTCGACGTGCTGGTGAACGGCGATCCGGTGGACGCGCTCTCCCTGATCATGCACCGGGACAAGGCCCATACGCGCGGCACCGAGCTCGTGCGCAAGCTCAAGGAGTTCATCCCGCGGCAGATGTACGAAGTTGCGATCCAGGCGGCGATCGGCTCGCGGGTGATCGCGCGCACCAACGTGAAGGCGCTGCGCAAGAACGTGACCGCGAAGTGCTACGGGGGCGACATCACCCGCAAGCGCAAGCTCCTGGAGCGCCAGAAGGAGGGCAAGAAGCGCATGAAGCGGGTGGGGCAGGTCGAGATCCCCCAGGAGGCCTTCCTGGCGGCGCTCCGGCTGGGTGACTCGTGAGCGGGGGCAAGCCGGCGGAACAGGCGGAGGCGGGCGGCAAGCGCGGATCGGGAGGCGTCTTCGAGCAGATCAGCACCCTCGCCATCGCGGTCTTGATCGCGCTCGCGATCCGGGCCTTCGTGGTCGAGCCCTACCGGATCCCGTCGGGCTCGATGTTCCCGACGCTGCTCATCGGCGATCACCTCTTCGTGAACAAGTTCGTCTACGGGATCAAGCTGCCGTTCACGCGCGTGCGCCTTCCCGGCCTCCGCGAGCCCGGGCGCGGAGACGTCGTCGTCTTCACGGTGGCGAAGCGCGGCCCGCAGACCCTCCCGGCCGACCAGCATCCGGGCCTTCCGACCGAGGAGTTCGTGAAGCGGATCGTCGGGATCCCGGGCGACCGCCTCGAGTTCCGCGCCGGCAGGCTCCTCGTGAACGGCGAGCCGGTCGCGCTGCGCCCGCTCGGCGAGTCCTTCGAGGACGAGCTCGGGCGCAGCCTCGAGATCTCCGAGGTGAGCGTCGACGGGCGGAGCTTCCACATCCTCGACGACCCGCAGGTCTCGCTGCCCGAGCCCCCGCCCGTGAGCGTCCCGCCGGGCCGCTACTTCATGCTCGGCGACAACCGCGACCACTCGAAGGACAGCCGCTTCTGGGGCACCGTCGACCTGGCCGACCTCAAGGGGCCGGCGATCTTCCTCTACTGGTCCTGGGACTTCAACGGCTCCTGGGCCGAGCTCCTGAACCCGCTCACCTGGTGGCGCCTGCTGACCCGCGAGATGCGCTGGGAGCGCATGGGCGACCTGGTGCGCTGACGCCGCGGCCTACGGCGCGAGGGAGCCCCGGGGTTCCCCGCGTGGGGTGCGGGTCAGACGAGCTCGAGGCCCTCGCGAAGGAAGCAGCGGAAATCGGCATCGCGGCTCACCAGCGCCACGCCGTGATCGAGACAGCTCTGCGCGATCAGGGTGTCCGCGAGACGCGCCCTGCGCCGGCTCGCCAGGACGCGGGCGCGGAGCCGGCCGGCCCGCTCCCAATAGCCGTCGAGCACCGGAAGCAGCGGAAGCTCGAGGAAGAGCGCCTGCACGCGCCTCGGCAGCTCGGGGTCGCTCAAGAGCTCGGAGAGCACGACCGGCGGGAGGCAGGCCTGGCGATCCGCGAGAGCCCGCTCGACCAGCCCGAGGTCGGGGCCCCGCGCCCCGGAGAGGAAGGCGATCCACGAGCTCGTGTCGATCGCGATCACCCGCGGTCTTCGCGCAGCTCGCGCCAGTCGACCGAGAACTCGACCCTGCCCTTGAGCTTGCGCAGCTCCTCGTAGGCCGGGCCGGCCGCCACGAGCTCGAGCCCCCGGCGGATCGTGGCCGTGATCCCCTCGCCCGTGGACCGCTGCGCCTTGCGCAGGAGAGCCTCCGGGACCTCGACGGTGACCTTGCGCGCCGCCCCCATGCATCCGATCGTACCAGCTTCGATACCAGCCTTCAATATGGTACACGCGTCGCATCGGCGACGTGGACCGGCGCCGGGCCGAGCCGTTGGCGCTCCAGGTTCCGCTCGAGCCAGTGGGTCTCCGGAGTGTCGTCGCCGCGCAAGTAGTCGACCCACACGGTGGTATCGACGATGATCACGACGCAACGCGACCTACGCGCGCCTGCCCCAGGTTCCCTCGGTCGCCAAGCGGCGGGTGCGGTGCGGTGCAGCGGCGGGGCGCGGCGCGGCCGCCCAAACGCCGTTCGCCGGACCGGGGGGCGCCGGCAGGCGCTCGTGCCCCGGTCCGCGTGGCGGCGGGTCCACGGGACGGGTATCCTCCCGCTGCGACGGGGCTTTTAATTCCGTCCGGTGAGGCGGAGAAGGCGCGTTCCGTGAGCCGAGCCGACCAGCGCCCGGGCTCGCCCGATCAGGCGAGCCAAGCCGCCGCTCCCGCGGCCGGGCATCCCATTCTCGACGACAAGGGGATCCGCCGGGCGCTCATGCGGATCGCGCACGAGATCCTCGAGCGCAACGAGGACCCCGAGAGCCTCTACCTCGTCGCGATCCCGAACGGCGGGGTTCCGCTGGCGCGCCAGCTGGCTACCAACCTGCGCGAGATCTCGGGCGCGGAGCCGGTGGTCGGGATCCTCGACACGACGCTCTACCGCGACGACCTGATGGCCACGAGCGAGCGGCCGGCGCTGCGCATGACCGAGATGCCCTCGGCCGTGGACGAGCGCGTGGTGGTCCTCGTCGACGACGTGGTCAAGACCGGACGCACGATTCGCGCCGCGATGGACGCGCTGATGGACTTCGGGCGCCCGCGCATGGTGCAGGTGGTGGGGCTCGTCGACCGCGGGCACCGCGAGCTCCCGATCAAGCTCGACTACGTCGGGAAGAACCTGCCGACGAGCCCCGGCGAGGAGGTGCGGCTCCAGGGGGCGGGAGGCGGGCTCGAGCCGCCGCTCGAGGTCGTCGTCGTCGGGCCGGAGGGGGAGGCATGATCGGCAGGGATCTGCTCGGCATCGAAGACCTCGAGCGCGCCGACATCGAGCGCATCCTCGACACGGCCGAGCGCATGCGCGAGATCGGCGAGCGCGAGGTGAAGAAGGTCCCGACGCTGCGCGGCCGCACCATCGTGAACCTCTTCTTCGAGTCGAGCACGCGCACGCGGGCGAGCTTCGAGATCGCCGGCAAGCGCCTCTCGGCGGACGTGATCAACTTCTCGCCGAGCACCTCGAGTCTCAAGAAGGACGAGAGCATCCTCGACACGGCGCGCACGCTCGACGCGATGGACCCGGACGCCGTGATCGTGCGGCACGCCGTCGCGGGGGTGCCGAAGCGGATCGCCGACGAGCTCGAGGCCCCCGTCATCAACGCGGGCGACGGGGCCCACGAGCACCCGACGCAGGCGCTCCTCGATCTGCTCACCGTGCGCCACGAGAAGGGCCGGATCGACGGCCTCACCGTCGCCATCGTCGGCGACATCCTCCACTCGCGCGTCGCTCGCTCCAACATCTACGGCTTCTCGAAGCTCGGCGCCGAGGTCCGCGTGGCCGCGCCGCCGACGATGCTCCCGGCGGCCGTGGAGACCCTGGGCGTCAAGGCCTTCACCTCGCTGCGCGAGGCGCTCGATGGCGCCGACGTGGTGATGGCGCTGCGGATCCAGACCGAGCGGCTCACCGGCTCCTACTTCCCGAGCGTGCGCGAGTACTCCGCCACCTTCGGCCTCGACCGGGGCAAGCTCCGCTACGCCAAGGACGGCGCGATCGTGATGCACCCGGGCCCGGTGAACCGCGGCGTCGAGCTCTCGCCGGATCTGGCGGACCACCGCCCGAGCGTGATCCTCGACCAGGTGCGCAACGGCGTCGCGATCCGCATGGCCGTCCTCTACCTCTTCGCGGGCCGGCGCCGGCGGCCCGGGCTCGTCGCCGAGGCTCCGGCCGGAGGCGCCGGGCGATGACGCGCCTGCTGATCCGGGGCGGCAGGCTTCTCGACCCCGGCTCGGGGCTCGACGCGGTGGGGGATCTCCTCGTCGAGGACGGCCGGATCGCGGCCGCGGGCGGCCGCATCGACGGCCGCGGCGCCGAGGTCATCGAGGCCGCGGGCGCGTGGGTGGCGCCGGGCTTCGTCGATCTGCACGCGCACCTGCGCGAGCCCGGTCAGGAGTACAAGGAGGACATCGCGTCGGGCGGCCGGGCCGCGGCGGCCGGCGGCTTCACCACGGTCGCCTGCATGGCGAACACGCAGCCCGTGAACGACGACCCGGCCACCACCGACTTCATCCTCGACCGGGCCCGGCAGGACTCTCCGGTGCGCATCTACCCCGTAGCGGCGGCGACGCGCGGCCTCGAGGGCCAGGTGATGACCGAGATGGTGGCGCTCGTCGCGGCCGGCGCGGTGGCCTTCAGCGACGACGGCCGCACGATCATGGACGCCGGCGTGATGCGCCGCGTACTCACCTACTCCCGGCTCGTCGACGCGCCCGTGATCGCGCACTGCGAGGACCGCTGCCTGGTGGGGGAGGGGGTCGTGAACGAAGGCCCCTGCTCGACGCGCCTCGGCCTCCCCGGGAACCCTGCGATCGCCGAGACGGTGATGGTCGAGCGCGACATCCTGCTCGCCGAGCTCACCGGCGCGCATCTTCACGTGGCGCACGTCTCGGTCGCCGGTGCCGTCGAGGCGATCCGGCGCGCGCGCGAGCGGGGCGTGAACGTGACGGCGGAGGTGACGCCGCACCACCTCGCGCTCTGCGAGGACGCGACGCTCGGCTTCGATACGCACACGAAGGTCGCGCCGCCGCTGCGCTCCGAGCGCGACGTTGCCGCCTGCCGCGCCGGCCTCGTCGACGGCACGATCGACGCGATCGCCACCGACCACGCGCCGCACGCGGTCTACGAGAAGGACCAGGAGTTCACCCTGGCGCCCCCGGGCATGATCGGGCTCGAGACGGCCGTGGCGGTGGTCCTCGACCTCGTACGCGAAGGGCTCCTCGCGCCGCTCGAGCTCGTGCGCCGGCTCTCGACCAACCCGGCGCGCATCCTGCGCCGGCCGGGCGGGAGCCTCGCGCGCGGCGAGCCCGCGGACGTGGTCGTCGTCGACCCGGAGCGGCGCTGGACCTACGACCCGGCGAAGGGCTTCTCGAAGAGCCGCAACTCGCCCTGGGCCGGGCGCTCGCTCCAGGGCCGCGCCGTCGTCACCCTGGTGGCCGGCCGCGTCGTCTTCGACGCCGATCGCGGGGTGCTCGTCCCGTGACGGCGCTGCGCCAGCGCCCCGCGCGGCTCGCGCTCGCCGACGGATCGGTGTACCGGGGGACGGCCTTCGGCGCCTCCGCCGTGGGCGTGGGCGAGGTCTGCTTCAACACGAGCCTGACCGGCTATCAGGAGATCCTGACCGATCCCTCGTACGCCGGGCAGATGGTCGTCATGACCTGCACGCAGATCGGGAACGTCGGCGTGAATCCGCAGGACGAGGAATCGGACCGGCTCTGGCTGCGCGGCTTCGTGGTGAAGGAGCTCTTCCGCGAGCCGAGCAACTGGCGGGCGCGCGAATCGCTCGACGCGTATCTCGAGCGGCACGGAGTCCCCGGAATCGCCGGGATCGACACGCGCGCGCTCGTGCGGCGGATCCGCGACAGCGGCTTCCAGATGGGCGCGCTCTCCAGCGACCCGGCGCACCAGGACGAGGCGGAGCTCGTCGCCAGGGCGCGGGCGGCCCCGGGGCTCGACGGGCGCGACCTGGCCGCGGAGGTTTCCTGTCGCGCGCCGTATCGCTGGTCGGAGGCGCCGTGGCCCGGGATCGACGGCCAGATGCCGCGCCGCCCGCGCCCGGCGCCGGTCTTCCGGGTCGTGGCCTACGACTTCGGCGTGAAGCGCAACATCCTGCGCCGACTCGTCGAGTTCGGCTTCGACCCGACGGTCGTGCCCGCGCGCACGAGCGCCGAGGAGGCGCTCGCCCAGGGGCCCGACGCGATCTTCCTCTCGAACGGCCCGGGCGATCCCGCGGCCGTGCAGGGCATCCGCGAGACCGTGCGCCGCCTGGCGCACGAGAAGCCGCTCTTCGGGATCTGCCTGGGCCACCAGATCCTGGGCCTGGCGCTCGGCGGCCAGACGCGCAAGCTCAAGTTCGGACACCACGGCGGGAACCAGCCCGGGCAGGACGTGCACACGCGCCGGGTCGCGATCTGCGCCGAAAACCACGGTTACGCCGTCGATGCCGAGTCGCTGCGCGCTGCCGGCGAGCCGGTGGAGATCACGCACCGCAACCTGAACGACGGCACCGTCGAGGGGCTCGCCCACGCGGAGCTCCCCGTCTTCTCGGTGCAGTACCACCCGGAGGCCTCGCCCGGGCCCCACGACGCCACCTACTTCTTCGCGCGCTTCCGCGAGATGGTGGCCCGAAGGCGCGCCGGCGAGAACGTGAGCGGCCTCCAGATCGCCCGCGGTGGCGGGAGCTAGCCCGGATGCCGCGGCGCGACGATCTCCACACCATCCTCGTGATCGGCTCCGGGCCGATCGTGATCGGCCAGGCCTGCGAGTTCGACTACTCCGGGACGCAGGGCTGCAAGGCGCTGCGCGAGGAGGGCTACCGCGTCGTCCTGGTGAACTCGAACCCGGCGACGATCATGACCGACCCGGAGTTCGCCGACCGCACCTACGTCGAGCCGATGACGGTCGAGAGCCTCGAGAAGATCATCGAGCGCGAGCGGCCGGACGCGTTGCTGCCGACCCTCGGCGGCCAGACGGCGCTGAACTTGGCCGTCGACCTCGCCCGGGCGGGCGTGCTCGAGCGCTACGGCGTCCAGCTGATCGGCGCCCAGCTCGACGCCATCGACAAGGCGGAGGACCGCAACCGATTCCGCGAGGCGATGCAGCGCATCGGGCTCAAGCTCCCGCGCTCGGGCTACGCCCGCTCGCTCGCCGATGCGCGCCGGATCGTCGAGCACACGGGGATTCCCGCGATCCTCCGGCCGAGCTTCACCCTCGGCGGCACGGGTGCCAGCATCGCCTGGCGGCGCGAGGAGCTCGACGAGTGCGTCGCCTGGGCGCTGGAGCAGTCGCCGCGCCACGAGTGCCTGGTCGAGCAGAGCGTGCTCGGCTGGAAGGAGTTCGAGCTCGAGGTGATGCGCGACAGGGCGGACAACGTCGTGATCATCTGCTCGATCGAGAACTTCGATCCGATGGGCGTCCACACCGGCGACTCGATCACCGTGGCCCCGGCGCAGACGCTCACCGACCGCGAGTACCAGGAGATGCGCGATGCCGCGATCGCGATCATCCGCGAGATCGGCGTCGACACGGGCGGTTCGAACATCCAGTTCGCCGTCGACCCGGCGGACGGGACGCTCGTCGTGATCGAGATGAACCCGCGGGTCTCGCGCTCCTCGGCGCTGGCCTCGAAGGCCACGGGCTTCCCGATCGCCAAGATCGCCGCGAAGCTCGCCGTCGGCTACACGCTCGACGAGATCCGCAACGACATCACGCGCGAGACCCCGGCGAGCTTCGAGCCGAGCATCGACTACGTGGTGACGAAGGTGCCGCGCTTCACCTTCGAGAAGTTCCCCGGCGTCGACAGCACGCTCACGACGCAGATGAAGTCCGTGGGCGAGGTGATGGCGATCGGCCGCACCTTCAAGGAGAGCCTCCAGAAGGCGATCCGCTCGCTCGAGATCGGCCACGCCGGCTTCGAGCCGCCGGCGCTGCCCGGCGGTGAGGCGGGTCACGCCGCCCTCTGGGCGCAGATCGACGTGCCCCGCCCCGGGCGCCTCTGGGCGCTCTGCGAGGCGCTGCGGCGGGGCGCGTCCGTGGCGGAGCTCCACGAGCGCTCGAAGATCGACCCGTGGTTCCTCGGCAACCTGGCGGAGATCGTGGCGATGGAACACGGCCTCGCCGCGCTCGACTTCGGCGAGCGCGCGGCCGCGCTGCGGCCGGCGAAGCAGGCCGGCTTCTCGGACCGCCGGCTCGGCGCTCTCTGGAACCTGCGCGAGGACGAGGTGCGGGCCCTGCGCTGGACCGAGGGGGTGCGGCCGGTCTACAAGCGCGTCGACACCTGCGCCGCCGAGTTCGAGGCCCACACGCCGTACCTCTACTCGACCTACGAGCAGGAGTGCGAGGCCCGGCCGACCGATCGTCAGAAGGTTCTGATCCTTGGCGGCGGCCCGAACCGGATCGGCCAGGGGATCGAGTTCGACTACTGCTGCGTGCACGCCGCCTTCGCGCTGCGCGACGCCGGGTTCGAGGCGATCATGGTGAACTGCAATCCCGAGACGGTCTCGACCGACTACGACACGAGCGACCGGCTCTACTTCGAGCCGCTGACGCTCGAGGACCTGCTCGAGATCGTCGACGTCGAGAAGCCGATGGGAGTGATCGTGCAGTTCGGCGGTCAGACGCCCCTGCGCCTCGCGGTGCCGCTCGAGCGCGCCGGAGTGCCGATCCTCGGCACCTCGCCCGACGCGATCGACCGGGCGGAGGACCGCGAGCGCTTCGACGCGCTGCTGGAGAAGCTCGGGCTACGCCGGCCTCCGGGCGGTCTCGCGCGCAACGCCGACGAGGCCGAGCTGGTGGCGAAGCGCATCGGCTACCCGGTGCTGGTGCGGCCCTCCTACGTGCTCGGCGGGCGCGCGATGGAGATCGTGCACGACGCCGAGGCGCTGCGCTCCTACATGCGCTACGCGGTCAAGGCCTCGCCCGAGCACCCGGTGCTCGTCGACCGCTTCCTCGCCGACGCGACCGAGGTGGACGTCGACGCGATCTCCGACGGTCAGCGCGTCGTGATCGGCGGCATCATGGAGCACATCGAGCAGGCCGGAGTGCACTCGGGCGACAGCGCCTGCTCGCTGCCGCCGTATTCGCTCGAGAAGCCGGTGGTCGAGGAGATCCTGGAGTCGACGCGGCGCCTCGCGCTCGAGCTCGGCGTGCGCGGGCTCATGAACGTGCAGTACGCGGTGAAGGAAGGCGCCGTCTACGTGATCGAGGTGAATCCGCGCGCCTCGCGCACGGTCCCCTTCGTCTCGAAGGCGATCGGCCGCCCGCTCGCCAAGCTCGCGGCGCTCGTGATGGTGGGGAAGACGCTCGAGGAGCTTGCCTTCACCGAGGAGATCTGGCCGCGGCATTTCTCGGTGAAGGAGGCCGTGTTCCCGTTCGTCAAGTTTCCCGGCGCCGACACGCTGCTGGGGCCCGAGATGAAGAGCACGGGCGAGGTGATGGGCATCGACTCCGACTTCGGCCGCGCCTACGCGAAGGCGCAGATCGAGGCGGGCAACAGCCTCCCGACGCGGGGCACGGTGCTCGTCTCCGTCAAGGCCGAGGACCGCGACGGCGCCTGCGCGGTCGCGCGCGACCTCGTCGCGATGGGCTTCCGAGCGCTCGCGACCGAGGGGACCGCCGTTGCGCTGCGCGAGCTCGGGATCCCGGTGGAGGAGGTGCCGAAGGTCGGCGAGGGCAAGCCCGACGTGGTGGACCGGATCGAGGCCCACCAGGTCGACCTGGTGATCAACACCGTCGGCTCGAACCCGGCCGCCGCGCGGGACTCGGCGTCGATCCGGCGCTCGGCGCTGCTGCGGCAGGTGCCGTACTTCACGACGCTCGCCGGCGCGCGAGCCGCGGCCGGAGCGATCCGCGCGCTCCAGCTCGAGTCGATCGGGGTGCGCGCGCTCCAGGACGTCCACGCGACGAAGCGCCCCTGAGATGAAACGGGAGAGCCCGTTCCAGGCGGCGCTCGAGGCGGTGCTCCGGCCGCTCGAGTTCGCGGCCCGGGGCGGCTTCGCCCAGCTCGACCGCGTGCAGGACCTGGAGCCCACGGTGGCGCGCGCCGCCGCGCGCGCCCGCGCGCTCGCGATCCCGCGTGGAGCAGTCGACGCGCTGCGAAGGGTCGAGGAGGCCTTCACCGGGCCGCAGGAGCCCGATGCAAGGCGCGCGCGGGTGGAGGCCGCGCTGCGCAGCCTGCGCCCGCTCGCCGAGCCAGACTGGGCCTTGCGCGCGCTGGCCGCGCCATCGAGCTCGCTCGCGGGTGTGGGCCCGAAGCGCGCCGAGCTCCTCGCCCACCGCGGGCTCGCCACGGTCGAGGATCTCCTCTTCCACCTCCCGGTGCGCTGGGACGACCGCCGCTCGCTCGCGCCCGTGGGCGAGCTCGAGGTCGGGCGCCGCGCCACCTTCATCGGACGCGTCCTCGCCTGCGACTTCGCGACCCGCCGCGGGCGCGGCGGGCGCCTTGGCCGCACCTTCGAGGCGCTGGTCGGCGACGATTCGGGCACGCTCCAGCTCAAGTGGTTCCACGGCGGCGAGGCGATCTCGCGCGTCGTACGCAAGGGCGCGCTGCTCCTCGTCACGGGCGACGTGCGCCGCTACCGCTTCGTGCGCGAGATCCTGCATCCGGAGATCGAGCTGCTAGGAAGCGAGGAGCCCGGCGAGCCGGATGGTCTGCAAGGCCGCAGCAAGCGAAGCGCGCAGCGAGGCGAAGCCGAGCGGAGTGCGGGCCCCGGCTCAGGCCTGGCCGCGCAGCGAGCCGCAGGCGAGCGAAGTGTCATCGGGCTTGCGCGCCTCGTAGCCGAGTACGCGACGCCCGAGGGCATCCACCCGCGCGCGCTGCGGAGCATCGTGCGGCAGGCGCTGGAGACGCACGCCGACCTCGTCGCAGGGCACCTCCCCGCGGAGATCGTGCGCGGGCGGGGGCTGCCGGAGCCGGCCGAGGCGCTGCGCTCGCTCCACGCGCCCGGGGCCGACGCCGACCTCGAAGCGCTGCGCGCGGGCTCGCACCCGGCGCGCACCCGCCTCGTGCTCGAGGAGCTCTACCTGCTCGAGGTGGGGCTCGCGCTCCGCCGCGCGGCGCGCGCGTGCGAACCGGGGATCGCCGTCCCGGCGGGGGGCCCCCGCGTAGCGGCGGCGCTGCGGCGGCTCCCGTTCCGGCTCACGGGCGCGCAGCAGCGCGCCTGGGGCGAGATCCGCGAGGACCTCGCGCGCGCCCACCCGATGCAGCGCCTGCTCGAGGGCGACGTCGGCAGCGGAAAGACCGTGGTTGCGTTCCTCGCCGCCGTCGCCGTCGCCGAGGCCGGCCACCAGACCGCCCTGATGGCGCCGACGGAGCTCCTGGCGGAGCAGCACGCGCGCACGCTCCAGCGCCTGCTCGATGCGACGGGGCCGGAGACGGGGCCGCGCCTGCGCCTGCTCACCTCGTCGCTGGCGCGCGCCGAGGCCGAATCGGCGCGGCGCGACCTATCGGAGGGGACGGCCGACCTCGCGGTGGGCACGCACGCGTTGATCCAGGAGAGCGTGGCCTTCCGCTCGCTCGGCCTGGTCGTGGTCGACGAACAGCACCGCTTCGGCGTGCGCCAGCGCGCGGCGCTCGCCGCCAAAGGCGAGGTGGAGCGCGCGCCGCACACGCTCGTCATGACGGCCACCCCGATCCCCCGCACGCTGGCCCTCACGGTCTGGGGCGACCTCGACCTCTCCGTGATCGACGAGCTCCCGCCGGGCCGCCTTCCCGTGCGGACGCTGCTCGTGCGCCCGGGCGAGGGACGCCGCGTGATGGAGCTCCTGCGCGAGACGCTGGCGCGCGGCGAGCAGGCCTACGTGGTCTACCCCCTGGTCGAGGCGTCGGAGACGATCGACCTGCGCGCCGCGACCGAGTCCGCCGAGCGCATCCGCGCCGCCCTCTCCGGCGCTGAGGTGGACCTCGTCCACGGCCGCATGGACGTGGCCTTGCGCGCGAGCGCCATGGCGCGCTTCGAGGCCGGCGCGAGCCGGGTGCTGGTCGCGACGACCGTGATCGAGGTCGGCGTGGACGTCCCGCGCGCGACCCTCATGATCGTGGAGCACGCGGAGCGCTTCGGGCTCGCGCAGCTCCACCAGCTGCGCGGTCGCGTGGGGCGCAGCGAGCGCCCCGGCACCTGCGTGCTGGTCGCGCGCGGCGCCTCCGACGAGAGCGAGGCGCGACTCGCCGCGCTCCTCGAGACAACCGACGGCTTCCAGATCGCCGAGGTCGACCTGCGCATCCGCGGCCCGGGCGAGTTCCTCGGCACGCGCCAGCACGGCCGCCTCCCCGACCTGCGCCTCGCCGACCTCGTGCGCGACGCGCGCCTGGTCTCGGCGGCGCGCGAGGCGGCGCTCGCCACCGTCCGGCGCGACCCGGGGCTGCGCCGCGACCCTGGGCTCCTGCGCGCCGCCCTGGCGCGCTGGGGGGATCGGCTGGCTCTCGTCGGGGTGGGCTAGGAGGCCGACTCGAGAGTCGGCCTCCTAGCAGCGAGCGCAAGCGGAGCGCGCAGCGAGCCGAAGGTGAGCGAAGGCGGGTCGGGCCGGCGAGCGGCGTTCATCGGGCTGGGGCGGACCCACGTCCTCGCTCGAGCCGCGCGCAGCGCTGGCGCGCGGAGCGCCTCAGGGCCGATAGCCTCCCGCCGCGGCGCGGAAGATCATCTCGCGCTGGACCTCGTTCGTGCCCTCTCCCCACTCGAGGATCTTGCAGTCGCGGTAGAAGCGCTGCACGGGGCTCTCGAGCATGAATCCCTGGGCGCCGTGGAGATGGAGCGCACGTTCGCTCACGAAGGTCGCGGTCTCGGATGCCACGACCTTGGCGATGGACGCCTCGGTGTCGAAGGGCCTGCCCGCGGCCATCTCGGCGGCGGCCTCGTACACCAGATGGCGCGCTGCCCGAAGCCGCAGCGTCATGTCGGCGATCGCGAAGCGGACGGCCTGCTGCTGCGAGAGCGGTCCGCCGAACTGCTCGCGCGTCCCGACGTGGGAGACGGCGGCCTCGAGGGCCGCCCCGGCCAGCCCGAGCGACATGGCGCCCGCGAAGACCCGACCCCGCGAGAGCACGGCGAGGCATTGCCGGAAGCCGGCGTCGAGGTCGCCGACCCTCCGCGCGGCGGGCACGGCGCACTCCGCGAAGTGGAGCTCGCCGAGCTCAGAGGGGCGCATCCCGAGCTTGCGCAGCTTCGTGCGCGTGAGCCCCGCGCTCTCGCCGTCGACCGCGAAGACCGAGAGCCCGGTGAGGCGCCCGGGCGCCCCGCCGGTGCGAGCCACGACGAGGACGAGGTCCGCGAAGGGGGCGTTGGTGATGTAGGTCTTCGAGCCGTTCAGCACGAAGGCGTCGCCCTCGCGGCGAGCCGCGAGGCGCACCTGCGTCACGTCGGCGCCCGAGTCGGGCTCGGCGTAGGCCCAGGCCCCGGTCGTCTCGCCGCGCAGGAGCGGCGGCAGCAGCTCGCCGGCGAGCTCGGCGGACGCGATCTCCGCCAGCACCGAGGCCGCCAAAGCCGTGTGCACGTAGATCCCGAGCGCCGCGCCGGCCGAAGCCCGCGTCAGCTCTTCGAGCAGGATGCAGCGCTCCACGGGGCCGCCCCCGGAGCCTCCGACGCGCTCGTCGAAGCCGATCCCGAGCCAGCCCAGCTTTCCGAGCGAAGCGAAGAGATGCCGGGGGTAGACGTCGTCGGCCTCGTCCCAGGCCACGGCAAACGGGGCGATCTCGGCCTCGGCGAAGCGCCGCACCTCGCGCCGGAGCTGATCCTGGTCGTCGTCGAGCTCAGGCACCGCGGAACTCCGGCCGGCGCTTCTCCCGGAACGCCCGCACGCCCTCGCGATGGTCTTCGGTCTGGATGCACTGCACCTGCGCGAAGATCTCGAACTCGAACTCCGAGTCCATGTCGACGCCGAGGGATCGGTGGAGGGCGCGCTTGGTCCAGCGATGGGCGATGGGGGGGCCCGCCGCGAGCTTCGCGGCGAGGGCGGCCACCTCGCCGGCGAAGGCTCCCGGCTCGACGACGCGGTGCACGAGGCCGATGGCGAGCGCCTCGTCGGCGGGGACGAGCCGCCCGGTGAACATGAGCTCGCTCGCGACGCCGAGCCCGACGAGGCGCGGAAGGAACCAGCCAGCCGACATGTCGCAGCCCGCGAGGCCGATGGGTGTGAACGGAGCGCCGAGGCGGATGCCGGCGGCGGCGATCCGGAAGTCGCACGCCATCGCGAGGCCGAGCCCTCCGCCGACGGTGTCGCCGTGCAGGGCGGCGACGACCGGCTTGTCCATCCGGACGAGGGCGCGGACCGGGTCGAGGTAGCGGCGGACGATCGGCTCCCACTCCTGCGGTCCGCGCTCGATCATCACGGCCTGATCGGCGCCGGCGCAGAACGCCCGGCCGCGCCCCGCGAGCACCACCGCCCGAACCTCATCGGCCGCGGTCACCTCGGCCAGGGCGGCGACCAGCCGGTCGAGAGTCGGGAGTGTCAGGGTGTTGAGGCGCTCGGGTCGGTTCAGGGTGACCGTGCCGACGCCGCCGGCGACCTCCACGAGGATCTCGTCGCTCATCGGGAGCCTCTTCGGCGCGGGGAGGGCGGACCCTTCATCGCATCCCCATGAAGCGCGCGATGATGTTGCGCTGGATCTGGCTCGTGCCGCCCCCGAGCTCGCAGCCCCGGACCTCGAGGTAGCGGCGCATGAAGTGCGAATCGCGCTCGTAGCCGCGCGCTCCGGCGGCCTGGAGGGCCGCGCTGGTGGCGCGCGCCGCCACGTTGTTCGCGAGCATCTTCGCCATGGACGCCTCCATGGGGCACGGCCCCTCGACGTCGCGCTTGTGGGCGGCGGCGTAGACGAGCAGCCGCGCCGCGGCCACCTCGGCCTGCGCCTCGGCCAGCGGATGCGAGACCGCCTGGTAGCGGGCGATGGGCTCTCCGTACTGCCTTCGCTCGCGGGCGTAGGCGACGCCGGCGTCGATGGCGGCCTGCGCGACCCCGATCGTCTGCGCAGCGTTGGCCAGGCGCTCGGGGTCCATGAGCTTGGCGAGGCTCGAGAAGCCCGCGTCGACCGGGCCGAGCAGGGCTTCGTCGGGCACGATCACGCCGTCGTAGCGGACCACGTTCACCGGGAGCGCCCGCATCGCGGCGTAGCGGCGGCGCTCGAAGCCGAGGCCTCGCGTGCGCCCGTCGACCAGGAAGAGGCTGATGCCCTTCTGGCGCGACTCGCCCGGGTAGCTCCCGGTGCGGGCGGCGGTGATGATCACCTCGGCCCGCTCGGCGCCGCTGATCGGCCCCTTCACTCCGTCGATCCGCCAGCCCCCATCGACGCGCTCGGCGCGCGCCTCCATGCCGGCGAAGTCCGAGCCCGCTCCGGGCTCCGACATGGCGAGGGCGAAGCGCTTCTCGCCCGTGACGATGGCCGGGAGGTAACGCTCGCGCTGCTCGCGGGAGCCGCAGATGTGCAGGGCGTGCGAGCCGAAGAGGGTCCCCGTGATGTAGAGCGTCGAGAGCGAGATCGACGTCTTGCCCACCTCCTCGACGAGGACGCAGAGGTCCAGGACCGAGCCGTCGGAGCCGCCGTACTCGGTCGGAACGGGGATCCCGGTCCAGCCGCGCTTCGCACACTCGCGGTAGAACTCCTCGGGGTACTCCTCGTCCTCCTCCATCTGGAGGATGCGCTCGGGCGGATGGCTCTCGTCGAGGAAGGCCCGCACGTCGGCGCGCAGCTTCCGCTGCTCCGGCGAAAGGTAGACGTCCATTGCTTCCCCCTGACGCTCGCGCTCCGGGGCGCGAGTCGGCGCTCAGACATCGATCTTGAAGACCCGGGCGGCGTTGTCCCGCAGGATCTTCCGGGTCGCCTCGGCGGAGAAGCCGCAGGCATGGACGTCGTCGAGCGTGCGCCCGAAGGGCAGCAGCGGGTAGTCCGTGCCCCAGACCATCTTGTCCTGGCCGTAGCCACCGGCGAACTCGAGCAGCCGCTTCGGCCAGTGCCGCGCCGGGCGGGCCGACGATTCCACGTAGACGTTCGGGTGCTTCCAGGCCAGGATCATCATCTCCTCTTCCCAGGGATTTCCCACGTGCGTGCCCAGGATCCGGAGCTCCGGGAAGGTGAGCGCCACCTCGTCGAGGTAGATGGGTCGCCCGCACTCGGAGGGCAGCAGGGGGCCCGTGTGACCCACCTGGATCGCGACCGGGATATCGTACTCGCAGCAGGCGACGTAGAAAGGCCAGTACATGCGGTGGGTGGGCGGCGGCGCGGTGGTGCGTCCGTCGCCGTACTGGTAGGGCTCGAGGCGGAAGGCCCGGAAGCCGAGCTCCTCCACGCAGCGTCGGAACTCGCGCATCGCCGGCAGCGGGTCGCGGATATCCACCGTGAAGCAGCCGACGAAGCGATCGGGGGCCTGGCGCACGTAGGCCGCCGTCTCGTCGTTGTCGACGACCCAGGTGTCGAGGAACTTGAAGGAGGACGCGACGCCGATCGCGACGCCGGCCTCGTCCATCTCGGCGAGGACCTGGTCGAGGCTCATGCCCTTGCGGAAGCGCTCCTCGACGCCGTACTTCCGGAAGATGTGCCAGAACGAATCGGGCCATCGCTCGGCGGTGTCGGGCGCCATGATGGACATCCAGGCGTCGATGGCGCCGATGCGCTCGGGGGGGCTCATCGGACCTCCCTGCTCGTGACGAGCGAGCGCGAGATGATCTCGCGCATGATCTCCGACGTGCCCGCGCCGATCGAGAATCCCGCGACGTCGCGGTAGTAGCGCGGGATCGGGGACTCCTCGATCTGGCCGTAGCCGCCGTGGAGCTGCAGGACCTCCGCGGCCACCGCTTGCACCGCCCCGGCGGCGAAGAGCTTCGCCATCGAGACCGCCATCTCGCCGGCAGACTCGCCGTCGGAGAGCAGGCGCGCGGCCTGATAGGCGAGCGCGCGCGTCGCCTCGAGCCGGGTCGCCATCTCCGCGAAGCGGTGGCGCCAGGTCTGGAAGCCCAGTAGCGAGCTGCCGAAGGCCTCGCGCTCCGACGCGTAGCCGATCCCCAGCTCGATCAGCCGCTCCATGATGCCGACCGCGAACGCGGCGATGACGAGCCGCTCGCCGCCGAAGTGGGCGAGGATGTAGTGCATTCCCCGGCCCTCCTCTCCGATCCGGTTCGACACGGAGATGCGGCACTCGTCGAAGAAGAGCTCGCCGGTATCCGAGGCCCGGGCGCCGAGCTTGTCGAGCCGGCGGCCCACCTTGAAGCCCGGCGTGTCCGTGGGAAACACCACGAGCGAGATGCCCCGGGGACCGGGGCCTCCGGTGCGCACGGCGAGCGTGACGAAGTCGGCGCGCGTTCCGTTCGTGATGAAGGTCTTCTGGCCCGAGATCACGTACTCGTCGCCCTCGCGGCGCGCGCGCGTCTGGAGCCGCGCCACGTCGGAGCCGGCGCCCGGCTCCGAGACCCCGATCGCGCCGATCCGCTCGCCGCGGATCGCGGGCGCAAGCCAGGCCTCCTTGAGCTCGTCGCTGGCCTCGTCGGCCAGGGCCGAGAGGGCGAACTCGGACTGCGCCAGGAGAGCGACCGCCGTTCCGACGGAGTCGCCCTTCACGAGCTCCTCGCAGAGCACGCAGGTGGCCACGAAGTCGAGGCCGCTGCCCCCCCAGCGCGGCGCGTAACGAACGCCCAGGAACCCGGCCTGGCCCGCCTTCCGGTAGAGCTCGCGAGGGATCTCGCCCGCCGCCTCCCATGCGTCCGCGTGGGGCCGGACCTCCCGATCGACGAAGATCGCGACGCTCTCGCGGAAGGCCCGGTGCTCGTCGGCCAGGTAGATCGAGGGCTGGCGGGGGTAGCTCATTCCGACCCTGGTGCCTTCTCGTGGCGTTTGACTGATGACTATACTAATATCTCAGTCAATATTCGTCAATCTTCCCCCCCGGGAGGTTCGAAAATGGCGGAGGCCGTGGCCCCGCCCAGGGAACGGTTGATCGAGGCGGCAGAGGCGGAGTTCCGGCGCTTCGGCTACCGGCGCACGACCATCGACGACATCACGGGCAGCGCGGGCACGGGCAAGGGGAGCCTGTACCTGCACTTCGACTCGAAGCAGACCATCTACGTGGCCGTCGTGGAGGCCTCCGTCGAGCGTTTCGTGCAGCGCGCGTCGCGGCTCCTCGAGGGCCCGGGGACGGTCCCCGAGCGACTGCGCGCGCTGGTCGAGATGACGATCGACCACTACAGCCACGATGAGCTCCTCCACGCGTCCCTCTTCGGCGGCGGACGCCTGGTCGAGGGAGACGTGTCGCGGCTCGCGGCCGACGTCCAGCGCACGCGCATCCGCAGCCTGCTGCGCGAGCTCCTCCAGCGCGGACGCAGCGAGGGTACGGTTCGTCCGGACCTCGACATCGACGCCGCGGCGCGCGTGCTCTTCGAGATCGGCTGGGCCGTGGTGCGCGTCGAGCTCGAGGGCGAGAGCGACCTCCCGCTCGACCGTGCGCTCCACACCCTGAATCAGATCGTCGGCCTGGGCCTGCTGCCCCGGCCTCGCTGAGGGGCGGTGCGGCCTGCTCCGGGAGGTGCCAGTCTCATGACGATGCCCCGGCGCCGCCGCGCTCGCTCCGCGCCCGTGCTCGTCCTGGCGACCGCGCTCGTCGCCGGCGTGGCCTCGGCGCTCGCGCAGGATCGCGAGGCGGGGCTGGGAGATCCGGACGAGCTCGCCGCGGCGCTCGCGCTCCCCGGGGATCCCGTTCGCGGCAGGCGCGCCTACGAGGCCTGCGCATCCTGCCACCTGCCGAGCGGAGCGGGGCGCCCGGACGGGACCTTTCCCCAGCTCGCCGGCCAGCATCGTGCCGTGCTCGTGAAGCAGCTCGTCGACATCCGGTCCGGGCGCCGCGCCAATCCGGTGATGGCGCCGTACGCGCGCGCCCTGCTCGACGCGCAGGAGATCGCCGACGTGGCCGCCTACGTCGCGACGCTTCCGCTCCCCGGCGATCAGGGCCTCGGCGAGGGGGGAGATCTCGCGCGCGGCGGTCTGCTCTACGGGCGCGACTGCGCGCGCTGTCACGGCGCGAGCGGCGAGGGCGACAGCGCGCGCATCGTCCCGGCGCTCCGCGGGCAGCACTACGCCTATCTGCTGCGCCAGGTGCGCTCGATCTCCTCCGGCCTGCGGGGCAACGCCCACCCGGAGATGGCGAGCCTCGTGGCGGAGTACTCGGACGCCGAGCTGCGGGCCGTCGTCGACTACGCCGCGCGGCTCGGCCGGGGCGGCGTCGGGCGGGACGCGGCGCCCGCGCCCGGTGTCGAGAAGGCGCGCTCGCCCTGACCCTCTACTCCCCAGCCGTCCACGCCCTGTCCCAGTCTGCCTCGCTCACTGACCGCTGCGAGACCCGAGAGCGCGCCTCGCGCGGCCCCGTCCTTGCACCCTCTGCGTGTGCGCCGGGGAGGAGGCAGGACGGTGAAGACGTCGGTCTGTCGGGCCCTCGGCCTCGCGATCGCAGCGGCCCTCGGGGGCTGCCGGGTGTCGGAGCCGGCGATCCAGCCGGGCGCCGAAGCCTCGGCCGAGGCTGCCGTCGAGGTCGCCACCGCCCGGGTGCGGCCGGGCGCCGTGCTCCAGCGCATCTCGGCCGCCGGCAGCCTCGCCGCCCGGCGCGAGAGCCGCATCGGGCCCGAGGTCGGTGGACGGATCGTCGAGATCCTGGTGGCCGAGGGAGAGCGCGTGGTCGCGGGCGACGCGCTCTTCCGGATCGACCCGCTGCCCTACGAGCTCGCGCTGCGGCAGGCGGTCGCCCGCCAGGACCGCACGCGCGCCGAGCGCGCGCAGCTCGAGGCCGATCTCGCGCGCGGCCGGCAGCTCCGCCACAGCGACGTGCTCGCGGCGCAGCAGCTCGAGGAGCTCGAGACGCGGGTGGCGGTGGCCGCGTCGGCGGAGCGCGAGGCCGGCGAGAGCGTCGCCCTCGCACAGCACAACCTCGAGCGCACCGTGGTGCGCGCCCCCTATGCGGCCTCCGTCGTGGCCCGACTCGAGGACGAGGGTACGACGGCGCTGGTGCAGCCGCAGACGATCGTCGTCGTGCTGCACGAGACGACGCAGCTCGAGGCGCGCGCCGCGATCCCGGAGCTGCACCAGGCCAGCGTGCGCGTGGGCGATCCCGCGCTCCTCCACGTGGAGGGGCTCGCGCAGCCCATCGCGAGCGAGGTCGCCTCGGTCGCCGATGTGATCGATCCGGCGACGCGCACGTTCCTCGTCAGCATGCGCGTCGGGAACGAGGACCACCGGCTCAAGGCCGGAATCTTCGCCCGGGTCGAGATCCTGCCGGTGGCGAGGGACGAGGCCCTGGTCGTGCCTCGCGAGGCGGTGCGGCGCGAGGAAGGCCGCACCTTCGTACTCGTCGTGCGCGAGGAGCGCGCGGTCGCGACGCCCGTCGAGCTCGGCGCGCTCTCCGACGAGGCCGTCGAGGTCGTGCACGGCCTGCGCGTCGACGACGAGGTGATCGTGGGAGAAGCGGCCCGCGATCTCGCCCCGGGCATGCGCGTCCGCAAGGCGGCGGCCCCCGGGACGGACGCCTCGTGAGGATCGCCGACGCCTCGATCCGCCGGCCCGTCTTCGCGGTGATGCTGGTGGCGAGCGTCGTGGTGCTCGGCCTGGTCTCCATCCCCCGCCTCGGCGTCGACCTGTGGCCGCGCATCGAGTTCCCGGTCGTGACGGTGCGGACGCTGCTCCCCGGCGCGGCGCCCGAGACGATCGAGCACGAGGTGACGCAGGTCCTCGAGGAGTCGATCAACACCGTCGAGGGCATCCGCTCCCTGCGCAGCGTGTCCAGCGACTCGCTCTCGCTCCTCTTCATCGAGTTCGAGCTCGAGTACGAAGTGCAGGAGAAGGCCCAGCAGGTGCGCGAGCGCGTGGCGGCCGTGGCGGCGGAGCTGCCGGCGGACGTGGAGCCGCCGGTGGTGGAGCGCGTCGACCCGGACGCGCAGCCCGTGCTCGCGATCCTGCTCGCCGGGCCCCATTCGATCCGGAGCCTGTCGGAGTACGCGGATAAGAAGCTCAAGCCGCGCCTCGAGCGCGTCCGCGGCGTGGGCAGCGTGAGCCTCGTCGGGGGCCGGCCGCGCGAGATGCGCGTGTGGCTCGACCCCGTGCGCCTCGCGGGCTACGGCCTCTCGGTGGAGGACGTGATCGCCGCCCTCCAGCGCGAGCACGTCGAGGTGCCGGGCGGCCGCATCGAGGGCCTCCGGCGCGAGTGGGCGCTCAAGACGAGCGGGCGGCTCTCGACGGCCGAGGAGTTCGCGGCGGTGGTAGTCGCCGAGCGCGACGGGCGCGTCACGCACCTCGAGGACGTCGCGCTGGTGGAAGATGGGCTCGCGGACGAGCGCACGCTCTCGCGCCTCGACGGACGCCGCGGTGTCGCGCTGCTCGTCCGGCGCCAGTCGGGCGAGAACGTCGTGCGCGTGGTGGACGCCGTGCGGGCCGAGCTCGACCGCGTCCGCGGCGCGCTGCCGTCGGGCTACGAGATGGTGGTGGCGCAGGACAGCTCGGAGTTCATCCGGCGCTCGATCCGCGAGGTGGTCGAGGCGCTGGCCTGGGGCGCGCTGCTCGCCTCCGCCACGGTGCTGCTCTTCCTGCGCAGCCTGCGCTCCACGCTGATCGCCTCGGTGGCGATCCCGACATCGCTCGTCGGCACCTTCGTCTTCTTCTACGCGTTCGGCTTCACCATCAACACGATGACACTGATGGCACTCTCGCTCGCGGTGGGCCTGCTGATCGACGACGCGATCGTCGTGCTCGAGAACGTCTACCGCCACATGGAGAAGGGAGAGCCGGCCGAACGCGCGGCCTCCGAGGGCACGGAGGAGATCGGCCTGGCCGTGATCGCGACGACGCTCGCGGTCTGCGCCGTCTTCGTGCCGATCGCGTTCCTCTCGGGCGTGGTCGGGCGCTTCTTCCGCGAGTTCGGGCTGGCGGCGACCTGCTCGGTCGGGCTCTCGACGCTCGTGGCGGTGACGGCGACGCCGATGCTGTGCGCGCGCTACCTACGCGTGGCCCCCGAGCGCGGTGCGCTCCGGCTCTGGTGGGGGCGTCGGCTGGCCGCGCTCGAGGCGGCCCACCGGCGCGCGCTGCGCTGGGGGCTCGCGCACCGCGGCGCCGTGGTGGCCGTCGCGGTGGCGGCCGTGGCTGCGGGGGGGCTGCTCGCCGCCCGGTCGCCGGTCAACTTCATCAACCCCGAGGACCGGGGGGAGTTCCACGTCTGGCTCGAGATGCCGCTCGGGACGCCGCTCTCCGGGACCCAGGCCGCGCTCGTGCAGGTCGAGGATGCGCTCAAGGGGATCCCGGAGATCGAGACCCTCTTCGCCACCGTGGGCGCCGGCTCGAAGCGCCGCGTGAGCGACGTGCGCGTCTACGTGCGGCTCGTGCACAAGCGCCGCCGCGACGCGACCCAGGGCGAGATCATGGAGCTCGCGCGCGCGCGGATCGAGGCCCTGGCGCTCCCGCTCGACGACTTCGCCGTCGAGAACCTCGCGCTGATCGAGGTGGCCGGCGGTCGGCACGCCGATCTCATGTACTCGATCCGCGGGCCCCGCATGGATCGCCTCTACGCGTACGCCGAGGCGCTCCTCCGCCGCCTGCGCGAAGCCGGCGGCTACGCCGAGCTCTACTCGTCCTACGAGGTCGGGAAGCCCGAGGTGTCGCTCGAGATCACGCGCGATCGCGCCGCGGCTCTCGGCGTCTCGGCGGCGCAGATCGGCCGCACCATCTCGGCCCTGTACGCGGGCGTCGAGGCCGTCACCTTCGAGGACGCGGGCGAGCGCTATCCGGTGCGCGTGCAAGTGCGCCCCGAGGACCGCGACGACCTCTCGAAGCTCGAGCTCGCGAGCACCCGGGCGCGCACGGGGGAGCTCGTGCCGCTGCGCAACGTGGTCGAGCCCCGCATCGGCCTCGGCCCGCTCGAGATCGAGCGCGAGAACCGGGCGCGGGTGGTGACGATCTACGGTAACCTCGCCGGCAAGCCCGCCGCGGAGGCGGACCGCGAGGTGGAGCGGCTCGCGCGCGAGGTGGGGATCTCGGGCGAGTACTCGCTCGAGGCCGCGGGCGCGGCGCAGCGGCTGCGCGAGACCGCAGTCGCGATCCGCTTCGCGTTCGTGCTGGCGCTCGTCGCCATCTACATGATCCTCGCCGCCCAGTTCAACTCGTTCGTGCACCCGTTCACGATCATGCTCTCGGCCCCGCTCTCGTTCGTGGGCGCATTCGCGGCCCTGCGCCTGCACGGCGGAGCGCTCGACGTGATGGGCCAGATCGCGTTCCTGATGCTGATGGGGATCGTGATGAAGAACGGGATCCTGCTGGTGGACTACACGATCACGCTGCGCCGCCGAGGCGTCCCGCTTCGCGAGGCGGCCGTCGAGGCGGGAGCGACGCGGCTGCGGCCCGTGCTGATGACGGCCGTGTCCACGGTCTTCGGCATGCTGCCCGTCGCGCTCGGGGCGGGCGACGGCTCGGAGTGGCGCCAGCCGATGGGCGTCGTCTCGATCGGGGGGCTCACGGCCTCGACCCTGCTCACCCTGGTCGTCGTCCCGGTGGTCTACACGCTCGTCGACGACGCGGGCCTCCTCGCGCGGCGAGCGGCGCGCGCCGTCGCGGCCCGCCTGGGCCTGCGCCGCGCGAGCGACCCGGCGACCGGCTAGTCTGGTTCCACTTCAGCGCGCCGGCTCGCTCACGCGAAGCCCCGTGAAGTACTCGCGGTAGAAGCCGCGATCTCGCGTGAGGAGCGCGTCCGCCTGCAAGCGCGCATGCGCACCGACCAGGAAGTCGGCCACCATCCGCGTGCGCGACGCTCGCGCCCGGTCTCGATGGCGCCGCCAGAGGGCCCCGGCGAGGGCCGCGGATGCGGGGACGAGCGGATCGAAGGTGATGCCGAGCGCGTGGAGCGCCGCTCGAAAGGATTCGTCGCTCGGGAAGTGCGCGCGCACCTCGGCCCACACGACTTCGCAGGCGAGGAGCGCTCCCGCGCGATAGGCGGAGCGAAGCGCTTCCCGCGAGGCCTCGCCGTGCTCGGGATCCGCGCCCAGCACGTCGAGCAGGACCGACGTGTCGACGGCCGTCCTCAAGCGCCGGAGCGCCGCTTCGCCGGACGCCGTCGCATGCGCCGGCGAGGCCGCGCGGGCGCCGGGCCTCGCAGCTCCTCGAGGATGCGATCGACCGGGCGCCCGAGATCGAGGATGCCGTAGACGCGATCCACCGGGTCGGCGCCCCCGCCTCCCTTGCGCAGCACGACCTCCGCGTCACGCACGACGAACTCGACCTGCGTGCCCGGTACGAGCCCCAGCCGTTCGCGCACGTCGAGCGGCACGGTGATCTGACCCTTGGAGGAGATGCGCCCCATGCGGGTAAAGCTAACGCTGCTTTACCCGTAGAGTCAAGCCAGGCTTCGGGGCGTTCCGCTCAGCCGCTGGAGGTCGCCCGGATCGCCGCGCTCGAGAAGCGCAGGAGGTCGTCCAGGTGCTTCTCGACGATCGCGCGCACGATCGCGAGGTCGAGCTGCGTGTAGTCGTGGACGGCGACGTTCCGGAACCCGACCATCCGCAAGAGCCTCTCGGCGAGGGCGGTGTCGAGCTGCCCGGCCCCGACGAGGAGCCGGAAGGCGTCGCGACTCTCCTGGGGGATGCCGAGGCGGCCGCGGCGCACCAGGTACATCGCGAGGTCGATGGCGGCCTCGCACGCGCGCTGGAGGTTCAGGACGATCGAATCCTGCTTCGTGAGGTCGTCGTCGAGGTTCGCCGGATCGCCCGCGTAGACCTCGCGCACCCGGCGGATGCAGCGTTCGATGGCCGCCGCCTTGTTGAGGACCACGTCATCCGTGGACACGACCCGTCCTCGCGACATCCTCTAGGATTCCCTTGCGCTCCTCGTTGAGCCGGGCGTAGGCGGAGAGCGCCGCCACCTCGAAGCGGGCTCGCTCGCGCGGATCGCCCTCGTAGAGGAGTTCGCCGTGCTCCAGGACCTGGGCGCGCAGCACGGCCGAGGCGGAGCGGAGGTCGACCAGGTCCACCGAGGCGTGGAGCTCGGCGGCGATGCGCTCCTGGAGCTCGAAGCGCCCCACGGCATCGAGCGGCGTAGGCGCGAGCACGGCGAGGTCCACGTCGCTCGCTCGACCCGCGTCGCCGCGCGCGCGGGAGCCGAAGAGATAGACCGCGATCGCCCCCGGGATCGCCGCGCGGATCGTCGATACGGCGGCCGCGCAGTCCATGTGCGCACGGTATGGTGGAAGCGCGGCCCACGCAAACCGCTCGCGCCGCGCGCCGGGACCTCGGCTCGGAGCTTGACGGGCCGAGGCGGCTCCGGTATCCCTTTCGGCGTGGCGTTCCGCATGATGCACGACCGCGAGCTCGGTTTCCCCGCCGCCCTGCTCCTTCGCAGGGCGGGAGGGGGATCGGGCGTCCTCTAGGCGGATCGCCCGAAACCAGACCCTCTCCCGCCGGATCCGGCCGGAGGGGGTTTCGTGTCTCTTCACCCGAGTTCGCGAGTGCCCGCTCCGGCCGCCCGGCCGAAGGAGCGAGCCATGTCCGAACGCGTCCTCGTCTTCGACACCACCCTGCGCGACGGGGAGCAGTCCGCCGGTGTCTGCTTCTCGCGGCGCGACAAGCTCGAGATCGCGGAGCGTCTCGAGGCGCTCCGGGTCGACGTGATCGAGGCCGGCTTCCCCGCCTCCGGGGAGGCCGAGTGCGCCGCGGTCGCGGCCGTCGCGGAGCGGGTCCGCGACGCCGCGGTCTGCGCCCTCGCGCGCTGCGTGCCGGGCGACGTCGACGCGGCGGCCCGCGCGCTCTCCCGGGCCGTCCGGCCGCGCATCCACGTCTTCGTGAACGCGAGCGAGGTGCAGCTCGCGCAGCAGCTCCGCAAGAGCCGCCGCGAGGTGCTCGAGATGGCGGAGGCCGCCGTGCGCCGCGCGCGCCGGTACACGGACGACGTCGAGTTCAGCCCGATGGACGCGACGCGCGCCGCGCCGGAGTTCGTGGCCGAGATCGTGCGCACCGCACTCTCCGCCGGGGCGCGCACGATCAACCTGCCGGACACCGTGGGCTACGCGCGGCCGGATCAGGTTCGAGGCCTCGTGGCCGGCCTGCGCGAGCGCCTCCCCGAGCTCGAGGAGGCGGTGGTCTCGTTCCACGGCCAGGACGACCTCGGCCTCGCGACCGCGAACGCGCTCGCCGCGGTCGCGGCCGGGGCGCGCCAGGTCGAGGTTGCGGTGAACGGGATCGGCGAGCGCGCCGGCAACACCTCGCTCGAGGAGGTGGTGGTGGCGCTGCGCGTCCACGGCGAGGCGATGGGCGTGCACACCGGGGTGGATGCGGCCGGGATCTGCGCGCTCTCGCGGCTCGTCGAGGAGCGGAGCGGGATCGCCGTCCCGCCCAACAAGGCCATCGTCGGGCGCAACGCCTTCCGGCACGCCTCGGGCATCCACCAGGACGGTGTCCTCAAGTGGCGCGAGACCTACGAGGTCGTCGACCCGGCGAGCGTCGGCCACGCGCGGGGGAGCGAGATCGTGCTCGGCAAGCTCTCGGGCCGCGCAGGCTTCGTGGCCCGCGTCCGCGCGCTCGGCCTGGGCTTCGGCGACGACGGGGTCGAGCCCGCCTTCCAGCGCTTCCAGGCCCTCGCGAGCCGCAAGCGTGAGGTCGACGACGACGACCTGCGCGCGATCCTCGCCCCCTGCGCCTAGCCGCGCGGTGCGCGGCAGAAGGCGAGGAGATCGAGGCAGCGCTCGTCGGCGGCTCCGACCGGGAAGTCGCGGGTCGTGACCTCGGGCGTGCCCTCGGCGGCGCTGGCAAAGCGGCGCACGAGGACCGCGAAGAGGGCGAAGAGGCGCTCGAGGAGCGCGCGCGGGAGGCGCTCGCGCAGGCGCAGCGGGTCGAGGCGCAGGATGCGGCGGATGCGCCGCGAGCGCGCCTCCAGGGTCCGGCGCACCGGGTCGGTGGCGCCGATGCCCTGGACGCGGACCTCGGCGAAGCGGGTCGCGAGCAGCCCCCGCAGCTCCTCCGCGCGGTACTCGTGCACGTGGTAGGGGTTCACGCCGTCGGAGGTGAGCACGTTCGGCGTGGTCAGGATCGCCGTTGCGCCCGGAGCGAGTAGATCCGCGATCGCGTCGAGGTAGGGGCCCGGGTCCGCGAGGTGCTCGATCACCTGGAAGCTCACGACGAGCTCGAAGGTGCGGGGGGCGAGCGGCACGGCGCCGAGGTCGGCGCGCACGAAACGCGCGGCGCTCTGGCGGCTCGCCGGGTCGGGCGCGACGCGGTCGAGCGCCACCACCGCCGCGCCGCGCGAGGCCAGGCCCGCGGCGCCATGGCCCGAGCCGCAGCCGAGGTCGAGGACGCGCCCGCTCGCGAGCAGGCCGCGCGCGATCTCGTAGGCGGCCTCGTGGCGCGCGAGGTCGAGTGCGAAGAGCGGGTCGCCCGCGTGCAGGCGCTCGCCGGTGAACTCCGGCGCGGCGCTCACGGCGCCTCCGCGAGCCCTCGCGCGAGCGCCTCGCGCGTGTACTCGCGTGCGAAGACGGCGCCCATCGCGGCGCGCAGGGCGATGAGGCCCGCCGAGAGCACGAGCGAGAGGGCGATCAGCGTCTCCGGCGGCGCGACGCCCTGGAAGACGTAGACGGCCGCGACCTGGCCCGTTCCGAGGCCGGAGACGGCGATCGGCAGCGCCCCGATCACGGCGAGGATCATCATCCCGACGACGAGGCGGGTGGGCGCAACCTCGATCCCGAATCCGACGAAGGCCGCGCCGGCCACGCCGATGAAGCAGCCCGAGAAGAGCAGGCGCAGGGCGACGAGCTCGAGCAGGCGCGGAAGCGCCGTGGTGCGGAGCGCGTCGAAGACGGCGAGCGAGCGCAGCCGCTCGAGCGGACCGAGCGGAGTCGGCGCGCGGAGGAGCACGAAGGCCCCGAAGCCGAGGAGGCCCGCGACGGCGACCGCGCCCGCCCGAACCACCGGCGTGTCGCCGCCTCCGGCCGCGGCCGCCAGCGCGCCGAGGCCGAGCACCACGAGGAGATCCGTGGCCGAGATCAGCAGCACCACGCTCGCGGCCTCGCCGAGCCCGATCCCGGCGCGCCGGCGCAGGAGCACGGTCAGCGCCGCGCCGCCGAGGGCGTAGTTCACGATCGTGAGCAGGTAGCTCGCGCAGCGGATGCGCGCCGCCGTCCAGGCCCCGAAGCCCGCTGGACGCGCGGGGACGAGGCGCAGGATCGAGGCCGCCTCGAGGGCGAGCGTGGCGGCGCCGTAGGCGAGGAGCGCAGGCACGAGGACCGGGGCCGCGTCCCAGCGCAGCGCCGCGCCGACCTTCGCGAGGTCGAAGCGACCGAGCACCCAGGCGAGCGCCGCCGCGCTCACCAGGGCCGGCACGACGCGGCGGGTGGACGGGCCCGAGACGGCGGCGCGGACGCGGCGGATCCCGGGCGCGAGGCTCACCGCCGCCCCTCGCCGGTCCAGACGAGCCCCGAGACCTCCGGTCGCCCGAAGAACACGTCGAAGGTCGTGCCCGCGGCGACGCAGGCGGCGAGTGCCGCGAGCCAGGCCCCGACGGCGATGCGGGCCGGGCGTCTGCGCCCAAGGCGAGAGATCTCGCCGCTCGCGTAGAAGGCGTAGGGGAGGGAGAGGGCGAGCAGCGAGGTGCCCTTCACGACCGCGAACCAGGGATTGCGCCAGGTATAGACGGCGTAGCCGGCGAGCGTGAGCGCGGTCAGCAGGACGAGCGGGAGGTCGGGTGAACGCGGGTCGCGCAGCGTCCGGCGCGCCCCTCGCGCGAGCCCGACCGCGAAGGCGGCGGTCGGGAGGAGGGCGAGCAGCAGCGTCGCCGTGCCGAGCCGCCGGACCGCGGCGCTCCCGTCCGGGAGGAAGAATCGGTGCGCGTCGAACCACGTCGAGGCGAAGGTGCCGCCCCAGACGGAGCGCAGCAGCGAGGGCTCGAGCATCCGCGGATCGAGGAAGGTTGCGGCCGGAACGCGCAGGTAGTCGAGGACGCTGCGCTCGCCGGGCGGCATGGAGAACATGCGCTCGTGGGCGGGGAGCCCGAAGGGCTGGAAGAAGCCGTACAGTACGCGGCTTCGCACGTAGAACCAGCCGCCGACCGCGAGCGCCGCCGCGAGCGCGACGGAGACGCGCGCCGCCGCGGCGCGGCGCGCCCCGGGCCGGAGCGCGTCGGCCGCGCAGGTGGCGGCCACGCTGGCGACGGCGACGGCGCCCGAGAGCTTGGTGAGGAGCGCGGCGCCGGCCGCGGCCCCCGCGGCGGCGGCGCGCGGCAGTGCCCCCGCTCCCACGGGCTCCTTGCCCGCGAGGCGCTCGCTGGCGAGCGCGAAGACGGCGAGCGAGGTCAGGAGCGCGGCCAGCATCTCCTCGTTCACCATCGCGCTCATCTGGACGTGGGCGGGCAGGAAGAGCAGGAGGCCCGCCGCGAGCCAGGCGCGCCCGGGCGAGTCCGGTGCCGCCCGGCGCACCAGCGCGAAGGCGAGCGCCACCACGGCGAGGCCCGCCGCGAGCGAGAGCAGCGGGACCGCGTAGACCGCGAGGTCGCGGGCACCGGCGGCCTCGAGAGCGCGGAAGACGGCGGCGCCGAGCGCGAAGTAGAGCGGCGGGTCGCCGGTGGACCAGCCGGCGGCGGGGTCCGGGAGCGCGCCGTCGCGCGAGAGGCGGTAGATGTACCGCCAGTTGAAGCTCGCATCGAAGCCCCAGTCCGCGGGATAGTGCAGCGCGTTGTGCAGGCGGATCGCGAGCGCGGCGGCGATCACAATCCAGCCCGCAGCCTTCGCTCGCCTGCGGCTCGCTGCGCCCGCGCTTCGCGCGCTTGCAGGGGGGCCTACCACGGCGGCGGACGGCTCGCCGGCCGCATGCGGATGCCGAGCGGTCCGCGCGGAACCCACAGCCGCTCGCGCGAGCCGTTGCGCAGCACCACGAGCTCGACCCGTTCGCCGGTCCTGCCCTCGGTCGTCGCCCGCTTGAGCTCCATGCCTCGGAAGACCTGCCGCTCCGCGTAGCTCAGGATCTCGTCGCCGGCCTGGACCCCCGCGCGTTCGGCGGGCGAGCCCGCGAGCAGGTCGGTGACGACCACGCGGTTGTGGCGGCCCGTGGCGAAGAGGATCAGATCGAAGCGCTCGTCGCCGAGCTCGGCGCGCAGCGCCACGCGCAGGTCGCGCAGCCGCAGTCGGTAGCGCGGATCGTCGTACCAGCCCTCGCGGCGCGCCTCGTCCTCGAGCTGGAGCAGGGCCAGCTCCGACGCGTCGAAGGCCTCGCGCAGCCCGTCCACCTCGGAGGGCTGCACACCGTGGCGCGCGAGGGCCTCGGCGTCGAACCACGGGCGCTCGGGTTGGACCTCGGCGCCCATCTCCTCCGCGCCCGGCTCCGCCTCGGGCGCTTCGTCGCGCCAGGCCAGCTCGTCGAGCTCCTGGCGCAGGCGCTCCAGCTGCGCCTCGAGCGCGTCGCGCTCGCCGCGCTCCTCCGCCAGTGCCTGGCGCAGCGTCGCCACCTCGAGGCGCGCGGCCTCGAGGTCCGCCTCGAAGGAAGGGGCCGGCGACGACACCGCGGGCTCGCTCACGCCGCCGGGCCCGCAGGCCAGCGCCGCGAGCAGGAGGGCAAGCGCGCGAAAGCGCGCGCGCCGCGAGCCGCAGGCGAGCGGAGGCCTGGCTGCCGGCACCGCCGGCAGCCAGCCCGGCGAGGTGGCGCGAAGGCGCGCGCGCAGCGAGCCGCCGCAGGCGAACGGAGACTGGGCCCCCGGCAAGGCCGTGGCCGCGCACGACGGGCGCATCGCCGCGAAGAATTGCGCACCCCCCGGGGCGCGTCGAGCTAGCCCGCATGTCTCACCAGGGCGCGTAGCGAGGCGGCGCAGATGCCTGTCCTGGCACGAGATCGCGACCGAGGGAAGCGGAGGCGTAGCCGACGCTACGTCGAGCACCCGCAGGGAGCGATCTCGTGCCAGGGCGGGC
>CAZUYC010000089.1:0-13081 GCA_964624475.1 uncultured Spirochaetales bacterium | reverse complement strand
CCGCAAGGTGACTGACGAAGAAATGCAGCGGGTGAATCTGGAGCGCCACAAGTTTCACGGCGATTGGAACTATGCCATTCGGCCCAGATCGTCATAGGCACGGGCTCGGTGCGACCATTATTTATTTACGTGTCCTAACCTGGCCGCGGACGCGGGCGCCCGGGCCGAAGGCGCCCTCGAGCTTCACGCGGAACCAGACGCCGAACTCCTCTGCGTTCGCGATCGCGCGCCAGACCCGCGCTCGAGGAGCGCGTAGGACGACGGTCTTCTCGATGCGGTCGGTGCTCATTTGCAACCCCCTGATTGCAGATTAGACCGGCGCGCCAGAAAAGCAACCGATTAGTTGCAGGATCCCCCCGGCTCGGAGTGGAGCGTCGCGGGCGACGGCTTGAGCCGGGATCCTCGGCGCTGTTACTTTTGGGCTTTTCCGCACTGGGTTTGTACCGCCGCTATTTCGCCAAGTAGGATCGAAGATGGACAGCCGCCGGGGCCGAGGTGGCTTGGCAGCCAACGGTCGCTGCCCCCGCAGGAGTTTCCAGTTGGACCTTATCGGACGCTTCGTCGCGGTTTCGGTGCTCCACCCGACCGTGCATACATACCCGAAGCGATCGTTCATGCAGCCCGCGCTCCTCGTCTGGCGCCGGGATGGCACTCTGGCGCACCGCTGGTGTCAGACCGAGTCCAGCTTGACCAACCTCTACGGTGCGCGCGGCCGCCCGCGGGCCGACCAGGTACTCCAGGTGGTCCGCGACGTCCTCGCCACGTCGTGAGGGTCGGTGAGGGTCGCCGGTTCGAATCCGGTCTCATGCGCCAGATTTCTCGAATGCCCTCGGCGACTTCGGCCGGGGGCGTTCTCGTTGGTCGCGTCGGAAGGCGTCGCGCTCAGCCCAGGAACTCCACCACCGCGCGTGCGACTTCGGCCGGCTTCTCCTCGTGGACGAGCAGACGACCGCCCGGAATCTCGACGAGATGTCCGTCGGGGAGCTGCTTCTCCATCGCGCGCGCGAGGTCGACGGGAAACGTGGGATCGTCCGCGCCCCAGATGAGTCGCACCGGCACCGCGATGCGGGCGTGGTCGCGCTCGAGGGCGTCGACGGGCTCCCACTTTGCGCCGATCAGGTAGCGGCGCATTCCATCCCTCCGCAGCGGCGAACGCACGAGCGGCTCGATCACGTGCTCGTGGAAGTCGCCGTCGATCAGGCCGAGGTCCTGGAAGCATCCGCCGAAGCCCATGGGCGAGCGGAGGAACGCGCGGGAGCGCAGCAGGAGACGGAACGCCACCAGCGTGGCAGGCACTCGCATCAGGCGTTGATAGAGAGGAATCCAGGGCGGACGGTGGCGCGGGATCTCCGTGTTGATGAGTGCGAGCTTCTCGATGCGCGCGCCGTCCTCGAGCGCCAGGTAGCGCGCGAACGTACCGCCGGTGTCCTGCGCCAGCACGCTGTAGCGCTCGAGCCCGAGCCGATCCACGAGCGCCTTCAGCGTCCGCCCATGCCCCGGGAAGGAGAAGTCGGTGGCGTGGCTCCACCGCGATTCGCCCATCCCGGGAAGGTCGGGCACGTAGCAGGTGTAGCGAGTGGAGAGCGCCGGAAGCACCTTGCGCCAGGTGAAGCCCGAGAGCGGGAAGCCGTGCACCAGCAGCAGCGCCGGACCGGTGCCGAAGCGCCGACAGGGAAGCCGCGCCGTGCCGGTGTCGATCTCCTGCGCGGGCGTCTCGAAGAAGAGTCGCGTGGTCGCTTCCGTCATCCTTCAAGAAAATAGCAGCGCGTCGGAGAGCGGGCCTTCCCGTTCAGGCTCTCGGCGAACCCGAACCGAGGAGACGGCGAATGAGCACCCGAGACGGCGCTTGTTTCTGGAGGGAAGGACCCCGGCCAAGGGACCCCGGCCGCCATCCTCGCGTGCCTCGGCCTCCCGACCCGCGCTCCGGCCCACTCCGAGGCGGAGCCGACGGACCCCTCTGCCAGCGATCGGCGCGGGGGCTCAGGACCGTGTGGGCGGGCCGCCGGCGTCGATCGCGGGGCGGCGGTCGCGCCAGGGGGAGGCGGCTTCGAGCTGGGCCGCGAGGCGGAAGAGCAGGTCCTCGCGGCCCGGGCGCGCCGCGAACATCGTTCCGATCGGCAGCCCGGCATCGTTCCATTGCAGGGGCAGCGACATCGCGGGCTGGCCGGAGAAGTTGTACTGGATCGTGAAGGCGCTGGTCGCCTGGCCCGCGCGCGCGTAGCCCTCGTAGTCGGCCGAGAGGCTCATCACGCCGAGCGGCGGCGGCGGGAATCGCGAGGGTCGGCGAGATCACGACGTCGAAGGCGTCCTGGTGCGCGACGATCGCGCGCCCGAGCTCGTAGACGTCCTGGCGCGCGGCCTCGTGCTGGGCGGCCGTGAACGTGAGCGCGCGCTGATACGACTCCCAGTTACGCAGCTCGAGGTCGTCGGCTCTGACCGCGCGGCCGAGCGCCTTCTCGCGCGCCTGGATCCGGTTCACGAGGCTCGCGCCCATGACGAGCCCCAGCCGCGACTCGGTCGTGCCCGTCGCCCCGAACTCCGGGCTCGCCGTCTTGCCGAAGATCACGAGGCCTGCCGCCTCGTAGCGATCGACGAGGATCGAGTTGCGCTCGGCCGTCGCATCCGCGAAGAAGCGCGAGCCGTTGGTCGTGACGGTTCCCGCGAGGGCGATGTTCAGGTCCTTCAGCAGGAAGGGCACGCCGCGAAGGGGCCCCTCCGACAGCCCCCGGCGGACCGCCTCGCGCGCGCGCTCCAAGTGCCGGAGCACGACGGCGTTCAGCGCGCCGTCCACCGCCAGCGTGCGCGCGATCGCGGCCTCGAGCAGCTCCGACGGGCCCGCCTGCTTCGCGCGCACGAGCGCCGCAAGCGATACCGCGTCCTCGCGGGCGTAGTCGTCGTAGGGCATCGCGGGGGCGGACCGGGCCGTTCGAGCGGGCCCCGCGACTGCGAGCGCGCCGAGCGCCGCGCCGGCCTTCAGGAGCTCGCGGCGGGTGAGCGATCGCGCGGCGTCGGACACGCTCGGGGCTCCCTCGTTGCGCGGGGGCGCGCCGAGTCTAGCCGAGGTTCCGACAGGCGTAGCGCGCGGCCGCGCCCCGCGTCAGCCCCCGGATCCCCAGAGTCCGAGCTGCCGCGATCGCGGGGACGCGCGCTCGAAGCGCGCCTGGACCTCCTCCTCCGCCTCGACGCGCCCGTCGCGCCGGAGATGTCGGACCTCGACGCCGCGCCGAGCCAGCGTACGCCCGACGAGCAGCCGGCGGTGGCAGCGGAGCGGGTCTTCCTCGCTGCAGAGCAGACAGACGCGCTGCCGCTCGATCGCCGCGAGGAGCTCCTCGATGCCCGTGCGGTAGAAATCCTGCTCCTCGACGCGGTCGTACAGGACTCGCCCCGCGTTGTCGTAGCAGCTGCGCTCCGCCGGGCGCCCGCCAAGGCTCCCGCCGAGGAAGAGGTACTGCATCGGCGCCTCGCGGACGGCCCGCTCGAGGGCCTTGCGCGCGAAGTGCGGCGCATGCCGGCTCGCGGGCTGGCTGCGCGCATCGACGAGGAGCTCGATCCCGTGCCGTGCGAGGAGCCCGAGCAGCTCGCCCGTGGACTGGTTGCTGTGCCCGACCGTGAAGACGGCGTGGCGCATCCCGCGCGATCCCAGCTCGGTCTGGGCGACCCTCCGTGCGCAGTGTCGCCGCCGCCTTGCTCCGCATGCGCCCGACCATAGCGTCGTTGACAGTTCATCTCTATTGGTGACATCTTCGCCACTAACGAAGATGGATCAGGAGAACGCGATGGATCGACGTCGAGCGGCGGTGGGCGCCCTCGCCCCGGAGAAGAGCGTGGTGGTGGACGGAGTCCGGCTCGCCTTCGACGACGAGGGTGCCGGACGAACCCTGCTCTGCCTCCATGCGGTCGGGCACGGGGCGCGCGATTTCGAAGCCGTCCGTGGACGCTTCCGCGATCGCTACCGCGTGATCGCGGTGGACTGGCCGGGGCAGGGAAGGTCGGGCGAGGACCCGGTCCCGGCGAGCGCCCGCCGCTACGCCGACCTGCTTCGCGAGCTCGTGGACATGCTGACGCTCGATTCCCTGGTGGTCCTCGGCAACTCGATCGGCGGAGCGGCGGCGATCCGCTTCGCAGCGTCACACCCGTCGAGAGTCCGGGGACTGGTGCTCGTCGATTCCGGTGGCCTCGATCGAGTGGATGGGGTCGCTCGCCTGTTCACCGGGGCCATGGCCAGGTTCTTCCGCGCGGGGGCGCGAGGTGCACGCTGGTATCCGTGGGCGTTCCGCCGCTACTACGGGATGGTCCTACCGTCCGCCCGGGCGGTGGATCAACGCCAGCGCATCATCGCTTCGGCGACGGAGATCGCCCCCGTGCTCGCCCAGGCGTGGCGAAGCTTCGGCGATCCCTCGGCGGACACGCGGGCGCTGGCGGCGGGACTCGGTTGCCCTGTGTTCGTGGCCTGGGCGAAGAGCGATCGCGTGTTGCAGCTCCGCCGAAACCTCCCGGGGATCGAGCGGATCCCGAACCTGCGCTTCGAGGTCTTTCCGGGTGGGCACGCGCCGTTCCTCGAGTGCCCAGACGAATTCTGCGAGTCGCTCGAGCGATTCCTGGATTCGGTCTGGATGAACGCGGGCGTCCCCGCTTGACCCGTTCCACGAGAGTAGGGTGAGCTCCGGCCTGTCACCGTCTGCAGCACCCGCGCCCTCGGCCTGTCCTCACTACGCCCGAAGGGGTATGGTGATGCGAGCGCTCGTCGATGGAGTCATGCCGCATGACCGGTCCGTTGCAGGTCGAGCCCGGAGCGGGCGACCGAGGCGCGCCTGCGCGGCGCCCGCGCGTGAAGGCGCTGCGCGCCCTCGGATTCCTCGCGGTCGCGCTGGTCCTGATCACCGTGGCCGGGCACTGGTCTGGCCGCCAGCCCGAGCGCGATGCGCTGGCCGCGGCGAAGCGCGAGCTCGGAATCGAGCTCGAGTCGCGGCGGGTCGAGGTCGGCGACGTCACCCTGCACGTCGTGCTCGCGGGTCCGGAGGACGGCGCTCCGGTCGTGCTGCTCCACGGCTTTCCGGAGTTCTGGTACGCCTGGGCGCGCCCGATGGCGATCCTCGCGCAGCGGGGCTTTCGCGTCGCCGTGCCCGACCAGCGCGGATACGGCGAGTCGGACAAGCCACGCGGCATCGCCGCGTATCGCGTCGACACCTTGACCAGCGACGTAGTGGGATTGATCCGCGCGCTCGGTTTCGAGAGGACCCACATCGTGGGTCACGATTGGGGCGGACGGGTCGCCTGGCAGCTCGCCATCGACCATCCCGAAGTCGTGGATCGGCTCGCGGTGATCGGAACGCCCCACCCGGAGGCAGCGGAAACCGTAATCAGCCGGGAGCGGAGTTCCTCGTGGCATTGGACCTTCTTCCAGCTCCCGTGGCTTCCCGAGTGGTCCGCGCGCGTCGCCAATTGGCGCGTGACGTCGAGCCTGCTGCGCAGCTCCTCGCTCCCGGGCACGTTTCCCGAGGAGAAGCTCGATCTCTACCGCTCCGCGTGGGCCCAGCAGGGCGCCTTCGAGGCGATGGTGAATTGGTACCGCGCGGCCTATCGGCACCCGCCGTCTTCCGCCGCCCCCCGGCGCGTGAGCATGCCCGCGCTCGTGCTTGATCGCGCCCGACGATCCTTTCCTCCCCTCGGACGTGGGTCGAGCGAGCGCACGTTTCCTCGATGACGGGCGAGTCGTCGATCTCGTCTCCGGAACGCACTGGGTGGCGCAGGAGGATCCGGAGGCAGTCACGCGGATCCTCGTGGACTTCTTCCGCGAGTGAACCGGGCGAGGTGGTGAGCTCGGAGCGCTCGAGCACCCGCGGTCGCGACATCTTCGGGCAACCTTCCATCACACAAGCTCCGGTGGAACCTGACCCACTACCCCCTCACGCACCGCCGGCAGCCGATCGCTTGATCAAGGCGGATCTGACGCCGAAACCTACTGAGCCCACTCCGGCCACGCCAAACAGAAAGGCCACGATCAACGGGGTCGCGCGCCCCATGGGCTCGGAGAGGAGCGCGATTCCCAACCACTCCTCGAGACCGACTGCGCCGAAAGGGAGTGCTTCGCGTGCGCTCTTGTAGCCCGCAGAACGGATCGCGGCCAGCCCCGCTCGTGATGCTACCAAGGCTCGCGTCAGCGGAAACCGCTCACGTGCCTGAGCTCCGCGGCCGCCGGCCTCAGCGTCCTGTTGGGCACCCTTCGGAATCCCCACGTTCCGAACCCGCATCGGGCGGTACGTACGCGCCCGAAGCTCCCCGCGGAGCTCCTCGACGAAACGCCCGACCCCGTAGGCCTCGATCGCCTCGAAACTTCGTTCCTGCTTGACCGAAATCGCTTTATCGGACGTTGCCAAAGAACGCAGGTAAAAAACCTCGACCTATGCCCAAACGTTGAATAGTGGCGCGCTCCTCACTCGTGCGGGGGGCACCCCATGAAGCGCGGGGTCACCGGCCGGTACGAGATCACGAGCGCCGGCGGGGAGCGGCTCGAGGCGTTCGTCCCGGCTCCCCTTCCGCCGGTCCCCCCGCTCGTCTTCGAGGGCGCGCTGGAGCAGGCGCTGGAGCCGGCCCTGCTCGCCGTCGGAAGGCTCGACAGCCTATCGACGCTGCTGCCCGATACGGCCCTCTAGTGCGGCGCCGTCACCTTCATCCAGCGCTTCGGCTCCCGCCCGCCGCCGATCGTCCCGCGCGGCTTGATCCGGCGCCGTCCGGCGTCTAGTCTGCGCGCGATCTCCGGTCCGAGGTGAGCTTCGATGCGTACGCTCCTTTCACTCAGCCTGTCCCTCCTGTTGCTCGGGGCATGCTCTCAGCAGAGCCCGCCCGCGAGCGAAACGCCCGCGGCGGAGCAAGCCGCTGCCGCGCCCGAAGCCGCCGCGCCCGCCGCGACGCCGGCGCAACCGAGCGCCAACCCGATCGCCGCCGCCCTCGCCGCGTCCGGCCGGCTGCCCGAGGATCTGCAAGCGGACGCGGGCCGCAAGCCGGCCGACGTGCTCGCCTTCTTCGCGGTTGCACCGGGCATGACGGTGCTGGATTTCTTCTCCGGCGGCGGCTACTACACGGAGATCCTGTCGCACCTGGTCGGCGAGCAGGGCCTCGTCTTCGCGCACAACAACACGCCCTACCTCGACTTCGTGAAGGACGAGATCGCGAAGCGCTACGCAGATCCGAGCCGCCTCGCGAACGTCGAGCGTTTCATCGGCGAGAACAATCAGCTCGAGCTGCCGGAGACTCGCTTCGACTTCGTCCTGCTCAGCATGGCCTACCACGACGTCTACATGGTGGACGAAGAGCACGGCTGGGTGCGGATCGACGCACCGAAGATGCTGGCGGAGATTCACGCGGCGATGAAGCCGGCGGCCATCGTCGGCGTGATCGACCACGCGGCGGCCGCCGGAGCGCCCGCCGAGACGGGCGGCACGCTCCACCGAATCGATCCCGAGCTGCTGAAGCGCGACTTCACCGCCGCGGGCTTCGTGTTCGACGGCGAGGTCGACGTGCTGCGCAGCGCCGCCGACGATCACAGCCAGATGGTGTTCGCCGACGAGATTCGGGGCAAGACGGACCGCTTCGTGTTCCGCTTCCGCAAGCCCTGAGCGACAGGATCGATGACTCCGCGCCTCTCGTTCCCGGCGTCGGCGTCGGCCATGGAGCTCCTCGTCGATCTCGGGATCGCGCGGGAGCTGACCGGAAAGCGGCGCAGCCGGGTGTTCGCCTACGATCGCTACCTCGCGATCCTGAGCGAAGGAACGGAGGCATGATGGGCCATCGTGAGGGCCACCGCGCGTAGACGAGCCCACGCACGTCAGCCTCGGATGCGACGCCGCGTGCCGGGCGCGGGCCGTGTCGTCGCCGGCGGCCGCCGGCGGGCGCCGGCGGCCGCGCGCTACCCCGGCGGACGGCGGGCGCGCGCCTGCTCGTTCGCGCGCTCGAGGTCGCCGAGGCCCCCCTCGGAGCTGCCCGGGCGGAGCACCTCGAGGGGATCGCGCAGGTCGTCGACGTAGCCGAGCGCGTAGGCGCCGCGCGCGTAGCCCATGAGGCGCAGCAGCGGCTCCGGCAGCTCGCGCGCGATCTCCGGCGGCACGGCGAGGTACTGGTTCTCCTCCTGGCGCAGCCAGGCGCGCGCGTAGGTCAGGTTCAGGCCGGTGCGGGTCGCCTCGGAGCGGTTCCCGCCGGCGCCGTGGTAGAGCGCGCCCGTGTAGAAGAGGACCGAGCCCGCGCTCATCTCGGCGGGCTCGGTGTCGGCCTCCGCGAAGCGGAGCCCGTCCTCGAGCCGATGGCTCCCGGGGATCACGCGCGTGGCCCCGTTGGCGGCCGTGAACTCCGTCATCGCCCAGAGCGTGTTGCACTGCACCTCGTAGCCGCGCGGGAAGGGGAAGAAGTCGAAGGCCCACTGGTCGCGGTGGATCGTCTGGGCCGGCTCGCCGGGTCCGATCGCGATCACCTGGGTCAGATGGATCTGGAACGTCGTCGCCCCGCGCAGCAGGCCCTTCACCGCGCCGAGCACGAGCGGGTGCTGCACCAGCTCGCGGGCGCACGGGGAGCGCGCGATGAGCCCGCCGGTCCGCCGCGTGCGCCGGCCGCTGAAGCCGTCGGTCCCGCACGGGGTGGCGGCGAGCCAGGGGTCGAGCTCCGCGCGCAGCTCCGCGAGAACCGCGGGCCGGACCAGCTCGTCGACGACGCAGCAGCCGTCGCGGTCCAGGGCCAGGGTCACCCGCTCGGGTCCCTCCGACGGCGCGAGATGTTCGATCGGCATCGCGACACGGTAGGGGCTCTGGAACAGGATCTGCCAGCCTCCCGCCCATCCCTTGCTCCTATCGCGACCGCGCCCGGCCGAGGACGAGCTTGCGGAAGCGCCGGATCACCGGCAGCCGGTCGAGCCAGGCCGCGGCATCCACCCGCGCGGGGTCGAGCTGGCTCGGCTCGCCCGCGAAGCCTGCGGGGATCTGGCTGTGCAGCTGCGGCGGTCGCGCCGTCTCGTCGACGAAGTGGTACTCGTAGCCCGGAACGCAGAGCTCCTCGGGGGCCTCGACGTCGATCGAGCGCACCCCGTAGCTCGTGATCTCCGTCGTGAGCGCCTGCGGCGGGATGATCCACACGTGCCGGCGGCCCGCGACGAACTGGTACTGGATCTGCCGGTTCCGCGACAGGATGCGGAACTTCCGGATCGTTCCCCCGTAGAGCCCGCTCGCCGAATGGCTGACCTCGAGGATCCCGCGCCGGAGATCCGGCTCGAAGCCGGGCGCGAAGCGCAGGGAAGCCGGGTCGTTCGCGCGCGCGAAGCGCGCGATGGGCTTGCCGCGATGGATCCGGTTGCTCGGGTCGGAGCGCGCCTTGCGCCGCGGGGCCGCGAAGTCCTCGTAGGGCTCGAGGCGGTCGTCGGGGGCCTTGCGCACGAGGAGCCCCACCGCGCGGGCGTCGAGCGGGACGCGACGCCGCTGGCGGCTCAGCGCGTCGAGCGCTCCCTGGATCTCGAGCGGGAGGTTCGTCGTCTCCTCCACGCTGTAGAGCAATTCCTCGCCGTTCTCGATGACGCAGCGGACGTCGCCCTTGCCCATCCAGTTCTCGTGCTCGGAGCGGATGAAGTGGGTGGGAGAGCGCCAGACGAGCGAGTAGTCCTTGGAGAAGATGCGGGGATAGATCGCCGGCGAGTCGGGCGTCGGGAAGACCCACGCGACGAAGAAGCGCAGCTTGCCCTCGTAGCTCGGGTCGTGGCGCAGATCGCTCAAAAAATAGGTCGTGTGGAAGAGCCGGATCCGGTACCTCGGGGCGTAGCCGGCGGCGAGCAGGCGCCGCGGATCGCGCCGCGCCGCGCCGGCGGGCCGGATCTCGACGCCCCGCTCGAGGAGCTCGCGGAACTCGCGCTCCACCCGGCGCGGGGTTGCGTCCTCGGGAAGGATCCGCGCGACGATCCGGGTCTCGAGCACCGCTCGCCTCGGTTCCGGGTCAGGCCGGGCGGCCCGAGCGGCGCGCCGGGCGCACGGCGTCGCCCGGGAGCGGCTCGACGCCGGACGCGCCGCCGAGGCGCGGGAGCTCGTCGCGCACGTCGGCCCACTCGGCGCCCGAGTCGAAGAAGACGTGCGCCGCGGGCGCGCGGTCGATCGGCCCGTCGAGGCTCGCGAGCACGACGTCGACCTCGTCGGGCCGGTGCGTCGACTCGCAGAAGAGCGAGCTCCCGCAGCGCCCGCAGAAGGAGCGCGTCCCGTTCTCGGAGGATGCGTAGCGGACGAGGGCGTCCCCCCCGGACCCGATCGCGAGCTGCTCGCGCGCGACGCCGAACCAGGTGACGTAGGCCGCGCCGTGGTTGCGGCGGCACATCGAGCAGTGGCAGTGCGCGCAGAAAAGGGTCGGGAGATCCACGCGGAAGCGCACCGCGCCGCAGAGGCAGCCCCCGGCCACCGACTCGCCCATGGCCGCATCCTACCCCGTCGGGCCGCGGGCGGGCCAACCCGCCGCGCGCCGGGCTATCGTGGGCGCCGCGGGAGGAGCGCGCATGAAGATCGGGCTCTTCGGCATCAATACGGGGGTGTGCGCGAGCCCCGAGACGGCGGCGCGGGTGGCGCGCGCCGCCGAGGCGGCCGGCTTCGAGTCGGTCTGGACGGGCGAGCACGTGGTGCTCCCCGATCCGCAGGCTCCCCCCTCGCCGGTGCCCCCGGACCACCCGATGCTCGACCCGGTCGTCGCGCTCGCCTTCCTCGCGGCGTCCACCTCGCGCATCCGGCTCGGCACCGGGATCATCATCCTCCCGCAGCGCAACCCCGTCGTGCTCGCGAAGGAGCTCGCGAGCCTGGACGTGCTCTCGGGGGGGCGCCTCGTCTTCGGGCTCGGCGCCGGCTACCTGCGCCCCGAGTTCGACGCCGTGGGCGCGCGCTTCGAGGACCGCGGCCAGCGCACGGACGAGTACATCGACGCGATCCGCGCGCTCTGGACGCAACCGAGCCCGCGCTTCGCCGGCCCGAGCGTGCGCTTCTCGGGCATCGACGCGCGGCCGCGACCGTTGCAGAAGCCGCACCCGCCGATCGTCGTGGGCGGTCACAGCCCCTCGGCCTTCCGCCGCGCCGTAGCGCGCGGCAACGGCTGGTACGGCTTCCTGCGCGACCTCGACGCCGCGCGCCAGGACACGGCCGGCCTCGCCGCGGCGGCGCGCGTCGCGGCGCGCCCCACCGAGCTCGGCCCGCTCGAGATCAGCATCACGCCGCCGCCGCGGACCGACCTCGACGCGGCACAGCGCTACCGCGATCTCGGTGTGGCGCGGCTCACGCTCCTCCCGCCGCGCCGCGAGGAGGAGATCCTGCGCTTCATCGCAGAGACGGAGCCGCTCGTCCGCAAGCTCGCCTGACCGGGCGCTACGGGGAGGACTGGACGCAGCATGGGAAGGCTCGATCGCAAGGTGGCGCTCGTCACGGGGGCGGCGTCGGGGATCGGCGCTGCCTGCGCCGCGCGCTTCGCGGCGGAGGGCGCGAGCGTCGCGGGGATCGACGTGCAGAAGCCGCTCGGCGGCTCCTGGCAGGAGGTGGAGCGGCAGGCGCCGAAGGCGCTCTTCCAGGGCGGCGTCGACGTGCGGCGCGAGGCCGACGTGCAGGAGGCCGTGGCGGCCGTCCTGCGCTCGATGGGCCGGATCGACGTGCTCGTGAACGCGGCCGGCGTCGGCTCGGGGGGCCTGCGCGCCCACGAGCTCCCGAGCGAGGAGTGGGAGCGCGTGGTCGACATCAACCTGAAGGGCTCCTGGCTCGTCGCGAAGCACGTGCTGCCGGCCATGCTGGCGGAGCGCTCGGGGAGCATCATCCATCTCGCCAGCATCGAGGGCCTCGAGGGTCTGTCGCGCTCGCTCGCCTACAACGCCTCGAAGGGCGGCGTGGTGCTGATGGCCAGGAACATGGCGCTCGACTACGCGAAGGACGGGATCCGCGTGAACTGCCTCTGCCCCGGCCTGATCGACACCCCCCTGACCGCCGGACTCAAGAACCCGGAGGCCCGGGCCATCCTCGACCAGATGCGGAGCTTTCACGCCATGGACCGCGTCGGCCGTCCCGAGGAGGTCGCCGCCTGCGCGCTCTTCCTCGCCTCCGACGACGCCTCCTTCGTCACCGGCCACGCCCTCGTCGTCGACGGCGGCTGGACCGCCGGCCGGCAGGTCCGCTTCGAGTGACGATCGCGGGCTCGATCGCCTATGGCGCCCTCGTCTTCCTCGCGATGGCAGCGCTCGGCTTCGTGGTCCTGCCGGCCGTCGGCCTCGCCACAGGCCTTTTCGTAATCGACGCGGAGGCGCGCGCCTTCTTCTCCTGCTCACGCTCAAGTCCGTCCCGTATCTCCTCGCCCTGAGCACGCTGAGCGCCTTCGCGTACGAGCGCCTCCGCGCATTCCCCTTGCCGCTGCGCCTCGCCGCCTTCGCCTCGAACGTGCTCGTTGCCTATGCCGTGGGTGTGGGACTCGGGGCGCTCAGTCTGGCGCTGGACTCGGCCTGATGGCCAGGCCGGACGAAGCGCACGACCCGCAGCAGATCGAGCGGCTGTGGGACGAACACCTGAGGGGCGAGTTCGAGAGCAAGGACGTCGAAGCGACCCTCGCCACCATGGTCGACGACGCCAGCGTGAACCACGTGCCCGTCAACACCGGGGGGCGCGGCAAGGATGCCCTGCGGGCCTTCTACCGCGATGACTTCATTCCCTCCTGGCCCGAGGATCTCCAGATGACGCCCGTGAACCGCGTCGTCGGAGCGGGCCAGCTCGTGGAGGAGCTGCACCTCGTGTTCACCCACAGCAGGCCGATGCCATGGCTGCTGCCCGGCCTTCCCCCGACCGGGAGGAAGATCGCCATGGATCTCGTCGTGGTCGCGACCTTTCGCGGTGGCAAGCTCGCCTCCGAGCGGATCTACTGGGACCATGCGACGGTGCTCCGGCAGGTGGGCCTGCTTCCGGAGCCCTGAGAGCCTGAGAAAAAATCGCTCAAGGTCTGGACGGAATTGTTTGGATCGTGAATTCTCCCGGGTCGGGGGGATCGAGCGGTGGACACACTCTTTGCGTTGCAGAACAGCCTGAAGCCGGACCATGGGCAAGCCGAG
>CAZUYC010000088.1:0-96367 GCA_964624475.1 uncultured Spirochaetales bacterium | reverse complement strand
CGCGAGAGCTTGTCGAGGCGCGCGATGGCAAGATCGTTTTCAAGGAACCAGTTGCCGGTGCGGGCGGCTTCGAGCTTATCGTTGGTCAGGATCTCGAAGGGCAAATGGAAGCGTCGGTGCAGCTCGTCCTGCCATTGCTCGGCAAGCATGCCGGGGCAGACGATGAGACAGCGCTTGAGGTCGCCGCGAGCAATCAGCTCCTTGATCAAGAGGCCGGCCATGATCGTCTTGCCGGCGCCCGGATCATCGGCCAAAAGGAAACGCAGCGGCTGGCGCGGCAGCATGGCCTCATAGACGGCCGTGATCTGGTGCGGGAGGGGCTCGACCAGGGACGTGTGGACGGCCAGCACGGGATCGAACAGGTGCGCCAGCCGGATGCGGTGGGCTTCCGAGACCAGGCGGAAGAGGTGCCCATCCCCGTCGAAGCTCCAGGGACGCCCGACCTGGACCATCTCCAGCCGTGCGGCGTCGTCCCGGTAGACGAGAACGGTCCCGGGCCGGCCGGTCGAGTCCTTGTAGGTGAGCTCGGCGGCATCGGTCCCGAACCACTGCGCAGCGATGACCGTGACGTCCTGGCCGGGCATGAGCCCCCGGAGAACGGCACCGGCGGTCAGGTCCTCGAAGCGGATCAAGGGGACGATCTCAGGCTGGCAGACACTCGAACGTTCCGGGGCTTTCGCACCCCCCCCCTGGGGGCACGCGAAGGCATCATACACCGCGATTCGCATGAACCGGGAGCCCTCGAGCGGGTGGAGCGAGCCTGCGCGCTAGTGAATCGAGGAGGCGGCGGGTCACCTCCTCCGTGGGACGGGCGAAAAACTGCGCCGCCTCGCTCCTCGGCTGCCTACTTGAGGGTGCGGAGGATTCGGCGGCAACTGCCGCAGGTTACGTCACCGCGTGACCCGCGCGTCTACCTCGGTTACCGGCCACCGAGCGGTATCGGTGGCGCAGAGCGCACCCTTCTGCGCATTCAGGGCATGGATGCGACTGCAGTTCTTGCCCTGGAACCTTGCGATGTGCGTAACCGCATGCTTCATGTGAGGCGACCTCCCGGGACCCTGTTCGGCCGTGGCCCGCGCGCGCGTGAGGCTCTCCGCCGATCCTCGGAGGGCCGAAACAACGCGACGGCGGATGCCCCGTCAGGCTGAGGCCATTGGTGTGCTGAGTGGGCATCCGACACTTCGACGCAAAGTCCCAGAGACTTCAGGCAGTTGAGTGTCGGGCTGTCGGGCGGACCCGATACCGTTCCCGTCGGTTTCCCTGGCGCGATTGCTCCTCGACACCATCCATCGCGCGGAGCGCCCGGCGGAGCTCGTCGGAGCCCGGCCGGTCGTTGTTGGGCCAGCTGCGGAGTAGGTCACGGACGGAGTGCCAGGTTCCGCGGCGCGCCAGGAGCAGGCGACGGGCGATGGCTTCGAGTGCCGGAGCCCGTCCTGGTCCGCGCTCCGGCTGCCGGGAGATGAGGAGCCGCTCGTAGCTCACTTCGAGATAGTGCCCGACCGCGATAGCTGCCTCGAGCTCGGGGCGGTCGATCGTCGTTGTTCGCTGGTCGCAAGCGTAGAGAAGCGCCAGCCGGGCAACGTGGTCGCGAATGCGCTTTGAGACAGCCGCCCGGTCGGTCGGCAAGCTCGCAAGCCTGCGATCCCGCTCGCGCGCGAAATCGATCCAAAGGCACCGTGCCGTTGGTGTGAGCCCGACCTGGGCAGTGTCCAGGCGTCCCATTGCCGCGAGGTGAGCGCAGAGTTCGGTTCGTCCCGCCGAATCGGCGGCCTTGGTCTCGGGGAGGCTTCCGACTGGAGACCATAAGTCCACGGCGATGGACGGAGCTCTCGGCTTGTTGCCCGACAGCGTTCGGAGAGCGAGTGGCTCAACAGATCACGAACGCGACGGGCACGACGCGACCGCTCCACGTCCCCCAGCGGCGGTGCCCGATCGAGGCAGCGAGCGCTACCCACCAGGCCGCAAAGAGGTGCGCAGGGGCGGCTCCGGTCTGGGGAAGTACCGGACCACGTAGCTCCGCGCGCCCTTCGGGTGGCGCGGGCTCGCGGGGTGAATCACGCAGCCGAAGCCCTTCGGGGCCTCGTCCCAGAGGATGTAGGTCCGCTCCGGGGGCTTGGCAGCGTCGATCGCGCTCTTCGTGAGCTTCACGACCGGCATGGACGCTCTCTTTCGGAGGAGAGCTCTCGCGGACCAGCGCAGGGGGAGGAGGCTGGTACCGCGCGGTCTGACAGTCACGAAATAGTAACAGTAGTCACGCGAAATCGCACGGGTCAACGCGTAGCAGGCGGTCGGTCTGCGTACGTCTAATCGCCTGTCTCGACTTCGATTTCTCGGCTAAGTGTTGGTCGGGCCGGCGAGATTCGAACTCGCGACCCCCAGACCCCCAGTCTGGTGCGCTAACCAGGCTGCGCTACGGCCCGACGAGGAGCTAGGTAGCGGGTGCGGGGGGTTCTGTCACCCCGCGCGGCCGCGGCGCTCTCGGCGGGGCCCGCGGGGGCTACTCGAAGACGAGGTGGCGGTTCGCGGCGTCGATCTCGACGGTGCGCTCGACGATGCGGCCGTCGGGGAGGCGCGCGCGGAAGGCGTGCGGGCCGGGGCGGAGCGGGACGTTCGCGAGGGGGGTCTCGCCGACGTCGATCCCGTCGATCTCGACGCGCGCCCAGGGGGCGGCGTTCAGGTGGACGCCGAGCTTGCCGTCGGAGGGCGGCAGGCCTGCGGCCGCCGGCTCTGCCGCGAGCGCGGGAGGGCTCACGGGCTCCGGAGCGGGAGCCGCCGTCGCGCTGGGCCCCGCGGGCCCGGCGACGGTCTCCCGGGTGGGCGCGGACCGGGTCGGACCGGACGAGCGCACGAGCAGCACGAGCGCCACGGCCAGCGCGGCAGCGCCCGCGCCGAGGAGGACGCCGACCCGGCGCGACCGCTGCGATCGCTCGGCGGCGGGCGAAGGCTCGCGGGGCGTCGGCTCCGGGTCCGGGGGGCGGGTCGGCGCGGGAGCCGGCTCCCCGGGGCGCGCGGCGTGCTCCGCGATCTCGTCCTCGAGCACCGCGGCGGTCCCGCCGCGCACGAGGGACTCGACGGCGAGATGGAGCCGGCGCGGGTTTCCTTCGGCGACGCGGTGCAGGTCGCTCAGGGCCGAGGCGTCGAAGCGCGCGCGCGCGGCCTCGGGCACGTCGGCGCGCGCGAGGCGCCAGCCGATGTACTCCGCAGTCTCGGCGGGCGACATCACGGTGTCGAGCTCGACCCGGCGCGCGCCGCGGAAGGCTCGCAGAAGGCGCTCGGCCGACGGCCCCCCGAGCGCGGCGAGGACCACGCGCAGCCCACCGCGGGACTCCGCGGCGAATGCGGCGAGCCAGCGCACGGTCGCCGCGGGCATCGCGTCCGCGTCGTCGACGAGGAGCAGGCATCCCTGCTCCTGCTCGCGCAGGTGCGCGAGCCAGGCGCGCAGGAACGGTTCCGCATCCTCGCCCGCGGGCGCGCCGATCCGGCGCGCGACCCAGGTGCAGATCTCCTCCGGCGTGAGTCGCGCGTTCGGCAGGTAGACGCTCGGAAGGCCGGGGCCGATCCGCTCGGCGAGCAGGTGCAGGAGCAGCGTCTTCCCGACGCCGGCCGCGCCCAGGATCGCGGCCGGCGGCCCCCCGCGCTGCACGGCCGCGACGAGCTCGGCGAGGGCCCGCTCGGTGGCCGCGCGCGGGACGTAGGCCCCCGTGTCCGGTGTCAGGCCGAAGGGATCCACGCGCACCGCGCCCGCGCTCACCTCGGGCCCCGCGGCTCCGCACGCACGGCGCGGAAGACGCGGAGCACCTTCGGAGCGGTGGTGGCGGGGTCGAGGTCGAGGGCGGGCTCGGCCGCCAGCGCGCGGCGGAAGCACTCCCGCGCCGCATCGTCCTGATCGAGCGCCACGTGGGCCGTCGCCGCCATCACCTCGTTCCTCGCGCGCAGACGCCGTGCCTCGGGCCCGGCTCCGAGCGCACCCAGCTCGACGCGGACCCGATCCGTGCGGTCGAGCGCCTCTTCGAAGCGCGCCTCCCGAAGCCACGTATCGGCCTCACGGACGCCGCTCTCCACGGCGCCGAGCGTCGCGCCCGGATCGCCCGGGGCGCGCGCGGCCCCGGGCTCCGCAGCTTCGGCTTCGCGGGCCGCCTCGCCCTGCGCGGGCGCAGACGCAGGCGCTGCGGCCGCGGCCAGGCACGCGGCAGCGACGGCCCTCGCGAGGCCGGTCGCGAGCCGCCGCTCCGGCCCGGCGGGCTGCCTGCGGGCGAGCCGCCGACGAGCAGGCGCTCCACTCCCCTTCGGCTCGCTGCGGGCCGAGCTCCACAGGAGCTCCGGCCCCTCTGGGCACTTGCACCCCATCGCACGAGTGTAGGGGACGTGGCGTGCACGGCCTCGGGCCCCGCCCTACCCTCGCCTGCGGTTTCGGAGGCCCCCGATGAGCCAGGAGCGCACGGCGCGGCGGCCCGTCACGCAGATCGGCGTGCGCGTGCTGGTGGGCAGCAACCTCCTCGCCGCCTCGGACGATCCGCTCTTCCTCGGGCTGCGCGGCCCCGAAGGACGCGAGTTCCGGCTCGCGTTCGCCCGCGGGCCCTTCCTACGCCGCGGGCAGCAGGACTACTTCGTGCTCGGCCCCGCGGACGACCCGGACAGCAACATCGCGAGCGCCGAGCTCAACGACCCCACGAGCCCGGCGATCGAGGCGCGCACGATCGAGAGCGTCTACCTGCGCAAGGGGCTCTCCCCCATTCCGAACGTGCGGGCGCTCGGCGAGCTCGACGACCGCATCGAGATCCTCGAGGTCGAGGTCGACATCCACGCCCAGGGAGAGGCCAAGCCGCTGCGCTTCGAGCGCTCGGGCCCGCTCTGGCTGGGCCTCGCCTGCGGACTCCAGCTCGAGGTCCCTCGCGTCGACCCGTCCTCATGAGGCCGCGGGCGCAGCGCCGTCGGCTCCTGGCGCTGCTCGGGGCCGCGTGCGCGGCGGCGGGCCCCGCCCGGGCCGCGGGCGATCCCATGGCAGCGGGCGCCTACTGCCCCCTCCCCCCTCCGGGCGAGACGCCCCGCTGCCTCGATCCGGCGAAGGAGGCCTACGGGGAGTTCTTCACGGCGCTCGAGGCGGGCGTCCCGGCGGATTCCGCGGCGGTCCGCGTCGAGGCGGATCTCGCAGCGGGCGCCGTATCCGAGGGCGCCTATCTCGCGCTCTCCTCGCTGGCCTACGGCTACTGGCGCCTCTCCGAGCGCGCGGCCGCCGCACAGGCGGATCCGGCGCTCGCGCTCCGGCTCGAGCGCTGGAACGCGCTCCTGCGCGAGGCCTACGCGACGAGCGGCGAGGACGCGCGTTACCGCGCCGCCATCCGCGAGGCCGCGCTCGACCTGCGTCGCCGGGCGCCCCCCGTGCGCCTGCGCTGCGTCGCCGCCGACGGCGGCACGACCGAGTGCGACTCGACGGAGGCGGTGCTGCGCGGGATCGACTCCGCCGCGGGCGAGGTGGGTCTGCGCGGCGCGCTCGAGCGCCTGCTCGAGCGCATGTTCGGGGACGAGGATTCGTGAGCAGCCTCGGCGCGCGCATGCTCGGTGCCTCGCTGCTGCGCTCCCACGTCTACGAGGAGGTCGAGGCCGACCCGCGCTCGCTCGGCCAGGCGGGGCTCGTCGTCGCGCTCGCCTGCGCCGCGATCGGCGCCGCGAGCTTCGTGCAGGGCGCGCAGGCGGGCGTCGCCCCGCAGCGGCTCCTCTTCCAGGCGATCGTGGCGGGTCTCTTGCCCGCGATCGGCTGGCTCGGAGGGTCGGCCTTCGCCTACATGGTGGGCGCGAGCTTCCTGCGCGGCCCCCACACCGCGACGGATTACCGCGAAGTGCTGCGGACGACGGGCTTCGCGCTCTCGCCGGGCTGCCTGCGCGCGCTGGCCTGGGTCCCCCCGGCGGGGCTCGGCCTCGCGATCGATCTCGGCGCCACGCTCTGGATGCTCGTCGCCGGCGTGGTGGCCGTGCGCCAGGCTCTCGACTTCACGACCGCCGCGGCCGTCGGGACCTGCGTCTCGGCGGCCCTGCTCCTGTGGCTCCTCGTCTGGGGCCTCTCGGTCGCGCCGCTTCCGCTCTGATGACTTCGCTCGGCTTCGCCTCGCTGCGCGGCCGCTTCGCGGCCTTGCGGCTCCCGCTCTGGGACACCGACCGGGGCCGCGGGCGGAGCAGCGCGGAGGGCTCCCGATCGCGGTGAAACGGGGACGGTGTTCAGATGTTTCGAATTTTCAGATTCTCCGTTCACGCCCTGGGGTCTCGCGGGGTTCTCCCCTGGAGAATCTGAAAATTCGAAACATCTGAACACCGTCCCCGTCCGCCGCCGTCCCCGTCCGCCGCCCGCGGGGCGGATGAGGATCCGCGGCCGCGCGCCCGGGGAGCTCGCCTGCGGCTCGCTGCGCTTGCGGTCAGAGCATCGCGCGGATGGTGCGCAGCTCGTCGCGGATTCGCTGGTAGCGGGCGCGGTGGTCGGTCTCGACCGAGAGGCTGCCGGCCTCGAGGGCGCGGCCGACGCCCATCTCGCGCAGCTTCTTGCGCGCGCCGGCGATGGTGAAGCGCTGCTCGTAGAGGAGCTTCTTCACCAGCAGGATGATGTCGATATCGCGCCGGCGATAGAGCCGCTGCTTCGAGCGCGACTTCTGGGGCGCCATGAACCGGAACTCGGACTCCCAGTAGCGCAGCACGTAGGGCTTCACGCCGGCGATGCGGCTCACCTCGCCGATGCGGTAGTAGCGCTTGTCGGCCTGGGCCGACTCGTCGCCGCCGCCCTCCTCCGCGCGATGGCCCATCGTCGCCTCCGCTGCGGGCACCGCGGCTCGCGCGCGGCGCCGGGGATCAGTCGTCATCGTCCTCGTCCTCCGCGCCCGCCGGAGGCGGCGCCTCGCCGTTCAGCATGTTCTTGAGCACCAGGCTCGGCTTGAAGGTGAGCACCCGACGCGCGTCGAGCAGGATCTCCTGGCCCGTCTGCGGATTGCGCCCCTTGCGCGCGTTCTTGGGCCGGACGAGGAAGTTCCCGAACCCCGAGATCTTCACCTTCTCGCCGCGCGAGAGCGTATCCTTGATCGTCTCGAAGACCTTCTCGACCAGCTCCGCCGACTCCTTCTTCGAGAAGCCGACCTGCTCGTAGATCTGCTCGACGATGTCGGCCTTCGTCATCTCCTCCCCCTCCTCGCGACGGGAGCTAGCGGAGCTTCCCGCCGAATCTGCGTTCGAGCGTGCGCACGACGCGATCGACCGCCGTGGACACCTCGTCGTCCGTGAGCGTGCGGTCCGCGCGCTGGAAGACGAGCCGGAAGGCCAGGCTCTGCTGGCCGTCCGGGACGCCGGCACCCTGGTAGCGATCGAAGATCTCGGCGGCGGCGAGATGCGCCCCGCCGCTCTCGCGGATCGCGGCGAGCAGATCTCCTGCCGGACGGTCGAGGTCCACGATCACGGCGAGATCGCGGCGCACGAGCGGGAAGCGCGAGACCTCGCGGTAGGCGGGACGGAGCGGCGGGAGGGCGAGCAGCGCTCCGAGGTCGACCTCGAGGAGCGCGCACGGCACCTCGATCTCGAAGCCCGCCGCCACGTCCGGGTGGATCTCTCCGAGCGCGCCGATCACCCGACCTCCGGCCCGGAGCTCGGCCGCCGCCCCGGGATGGAGGTAGGGCGGCGGATCGCCGGGCGCCGTTTCCACCCGATAACCTAGCGCGGCAAAAAGGCTTTCCGCGATACCCTTGAGCTCGAAGAAGAGCGGCGGGCCGGGCCTCGGCTCCCACAGGCGCGGGGCCGCGGGGGCGGTGGCGACGGCGGCCGCGTGCAGCGGCTCCTCGGGCAGCTCGCCGGGCGCCCCCGGCAGGAAGACCCGGCTCACCTCGAAGAGCCGCACGCGCTCGGCCTGCCGGGCGAGATTCTGGCGCGCGAGCTGGAGCAGCGAGGGGACGAGGCTCGTGCGCAGGCACGGCTCCTCCTCGCGGATCGGGTTCTGGAGGCGCAGCGGGCGGGCGCGCCGGTCCTCGGGGTCGAGCCGGAGCTTCGCCAGCTCGGCGGGGCCGAGGAAGGGGAAGGAGACGGTCTCGCAGAACCCCGCGGCCGCGAGCGCGTCGCGCGCGCGCTCGCCGAGCTCCCAGCTCCCGGGAACGCGCCCCGGCGCGAGCTCGGCGACCGGATCGGTCGCCGGGATGCGGTCGTAGCCGTGGATGCGCGCCACCTCCTCGATCAGGTCTTCCGGGAGCTCCAGATCGTTGCGGTGGCTCGGGATCGCGGCGGCGAGCACGCCGCCCCCCGCCTCGCGGCAGCGGATCCCGGCGCGCTCCAGGCACTCGCGCATCTGCGCCGCGGAGAGCGAGGTGCCGAGCAGCCGGTTGGCGCGCTCCACCTCGAGGCGCAGCTCTTCGCGCGCGGCGGGCGGCGCCCCCACGGCCTCGACGGCGCCGGAGGCGACCTCACCGCCGGCGAGCTCCGCCAGCAGCCGCGCCGCGCGGTCGGCGGCGCGCCCGACCCCCTCGCGATCGACGCCGCGCTCGAAGCGGTAGGAGGCCTCGCTGCGGAGGCCGTGTCGCCGCGCCGCGAGGCGCACCGACACGGGATCGAAGTGCGCGCTCTCGATCAGCACGTCGCAGGTCTCCGCGGAGACCTCGCTGCCGGCGCCGCCCATCACCCCCGCGAGCGCGACCGGGCGCTCGGCATCGGCGATCACGAGGTCCCGCGGGGCGAGCTCGCGCACGCAGCCGTCGAGGGTCTCGAGCTTCTCGCCGGCGGCTGCGCGCCGCACCCGGACCTCGCCACCCCGGAGCCTCGCCAGGTCGAAGGCGTGCAGCGGCTGGCCGAGCTCGAGCAGCACGAGATTCGTCACGTCGACGACGTTGTTGATCGCGCGCAGGCCCGAGGCTTCGAGCCGTCGCCGCAGCCACGCCGGAGACTCCCCGACGCGCACGCGGCGCACGACGCGCCCGACGTAGCGATGGCAGGCGTCGCGCGCCTCGATCTGGACGCGAGCCGAGCCGGCGGCGGCCGCGCCGCGTTCGGGGGGCTCGGTCGGGGGCAGGCGGATCTCGCCCCCGCAGAGGGCGCGCACCTCGCGCGCGATGCCGAGCAGCGACGCGGCGTCGCCGCGGTTCGGCGTGATGCCGAACTCGAGGACGCCCGGGCGCTCGCCGATCGCCTCGGGGAGGGGCGCCCCGACGCGGGCCTGCGGGTCGAGGACCAGGATCCCTTGGTCCTCGTCGCCGAGGCCGAGCTCGCGGCTCGAGCAGATCATGCCGTTCGAGACCACGCCGCGGATCTTCGCGCGCCCGAGCTTCGTGCCGTCCGGGAGCGGCGTGCCCGGGAGCGCCACGGCCACCTTCTGGCCGGCCGCCACGTTCGGCGCGCCGCAGACGATCTCGACCGGATCGCCCCCGCCCACGTCCACCCGGCACACCGAGAGGCGGTCCGCGTCCGGGTGCGCGCGGCGCTCGAGCACCCGGCCGACGCGGATCGCCGAGAGGTCGGGCCCGGCGCGCTCGACCTGCACGTCCTCGAAGCCGCCCATCTCGAGCCGCTCCACGAGCTCGCGCTCGGGCGGGAGGTCGATCCACTCGGCCAGCCACTCGAGGGGGACGCGCATCAAAACTGCTCCAGCACGCGCACGTCGTTCTCGAAAAAGACGCGCAGCGCCGGCACGCCGAAGCGCAGCAGCGCCGTGCGGTCGATCCCCATGCCGAAGGCGAAGCCCTGCCAGCGCCGGGGGTCGATCCCGCAGCGCTCGAGCACGCGCGGGTGGATCATCCCGCAGCCGCCCCACTCGAGCCAGCCGCCTTCGCTCTGCCGGAAGTCCATCTCGGCCGAGGGCTCGGTAAACGGGAAATAATTGGCGCGGAAGCGCACCGCGACGGAGTCGCCCATCAGGAAGCGCGCGAAGGCGTGCAGGCATCCCTTCAAGTCGCCGAAGCTCACGCGGTCGTCGACCAGGAAGCCCTCGATCTGGTGGAACATCGGGCTGTGGCGCGGGGAGAGGTCGTGGCGGTAGACACGCCCCGGCGCGATGAAGCGGAACGGGGGCGTGCGTCCGGTCATGGCGCGGATCTGCACGTTCGAGGTGTGGGTGCGCAGCAGGTTCCCGCCCTCGACGTAGAAGGTGTCCTGCTCGTCGCGCGCCGGGTGCTCGGGCGGGATGTTGAGCGCCTCGAAGTTGTGCCAGTCGGTCTCGACCTCGGGCCCCTCCTCGATCGAGAAGCCGAGCGAGGTGAAGAAGCGGACCATGTCGCGGCGCACGTGGGTGATCGGGTGCAGGTGCCCGCGCGGCGGCGCGGCGCCGGGCAGGCTCGTGTCGAGGCGCCCCCGGGTGAGCGCGCGGTCGCGGGCGCGGCCTTCGAGCTCGGCGCGGCGCTCCGCCACGCAGACCTCGATGCGATCCCGCAGCGCGTTCACCACCTCGCCGCGCGCGCCGCGCGCCACGGGGTCGAGGCTCCCGATCGAGCGCAGCAGGGCGGAGACGCTGCCCTTGCGGCCGAGCAGGCGCGCGCGGGCCGCCTGCAGCGCCGGCAGGGTGTCGGCCCCGGCGATCTCGGCGCGGGCCGAGGTCTCGAGCGCCTCGAGCGTCTCGGCGTCCGCCGACACGGGCGGCCGGCTAGGAGGCCGACTCGAGAGTCGGCCTCCGCGCAGCGAGCCGGAGGCGAGCGGAGGTCATCGGGCTAGCCCGCCGGGTTCCTGGCGAGCTCGGCGAGGGTGCCAAAGGCGCGCGGATCGGAGACGGCGAGGTCGGCGAGGACCTTGCGGTCGATCTCGACCCCCGCGCGCTCGAGGCCGTGCATCAGTCGGCTGTAGGAGAGACCGTGCTGGCGCGCCGCGGCGTTGATGCGGACGATCCACAGCACGCGGAACTGGCGTTTGCGCTGCTTGCGGTCGCGGTAGGCGTACTTCCAGCCCTTCTCCACCGCCTCGCGCGCGGTCTTGAACAGGCGGCTGTGTCCGCTGACGTAGCCCTTGGCCGCCTTCAGGTACGCTTTGTGGCGTCGCCGGGTGGTGACGCCGCGCTTCACTCGGGGCATGTTCGCCTTCCTCGCTCCTGACTGCTCAGAGGGTCGGGATCATGTGGCGGATGCGCGCCTCGTCCGAGGGATGCACCAGCGCGGTCTTGCGCAGGCGCCGCTTCCGCTTGCTCGCCTTCTTGGTGAGGATGTGCTGCTTGTTGGCGCGCGCGCGCTTGATCTTCCCGCTCCCCGTCCGCTTGAACCGCTTCGCGGCCCCGCGGTGGGTCTTCATCTTCGGCATCCTAGCCTCCGCTCTTCGCCTGCGCGGTCTGCGCGGTCTGCGCGGTCTGCGCGGCCTCCGCGGCCTGCGCGGCCTCCGTGACCTGCGTGACCTGCGTGACCTGCGCAGCCGCCTCGGCCCGCGCCGCGGCCGCCTGCGCCTTCTTCTCCGCCCGCGCGATCTCGGCGACCACCTCCCGGTTCGGCACCAGGATCATCGAGAGGAAGCGGCCCTCCATGCGCGGCGGGTTCTCCGTCACGGCGATCGTGCCCAGCAGCTGCGTCACGCGGTCCATCTGGCGGCGGCCGAGCTCGCGGTGCGCGAGCTCGCGGCCCCGGAACATGACGGTGATCTTAACCTTGTCGCCTTCGATCAGGAAGCGCCGCACTTTCTTGAGCTTGGTTTCGAGGTCGTGGTCGTCGGTGCGCGGCCGGAGCTTCACCTCCTTGAGCGACGCCGTGTGCCCGCGCCCCTTGGCCGTCTTCTTCTTCTGCTCGTACTTGTACCGCCCGTAGTCCATGATCCGGACCACCGGCGGCCGCGAGCCCGGCGCCACCTCGACCAGGTCCAGGCCCGCCTCCTCGGCCTTGACCAGCGCCGCCTCCGACGTCATGACGCCGAGCTGCTCGCCCTCGGCGCCGATCACCCGGATCTCCTTTTCCCGGATCTCCTCGTTGACCCTGGGACCGTCCTTGCGTGAGGCCCTCTTGAACTCCGCCAGATCCTATTCCTCCTTCGTGGGGCGCTCGCTGCGCCGTTCCTTCACGTCGCGGGCGAGACCGGCGACCAGTTCGCCCACGGGGCCTGCGGCCTGCTCGCCGGCCCCGTGCCGGCGCCGCAGCGTCGCGCTCCCCTCCGCCTCCTCCCGATCGCCAACGACCAGCACGACGGGGATCTTCTTGAGCTCCGCGTCGCGGATCTTCCAGCCGAGCTTCTCGTTCCGCTCGTCGACGGCCACGCGCAGGCCGGCTTCCGCGCACTGCGCCTCGACGCTCCGGGCGTAGGCCAGGTGGCGGTCGGTGATGGGTAGCACCAGGACCTGGAGCGGGGCCAGCCAGAGCGGGAAATCCCCTCCGGTCCTCTCCGTATAGAGGGCGATGAAGCGCTCGAGCGAGCCCAGGATGGCCCGGTGGAGCATGGCGGGGGTGTGGAGCTCGTCGTCGGAGCCGACGTAGCGCAGGCCGAAGCGCAGCGGCATGGCCACGTCGATCTGGAGCGTCGAGAGCGTCCAGGGGCGCCCGAGGACGTCGCGGAAGTCGCACTCGACCTTCGGGCCGTAGAAGGCCGCCCCCTCGGGCTTGACGCGGCGCGGGAAGCCGGCCCGCTCGACCGCGGCCAGCAGCTGCGCCTCGGCCCGCTCCCAGTCGGCGACCTCGCCCACGTAGTGCGCGGGTCGCGTCGAGACCGCGACCTCGACGTCCGACAGGCCGAGAGCGTGGTAGACCTCGCGCGTCATCTCGAAGAAGCGGTCGAGCTCGCCGTCGACCTGCTCGGGCGCCAGGAAGATGTGTGCGTCGTCCTGTGCCATCGAGCGCACGCGCGAGAGCCCGGTCAGCGTGCCGCTGCGCTCGTTGCGGTGCAGGCGCGAGAACTCCGCGAAGCGGACCGGCAGCTCGCGGTAGGAGTGGCGGCGGGTCGCGAAGAGGTGGCAGTGCCCGGGGCAGTTCATCGGCTTCACCCCGAGCTCCTCGCCCTCGTCTCCCTGCATCAGGAACATGTCGTCGCGGAAGAGCTGGTAGTGGCCGGAGGTCTTGAAGAGCTCGCTGCGGAAGATCTGCGGCGTCATCACCTCCTGGAAGCCGTACTTCGGGTAGAGCGAGCGGATGAAGTCCACGAGCCCGTTGTAGAGCCGCATGCCGCGCGGCAGGTAGAAGGGCGAGCCCGGCGCGATCGGGTCGACGTGGAAGAGCTCGAGCTCGGCGCCGAGCCGGCGGTGGTCGCGGCGCCGCGCCTCCTCGACGCGCGCCAGCTGCTCCTCGAGCTGCTTGCGCGAGGCGAAGGCGGTGCCGTAGATGCGCTGGAGCATCGGGTTGCGCTCGTCGCCGCGCCAGTAGGCGCCCGCGGACTCGAGCAGCCGGAAGGCCCCGATCTGGTCCGTGCGCTGCACGTGGGGCCCGCGGCAGAGGTCGACAAAGGCGCCGTGGCGGAAGAGCGTGATCTCCTCGCCCTCGGGGATGTCGTCCAGACGCGAGAGCTTGAGCTGCTCGCCGAGCGAGGCGAAGAGCTCGCGCGCCTGCGCTCGGCTCACCGCTTCGCGCGTGAACGCGGCGCGCTCGGCGACGATCTTCCCCATCTCCTTCTCGATCTGCTCGAGATCCTCCGGCGTGAAGGGGCGCGGCACCAGGAAGTCATACTGGAACTTCTCCGAGTGGTCGGAGCGGCCGACGTCGATCTGGCACTCCGGGAAGAGGCGCTTCACGGCGTCGGCCATCACGTGCTCGGCCGAGTGGCGGATCACCTCGCCACCGGCCGGGTCGCGGTCGGTCACGATCTCGAGGAGCCCGACGTCCGCCCCGAGCGGCGCGCGCAGGTCGACGAGCCGGCCATCCACCCGCCCCGCGAGCGCGGCCCGGGCGAGCCCCTTCCCGATGCGCTCGGCGACCGAGAGCACGCTGGAGCCCGCCAGCATCCGGAGCGTCTTGCCGTCCGGCAAGCAAACCTGGATCTCGTTCATGAGGGCGGGCGGGTCATGCCAAAGCTTTGCTCGCTCTGTCGTCGGGCCTTGGGTCGTCTGGCCGTGGTAGGCACGGGCGGGATTGAACCGCCGACCCCCACCGTGTCAAGGTGGTGCTCTCCCACTGAGCTACGTGCCTCTTCGTCCGCTAAGGACGCGAAATCCATACCGATTTCGATCGGATCTGTCAAACGATACCACGCCCCGCGGGAGTCGGTGGCTCCACGGCGGCATCGCCGCCGGCGGCCTACGGTGTCGTACCGCCGAGCGGCGGGATGAAGCGGGCGCGAAGGGTGATCGAGACGGCATCGGCGGAGATGGGCTCGACGCGCAGCTCGGGGGGCGCCGAGCGGACGAGCGAGGCGAGGAGATCCTCGGGGGCCATGCGGCTCTCGACCTCGAGGACGGCGCGGCCCCGCTCCAGCTCGACCGGCACCGCGCCGCGCACGCCGAGGTCGTCGAGGAGGGTGCGCACGGCGTTGTAGCCGGCGTAGCCGTCGAGGTCCTCGATCACGATGCGGACGCGCTGGCGGGCAGCGTCCTCGCCCGAGGGCGGGGCGAGCAGTCCCGCGCGCACGAGGCTCTGGCGGACGCGGGCCACGTCGACCTGGGCATGGACGACCAGCACGTACTCGGTCTGGACGCCCGGCTCGTCGACGAGCTGCGCGGGGCCCTCGCCGCGGTCCTCCACGATCCGGAAGCGGTTCGCGAAAGTGCGCGGGTCGCGGCCGAGCGCCGCGTCCACGAGCGGCTCCGCCGCGGCCGGGTCGAGGTGCGGGAGGAGCTCGAGCGCCACCTGCCGCACGGCCTCCACGATCGCCGCGCGCAGCGCCGCCTCGCGCGGCGTCCCGTGGGGCGGCTTCGGGGCGCCTTTCACCGCGACGGCGCCGATGCCCTCGACGACGCGCTCCTCGCCCGGTGCGGCTCCCGCCGCGCCCGCGAGGCCGAGCCACGCCGCGAGCGCGAGCAGCGCGGCGAGCGCGGGGGCAATCGTCTGCGGGCCGCGCGCGCGCATCAGACCGCGAGCTCCGCGACGTCGCGCCCGAAGAGGCCCGAGAGGTCCTGGAGCAGGCGCGCCCCCGCGCGCACGCCTCCGAGCGCCGGCAGGGCCAGCAGCGTCTCGCTCTCGCCGGGGATCACGAGGTGGAGCACGACCTCGGACTCGCCCGGGTGCTGGCTCAGGATCTGGCGCAACGCGAGCAGCCGATCGCGCGTCGCCTCCTCGGCGTGGACGCGCAGCCGCAGCTGGGTCGTGAGGCGCTCCTCCGCGTGCTCGAGCTCGAGGACCTCGCGGACCAGCACCTTGGGCGTGTCGCCCTCCTCGAGCTGCCCGGTCACGAGCAGCGGGACGGGGGCGCCACCGGCGTCGGCACGGGCGCGCTTGAGCAGGCTCCCGAAGCTCGCGTAGGGCTCGGCGAAGATCACGAGGTCGAAGCCGCCGTCGAGGTCCTCGAGCGTGCCGAAGGCCATCACCGCTCCGCGCCGCGTGCGCGTCTCGCGAAGCTGAGTCAGGATCCCGCCGACGCGCACGTCGCGCCCCTGCTTGCCCTGCGTCTGCGTAGATCGCGTATCGACGAAGCGGGCGAGGTCGGTCGCCACCGCCGAGAGCGGGTGGCCCGTCACGTAGAAGCCGAGCACCGTCTTCTCGTGCTCCAGGCGCTCGCGGTCCGTCCAGGCCGGCGCGTCCGGGAGCTCGGGGTCGGTCGCGAGCGCCCCGGGGCTCCCGCCGAAGAGGCTCCCCTGCCCGATCTCGCGGTCGCGCAGCGCCGCCGCGCCCGCCTCGAGCGCGGCGTCGAGCCCCGCCCACACCGCCGCCCGCGACGGGTGCAGGCGGTCGAAGGCGCCGCACTTCACCAGGCTCTCGACCACCCGCCGGTTCACCCGGCGCGCGTCGATGCGCCGGGCGAAGTCGTAGATCCCCGCGAAGGCCCCCCCCGCGGCGCGCGCCTCGAGGATGGCCTGGACCGCGCCCTCCCCCACGTTCTTGACCCCCGCGAGGCCGAAGCGGATCCCCGCGGCGACCACGCCGAAGTCGCGGGCGGATTCGTTCACGTCCGGAGGCAGGATCTGCACCCCGAGCTGGTGGGCATGGGCGATGTAGCGCGCGAGCTTGTCGTGGTTGGCCGACTCGGTGGAGAGCAGCGCCGCGAGGTACTCGCGCGGATGGTTCGCCTTCAAATACGCCGTCTGGTAGGTGATCAGCGCGTAGGCGGTCGAGTGCGACTTGGCGAAGCCGTAGCCCGCGAACTCGGCCATCAGCTGGAAGACCTGCTCGGCCCTCTTCGCCTCGATGCCGCGCTCGACGGCGCCGCGCACGAAGCGCTCCCGCTGCCGCTCCATCTCCGCGGGCTTCTTCTTGCCCATCGCGCGCCGCAAGAGATCGGCCTCGCCGAGGCTCATGCCGGCGAGCCGGTTCGCGATCTGGAGCACCTGGTCCTGGTAGACGATCACGCCGAGCGTCTCGGCCGTGAGCTCCTCGAGCTCGGGCAGCAGGTACTCGACCTTCGTGAGCCCGTGCTTGCGGTTCACGTAGTCCTCGACCATCCCGGAGCCGAGCGGGCCGGGGCGGTAGAGGGCCACGACCGGGATCAGCTCCTTGAAGGCCCGCGGGCGCAGCTTCGTCACGAGCTCGGTCATCCCCGGCGACTCCACCTGGAAGACGCCCTCGGTGTTGCCGCTCGCGAGCAGCTCGTAGGTCGCGGCGTCGTCGAGCGGAATCCTCTCGATCGAGAACTCCGGGCAAGCGCCGTCGCGGATCCGGCTCTCGGCGGCGGCGATCGTGGTGAGGGTCCGCAGGCCGAGGAAGTCGAACTTGATCAGCCCGACCTTCTCGACGCAGCGCATGTCGAACTGCGTCATCACGTCGTGGGACTTGGGGTCGCGGTAGAGCGGCACCATCTCGATCAGCGGGCGCGTGCCGATCACCACGCCCGCCGCGTGCGTCGAGGCGTGGCGCGTGAGCCCCTCGATCTTGCGCGCGGTCTCGATGAGCTTCCCGACCTGCCCCTCGGCCTCGGCGCGCGCGCGCAGCTCGGCCGACTCCTCGAGGGCCTCGTCGAGCGTGATGCCGAGGGTCTCCGGCACGAGCTTCGCGATGCGGTCGACCTCGCCGTAGGGCATGCCCATCACCCGGCCCACGTCGCGGATCGCCGCGCGCGCCTGGAGCTTGCCGAAGGTGATGATCTGCGCGACGCGCTTGCCCTCGATCCCGGCGCCGTCGTACTTCTGCGCGACGTAGCGGATCACCTCGTCGCGCCCCTTCATGCAGAAGTCGACGTCGATGTCCGGCATCGACACCTTCTCGGGGTTGAGGAAGCGCTCGAAGATGATGTCGTACTCGATCGGGTCGATGCCGGTGATGCCGAGGCTCCAGGCCACCAGGCTCCCGGCGGAGGAGCCCCGGCCCGGCCCCACCGGGATCCCGCCGCGGCGCGCGTAGGCGATGAAGTCCGCCACGATCAGGAAGTAGCCCGCGAAGCCCATCGAGCCGATCACGCCGAGCTCGTGCTCCATGCGCCGGGCGTACTCGGCGAGGCGCGGCGGGATCGGCTCGTCCGGGTCGAGCCCGAGGCGCCGGCGCAGGCCCGTGAGGGACTGCTCGGCGAGCACGGCCTCGCTCGTGGCGCCGGCCGGGAGCTGGAACTCCGGGAGGTGGTAGCGGCCCGAGTCGAGGCCGAGGTCCACGCGGCAGCGCTCGGCGATCTCGAGGCTGCTCGCGAGCGCGGACGGGTGGTCGTGGAAGAGCTCCGCCATCTCGTCGCCGGACTTGAGGTAGAAGCCGTGCCCGTCGAAGCGGAAGCGGTTCGGATCGTCGAGGTTCTTGCCCGTGCCGATGCAGAGCAGCGCGTCGTGGTGGTGATGGTCCTCGGCCGCGAGGTAGTGGGCGTCGTTGGTGGCGAGCAGCGGGAGGCGCAGGTCCAGCGACATCTTCACCAGCTCGGAGTTCACCCGGTCCTGGTCGCCGATCCCGTGGCGCTGCAGCTCGAGGTAGAAGCGGCCCGGGAAGAGCGCGGCGAACTCCTCCGCGCTGCGCCAGGCGGTGTCGAGCTGACCCGCGCGGATCGCGCGGCTCGTCATCGACGAGAGGCAGCCCGAGGTCGCGATCAGCCCTTCGGCGTGCTGGCGCAGCAGGTCCATGTCGATGCGCGGCTTGTAGTAGAAGCCCTCGAGGTAGGCCTTCGAGACCAGCATCACGAGGTTCCGGTAGCCGGTTTCGTCCATCGCGAGCAGCAGCAGGTGGTTGATCGCGTCGAAGCCGGAATCGTCGCGCTCGCGCAGCTCGCGCGCGAAGCGCGAGCCGGAGGCGATGTAGACCTCGCAGCCGAGGATGGGGCGGATCCCGTGCTTCTGCGCGGCCTCGTAGAACTCGACGGCGCCGAAGAGGTTGCCGTGGTCGGTGAGCGCCACGGCGGGCATGCCGAGCTCCTTCGCGCGCGCGAAGAGCGGGTCGATCTTGATCGCGCCGTCCAGCAGCGAGTACTGGCTGTGCAGGTGGAGGTGGACGAAGGGGCGCGGCATCGCCGCTACTCCCACTCGATCGTGGCCGGGGGCTTCGACGAGACGTCGTAGACCACCCGGTTGATGCCCTTCACCTCGTTGCTGATGCGGCTCGAGATCTGCGCCAGGACCTCCGGGGGCACCCGGGCCCAGTCGGCCGTCATGGCGTCCTGCGAGGTGACGCAGCGCACGGCCACGACGTTCTCGTAGGTGCGCTCGTCGCCCATCACGCCCACGCTCTGGACCGGCAGCAGCACCGCGAAGGCCTGCCAGAGCGCGTCGTAGAGCCCCGCGCGCCGGATCTCCTCGACCACGATCGCGTCGGCCCGGCGCAGGCGCTCGAGGCGCTCGCCCGTCACCTCGCCCAGCACGCGCACGGCGAGGCCCGGCCCGGGGAAGGGGTGGCGCCGGAGCGCGCGCTCGGGGAGCCCGAGGCGGCGCCCGACCTCGCGCACCTCGTCCTTGAAGAGCTCGCGCAACGGCTCGACCAACGCGAGGCGCATGCGCTCGGGGAGCCCGCCCACGTTGTGGTGGGTCTTGATCGTCGCCGAGGGGCCGCGCACCGAGACGCTCTCGATCACGTCGGGGTAGAGCGTGCCCTGGACCAGGTAGTCGGCGCCGCCGAGGCGCGCGGCCTCCTCCTCGAAGACCTCGATGAAGAGGTGCCCGATGATGCGCCGCTTGCGCTCCGGGTCCACGACGCCGCGCAGCCCGGCGAGGAAGCGCTCGCCGGCGTCGACGCAGTGGAGCGGGATCCCGAGCGCCTCGCGGAAGAGCGCCTCCACCTCCTCGCGCTCGCCCTGGCGCAAGAGGCCGTTGTCGACGAAGAGGCAGTGGAGCTGGTCGCCGACGGCGCGCTGGACGAGGGCCGCGGCGACGGAGGAGTCGACGCCGCCCGAGAGGCCGCAGACGACGCGCCCCGTCCCGACGCGCTCGCGGATGCGCGCGGTGGCCTCGTCGACGAAGGCCTGCATCGTCCAGGCGCCGCGCGCTCCGCAGATCCGGCGCACGAAGTTCTCGAGCAGTGCCGCGCCGCCCTCGGTGTGCGTCACCTCGGGGTGGAACTGCACGCCCCAGATCGGGCGCGCGGCGTGGCGCACGGCGGCGAAGGGCGAGCTCTCGCTCTTCGCCAGCACGACGAAGCCCTCGGGCAGCCGCAACACCCGGTCGCCGTGGCTCATCCAGACCACGCGCTCGGCCTCGCCGGAACCATCGCCGAAGAGCGGGTCGTCGCGCTCGATCTTGAGCAGCGCGCGGCCGTACTCGCGGTCCTCGGCCGGCTCGACCAGCCCGCCGAGGCGGTGCGCGAGCAGCTGCAGGCCGTAGCAGATGCCGAGCACGGGTCGCCCGAGCTCGAGGATCGCCGGGTCGAGGTCCGGCGCTGCCGGATCGAGCACGCTCGCCGGCCCGCCCGAGAGGATGATCCCGCAGGGCTCGAAGGCCCGCGCCTCCGCGGCGGGAAGCGTGCCGGGGTGGATCTCGCAGTAGACGTGCTGCTCGCGGATGCGCCGGGCGATCAGCTGCGTGAACTGCGAGCCGAAATCGAGGATCAGGATGCGATCTCGCTCGGGGCCGGATCGGGGTCGCCCGGAGATCATTCGATCCGGTAGTTCGGAGCTTCCCGGGTGATGATCACGTCGTGGACGTGGCTCTCCTGGAGGCCCGCGGAGGAGATGCGCACGAAGCGCGCGTTGCGGCGCAGCTCGCCCAGGTGGGCGGCGCCGACGTAGCCCATGCCCGAGCGCAGGCCGCCCACGAGCTGGTGGATGTTGCTGGTGAGGCTGCCGCGGTACGGAATGCGCCCCTCGATCCCCTCGGGCACGAGCTTCGCGGCCTCGCGCACCTCGGCCTGGAAGTAGCGGTCCGCGCTGCCCTCGCTCATGGCGCCGAGCGAGCCCATGCCGCGGTACACCTTGTAGGAGCGGCCCTGGTAGAGGACCATCTCGCCGGGCGCCTCGTCGGTTCCCGCGAAGAGCGCCCCGATCATCACCGTGCTGGCGCCGGCGGCCAGCGCCTTCACGACGTCGCCGGAGAACTTGATCCCGCCGTCGGCGATCACGGGGATCCCCGAGCGCTCCGCCACGCGCGCGGCCTCGAGCACCGCCGTGAACTGCGGCACCCCGACCCCGGCGACGATGCGCGTGGTGCAGATCGAGCCCGGCCCGACGCCCACCTTGACGCCGGAGGCGCCGGCCTTGATCAGCGCCTCGGTGCCCTCGCCCGTGGCGACGTTCCCGCCCACGAGCGGAAGCTCCGGGAAATGGCGCCGCAGCTCGGCGACGGTCTCGAGCACGCGCTTCGAGTGCCCGTGCGCCGTGTCGACGACGACCACGTCCACGCCCGCGTCGACGAGCGCCTGGGCGCGCTCGAGCCGATCCGGCCCGGTCCCGACCGCGGCGCCGCAGAGCAGGCGCCCGAGACCGTCCTTGGACGCGTTCGGGTAGCGCTCGCTCTTCTCGATGTCCTTGATCGTGATCAGGCCGCAGAGCCGGCCGGAGGCGTCGACCACCAGGAGCTTCTCGATCCGGTGCTCGTGGAGCAGCTCCTTGGCCCGGTCCATGGTCGTGCCGGGCGGCACCGTGACCAGGTTCTCGAAGGTCATCACCTTGGAGATCTCCTGGTGGGTGTCGCGCACGAAGCGGAGGTCGCGGTTGGTGAGGATCCCGACCGCCTTGCCGTCCCGCACGACCGGCAGCCCGGAGATCCGGTAGCGGGCCATCACCGCCAGCGCCTCGTGGATCTTCTGGTCGGGGCGCATCGTGATCGGGTCGACGATCATCCCCGACTCGGAGCGCTTGACCTTGTCGACCTCGGCGGCCTGGGCCGCGGGCGGCAGGTTGCGGTGGAGGATGCCGATGCCGCCGTTCTGGGCCAGGCAGATCGCCGCCTGGTGCTCGGTGACGGTGTCCATCGCGGCCGAGACGAGCGGGACGTCGAGCTCGATCTCGGCGGTCAGGCGCGAGCGGACGTCGACGTCGGCCGGGAGGACCTCGCTGGCGCCGGGCACGAGCAGGACGTCGTCGAAGGTCAACGCCTCCTGCATCCGTCCGCCGCTCGTGAGATCGTGGGGGTCGCTCATCGGGAAACCGCCGTGTCCGCGATGGCGCCGGAGTCTAGTCGCGCCGGGACTCCGGGTCAACGCTGGCGGCCCTCTGCGCGGAGAGCGCCGCGTCGGCGCGGCGCGCGGCCTCGCGGGTGATGCTCTCGAGCAACCGCGCCGCGACCGGCGGATCGTTCGCGGCGAGGCGCCGGAAGCCCTCGCGATCGAGGCGCAGCAGGCGGCAGCGAGACAGCGTCTCGACGCTCGCGCAGCGCGGTCCGCCCGCCAGCGAGAGCGCGCCGAGCGCCTCGCCCGCGCCGAGCTCGGCCGCGAGGCCATGGCGCTCGCTCGCGACGCGCACGCGGCCCTCGAGGAGCAGCCAGAGGCTCCCACCCTCCTCGCCCTCGCCGAACAGGCGCGCGCCGCGCTCGAGGACCGTCTCCGCGAGCTCCTCGGCGACGGCCTCCCACTCGTCCTCCGCGAGGTCGGCGAGGATCGGAAGGCGCTTGCGCTCCAGGAGGTCGATCACGGCAGGAGCCTCGCCAGGAGCTCGCGCAGCCGCGACTCGGCCTCGACCGGCGCATCGACGTGCAGGGCGCAGAACGCATCGCGCGCAAGCAGCGGCAGGTGGCCGTCCACCTCCTCCGCGCTCGCGCGCTCGCCCCGCCCGAGCAGCGCCAGGGTCAGGAGCCGCGCGCGCGGTGCCGCCGCCAGCACCCGCGCGGCGGGCCGCAGCGCGGCCGCCGCGCGCCCGGCGGGCGAGCCCACGAGCAGCAGGGCGGCGAGGGCCCCGTGGGCCGCCAGCGGCCAGACCGGCGCGAAGCGCGGGTCGGCCGGGCAGTGCACGAGGTCGATCCCTACCTGCTCGTCCACGACGAGCCGCGCGATCGGCGCGAGGTCGTCCGCGGCGAGCTCGCTCGCGGCCGAGCCGAGGTCCACGCCCGGAAGCCGCGCCAGCAGGTCCACGAAGCGCCGGATCGCGTCCCCGCAGGCCGCGAGCACCAGCACCTTGGCCTGACGCGCCGCGAGGCCCCCCGGCCGCTCGAGGTCGAGCCACTCGCGCAGCCGGGCGGTGCCGGACGTGGTGAACAGGCGCGCGTCGGCTGCCGGGACCAAGCCCTCGGGTTCCGCGCGCAGCTCGACCATGCCGCGCTCGACCAGGGTGTGGAGCGTCCGCAGCACCTGGTAATCGGGGAAGGAGCAGCGGTCGACCACGTCGGCCACGCGCGATCCGTGCTCGAGCGCGAGCAGCACCTCCTGCGTCAGCGGGTGGATCACGCTCGGGAGCGCCGAGCGCGGGATGCGCAGCCCGGCCCGCGCGCCGAGCGCGGGGAGCTCGACGGCGACCTGCTCCCACTCGCGCAGCTGGCGCAGGCCTTCGCGCAGGAGCGCGCGCGTCGGCGTGCGGATCTCCTCCTCCACGTCCACCGCCTGCGGGCGGAAGCCGAAGCTCCCGCGGTCCCAGGCGAGCATCCGGTAGAGGGCCTTCTCGCCGCGGATCGCGCCGACCGAGGCGGCGACCACCTGGCCCTCGCGCAGCACCACCCGGCCCTCCCGGCGCCGCCCGCGGCCCAGGTCCTGCGCGAGCTCGACGACACCCGTGCGCCGGCTCACCTGGAAGAGCTGGAGGAGGTCGGCGAGCGCGAGCTGCGAGAGCTCGCCTTCGACGCCGCCGGGCTCGGAGCCGGGCGCGGCGGCGTCGGCCTCGCTGCGGCCCGCGAGGCTCGCCTGGACGCAGCCCGCCACGATTTCGGGGTCGACGGGCGCCGGGAGGACGCGGTCGGCGAGGTCGGGGCGATGCACCTGCTCGGCCCGGTCCGCGAGGTAGAGCACCTGCAGGGCGCGGGTGCGCGGATTCGTGCGCAGGATCGAGGCCAGGCGCGGACCGTCGATCAGCGGGAGGTCGACCTGGGAGACGAGCACCCGCGGCAGCTCGTCCAGGGCGAGCTCGAGGGCCGTTCCGCCGTGCGCCGCGACCTGGCAGGCGAGACCGCGGGCCGCGCAGGCCTCGGCGATGCGGCGGCAGCGCTCGGCGTCGCCATCCGCGATCAGCACCTGCGTCGACGGGGGGCTCACGCGGCCTCCTCGAGCGTCCGCGGCAGGGCGAGCTCCTTCTGGAGGCGCAGGGCGAGGTACTCGACCAGCTCGCGATCGGCCGAGTGGAAGAGGCGCGTCGGCCCGCTCGGGCTCCCCGGGGCCCGCACGAGCGCATAGGCCGAGCCGTCGGCGTAGTGGACCAGGCACGGAACGAGGTCGGGGACGCGCTCGGGCGGGACCCACGTGAGCGACGGGGCGTCCTCGGGCGGCCGTTCTCCGCCGAGGACGATCACCTCGGTGCGGCTGCGCACGCCGCGCAGCGACTCGAACGCCTCGCGCACGGGGGCGGCCAGCGCCTCGCCGGGCGCGACGTAGACCAGGCTGCGCTCGCGCGGCCGGCGCCCGACCTCGCCGAGCGCGAAGCGCACGATCTGCGCGGCGGTCTCGGCGCGGGCGCCCGCGCCCTCGCGCAGCAGCGCGCGGAGCGCGTCGGAGAGCTCCAGGCGGTCGAGCGAGAGCGAGGCGACGATGCTGCGTCGCCCGGCCTCGAGCCGCGCCTCGAGGCAGCGCTCCAGCCCCTCGAGCTGGTTGCCGTCTCCGGGGTAGCTCGCGGACGCGATGCGCGGGCGGAGCTGCGCGTGGACCTCGCAGCGCTCGAGCGCCTCGCGGCAGCGGCGTTTGAAGACCGCGGCGCCGAGGGCATCGCATTCGACCAGGAGCACGTGGAAGCGCCCGCGGGCGTCGACGGCGAGCAGGTCGGTCGCGCGCAGCACCCCCGCGAGCGCGCGAGCCACCGCCGGGGCCGCGTCCGGGGCCGCGCGCTCCCCGTCCTCCAGGCCCGGATCGATCGCGAGCAGCGCGAGGCTGCGCCCGAAGCGGTGCGCCTTCTCGAGCTCGCCGCGCGCCACGTCCTCCAGGAACGCGTGGCGCCACACGCCCGTGTCCGGGTCCTCGAAGGAGCGGCGCTCGAGCGCGCGCATGCGCAGCGCGTTCGCGAGCGCGACCTCCGCGTGGCGCGCGAGCCGCTCGCCCGCCATCCGGTCGACCTCCTCGAAGGGGCCGCCCTCGAGCTTGTCGGTCAGGCGCGCGAGCCCGAGCAGTGCGCCGTCGCGGCGCAGCGCCAGATAGAGGGCGGGCCTGCGCGCGCCGTCGCCCCACGCCGCGAAGACGGCGCGCGCGTCCTCGGGGGCGAGCTCCGGCGGCAGGTCGGCGGGCTCGAGGCTCGCCGGCTCCTCCGCGAGCCGCACGAGGCCGTGGGCCCCGGCGAGCTCCAGGCGTCCCGGGACGCTCTCGGAGGCCGCCCACAGCACGCCGCCCTGGGCGCCGGTCTCGACGCACAACGCCCGCAGCGTGCGCTCCACGAGCGGCTCGACGGCGACGGCGCAGAAGAGGCCGAGCGCGCGCTCGAGCAGGCGCGTCTCCGCGATGTACTCGATGTTCTCGGCCAGCAGGCGGTCGCGCTCGGCCTTGATGCGGCGGCGCCGGAGGAGCTCCTCGAGCATCACCGCGAGCGCCCGCCCGTCGAAGGGCTTGAGCAGGTAGTCGCTCGCGCCGAGCTTCATCGCCTCGACGGCGGTCGCGACGTCGATGACACCGGTCACGACCACCACGTCCTGCTCGGGATCGCGCTGCTTGACGCGGCGGACGAGCTCGCTGCCGTCCATCCCCGGCATGACGAGATCGGTGATCACGACGTCGAAGTGGGAGCGCTCGAGGGCGCGCAGGGCCTCCTCGCCGCTCGCCACGGTCTCGGCCGCGTAGCCCTCGTCGACGAGCAGTCCCGCGATCAGCTCGCGGAAATAGCGCTGGTCGTCGACCGCGAGGACGCGCGCCTTGGCCATCCGCCTGCCTCTCCCGGGACCGCGGCGCGTCGCCCGCCGGTCCCTCCGGGGCGAGGCAGGCCTAGGGCCTCGGGGTGTGGATCTGGATCAGCTCATCGGCCCGCGGGGCCGCCGGCTTCACGACAGGACCGCCGAGGGCGGGCGCGCCGTCCTCCTCGAGGCGGCCCAGGAGCGAGTGGGGCGTGGCGGCGAGGAGGCGCACCCCGACCAGGGAGCCGGGCGGGGCCGCCGCCGGGTCCGCCTCGAAGTTCACGACCCGGTGGTAGGGATCGCGGCCCGAGAGCTGCGATCCGCCCCGGCGGCTCGGGCCGGTCACCAGGACCTCGGTCCGCTCCCCGACGCGCGAGAGGTGCGCCGCGAAGGTGAGCGCCCGCAGCTCGGCCTGGAGCTCCTCGAGGCGCGCCTGCGCAACCTCGGCCGCGACCGGGTCGGCGAGCTCCGCGGCCGCGGTGCCGGGCCGGGGCGAGTAGCGGAAGGAGTACGCGTCGACGAACCCGACCTCGCGCACGAGCGCGAGCGTGTCCCGGAACTCCGCGTCCGTCTCGGCGGGGAAGCCCACGATCAGGTCACTGGTGAGCGCGAGGTCGGGCCGCGCCTGGCGCAGCGCGTCGACCACCCGGCGGTAGCCGTCCCGCGTGTAGCGGCGGCGCATGCGCGCGAGCACGGCGTCGGAGCCGCTCTGGAGCGGGAGATGGACGTGCGGGCAGAGGCTCGCGAGCTCGCCGTGGGCCCGGGCCAGGTCCGCGTCGAAGAAAATCGGGTGCGGGCTCGTGTAGCGCAGCCGCGCGAGCCCCGGGACGCGGTCGAGGCGCCGGAGCAGCGCCGCGAAGGGGACGGTCCCGGCCAGGGCGCCGCGGTCCCGGCGCAGGTCGTGGCGGCCGTACGCGTTCACCGTCTGGCCGAGCAGCGTGATCTCGCGCACGCCGCGGCCGGCGAGCGCCGCGGCCTCGGCGAGGATCGCCGCGGCGGGCCGGCTGACCTCGCGCCCCCGCGTCCGCGGCACGATGCAGAAGCTGCAGAAGAGGTCGCAGCCCTCCATGGCGGTCACGAAGGCGCGCCCGGGCGTCGGCCCGACGTAGGCGGGATGGCGCTCCGGGAGGTCGAAGCGGTCGAGCCCGCGGCTTTCCTCGACGCGGACCGAGCGCTCGCCCGCCGCCGCGGCCTCGGCGAGGGCGGGGACGAGGCGCAGGTTGTGGGTCCCGAAGACGAAGTCGACCTGCGGGAAGCGGCGCAGGATCGCCCCACCCTCCTGCTGGGCGACGCAGCCCCCCACCGCGAGGACGCGGCCCGGCGCGCCGTCGCGCCACGCGCGCAGCGCCCCGAGGTCGCTGTAGAGGTGCTGCTCGGCCTTGTCCCGGATCGAGCAGGTGTTGATCAGCAGGAGATCCGCGTCCTCGGGGGTCTCCGTGGGCGTATAGCCATGGTGGAGCAGGAGGTTCGCCAGCTTCTCGGAGTCGTGGACGTTCATCTGGCACCCGTAGGTGCGCACGTGAACGCGCCGGGCGCGGGTCACGACCCCCCTCCCCGGCTGAGAAGATCCCTCGAGTCCAAGATCTCCTTCATACGATCAACCATATGAAAACAATGGACTTTTTTTATTTTCATCCCGCTCTGGCATCCCGCCGGCATTCCGCCCCCTGTAGAGAAATACCGTTTGACTCGACGCGTTCCGATCCGCATAATGCCTCTGTTTCGAGCCAGGAGGTTTGTGGAGCGGCGGTGGATGCGACATTTCTGTGAGAAATGTCCAACCTCTCACCCCCCATCATCTATCCACCGCCCTCCGCCCACTGACGCCCCGCCGGCCCCGCCGGCGGGGCGTTCTCTTTGCGGCCTGCCGTCCTACAGGATCAGGCGGTCGACCATGGCCGAGAGCTGGCGCAGGTTGCGGCACTCCTCGGCGTGGTCGCAGAACGGCAGGTAGCGGTCCATCACCGAGTCGCCGAAGCCCCAGGCGCTCGGGCTCTCCGGGTTGAGCCAGACCACGTTCTTCGCCTTGGTGTGGATGTCGCGCAGGCACCAGGCGCGCGGATCGTTGTAGTTGTTGCGCGCGTCGCCCAGGATCAGCACGGTCGTCTTGTTGTCGATCGCCGAGAGGTGGTTCTGCCAGAAGTGGTGGAAGGCGTAGCCGAAGTTCGAGCGGGTGTAGACGTTGATCGTCCCGCCGCCCTCGAGGGCCTGCTCGATGCTGTCGCCGATCTCGCCGGTCTGGAAGAGGTCCGTCACCTCGCCGAGCTCCGCCACGAAGACGAAGGAGCGGATCTTGGTGAAGGCGACCTGGAGCGTGTACATGAACTGGAGCATGAAGCGCGAGACGTTCGCCACCGAGGACGAGACGTCGCAGAGGATGACGAGCTTCGGGCGGTCCTTCTTGCGCTGCTTGAAGACCAGCTCGAAGGGGATCCCGCCGTGCGACATGTTGCGGCGCAGCGTCTGGTGGAGGTCGAGCTTGCCGCGCTTCAAGCGGCGGCGGCGGATCGAGAGCACGTTCTTGATGCGCTGGGCGAGCCGCTCCACGACCTCCCGCATGCGCCGGATCTCGTCCTCGCTCAGGTGGTAGAAGCTCTTCTCGAGCAGCGTCTCGCGCCGGAACTTCTCCATGTAGTCGTGGTTCTGCTGCTGGAGCTCGCGCTCGGTGAACGCCCGCACCGAGCGCCGGGCCGCCTCGAGCAGCCCCTCCAGGAGCCGCCGCAGCGCCTGCGCCTCCTCCGGCGAGAGGCCGGCCGCCTCGAGGCGGGAGGCCAGGTCCTGGAGCTCGTCGCGCGCGCCCTCGAGGCCCATCTGGTCGAGCGTGCGCCGGCTGTAGAAGCCGACCTGCAGGAAGTTCTCGATCCGGCCGACGCCCGCCTGCTCCGCCGCCTGGCGGATCAGCCGCTCGATCGCGCTCAGGTCCGAGGTGAGGAGCGCCCGGGCCAGATCCGAGAGGTCCCCGAGCTCGCCGCCGCTGGCGCGCAGCAGCTCGGCCAGGCGCCGCATGAGCTCCTCGAGGTCGATCCCGGTCGCGTCGAGGCCCGCGGCCGCCTGCCCGAAGGCCTGGCGCAGGCTGTCGTAGAAGCCCGACCAGAACAGGTCGAAGAGCTCGTCGTAGGCGGGGACCTCCTCGCCGCGCTTGACCATCGTCGTGCGCAGCGCGTCCTTGAAGACCTCGCGCTCGTCGATCGAGAGCTGGTCGAGCGCGAGGAAGGCGTCGATCGTCTCCGCGGTCGAGACGCGGATCCCGCTCTTGCGCAGGATGTTCGTGAACTCGAGGATCTTCTTCTGCACGAGGGGCTCCGGAGCCGCTTCGGGCTCGAGCAAGCGCCGAAGGCGCGCGCCGCGAGGCGAAGCCGAGCGTAGTTCGTCGAGCTGCTAGTGCAGCGCCCCCTTCTTGATCGCCGCGGGCGGCGGCACGGCGGCCCGGGACGGCGCCTGCGCCTCGACCTCCGCCGTCTTGCGTTGGAGCAGCTTCGAGAGCTCGCCCTGGGCCTTGTGCACGTCGCCCTCGTACTTGAGGATCACGCTGAAGGTCTGGTTCACGAGATCCTCCGAGAGCTCGCTCGCGTTGAGCGCGAGCAGCGCCCGCGCCCAGTCGAGGGTCTCGCTGATCGACGGGGCCTTCTTGAGATCGAGCTGCCGCAGGCGCTGCATCATCGCGACGAGGTCCTCGACCAGGCGCTTGTCGGCCTCGGGCACCTTCGTCTCCAGGATCTTCCGCTCGAGCTCCGTGTTCGGGTAGTCGATGAAGAGGTGCAGGCAGCGGCGCTTGAGCGCGTCGCTCATCTCCCGGGCGTTGTTGGAGGTCAGGAAGACGAGCGGGCGCCGCTCCGCCCGGATCGTGCCGAGCTCGGGCACGCTCACCTGGAAGTCCGAGAGCACCTCGAGCAGGAAGGCCTCGAACTCCGGGTCGGACTTGTCCACTTCATCGATGAGGAGCAGCGTGGGCTCGGCCGCGGTGATCGCGTTCAAGAGCGGGCGCGCGACGATGAAGTGGCGGGAGAAGAAGACGGAGTCCTCCCGCCCCACCCGCTCGGCCGCCTCGCGGATCGTGGTCGCCCCGGACATGACCGCGGTGAACTTCTCCTTCAGGATCTGCGTGTAGAGGAGCTGCTTGGAGTACTCCCACTCGTAGAGGGCCTTGGCCTCGTCGAGGCCCTCGTAGCACTGGAGGCGGATCAGGTTGCGGCCGGTGGCCGCCGCCACCACCTTCGCGAGCTCCGTCTTGCCGACGCCCGCCGGGCCCTCGACGAGCACCGGCTTCTCGAGGCGGTGGGCGAGGAAGACCACGGTCGCGATCTTCGCGTCGCAGATGTAGCTCTGCTCGGCGAGGCTCTGCCTCACCTTCTCCACGGAATCGAACATGCGTTTCGGCTCCCTCGTGCGGCCGACCCCGGCGCTCCGAAGCGACGGCACCCTCGACGGGCCGCGCCCTCCTCAGCTCATGAGGTGGAGCACGTGCCCGAGCTTTTCCTTCTTGGTGCGCAGGTACTCCAGGTTCTTCTCGTTCGGCTGGATCTCGAGCGGGATGCGGTCGACGATGGTGAGCCCGTAGCCCTCGATCCCGGCTCGCTTGCCCGGGTTGTTGGTGATGAGGCGCATCCGGCGCACGCCGAGGTCGCGCAGGATCTGCGCCCCGACGCCGTAGTCGCGCATGTCGGGCGGGAAGCCGAGCTTCTCGTTGGCCTGGACCGTGTCGAGGCCCTCCTGGTCCTGGAGCGCGTAGGCGCGGATCTTGTTCATGAGCCCGATGCCGCGCCCCTCCTGGCGCATGTAGAGGAGCACGCCGCAGCCCTCCTCCTCGATCAGCTTCATCGCCGCCTGGAGCTGCTCGCCGCAGTCGCAGCGCCGCGAGCCGAAGGCGTCGCCCGTCAGGCACTCGCTGTGGACGCGCACCAGCACCGGGTGCTCGGGCTGGATCTCGCCCTTGACCAGCGCCAGGTGGTCGACGCGGTCGATCTCGTTCTCGTAGATGATGGCGCGGAACTCGCCCTGGGCGGTCGGGAGCTCGGCCACCGCGGCGCGGCGCACGAGCTTCTCCTTGCGCAGGCGGTACTGGATCAGGTCGACGATGGTGAGGATCTGGATGCCGTGGGCGCGGCCGAACTCCACCAGGTCGGGCAGCCGCGCCATCGTGCCGTCGTCGTTCATGATCTCGCAGATCACGCCCGCGGCTTTGAGCCCGGCGAGCCGCGCGAGGTCGACCGACCCCTCCGTCTGCCCGGTCCGGCGCAGCACCCCTCCCTCGCGCGCGCGCAGCGGGAAGACGTGGCCGGGGCGCACGATGTCGTTCGGCCGCGCGTCGTCGGCGATCGCGGTCCGGATCGTGGTGGCGCGGTCGGCCGCCGAGATCCCGGTGGTGACCCCGTGGCGGGCCTCGATCGAGACGGTGAAGGCCGTGCCGAAGCCCGAGCTGTTCTCGTAGTCGGGGACCATCAGCGAGAGCCGGAGCTGGTCGAGCCTCTCCTCCGTCAGCGAGAGGCAGACGAGCCCCCGCGCGTGCTTGGCCATGAAGTTGATCGCCTCGGGCGTCACCTTCTCCGCCGCCATGCACAGGTCGCCCTCGTTCTCGCGGTCCTCGTCATCGACGAGGATCACCATCTTGCCGGCGCGGATGTCGGCGAGCGCGGCCTCGACCGAGGCGACGGCCGCGTGGATGTCGGGCGGGCTGCGGCGAACCGGGAGCCTGGTAGGGGCGCTGTTCATGGGGGCGGGCCACCTTCCGTCCGGACCGCGCGCAGGCGCAGGGCGGGCCCGAGCAGGCTCCGGTCGGGAGCCTTTTCGCAAGCTATCAGCGGCCCTGGGGGGTGTCAAACCAGGATTCACTCCTGATCTACTCCGCTCGCCTGCGGCTCGCTGCGGGCCGAGCTCCACAGGAGCTCCGGCCCCTTCGGGCGCTTGCGGCTCCAGTTCCGGGCAATGAAGCGCTTGCCGGTGCGCGTCGGTGCTTGCGGGTCGGGCGGGACGCGCGAGTACCTGACCTGCTTCGCCCCCGTGGCGTGAGGGCTCGCTCGGACCGGGCTCGGGGACGCGGTATGCTGCCGGCTGCGTGCGAGCGACCGTCGATGCCGCGAAGCTCGAGCGCTTCATGGCGGAGCGCGACCTCTCCGACGTCCGCGCGATGCTCGAGCGGGCCTTCTTCTCGGCCGCCGACCTGACGCGAGCGCTCGCCGAGATCGAGCCCGACCTCGTCCGCTATCCGGGCCTGGATGCGGCGGCCTTCCGCGAGCGCGTGCGGGAGTTCGCGGAGCGGGTCGATGCTTGAGCTCGGAGGCCTGCCCGGCGCATGGCTCGTGGAGCGCGCCCTCGCCGACCTGGAGCGGGGGGAGCTCACGCCCGAGGCCCTCACGCTGTCGCTCGCGCGCACGCGACTCGCTCGCCTCGGCGTCGAGCTCCCGGCGCGGGTGCCGCTGCCGCCGGACCCCGAGCTCGCCCTCTACGAGTCGCTCGGCCGGCAGGGCGTTGCGGACCCCTACTTCCGCTACAACGCGCTGCGGCGGGAGCTCGGGAGCTTCCTGGAGGCGCTCGAGCGCCTCCGCCGGCGCCGGTGATCCCGCCTAGCCGGCGGAGCCGCTGCGGAAGTTGCCGATCACGCCCTTCACGAACTCGTCCTCGGAGATGGCGAACTTCGCGCCGAAGCCGTAGCGGGCGTCGATGTCGCGGTAGAGCAGGCAGACGAGCTCGCGGAAGGTCTCGAGCACGCCCTCGCCGCGGATCGCGACGGCCGGGAAGGTCGGGATGTCGCCCCAGGCCTGCTTGATGTCCTGGAGCGGCTTCACGTCGGCGAGGTCGCGCTTGTTGAACTGCACGACCTTGGGGATGCGCGCGAAGTCGATCCCGTTCGAGCGCAGGTTCGCCTCCATGTCGCGCCAGGAGTAGGCGTTGGCGCTCGCGCTCGCGCGCTGCGAGTCGGCGACGAAGGCCACGGCGTCGGCGCCGGAGAGGACGACCTTGCGCGTCGACTTGTGCATCACCTGGCCGGGCACCGTGAAGAGCTTCACCTTGACCGAGAAGCCGCTTTGCGAGCCGAACTGCACCGGCAGGAAGTCGAAGTAGAGCGTGCGGTCGTCGGTGGTGTCGAGTGTCACCATTCGGCTTCGCGCCTCGGGGCGGATCAGCGCGTGGAGCTGCTGGAGGTTGGTCGTCTTCCCGGAGAGCGCCGGCCCGTAGTAGACCACCTTCACCGTGAGCTCGCGGTCCTGCACGTTGATCTGCACGCAGCGGCCCCCTGAAGCCTGGTCTCCCTTCATCGGCCGTCTCGCGGAGGGGATGAAGTCCCCTCGGGGAGGGGCCCGATCAGAGGCTCCGGAACGCGTCGAGGAGGTCGCGGGCGGCCGCGGCGGGCGTGGTGCGCTGCGCCTCGACCTCGCGCTCGAGCTCGCCGAGGCGCGCCGCCACCGCCGGGTGACGGCGGAAGGCGGTGCGCAGGCCGTCCTCGAGCAGGCTCCACATCCAGGCTCGCGACTGCTCGCGGCGGCGGGCTTCGAGCTCGCCGGCGGCCTGCAGCGCCGCCCGGTGCTCCTGGACCATCGACCAGACCGCCTCGATCCCCTGCCCGGTGTGCGCGCTCGCGGCGAGCACGCGCGGCCGCCAGTGGCGCGAGCTCGCCCGCAGCAGCGAGAGCGCCTCCGTGTGCGCCGCCCGCGCGCGCCCCGCGGCGGCCGCCTGATCGGTGTCGGCCTTGTTCACGACCAGGCCGTCCGCGAGCTCGAGCACGCCCTTCTTGATGCCCTGGAGCTCGTCGCCCGCCCCCGGCTGCACCAGCACCAGGAAGAAGTCGACCATCGAGGCGACCGCGATCTCCGACTGGCCGATCCCCACCGTCTCGACCATCACCACGTCGAAGCCCGCCGCCTCGCAGGCGAGCAGCGCCTCCCGCGTGCGCTGCGCCACGCCGCCGAGCGAGCCGCCCGACGGCGAGGGCCGGATGAAGGCCGCCTCCTCGCGTGCGAGGCGCTCCATGCGCGTCTTGTCGCCGAGGATCGATCCGCCGGTCAGCGGGCTCGAGGGGTCCACGGCGAGCACGGCGACGCGGTGGCCGCGCGCGATCAGGTGGAGGCCGAGGGCCTCGATGAAGCTGCTCTTGCCGACGCCCGGCGGGCCGGTGATCCCGACCCGCGTCGCGCCGCCGGTCGCGGCGAGGAGCGACTCCAGGGTCGCCTGGCCGCGCGCGGCGAGGTCGGCCCGCGTGCTCTCGAGCAGCGTGATCGTGCGCGCCAGCGCGCGGCGGTCCCCGCGCCGGATCGCCTCGCCGAGCGCCTCGGGCGTCTCGGCGGGGGCGGGTGCGCTCATCCGCGCCGCGCCCGCAGCACCTGGAGGACCTCGCGCGCGGCCTTCGGGACGGGCGTGCCGGGGCCGAAGATCGCCGAGACTCCCCGCTCGCGCAGGAACGCGTAGTCGCGCGGCGGGATGATCCCCCCCACCACGACCGCGATCCCCTCCCCACCCTGCCGGCGCAGCTCCGCCACGAGCTCGGGCACGAGCGTCTTGTGCCCGGCGGCCTGGCTCGAGACGCCGACCGCGTGGACGTCGTTCTCGATCGCCTGGCGCGCCGCCTCGGCCGGGAGCTGGAAGAGCGGGCCGACGTCCACGTCGAAGCCGAGGTCGGCGAAGGCCGTCGCGATCACCTTCATGCCGCGGTCGTGGCCGTCCTGACCGAGCTTCACCACGAGCATCCGCGGCCGGCGGCCCTCCGCCTCGGCGAACTCGCGCACCTCGGAGAGGATGGCGTCGAACTCCGGGTCGCCGGCGTAGGCCCCGCGGTAGACGCCGGACACCGAGCGCACGTCGGCGCGGTAGCGGGTGAAGACCTCCTCCAGCGCCGCGGAGATCTCGCCCACCGTCGCGCGCAGGCGCGCGGCCTCGACGGCGGCCGCGAGCAGGTTCCCCCGCGCGCTGCGCGCCACCTCGCCGAGGCGGGCGAGCGCGCCCAGGGCCGCGGGCTCGTCGCGCGTCGAGCGCAGGCGCTCGAGGCGCCGGATCTGCGCGGCGCGCACGGCGTGGTTGTCGACGTCGAGGACGTCGATCTCCTCCTCCCCCGGCGCGCGGTACTTGTTCACGCCGACGATCGTGTCCTCGCCGCGGTCGACCCGCGCCTGGCGCCGCGCCGCGCACTCCTCGATGCGCAGCTTCGGCATGCCGGTCGCGATCGCGCGCGTCATGCCGCCGAGCGCCTCGACCTCGGCGATGATCTTGCGCGCCTCGGCCGCCACGCTCGCCGTGAGCGACTCCATGAAGTAGGAGCCGCCCCAGGGGTCGATCACGTGCGGGATCCCGGTCTCCTCGGCGAGGATCAGCTGGGTGTTGCGGGCGACCCGGGCGGTCGTGTCGGTGGGCAGGCCCAGGGCCTCGTCGTACGCGTTGGTGTGGAGCGACTGCGTCCCGCCGAAGACGGCGGCCATCGCCTCGATCGTGGTGCGGATCACGTTGTTCAGCGGGTCCTGCGCGGTCAGGCTCGCGCCGGAGGTCTGGCAGTGGGTGCGCAGCATCGAGGAGCGCGGGTCGCGGGGCCGGAACTCCCGCATCAGCTCCCACCAGAGCAGGCGCGCCGCGCGCATCTTCGCGATCTCGAGGTAGAAGTTCATGCCGATCGCCCAGAAGAAGGAGAGGCGCCCGGCGAACTCGTCGACGTCGAGACCCTTCGAGAGCGCCGCGCGCACGTAGTCGAGGCCGTCGGCGAGCGTGAAGGCGAGCTCGAGCGTCGCCGTCGCGCCCGCCTCCTGCATGTGGTAGCCGCTGATCGAGATCGAGTTGAAGCGCGGCATCTCGCGCGCGGTGTACTCGATGATGTCCGCGACGATCCGCATGCTCGGCTCGGGCGGATAGATGTAGGTGTTGCGGACCATGAACTCCTTCAGGATGTCGTTCTGGATCGTCCCGGTGAGCTTCTCGCGCGGGCAGCCCTGCTCCTCGCCGGCCACGATGAAGCAGGCGAGCACGGGGAGCACGGCGCCGTTCATCGTCATCGAGACCGACATCTGCTCGAGCGGGATCCCGCCGAAGAGGATCTTCATGTCCTCGACCGAGTCGATCGCGACGCCGGCCTTGCCGACGTCCCCGACGACGCGCGGGTGGTCGGAGTCGTAGCCGCGGTGCGTGGCGAGATCGAAGGCCACGGAGAGGCCCTTCTGGCCGGCGGCGAGGTTGCGCCGGTAGAAGGCGTTCGACTCCTCGGCCGTCGAGTAGCCCGCGTACTGGCGGATCGTCCAGGGCCGGTTCGCGTACATGCTGGCGCGCGGCCCGCGCAGGAAGGGCGGCGCGCCGGGGATCGTGTCGGTCCACTCGAGCGCCTCGAGATCCGCGGCGGTGTAGAGCGGGCGCACGCGCAACCCCTCGGGCGTGGTCCAGACCAGCTCCTCCGGGTCGCGCCCGCCGAGCTCCTCGCGCGCGAGCTCGCGCCACGCGTCCGGGTCGGCCCGCCTGCTTCGCCGCTTCGCCATCCAAGCCTCCTGCGCCGCCGAAAACGATAGCCGCCCCCGCGCCGGCCGGGCTACATTGCGCGCCGGTAGCGGCCTCCCACCTCGAAGAGGGCGTCGCAGATCTGCCCGAGGCTCGCGACCTTCACCGTATCGAGCAGCTCCGCGAAGACGTTGCGGCCGTGGCGCGCCGCGACCTCGAGGCGCGCCAGGGCCGGGGCGGCACGCTCGACGTGGCGCGCCTGGAAGGCGCGCAGGTTCCGCACCTGCTGGCGCTTCTCCGCCTCTCCCGCGCGCACGAGCGCCCGCGGGTGCGCGATCGCCGCCGCGTCCGGGTCCTCGAAGACGTTCACGCCCACGATCGGGAGCTCGCCCGAGTGCTTGAGCGACTCGTAGTGCAGGCTCTCGTCCTGGATGCGGCCGCGCTGGTAGAGGGTCTCCATCGCGCCGAGCACGCCGCCGCGCTCGGCGAGGCGCTCGAACTCGCTCAGCACCGCCTCCTCGACGCGCCGGGTCAGGTCCAGGATCGCGAAGGAGCCCTGGAGCGGGTTCTCGTTGCGGAAGATCCCGAGCTCGCGGTTGATGATGAGCTGGATCGCGAGCGCGCGCCGCACCGACTCCTCGGTCGGGGTCGTCACCGCCTCGTCGTAGGCGTTGGTGTGCAGGCTGTTGCACTGGTCCTGGAGGGCCGTGAGCGCCTGGAGCGTGGTGCGGATGTCGTTGAAGGCCATCTCCTGCGCGTGCAGCGAGCGGCCCGAGGTCTGGACGTGGTACTTGAGCTTCTGGCTGCGCTCCGAGGCGCCGTAGACCTCGCGCAGGGCGAGCGCCCAGATGCGCCGCGCGACGCGACCGATCACGCTGTACTCGGCATCGAGGCCGTTGCTGAAGAAGAATGAGAAGCTCGGCGCGAAGGCGTCGACGTCCATGCCGCGCGCGCGGTAGTACTCGCAGTAGGTGAAGCCGTTGGCGAGGGTGAAGGCGAGCTGGGTGATCGGGTTCGCGCCGGCCTCGGCGATGTGGTAGCCCGAGACCGAGACCGAGTAGAAGTTGCGCACGCGGTTTACGATGAACCACTCCTGCACGTCGCCCATGAGCTTGAGCGCGAACTCGGTCGAGAAGATGCAGGTGTTCTGCGCCTGGTCCTCCTTCAGGATGTCGGCCTGCACCGTGCCGCGCACGCGCGAGAGCACGTCCGCGCGGATGCGCCCGTAGGTCTCGGCGTCCACGACCGCGTCGCCCGCGACGCTGAGCAGCAGGCAGCCGAGGCCGTCGTGGCCCTCCGGGAGCTCGCCCGCGTAGCTCGGGAGCGCGTCCCGGGCGAGCTGGCGCCGCACGGCCTCGATGCGCCCGCTCTCGCGCAGGTGCCGCTCCACCGCCTGGTCGATCGCCGCGTTCAGGAAGAAGGCCAGCACGACCGCCGCCGGGCCGTTGATCGTCATCGAGACCGAGGTGTTCGGCGCGCAGAGGTCGAAGCCCGAGTAGAGCTTCTTCGCGTCGTCGACCGTGCACACCGAGACGCCGGAGTTCCCGACCTTGCCCCACACGTCGGGGCGCTCGTCGGGGTCGCGGCCGTAGAGCGTCACGGAGTCGAAGGCCGTCGAGAGGCGCGCGGCCGGCTGCCCGCGCGCGATCAGGTGGAAGCGCCGGTTGGTCTGCTCGGGCGTGCCCTCGCCCGCGAACATGCGTGCGGGGTCCTCCTCCTGGCTGCGGAACGGGAAGACGCCCGCGGTGAAGGGGAAGCTCCCGGGGAGGTTCTCGGCGCGCAGGAAGCGCGCGAGCTCGCCCCAGCTCTGGAAGGGGGGGAGCGCGACCTTCGGAAGCGCGGTCCCGGCGAGCGTGGTCGTGCGGTTGGCAACACCGATTGCGCGCTCGCGCACGACGTACTCCTGCGCCTCGGCCTCGTAGCGCGCCCGCGTCTGCGGCCACGCGCAGAGGGCCTCGCGCGTGGCGGGTGCCAGCGCGTCGAGCGCCGCTTGGTATCGGCCGCGCAGCGCCTCGACCGCCGCGGGCTCGGGCCCCGCCGGGTCCGGGAGCGCGCCGGCCATCGGCGCCGCGGGCCCGCCGAGGTCGCGGATCGCGCGGGCGATCCCCTCGGCATCGGCCGCGCGCTCGGCGTCGGCCTCGCTCGTCGCGTGCCAGCCCCGCACCGCCTCGGCGATCTCGGCCAGGTAGCGCGCGCGCGCGGCCGGGATCGGCGCCGCGGGCCCCTCGGCCTCGGCGGCCGCCGCCCGCGGCCGTTCCGGCGCGCCGAGCACGCGGTCGCGCAGCGCGCGGTAGAGGCGGTCGACGCCCGGGTCGTTCCAACGCCGGGCGACGGTCGGGAAGACCGGCACCTCGGCGTCCGGCAGCTCGGGCCGCCCGCGGTTGCGCCGCCACTGCCGGCGCACGTCGCGCAGCGCATCGGCCGCGCCGTGGCGGTCGGACTTGTTCATCACGATCACTTCGGCGAGCTCGAGCATGTCGATCTTCTCGAGCTGCGAGGGCGCGCCGTACTCGGGCGTCATCACGTAGATCGGGAGATCGACGAGGTCGACCACCTCGGAGTCGCTCTGCCCGATCCCCGCCGTCTCGACGATCACGAGGTCGAAGTCGGCGGCCTGGAGCACGCGCACCGCGTCGGCGAGGGCGCGCGAGAGCGCGAGGTGCGCCTGGCGCGTCGCCAGCGAGCGCACGAAGACGCCCGGCCCGTGGATCGCGTTCATGCGCAGGCGATCGCCGAGCAGCGCGCCGCCCGAGCGCCGGCGCGTCGGGTCGACGAGCAGGCAGCCGATCCGCCGGCTCGGGAACTCGAGCCGGATGCGCCGCACCATCTCGTCGACCACGCTCGACTTGCCCGCGCCGCCCGTCCCGGTGAAGCCCACCACCGGGGCGGCCGGGCGGCGGCGGCGCGCCTCGAGCGCGCGCCGGAGCTCCGCGACGCCGGGGAGCTCCACCTCGGCGGCGCGCTCGAACCAGCTGATGGCGCGCGCCACGCCGAGCGGGGCCTCGGCCGAGAGCCGCGCCGGGTCGGGGCGCGCCGGCGGCGGCGCGCCGCGGCACGCGTCCAGCAGCGCGCGGATCATCCCTTCGAGGCCCAGCGCGCGCCCGTCCTCGGGGCGGAAGATGCGCGCGACGCCGCGCGCCTGGAGCGCGGCGACCTCCTCGGGCGTGATCGTCCCGCCGCCGCCGCCGAAGACGCGCACGTGGCCGGCGCCGAGCTCGCGGAGCCGTTCGACGAGGTAGCCGAAGAACTCGAGGTGGCCGCCCTGGTACGACGAGACGGCGACCGCGTGGGCGTCCTCCTGGAGCGCCGCTTCCGCGATCTCCTCGACCGAGCGGTCGTGGCCGAGGTGGATCACCTCGGCGCCCTGCGCCTGGAGCAGGCGCCGCATGATGTGGATGGCGGCGTCGTGGCCGTCGAAGAGCGAGGCCGCGGTGACGACGCGGACGCGCTCCGGGCCCCGCGCCGGGGCGGCGGCCGCCGCAGCCGCGCTCATCGCTGCCCTCCCCCGTTCCGCGCCCGCGCGCCCCCCGCCTGCGCCGGCGCGCCGGCCGCGCCGGCGCGGGTGCGCCCCAGCACGCGCTCGCGGTAGCTCTGGATCTCGCCGCGCAGCCCCTCGAGCTCCCCGATGCGCGCGTCGAGGTCCGCGAGACGTCGGCCGAGCAGCAGGTCGAGGCGCGCGAGCAGGGCTCGCGTCGAGCCCGCGATCGCGTAGACCGCGTTCAGCTCCTTCACCTCCGCCAGCGAGAGGCCGAGCGCCTTGAGCCTCTGGATGAAGCGCAGCCGCTCGATCTCGTCCGCCCCGTAGACGCGCCGTCCGCCGCTGCGGCGCCGCACGCCGGGGAGGAGGCCGAGCTCCTCGTAGTAGCGCAGGGTGCGAGCGGAAAGACCCGTGGCGTCGCGCACTTCCGAGATGGTGAGCCCCGGCGCCCCTGATTCTGTTTGCCAGTTCACGTCAACTGGGTAGCACAGGGATCCTCGGCGCGCCGCCCTCTGCGATTCGGGCTCGCGACCTACGCTGCCCGCCGCGATGACGTGGCTCGGGCCCGAGGAGGTCGGTGCGGTCAAGGCGGCTACGGCCGCTGCGGGGGCCTTGCTGCTCGGAGTGGGGGCGCTGCGGAGCGCCCGAGGGGGCCCGCCCGGTCGGGTCTTCGATGGGCTCCTGGCGGGCCTCGGGCTCCTCGCGGCGGCCTGCTGGTGGAACCTCGGGCGCTTCCACTACCCGATGTTCGGCCATCCCTCGGAGACCTATCACTACTACGTCGGCGCGAAGTACTTCCCCGAGCTCGACTACACCGGCCTCTACCGCTGCACCGCGCTCGCCGACGCGGAGTCCGGCCGCCGGGCCGAGGTCGAGGCCCGCTACGCGCGCGATCTCGGCACGAACCGCATCGTCCCCGCCGCGGAGCTGCTGCGCGACCCGGCGCTCTGCAAGGCGCGCTTCAGCGCGGAGCGCTGGCGGAGCTTCCGCCGCGACCTCCGCTTCTTCCGCGAGCGGCTTCCCGTCGAGCGCTGGCAGCGCACGCAGGTCGACCACGGCTACAACGCCACCCCCGCCTGGGGCCTCGTCGGGGGCCTGCTCGCGCGCACGGGCCCCGCCAGCGAGCGGCGGATCCTGTGGCTCCGCCTGCTCGACCCTGGGCTACTCGCGGGCACCGGCCTCGCCATCGCCCGCGCCTTCGGCTGGCGCACCCTCTGCGTCGCCCTGCTCTACTGGGGCACCAGCTACCCGGCCCATTACGGCTGGGTCGGCGGCTCGTACCTGCGCCAGCTCGAGCTGGCCGCGCTCCTGGTCGGGATCTGCTGCCTGCGCCGCGGTCGCCCCGCGACCGCGGGGGCCCTCCTCGCCGTGGCGTCGCTCGTGCGGGTCTTCCCGGCCGTGGCGCTCGCCGGCGTGGCCCTGCGCGCCGTGTGGGAGGCCGTCTCCGCCCGCAGGCTCACGCTCTCGCCCGCGCATCGCCGCTTCGCGCTCGCCGCCCTCGCCACGGTCGCCCTCCTGGTGCCGCTCTCCGGTGTCGGCGCCGGCGGCCTCGGGGCCTGGCCGGCCTTCCTCGAGAACAGCCGCGTGCTGCTGGGCACGCCGCTGCGCAACCACGTGGGCCTGCGCACCCTCCTCGCCTACGACCCCTCGACCAGCGCGCGCATCCTCGCGGACCCGAGCCTCGACGACCCCTACGCGCGCTGGAAGGAGGCCCGCCGTCGGACCTTCGAGGCGCGGCGCCCGCTCTTCGCGGCCTGCCTCGCCGGCTTCCTGATCCTGCTCGCCGCCGCCGTCCGCCGCGCCGAGGACTGGTCCGCCAGCGTCCTCGCGCTCGGCCTCGTCCCGATCGCGTTCGAGCTCACCTGCTACTACTGGGCGCTGCTCGCCGCCTACGCGCTCCTCTGGGAGCGCCAACCCTGGGTGGGCGCCGCCCTGTGCGCCCTTTCGGCCTCCGGCTGGTGGATCGCCGACCGCTGGTTCTTCTACGACGAGCTCTTCCCGTGGATCAGCCTGGCGACGCTCGGGTTCGTGGCGTTCGCCACGGCCGTTGCCCACGGCGATCGCCCACCCGCTCAGGCGTCCTTGAAGGCGCGCGCGAGGCCGTCCGTGAGGGGCTTCATCAGGTAGCCGAGCAGGGTCCGGCTGCCGGTCTGGATGAAGGTCTCGGCGGGCATACCGGGGACCAGCCGCAGCTCCCCGAGCAGGGCGCGGCCCTCCTCCGGGATGCGCGTCCGCACGAGGTAGTACGAGGAGCCCGAGGGGGCGTCGGCGAGGAGGTCGGCGGAGACGTCGATCACCCGGCCCTCGAGCTCGGGCGTCGAGCGCAGGTCGAAGGCGGTGAAGCGCACGAGCGCGGCCTGCCCGATGCCGACCCGATCGATGTCGCGGGGCAGGACGCGCGCCTCCACCACGAGCTCGTCGTCGTCGGGGACGATGTGCAGGATCGGCTCGCCCGGCGCGACGACCGCGCCCAGCGTGTGCACGGTCGTTCCCACCACCCGCCCCGCCTGCGGAGCGCGGATCTCCAGGCGGCTGCGGCGATCGAGCGCGGCGACGCGGCGCTCGCTGGCGTCGAGGATCTGCGCCTGCACCTCGTGCACCTCGTCGACCACGGCCTCCCGGAAGTCCTTGCGCAGCTGGAGCGAGCGCAGCCGCGCCTCGCCGATCTCGTTCTCGGTCCGCGCGATCTCGGCCACGTGCTCGCCGCGCTCCCCGGTGAGCTCCGCGACGGCGCGCTCGAGCTCGCGCATGCGGTTGCGGGAGGTGTAGCCCCCTTCGAAGAGCTTGCGCAGGCCGACCAGCTCCTCCTCGATCAGGGCGATCTGCTCCTGCTTCGAGCGGCGCTGCGCCTCGAGTCCACCGATCGCGTCCCGCAGCTGGCCGGCGCGCTGGCTCAGGATCTCGATCCCTCCCTCGAGGGCGCTGCGGCGGGCGTCGAAGAGCTGCCGCTGGCTCTCGAGGATCTCGCCGACCTGCGGCTCGTCCGAGCGGGTCCCCAGGCTCTCCGGAAACTCGACCCACTCGCCTTCGTCGCGCTCCGCCACGAGCCGCGCCTCGCGCGCGCGCAGGAGGTCGAGCTGGGCGTCCAGGATGGCGAGCCCCGCCCTCACCTGGGCGTCGTCGAGGCGGATCAAGAGGTCGCGCTCCGCCACGGCGTCGCCGTCGCGGACCCGGATCTCGGCGACGATCCCTCCCTCGAGGTGCTGGACGGTCTTGCGGTGGGAGATCACCGTGACGACGCTGGGCGCGATCACCGCTCCGCCGAGCGGAGCCAGCGCCGCCCAGCTCCCGAGGCCTCCGAACATGACGAGAACGATGAGCACGCCCGCGCGGATGTAGGGCCGCGTGTCGGTGGCGGGCTCTTCGATCGGCTGGACCATGCGGCTCCTCCGCCGTCTTCGCCGCGCCGCTCAGGCGCGCGCGCGCTCCCCCGACCCGGGCACGGCGATCGGCCCGGGCAGCACGTTCCCCACGCGAGCGGGTCCGGACAGCACCTCGTGGCGCGGGCCGAGGGCGGCCATGGTCCCGTCGCGCAGCACCAGCAGCTTGTCCACCCCGGCGATCGCGCTCGGCCGGTGCGCCACCACCACCACCGTCGCCCCGCGTTCCTTCAGGTCGAAGATCGCCGCCGTGAGCGCGCGGTCGCCATCGACGTCGAGGTTCGAGTTGGGCTCGTCGAGCACCACGAGCACGGGGTCCCCGTAGAGGGCGCGCGCGAGGGCGATGCGCTGGCGCTGGCCCGCCGAGAGGACGCTGCCGCCGACCCCGACGGGCGTGTCGTAGCCCTTCGCGAGGCCGAGGATCATCTCGTGGACCCCGGCCCGGCGGGCCGCGTCGACGACGCTCTCGGCGTCGGGCCGCGCGTCGAAGCGGGCGATGTTCTCCTGCACGCTGCCCTCGAAGAGCTCCACGTCCTGCGGCAGGTAGCCGATGCGCGGCCCGAGATCCTCGCGGCGCCAGTCCTGCAGGGATGCGCCGTCGAGGCGCACGCTGCCCGCGGCGGGGCGCCAGACCCCGATCAGGTGCCGGGCCAGCGTCGACTTGCCCGCAGCCGTGGGCCCGATCACGCCGAGCGCCTCGCCGGGCTCGAGCGTGAAGGTAATGCCGTGCAGGACCGGCTTCCTCGCGCCCGGCGGGATGGCGACGAGGCCCTCGACGGTGAGCCGGCCCTGCGGCGCCGGCAGCGCCATGCGGCTCTCCCGGGGCGGGCTCTCGCGCAGGAGCGCCGCGACGCGCTGGTAGGCGAAGCGCGCGCCGACGAAGCCCCGCCAGTTGGCGATGGCCTGCTCCACCGGGGCGAGCGCGCGCCCGGCCAGGATCGACGCCGCGACGATCGTGCCGCTGGTGATGACCTGGTCGATCGCCAGCGCCGCTCCGACGCCCAGGACCGCGATCTGGAGCAGCAGGCGCGCCGCCTTGGAGGCGGCCGCGTAGCTGCCGGCGCGATCGCTCGCGAGCGCCTGGAGCGCGAGCCCCCGGCGATGCCGGGCGAGCCAGCGCGAGCGGATCGCCTCGAGCATTCCGAGCGCCTCGAGCACCTCGGCATTGCGGAAGCTCGTCTCGGCGAAGGCCGCCGCGCCCGCGGCCTCGACGTTCGCCTGCTGGAGGGGCGCGCGCGTGGCCGCCTCGTTCAGCAGCGCGAGGCCAAAGAGCAGGACGGCCCCGGCCAGGGCGACTGCGCCGAGGAGCGGGTGGAAGAGGAAGACCACGAGCAGGTACACGGGCGCCCAGGGAGCATCGAAGAGCGCGAAGGGCCCGCTGCCCGTCAGGAACTGGCGCAGCGTGTCGAAGTCGCGCAGGAACTGGACGCGCGACCCGCCCGAGCCGACGAGGGTCTGGGTGAAGACCGCCGAGAAGACCCGCTGGCTCAGCCGGGCGTCGAGGCCGGCCCCGATCCGGACCAGCACGCGCGAGCGGATCACATCGAGCGCGCCCATGACGAGCAGCATCGCCACCGCGATCAGCGTGAGCCCCACCAGCGTGGACTCGCTGCGGCTGGCGAGCACGCGGTCGTAGATCTGGAGCAGGTAGAGGGGCACGGTCAGCATCAGCAGGCTGCCGAAGAAGGAGAAGACCGCCGTCATGCCGAAGCTCGAGCGCAGCGCGGCCAGGGCCGCGCGGATCTCGGTCGGGGCGGGAGGATGGGGCATCGCCGCCGGTCCCCTGGCTCGATCGCTGCATGTGGAGCCCCTGCTTCCCTTGGGGGATCAGGCGAAGGATGCGCGAGGCTACGGCCGGCCACTGGGAGCCGGTTCCGACACCTTCATCATGAGGATTATCTCACCCGTAGTGAAAAACCCTCATCATCCATTGCAATCTTCCGGGAATGCTCAGAGAATGTCAAACGCTGTTATGCCCAATCTCGATCCCCCCATGCTGCTGATCCGCGACGACGACCCGCCCCCGGAGCCGCTGACCCTCGGCGAAGCCGACCGGATCGATTTCGCGGGCGGGAGCGTGACCGTGTCGTTCCCCGGGTCTCGGATGCCGTTGCGCCTCTCCGTGCGGAACGAGGGCACGGGGATCGGCGAGATCGGGTTCGACGGGTCCCGCGTGAGCTTCAGCGGGGAGCCGATCGGCGTCCTCGGCAGCGCCGGGAGCGGCCCGGACGCGACCGCCCTGCGCATCGAGCTGGGCGGCCGGGTGACCACCGCCGCCGTGGAGACGCTCGTCGAGAGTCTGATGCTCGCGGACGCCTCCGGGGAGCTCGCCGTCCGCACGGCCCTCGTGACGCTGGCGGACGGGCTCGGTCGCACCACGACGGCACCCTTCGCCCTGCGGCCGCTAGCGCCGCTGCGGCCCGCACCCCGGCTGCGACCTCCTCCCGCGCCGCGGCCGGCGAGCAGTCCCCGGCGGGGGACGGCCGGCGAGGGCTTCATGCTCGCGGACGCCGACTCGGACGCCTTCGTCTTCGCGACCCCTGCAGGTGCCGCGCCGCGACCCTAGGTCGGGAAGTCGCCCTCCGGCACGCCGACGAGCCCGAGCCCATCGCCGATCACCAGGATGTCCACGGCGGCCACGTGGTGCAGGGCGCCGCCCCTCCCGGTGTTGCCCTGGTCGTCCACGAGGAGCTCGAGCCGGTCCTGGCTCGTGCCCGGGTCCGGGACGTAGACGAGGCCGTCGAGGGCGTCGTTCAGGGCGGCGAGGTCCGCCGCGAAGGAGAGCCGCTCGCCGCTGAAGCGCAGCCCCTCGAGCTCGACGCTCAGCGTTCCGCTCGTCACGGAGAGGGTGGCCGCCAGGTCGCTCGTGCCCCCGTCCGAGTCGTCGATGGTGATCCGGTTCGAGTTCCCGGCCGAGAAGACGAGCGAAGGCCCCGCGGCGAGCTGCGCGCCCGGCACGGAGATGAACGGCGCGTCGTTCACCGCCTGGACGCTCAGCGTCACCGTGTCGACGTCCTGGCGCGGGCCGCCCGCGCCGCTCTCCCCGTGGTCCCTCACCACGATCGCGAGCCGATCGGTGCCGTAGAAGTCCGGGGCCGGCGTGTAGCGGAGTCCGGCGAGGAGCTGGTTCAGGGCCTCCGGCGACGCCGAGAGCGCGAGCTCCCGCGAGGACAACTCGAAGCCCTCGGAGGTCGTGACGGTGAGCGTCCCGCCCCCGACGGAGAGCGAGACCTCGAGGGTCTGCGCGTCCGCGTCGCTCACCGAGATGCGCCCGCCGCTCTGGGCGGCGAAGACGAGGGGCTGGTCCTCGGTGAGGATCGCCAGGCTGGGGACCACGTTCACCGGAGCGTCGTTGATCGGGTCGACGAAGATGGTGAAGGTCTGGACGCCCGACTGGTTGCTGCCGCCGTCGGCGCTGCCCCCGCTGTCGGTGGCGCGCATCGTCACGGTCGCGAGCCCGAAGGCGTTCGGCCTGGCCGTGTAGGTGAGGGTGCCGTCGGCATCGATGGCGGGCGCCTCGGCGAAGAGATCCAGACGGTCGGTGGAGGTCGTGTAGGTGAAGGTCTGGCCCTGCTCGTCCGCGCCGCCCCCCGGATTCGGGGTGACGAAGCCCGGCACGGTCTGCGGGAGCGCGTCCTCGAAGATCACCAGATTGCCCCGCAAGGCGAAGGTCGGGGCATCGTTCACGGGGTTGACGGTGATGCGGACCTCCTGCGAGGCCGAGATGGCCCGGCCGCCGTTCGCCGTGCCGCCGTCATCGGCGGCGAAGACCGTGACGCTCGCCGTTCCCACTGCGTCGGGATTGACCTGGTAGGTCAGCGTCCCCGTCTCCGAGATCAGGGGGGCCACCTTGAAGAGAGGCGCGTTGGTGTGGACGACCGTGTAGGTGAGGCGCTGCGCCGCCTCGTCGGGCCCGCCGCCTGGGTTGCCCGCCGCGAATCCCCTCACCAGCTGCGCGGGAGCGTCCTCGAGGACGGTCTGGTTCCCGATCAGCGTGAAAGCCGGGGGATCGTTCACGGGATTGATCGCGACCGAAAAGAGACTGGCGAGCGAGGTGTTCTGGCCGCCGCTGGCGGTGCCGCCGCTGTCGGTCGCCGTCACCGTGATGTCGGCGCTGCCCACCGTATCCCGCTGCGGCGTGTAGACGAGGTCGCCGGAGGGGGAGATCGACGGCCCCGCCGCGAAGAGCGACGGCTTGTTGGTGGTCACGGTGTACGTGAACGTCTGACCGCCCTCGTCGGCGCCGCCGCCCGGGCTCGGCGTGGCGAATCCGGGCACCGCCTGCACCCCGGCGTCCTCGTTCACGATCTGGGCGCCCTTCAGCGAGAGCGACGGCCGGTCGTTGACCGGATTCACGGTGATGGTGAACGCCACCGGCTCGGAGACAGAGTGGCCGCCGTTGGCCGCCCCGCCGCTGTCGGTCCCGACGACCGTCAGCTCCGCCGCGCCCACCGCGTCGGGATTCAGCGTGTAGGTCAGGTTCCCGAAGGCGTCGATCGAGGGCTCCACGGCGAAGAGGCCGGGATTGTCGTTCTCCACCACGCTGAAGCGGACCGTCTGCAGGGCCTCGTCCGGCCCGCCGCCCGGGTCCGCCGTCGCGAAGCGCGAGACCGTGCGCGTCCCTCCGTCCTCGAGGTCGCTGCGATCCCCGAGCAGCGTGACCGTCGGTGCGTCGTTCGCCGGGTTCAGCGTGATGGTGAAGGCCTGGCTGAGCGACGCGTTCCTCCCGCCGCTGGCGGTCCCGCCGCTGTCGATCAGCGTCACCTCGACCGTGGCGACGCCGTTCGCGTCCCTCGCCGGCGTGAAGCTGAGCGTCCCGTTCGGGGAGATGGCCGGAGCCTCGGCGAAGAGCGCCGGCTTGTCGCTGCGCACGTCGTAGCTGAAGCTCTGGACCTCCTCGTCGGTGCCGCCGCCCGGGAAGGCGGTGGCGAAGCCCGTCACGAGCTGGGCTCCCGAGTCTTCGCCGGCGACCCGGTTTCCGGCGAGCGTCAGCAGCGGCGCGTCGTTCACCCCGGTGATCCGGATCGCGAAGGTGCGGGGGTCCGAGAAGGGGTTGCCGCCGCCGGCGGTGCCTCCGTCGTCCACCGCCACGACCTGGACGAGCGCGGTCCCGACCGCGTCGGCCTTCGGCTGGTAGCTGAGCCTCCCGAAGCTGTCGATCGCCGGCGCCATCGCGAAGAGCTCGAGCGCATTCGTGGTGACGTTGTAGCCGAAGGTCTGCCCGATCTCGTCCGAACCCCCGCCCGGAAGCGCCCGCGCGAAGTTCGGCACGACCTGTACGCGCGCGTCCTCCAGCACCGTCTGGTCGCCGCCCACGACGAGGACCGGCGGGTCGTTCACCTTGTTCACCGTGATCGTGAAGGTCCGCGCCGTCGACGCGTCGAGTCCGCCGTTCGCCGTGCCGCCGCTGTCGGTCACCGACACCGAGACGGTCGCGAATCCGTTCGCGTCGGCGGCCGGCGTATAGCTCAGCACCCCGGCCGGAGAGATCGCGGGCGCCTCGGCGAAGAGCTGGGGGTTGTTCGAGATCACGTTGTAGAAGAAGGTCTGGCCGGCCTCGTCGGGCCCGCCACCCGGATTCGCCTTCGCGAAGCCGCTCACGCTGCGCGGGCCGGCGTCCTCGACGGTGATCTGGCTTCCGAGCAGCGTGAACGAGGGGGCGTCGTTCACCGGGTTCACCGTGATGGAGAAGGTCTGCGGGTCGGAGACGCTGCGTCCGCCGTTGGCGGTGCCCCCGCTGTCCGTGGCCGTGACGGTCACGTTGGCCGTGCCGACCGTGTCCTTCTGGGTCGCATAGCTGAGCGTCCCGTCGGGAGCGATCGTCGGCTGTATCTGGAAGAGCGACGGATCGTCGGTGGATACGTTGTAGGCGACGGTCTGGTGGGCCTCGTCCGGCGCGCCGCCGGCGCTGGCCGTAGCGAAGCGCGGCACGACCTGGAGGCCTGCGTCCTCGTTGCTGATGCGATCCCCGAGCAGGCTGAGCGAGGGCGGGTCGTTCACCGGGTTGATCGTGATCGTGAAGAGCTGCGGGGCGGAGGTGTTGCGCCCTCCGTTCGCGGTGCCTCCGCTGTCGGTCACGGTCACGCGCACGCTGGCCGTTCCGGTCGCATCCCGCTGCGGCGTGAAGGTCAGGGTTCCATCGCTAGCGAGGGTGGGTCCATCCGCGAAGAGCTCGCGCTTGTCCGTCGTGACGGTGTAGGTGAAGGTCTGGCCGGTCTCCCCGCCCCCCGCATCCGCCGTCGCGAAGCCCGCCACGATCTGCTGTCCGGAGTCCTCGACGGCGATGCGGTCCCCGAGCAGCGTGAGCGACGGCGCGTCGTTCACCGGGTTCACCACGATCCGGAACCGCACCGGCGGGTCGGAGGTGTTCTGGCCGCCGTCGGCCTTCCCGCCGTCGTCGCTCACCCGAACCGAGACGTTCGCGGTTCCGTGGAGGTCCGCCTGCGTCTTGAAGACGAGCCGACCCGAGCCGTCGATCTGGGGGCCGTCGGCGAAGAGCTCCTCCCGGTCGGTGATCACCTCGTAGCTGAACTTCTGGAAGCGCTCGTCCTCGCCCCCGCCGGCCTCCGGCCGCGCGAAGCCCGCCACGTTGTGGACCCCGGTGTCCTCGTTCACGATCTGGTCGCCCGCCACGCTGAGCGAGGGCGGATCGTTGACCGGGTTGAGCGCGATCGTGAAGGTCTGGATGCCCGAGGTCGGGTCGCCGCCGTCGGCGGTGCCGCCGCTGTCGGTCACCTGGACCGACACCTTCGCGGTCCCCACGGCGTCCGGGGCCGGGGCGTACGTGAGCGTCCCGCCCGGCGAGAGGGCGGGACCCTGCTGGAAGAGCTCCGGGCGATCCGCGTCGACGCGGTAGGTGAAGGTCTGGGCGGCCTCGTCCGGGCCACCGCCCGCACTCGCGACGGCGAAGTCCACGACGGTCTGCAGCCCGGCGTCCTCGAGCGCGATCTGGTTCCCGACCAGGCTGAAGGTCGGTTCGTCGTTCAGCGGATTCACGCTGATCGTGAAGCTCGCCGGAGCCGAGCTGTTGCTGCCGCCGTTGGCGGTGCCTCCGCTGTCGGTCGCGATCACCGTGACGGTCGCCTCTCCGACGAAGTCCGGGTTCGTCTCGTAGCGGAGCGTGCCGTCCGGAGAGATCGTCGGCGCCAGTGCGAAGAGCTCCGGGTTGTCGTTGCGGACGGTGTACTCGAAGGTCTGGGCCGCCTCGTCCGCGCCGCCTCCCGGGTTCGGGAGGGCGAAGCCGGACACGCTCTGCGGGCCGGCGTCCTCGAGAACGGAGAGATCGCCGCGGAGGGCGAGCGTCGGGCGGTCGTTCACCGGGTTGATCGTGATCGCGAAGGTCTGGGGCGCCGAGGTGTCGTTTCCGCCATCGGCGGTGCCCCCGCCGTCGCTGACCGTGACGGCGACTTCCGCGCTGCCTGCGGCGTCGGGCTTGAGCGTGTAGGAGAGCGTCCCCGTGCTCGAGATCACGGGTCCTGCCTCGAAGAACTCGGAGCCCTGCGTGACGTTCACGCCGTAGTGGAAGCGGGTCTGGGTGGCCTCGTCCGGACCGCCGCCCGGGGACGCGACCGCGAAGTCGGGCACGCTGTGCGCGCCGGAATCCTCCTCGACGATCTGCTGGCCTTGCAGCGCGAGCAGCGGAGGGTCGTTGACCGGGTTCACCGTGATGGTGAAGGTCTGGGCCTTCGACTGGTTCTGGCCGCCGCCGGCCGTGCCGCCGCTGTCGGTCACCAGGACCGTGACGCTCGCGACCCCGCTGGCGTCGCCCTGCGGCGTGAAGGTGAGCGTCCCGTGCGGGTCGATGGAAGGCCCATCGGAGAAGAGGGCCTGATGGCTGGTCGTGACCACGGTGTAGGCGAAGGTCTGTCCGCTCTCGTCGGCGCGGCCGCCGGCGTTCGCCGTGGCGAAGCCCGCGATCTCCTGGCGGCCGGCGTCCTCGGCGACGATCGGGCTCTCGGCCAGGGCGAAGGTCGGCGCGTCGTTCACGGGGTTGATCGTGATCGTGAAGGCCTTGGGCTCCGACGCGTTGCTCCCGCCGTCGGAGATTCCGCCGCTATCGGTCACCGAGACCACGACCCTGGCCATCCCCGCCGCGTCGGGCCTCGGCGTGTAGGTGAGGGTTCCGTTCGAGTCGATCGCCGGGGCCTTGGCGAAGAGCGCCGCGTTCATCGTGAAGACCCGGAAGGAGAAGCCCTGGGTGCCCTCGTCCACTCCGCCGCCCGGGAAGGGCGTCGCGAAGCCCGGCACGGTCTGCTGCGGGGAGTCCTCGATCGTGACCTGGTCGCCGAGGATCGCCAGCTTCGGCGCGTCGTTGACCGGGTTCACGTGGATCGTGAAGGTCTGCGGCCGGGAGGTGTCCTGACCCCCGTCCGCCGTGCCGCCGTCGTCGGCGACCTGCACCGTCACGCTCGAGCTTCCGATCGCGTTGGGCGCCGGCGTGAAGGTGAGCCGCCCGCCCGGCGAGATCTCCGGTCCCACGGCGAAGAGCCCGGGGTTGTCGGCGCTGACCGTGTAGAAGAAATCCTGGCCCTCCTCGTCCGGCCCGCCGCCCGCGTTCGCCTGTGCGAAGTCCGACTCGCTCCGGGGCCCGGAGTCCTCGAGGACGATCACGTCCCCCGCGAGGGCCAGGGTCGGCCGGTCGTTCACGGGGTTGATCGTGATCTGGAAGCGCTCGGACCGCGAGCTGGCGCCTCCGCTGTCGGTCGCCGTCACCTTGATGCTGCTGGTGCCCGCGGCGTCGGCGTTCGGGGTGAAGGTGAGATTCCCGTCGGGATCGATCGCGGGGCCCGCGGAGAAGAGCTCCGGCTCGTCCACGTCGACCGTGTAGACGAAGGTCTGGTCGCTCTCGTCGGCCCCGCCGCCCGGCACCGCCGAGGCGAACCCCTCCAGCGTCCGAGGCCCCGAGTCCTCGAGCACGATCTGGTCGCCGAGCAGGACGAGGGTCGGATCGTCGTCCACGGGCTCGACCGTGATCGTGAAGGTCCTCACCGGCGAGGTGGCCGTGCCGAGCTCGCTGCCGCCGCTGTCCCTCGCCCTCACCTCGATGGTCGCGGTCCCCGACGCGTCGGGCGCGGGCGCATAGAAGAGCGTCCCCGACGGGTCGATCTCCGGCTGCTGGGAGAAGAGATCGGGGTTGTCATTGCCCACGACCAGGAAGCTGAAGGTCTGGCCGGCCTCGTCGAGGCCTCCGCCGGGCTCGGCCATCGCGAAGTCGCGCACGACCTGGAGCCCCGCGTCCTCCTCGACCGCTTGGTCCCCCTGGAGTGCGAGCGACGGGCGGTCGTTCACGGGGATCACGGTCAGGTCCACGTGGTCGAGGTCCTGCTTGGAGCCGCCCGTGCCCTGTCGGCCGAGGTCGTTCGTGAGGATGCTGAGCCGGTCGCTGCCCGCGAAGTCCGGATCCGGCGCGTAGACGACACCGGCGAGGCGGTCGCTCAGATCGCCCGGCGAGCCCTCCATCACGATCCGGCGATCGTCCGTCCCGTCGCCCTCCAGGAACGCGACCGAATCGGTCGCCGCCAGCGTGAGCGTTCCGTGCTCCACCTCGAGCGTGACGCGCAGACGGCTCGCGTCGGGGTCGCTCACGCTCCCGGGAATCGCGGCCGCCTCGTCCTCGAGCACGGCGAGCGAGACGGGAAAGTGGTTCTGCGGGGGATCGTTGACCCCCACCACGCTCACCGTGGTGAACGCGGCGTCGCTCGTGTTCTTCCCATCGCTCACGACCACCTGGATCAGCCGATCGCCATCCTCGGGGTCCTGGGAGTCGTCCTTGTACCCGACGGCGCGGAGCAGCTGCTCGTAGTCGCCGGCGCTCGCCGCCCCCGTCAGCGTCAGCACGAACGGGCCGGAACCGCCCTGCGGCTGGCTCTTGTCGACCTGCACGCCGAGCTGCGCCGCGAGCAGCTTCCCCTCGTCGCTGAGCTCGAGGCTCTCCGCGGCGCCGTCCGGGCGCAGCAGGATCGTGAGCGTCGCCGACTGGATGCGCTGGCCGCCGAGCTCGAGGACGCGGACGTCCGCATCGACGACGCCGACCCGTCCGCCGCCCTCGTTGAACGTGGCCTGGAACGCGGTGCCCGGCGCCGTGTGGTCGTCCGCGTCCAGGTCGAGTCGCGGCGCCGGGTCCAGGGGATCGACCTTCTGGCCGTCGACGAAGACCTCCAGGCTCTCCCAGTTGCGCGCTTCGAGCCCGAAGGAGGTCTTGAAGGTGACGTCGCTGCTGGTCGAGGTCGAGCTGGTGTCCTGGTGGCTCCGGATGAAGCTCTCGAGCGCCACGATGTTGCCCTGCAGCGCCCTGAACTCGCCGGCGCTGAAGTGCAGGCGCAGCGCGTCGCGCCCGCTCCCCCCGTCGTAGACGTCGCGGTCGTAGACGCCGGGAGCGCGCGTGTTCTCCGCCAGCGTGTAGAGGCCGAGGTCGTCCCCCCGCTGGCCGCGTACGCGGTCGGCGCCGGCGCCGCCGTCGACGACGTCGTTGCCGTTGTATCCGTCCACGTGGTCGGCGCCGGCGCCGCCGAAGAGCTGGTCGTCGCCGCCCTCCCCCTCGATGTCGTCGTCGCCGACGTTCGCCGGGAAGGTGAAGATGTCGTTGCCATCCGTGCCGCGGAAACTGGCCATCGCCGCTCAGCTCCTAGCGAAGTCCGGCGCGGCCCCCGGCATTGGAGCCGTCGCAGCCGGATCTCGACCACTCAGCTTTCCTACATGATGCTGGTCCGCCGTGGTGAAAGGCAAGAGCAATCTGAGGATGCGGCGGAGTCTCGCCTCGGGGAGTTGACCCGTGGCTCGAACGAGCTCGGACGGTAGGTCTGACGCAACATGGTTTCGCCTTTCGGAGCGCGACGCGGCTTTGGCGACGCGCGGCGAAGGAGCGAATCCGGCGCCATCCCGGCCGATTCAGGGGACGACTGCCGGTTGGCTGCAGGTGGCTGCGCGTTCGGCGCTTGAGTCGGTCGCGCACGTGCTGTTATGAATGGAACGGAAATGGGGCGAGCGTTCGAGAGCACCGCGGTGTACGGGCCCACCTCTGCGAGCAGGCGACCGGGCCCGCGCCCCATCGCTCTCGCGCTCTGGTTCCTCCTAGCCGCGCTCCTGCCGGCACGCGCGTCCGCCCTCGCGAGGAGCTTCATCCTCGAGACCGGGAGCGCGCTGGCCGTGGCCTCCGGCGCCGAGCTGGGCGGGGTCCCCGGCCTGTACGGCTTGGGCACGGCCTTCCCGGTCGAGCTGACACCCCTCACGGGAGCGAACGGCTTCGCGGCAGAGGTGGGGTCCTTCTTCATCCCGGTGATCGAGCTGCCCTTCGGCGGCGACCTCTTCTCCTTCGAGATCCTCGACCAGGGCGTGCCCACGGACGCGTTCACGCTGACCCTCGCCATGCCGGGAGGCGAGTTCAATCCCGCGCTCACGGATCCGGCGCTCGAGGTCCGGATGTTCCGGACCTTTGACGGGGTGCCTGCCGGAACCGGCAACTTCAGCCTTCCCCTGACGACGGGCCAGCTCCAGACCTCGCAGTGCGGGAGCGTTCCGCCCACGGCGATCTCGGGCTCGCCGCTGGACCTCGCGACGGGTGCCGTCGAGCTGGTGGGAGCCGCGTGCATCCAGCAGTTCGCGGGGGCGCCGTTCGGGGCGCTCTTCCGCATCCGGCTGATCGGAACGCTGGCGCTGGCCGCCCCGGTCCCTGCGCTCTCGCCCTGGGGTCTCCTCGCGCTCGCGTCCACGACGGCCTGCCTCGGGATCTCGCGTCTGCGAGCCGGAGCCGCCTCCGCGCGGCTCGCTCCCGAGCGCACGGCCTAGTGTCGGCTGCCGCCGCCGAGGCAGGCCGCCGTGGCGCGTCGCCGCCGAAAGGTCGGGGAGTGCTTGCGCCGCTAACGCTCGCGGCGCTCTTCTCGGCGGCGCTGGCGGCAGCCGCCGCGGCCGAGTGCCCCCGCTTCGCGCCGCTCTCGGACGGGCTCCCGACGACCTTGGAGTGGCGGACGCACCCCGCGCTCGGCGACGTGAACGGCGACGGTCGCAACGACCTGGCCGCCCTTCCGCGCAAGGGAGTGGGACCCGGGGCGTGGCTCTTCGGGGCGCCGGGACGCTGGAGGGAGGCGTCGACCGGTCTTGCGATCCCGGGCTTCTCCTGCGGCGTGGGAGTCGACCTCGCCGACGTCGACGGCGACGGCCACCTGGACCTCGGCGTAGCCGACCATTGCCACGGCCTCTTCGTCTTCCTCGGAGACGGGGCCGGCGGATGGCGGATGGCCGCCGCTCCGCCGCGTGCGACGGGCGGCCACGAGGACCTCGAGTTCGGCGACCTGAACGGGGACCGCCGCGTGGACCTCGTCGCCGTCGGCTCCTCGCATGGCGGGATCGTGCTCTTCCTGGGCGACGGTAGGGGCGGCTGGCAGCGGGGCGAGGTGGACCTGCCCGAAGGCTTCGGCAACGACGTCGCGCTCGGCGACATCGATCGCGACGGCGACCTCGACATCGCCGCCGCCGTCGTCGCTGCCGACCCGGGCGCGCAGCGCAGGGCCAGCGCGCGAAAACAACCCGTCGTATGGTTGAACCAAGGAGCCGCGAGCGCCTTCCGCTCGGCGTCGGACGGCCTGCCCGACGAGGGCGACTTCCGGGGCGTCGCCCTCGGCGACCTCGACGGCGACGGGCTCCTCGACCTCGCGATCAGTGCCGGGGTCTGGCCGGGACGCCCCCCGCTGCTCGTCTTCCGCAACGAGGGCCCGCGCGGCTGGAAGCCGGCCGCGACCGCACATCCCGAAGCCGAGCCCGGTGCGGTCTTCGAGGGCGTCGAGCTCGCCGATCTCGACCGGGACGGGAAGCTGGACCTCGTCGCCGTGAGCCACCGCGACGGCGGAATCCGCGTCTGGCGCGGCGATGGCAGTGGGGGCTTCGCAGCCTGCCGCGAGACCGGCCTGCCCTCCGGCCGTAGCGAACTCCGGGGCTGGGGCCTCGCCGTGGCCGACGTGAACGGCGACGCGAGACCCGACGTCGCCGCCGGCTTCGGTCGGGGCGCATCGGGCGCGCTCGAGGTCTGGGCGCAGCGCTGAGCCGAGCGCGCAAAGTGTGCGCGCTGCCCGAACCGCTCTCGATTCGCCCTGCCTTTCCTGGGCTACGCCACCTGGTGTGTAGGGCACACTGACAGAAATGCGTTGCAAGTCGCCGCCGCTCGGATCAAGATGGAGGCAAGGCTCCGGCAGAATCGGGGCGCCCACAGGGCGCGGCCGACCGGATCCGCTCGAAGACCGGCGGTGCTGCTGCAGATGCGGGACGTGGTGCGGAAGCTGTGGTTCGCGGGTCCGGTCGTCCTCCTTTTCGGCGTCGCCGCCGCGCTAGGCGTCCGCTGGGTCGCCGGCAGCGAGGCGTCGCCGCTGGCGCTCGCCCCGGCGAAGCTCGACTTCGGAAGCGTGGCCATCGGTGCGTTCGAAGAGGCCGCGCTCGTCGCCACGAACCGCGGAGCGCGGCCCCTCCTCGTGGAGGCCGTCCCGGCCGAGGGGCCGTTCCAACCGGTCCCGGCGTCGCTCGCGCTCGAGCCCGGCGAGTCGCGCGCGCTCTCCGTCGTCTTCCGTCCGAGCGAGCGCGGTCCGCTCGACGCGACGCTCGTCTTCACGAGTGAAGGCCGCGAGTTCCCCCTGTCGTTGCGGGGGACGGGCTATCGGCCCGCGGAGATCCGGGTGAGCCCGCTCTCCCTCTCCTTCGGCGAGGTCGCGGTCGGCGCTGCCTCGCTGGGCCTCGTCACGGTCCGCAACGCGGGCGACGAGGAGCTCCGGCTCATGCTGCTGGGCGCTCGGCTCTTCACGGCCGGGACGCAGGCGGCGGTCGTCCCGCCGGGCGAGGCGCTCGCCCTCGACGTGTCGTTTGCTCCCGATCGCGTGGGACGTCTCGAGGAAGTGCTGTGGATCGAGAGCAACGATCCGGCGCGCGCCCGCGTCGGCCTACACCTGCGAGGGTCGGGCACGGCCGTCGCGCCGCGCCCCGCGCTCGAAACGAGCGTGGGCGCGCTCGACTTCGGCCCCCTGCCCGCCTGCGAGGCGAGCGAGCGGTGGCTCGAGATCTCGAACCGCGGATCGGACGAGCTCACGATCGCGAGCGTGACGGCGTCGCCGCCGTTCTCGGCGCCGGAGCGGGGGTTCCGGCTCGCGCCGGGCCGCTTCTTGCGGCTTCCGGTGGCCTTCTCCCCGACGCGGGCGGGCCCGATCCTCTCGCCGCTGCTGATCCACAGCAACGATCCGCGCTCGGGCCTGGCCGTGGTGAGCCTGATTGGCGAGGGTGGCGCCGGGGACTGCACGCAGAAGGAAACGGAGGCGCTCGCGGACGGGGAGGCACGCGCGGGCGGCGTCGAGCGGGCGTCTCGAGCCCGGGGTGGCAGCGGCGCGGCCCGCGAGTCCTCGCGGCCGGCCGCGGAAGCCGGCGAAGCTCCCGCGCACGCGGAGCCGCCGGCGGACGCCGCGCGGCCGGAGGCGCCCGCGCAGGGCTCCGAGGCCGTCGCCACGCAGACGCCGACGGTTCGCGAGGGCAGCTTCGTCGATGTGGGCACCTATCGCGCGGACATCACGCCGGAGCACGTGGCCTCGGTGCGCCTCGACGCGGCGTCGGGGCAACTGGCGCTCGAGCGGCTGCATCTTCCGGTCGTCGAGCTGCCCTTCGACCAGTTCTTCGATTTCGAGCCGAGCGACGCCGCGGGGAGCGTGAACGAGCTCGGCGACGTCGACCTCCGGCTGCCGGTCGCGATCGTCGACGAGGAGGGCAACGCGACCCGCTTCGAGGTCGCCCTCACGACGGGAACCGCCGCGAACCTGGGCTCCGACGGGACCCTCGTCACGCTCGCCGGGGAGCCCCTCGGCGCGCAAGGCGACGCCACGCTCGTCGGCCTGGCGACGCTGCCCTCCGGAGGGCTCGGTGGAGCGATGCTGGAGATCGTGCTGAATGTCCACGTCGAGCCGTAGAGGCCGGCAGGCGCGGCTCGCGCTCGCCCTGGCCCTGGCGCTCGCCAGCGCGAGCGCCGGGGAGGCCGAGGTCTCCGCCGCGGGCGCAACGCCGGCGCGCGAGGTGCGCGAAGAGGCCGGCCTGCGCGAGCGCGCGCGGCAGTACTGGGAGGCGCGCGTCGCGGGTTCGGACCGGGTTTTCGAGTTCTACGCGCCGCCCGAGAAGGGGGGGCCCCGCGGCCCGGCCGAAGTGTCCGAAGGCGGCAACCTGCGCTTCACGGCGTTCGAGATCGAAGCCGTGGAAGTGCGCGCCGCCGAGGCCCTGGTGCGGGTGCGGGTGGAGGCGACCGTTCCCGCGCTCCGCCAGCCGGCCCGCTCGGGCACGCCGCGCAGCGCGCTCCTCCGGGAAGCCTGGGATCGGTTGGACGGGGCCTGGTACAAGCGGCCGGTCCCGCGCGGATTCGGACGGGGAACTTTCAGCGACGGGAGGAAGCCATGACGAACAAGCTCGGACGGGCACTCGGGGCGGCGATCGCCGCGACCCTCGCTCCCTCCCTGTGGGCCGGGCCGACGGCCGCCCAGTCCTTCCCCGCCGGGGGCACGAACGTGGTGGCCTCGGCTCTCGCCCTTCCCATCGATCTCCGGGCCAACGGGCGGGCGACGGAGATCGTCATCACCAACGCGGGCCCCGCGCGCTTCCTGCACGTCACCCTGATCGACGACGACTGGAGCGCGCAGGATTTCAGCTGCTTCGTGACCGCAAACGAGACCTCGCTCTTCGAGTTCCGCCGGGATCCGATGACGGACCAGTCGACGCTGAGCTTCGAGTGCACCACCCTCATCACGGCTCCTCCGGTGCCCTCGGCGAGCTTCGAGAACCTCCCGGTCGACATCGACAGGGGCATCATGTTCGTGACGGTCGAGAATCCCCTCGGCACGACCGTCGTGGCGAACCAGATCTTCGGAGACGCGACGGTGATCGACTTCGATCAGGGCCTGGCCTACTCGTTCGACGCGATTCCCTTCTTGTCGGCGGCCAACGACGGAAACCGCCAGTACGTATTCAACGGCATCGAGTACAGCGCATTCCCCGCGCGGCTGGCCACGAACTTCATCGCGCCGACCCGGCCGCCGCCTTTCGGCCCCGACGACATCATCGCGGAGCTCGTCCTGTTCACGCTCGACGGGACGATCGGCTCCGGCATCGGTCCCAACACGCTGCTCTCGGTGGTCTTCTTCAACGACGACGAGGTGCGCTACAGCGCCACGCACCGCTTCGACTGCTTCGACATCGTTCGCCTGGACGAGATCGACCCGAGGTTCTTCGCCGATGCGCTGGGGAGCGATGCCGGTCACCTCGTGCTGACCCCGGAGTTCGTGACCTACCCGGACTTCGCACACGACTTCCAGTTCGGCCCGCCGGCGGGCGGAGCGGGCGCCAACGGCGTCCGGCGCACTCCGGTCCACGGCTGGCTGGTCGAGTCCGCGATCGGCGGCACGCTGATCGGCGGCGGGGGCCTGTGGCTCGCGGGCGACGCGGCGTGGGGACGGCCGCTCGCGCGCAGCCTGACGAACATCGTCCCGGACCCCGGAGACCTCCCCACCCTGAACGCGCTGTGCGCCGTGTCCCCCTGCCCGTAGCGGCTCGAAACCCGCGCGTGTCGCCCCCGAGCAGAAAAAGGTGATGCCGCTGTAGCGGGCCCGGTTCGACCTCCCCGCTCGATCCCTTCGCCGGCGTTCCCTCGCGCGCCCCGCGTGACACCTCCCGTGCGCGGACTGTTACCCACGGTGCAAGAACGCCTCCATGTTGCAGCTCGTAGGTCCGGGCAGGGCGCAGGACCGAGTCGCTGAAGATGCGGAGGCAAGCCCGAGGCAACCCGACCATGGCCCGAGTTCCCACGCTACGCATTCTCGCGACGCTGATCGGCGTCGCGCTCTCGGTCCCGTCGTTGGCGACGGCGACCATGCTCCAGATCGAGTTCACCGGCTTGAACTTCGTATACAACGGGACCAATCTCTGTGATGCCACGACCTGCACCGGCGACATCGGAGACCCCTTGGAGTCCGACGGGCTCACCACCATGACCTTCTCCCTCGACTACAATGAAGACGGCACGGCCGATCAGCTCTTCGGAACGTTGATGAGCCCCGACGTCTTTGCGGACGTTGCACTCGGCGTGACCCTCATCCCGGCGGGGGGTGGCTCGGGCACGGAGGGCACGGGATTCTTCGACCTCGGGATGAAGAACGCAAATCCGTTCTGGGGACTTGGGCTCGACGTCAACTCCCCGTGGGACTCGAACTACGTGCTCGCGACCGGGGCTTTCAACGGGTCCGGCCTCGCCGCACTCTTCTTCCAGGATCTCCCGTTCGGCCTTGACGACATCGACGGCCTGCAGGACATCATCTTCTCGTTCTCGTCGCAGGTCGGATCGTCGTCATCCAGTTACGGCTACCTGTCGGCCTTCACGAGCAGCGGGACCGGTGAGGTCCGCGCGAGTCTGGTGCCCGAGCCCGGGACGGGCCTTCTCCTAGGCATGGGGCTCCTCGGGCTGGCCGCCGCCGGCTCCCCCCGTCGGCGCCGCGCCGCGCACTAGAGCGCTTCAGACCGGCGGCACGCTCCGGCGCTTGCGCGGCCGGGGCGTCCCGCCGGCCGCGCGCGGTCCGGAGCCGCGCAGCGAGTGAGGGCGCGGCCTCGCGCCCCTGACGCCCGACCTGCCTGGCGCGCTCACGCGGGACCGTCGAGCAGGGGATTCCGCGTCGCGAGGCCCGGGAACCAGGCCAAACCCCAGGAGCGGCGGCCCTCGGCGAGAGCGGCGATGCAGCGCCGGGCCTCGACGTGCCAGGGGCTATCCCGGCGATGGGCGGTAGACGAGCAGGTTGCTGTCGACGGCGATCACGCCTCGCCGCTGCGTCTTGCCCCCGAGTGCCCGGTGGGCGCAGGGTTCAGACCGGCGGCACGCTCCGGCGCTTGCGCGGCGGGGCGTCCCGCCGGCCGCGCGCGGCCCGGAGCCTGGCGGCGATCTCGTCGCGCAGCTGCGCGGGCGGGACGACCGCGTCGACCACGAGCTCGCTCGCCAGGCGCGCGATGTCGACGTCCTCGCGGTACTCGCGGCGCAGGCGCTCGGTCTCGGCGGCGCGCTCGGCCTCGGGGAGCGAGTGCAGGCGGTTGTAGTGGACGGCGTTCACGGCGGCCTCGGGGCCCATCACGGCGATCATCGCGCCGGGGAGGGCGAGCGTCGCCTCGGGCTCGAAGCCGGGGCCGCTCATCGCATACAGGCCCGCGCCGTAGGCCTTGCGCACGATCACGGAGAGGCGCGGGACGGTGGCCTCGGAGACCGCGGAGATCATCTTCGCGCCGGCGCGGATGATGCCCTGGCGCTCGACCTGCTTGCCGATCATGAAGCCCGGGACGTCGGCCAGGAAGACGAGCGGGAGTCCGTAGGCGTCGCAGAGCCAGATGAAGCGGGCGGCCTTGTCGGCCGAGTCGACGAAGAGGACGCCTCCCTTGACGCGGGGCTGGCTGGCCACGATCCCGACCGGGCGGCCCTCGATGCGCGCGAGCCCCGTCAGGATCTCGCCGGCGAAGAGCTCCTTGATCTCGAAGAAGGAGCCCCCGTCGACGATCCGCTCGATCACGAGCCGCATGTCGAAGGGCTTGTTCTCCTCGCGCGGGATCAGGGCCTCGAGGTCCGCGCAGGAGGCGGCCGGCGCGCGCGGCTCGACCTCCGGCGGCGGGGCGTCGGCGCACGCCGGGAAGTAGGCCAGGTAGCTCCGCGCGGCGGCGATCGCCTCGGGCTCGCTCGCGGCGAGCAGGTCGCCGCAGCCCGAGACGCTGCAGTGCATGCGCGCGCCGCCCATCTCCTCGAGGGTCGTCGTCTGCCCGATCACCATCTCGGCCATGCGCGGGGAGCCGAGGTACATGCTGGCGTTGCCGTCGACCATGAAGACCACGTCGCAGAAGGCGGGGATGTAGGCGCCGCCGGCGGCGGAGGGCCCGAAGAGCAGGCACAGCTGCGGCAGCATGCCCGAGAGCCGCACCTGCTCGTGGAAGATCCGCCCGGCCCCGCGCCGGCCCGGGAACATCTCGATCTGGTCCGTGATGCGCGCGCCGGCCGAGTCGACCAGGTAGACGAGCGGCACGCGCAGGCGCTCGGCCCGCTCCTGGATGCGCAGGATCTTCTCGACCGTGCGCCGGCCCCAGGAGCCGGCCTTGACGGTCGAGTCGTTGGCCAGGACGCAGACCGCGCGGTCGTCGATCCGGCCCGTGCCGGTGACGACGCCGTCGGCCGGGAGGTCCGCGGCCAGCGCGTTCGCGAGGGCAAAGTCCTCGACGAAGGAGCCCGGGTCGAGCAGCAGCGCGAGCCGCTCGCGGCAGAAGAGCTTGCGCTGCTCGCGGGCCTTGGCGTGGTAGCGCGGCTCCCCGCCGGCGCGGACGCGCGCCAGCGCCGCCTCGAGCTCCGCGCCGGTCTTCATCGCGGCGGGTCGGCCTCGTGGAGCACGAGCTCGGCGCTACTTCCCGTAATCGTAGAAGCCCTTGCCGGTCTTCTGGCCGAGCCAGCCGGCCTCCACGCGCTTGGTGATCTCGAGGCAGGGCGCGTAGCGCGGGTTCCCGTATTCGTGGTAGAGGCTCTCGAGGATGGCGTGCACCACGTCGAGGCCGACCAGGTCGGCCAGCGCCAGCGGCCCCATCGGGTGGTTGCAGCCGCCCTTCATGCACTCGTCGATGCCCTTCGCGTCCGCGACGCCCTCCTGGAGCGCGAAGGCGGCCTCGTTGATCATCGGGAAGAGCACGCGGTTCACCACGAAGCCCGGGTAGTCCTTCACGTCGATCGGGTTCTTGCCGAGCTTCTCGGCGAAGTCGCGCACGCGGGAGACGGTGCTGTCGGTGGTGCGCAGGCCGCTCACGATCTCCACCAGCTTCATCGCCGGGACGGGGTTGAAGAAGTGCATGCCGAGGAAGTGGCCGGGGCGGCTCACGCAGCCCGCGAGCCGCGTGACCGAGAGGCTCGAGGTGTTGGTGGCGATGATGCACTCGTCGCCGACGATCGCGTCGAGCTCCTGGAGGATCGCGCGCTTGGTCTCGAAGTCCTCGGGCGCCGACTCGAGCACGATGTCGCAGCCCTTGAGCTCGCCGAGGTCCGTGACGGCGCGGATCCGCTCCAGGATGCCCTCGCCCTGCGCGTCGCTGAGCTTCCCGCGCGCGACGAGCTTCTCGACCGAGCTGCGGATGCGCGCGCGCGCCCGGTCGCAGGAGGCCTGGCGCGGGTTCTGGAGCACCACCTCGCAGCGGATCTGCGACGCCACCTGGGCGATCCCGCAGCCCATCGTCCCCGAGCCGATGATGCCGACGCTCTTCACGGCAGAGCACACTCCACGCCGAGCGCCACGGCCTCGCCGCCGCCGATGCAGAGCGTCGCGATGCCGCGCCGCAGCCCCCGATCCTGGAGCGCGTAGAGCAGCGTCACCAGCACGCGCGCGCCCGAGCAGCCGATCGGGTGGCCGAGCGAGACGGCGCCGCCGTTCACGTTGACGCGCTCGGGGTCGAGCCCGTGCTCCTTCGCTGCCGCCATGGTCACGCCCGAGAAGGCCTCGTTGATCTCGTAGAGGTCCCACTCGGAGGCCTTCGTCCCCGTCTTGTCGTAGAGCCGGGCCAGCGCGTGGACCGGGGCGATCGTGAACCACTTGGGCTCGACCGCCGCCGTCGAGTCCGCGATGATGCGGGCCATCACCCGGTAGCCGCGCTCCTTCGCCACCTGCGCCGAGCAGACGAGCAGCGCCGCGGCACCGTCGCTCAGCGTCGAGGCGTTGGCGGCCGTCACGGTGCCGTTCTTCGCGAAGGCCGGGCGCAGCTGCGCCATCTTCTCGAGGCTGCTGCCGCGCGAGGGCTCGTCGTCGCTGTCGACGAGCAGGGGCTCGCCGCGCTTCTGCGGCACGGAGATCGGGACGATCTCGCGCTTGAAGCGGCCCTCCTTCTGGGCGGCCTGCGCGCGCCGGTAGCTCTCGGCGGCGAAGGCGTCCTGCGCCTCGCGCGTGAAGCCGTACTTCTCCGCGACCAGGTCGCCGCAGTGGCCCATGTGCATGTTGTCGTAGGGGTCCCAGAGGCCGTCGTAGATCGCGCTGTCGACGATCTCGCCGTTGCCCATCCGATAGCCGCCGCGCGCCTTCGGGAGCACGTAGGGCGCGTTCGTCATCGACTCCATGCCGCCCGCCACGATCACGTGGGCGTCGCCGACCAGGATCTCGCGGCGCGCGAACATCACCGCCTGGAGGCCGGAGCCGCAGACCTTGTTGACCGTGATCGCCCCGGTGGTGACCGGGAGGTCGGCCTTGATCGCGCACTGGCGCGCGGGGGCCTGGCCCATCCCGGCGGAGAGCACGTTGCCCATGATCACCCGGTCCACGTGCTCCGGGCGGGCTCCGGCGCGCTTCACCGCCTCGCGCACCACGACCGCGCCGAGGTCCGAGGCCGAGAGGCCGGAGAAGACGCCCTGGAAGCCCCCGATCGGGGTGCGGGCGGCGCTGGCGATCACGACTTCCGGTTGGCTCATGAACCCTCCTGGGGCGTCTCTAGGGTGGGTGCCAGCCCGCGCGCCGAGGGTTGCGGCAGGGGCGCGAAGCCGGAGGCGGAACCGGGCCACGGTACACGATGCGCGCCGGGAGAGTCAAACCGTGAGCGTGACTCGCGGTCACGACCGCCAGGCGAAGCCGAGCTTCGCCTGGGCCCCCGCTCAGGCATCGTGCTCGGCGCTGCGCGCGAGCGCCTGCACGGCCGCGAGCCGCTCGGCCACGCGCTTCGAGCGCCCGCTGCCGGCTCCCCAGGTCGCGTCGCCGACCCGCACCTCGACGGTGAAGCGCGCCTCGTCGTCCTCGATCCCGCTGTCGCCCGCCGTGCGGTAGATCGGCGTCGTGCGCAGGTGCGCGTGCGCCCACTCCTGGAAGGCGGTCTTCGGGTCGCGCGGCGCCTCCCCGCGCGCGCCGGCGGGGCCGAGCGCGCGCCGCGCCAGGGCGACGGTCGGCTCGATCCCGCCGTCCAGGTAGACGGCGCCGAGCACGGCCTCGAAGGAGTTGGCGAGGATCGTGTCCTTCTCCTGCCCGCCCGTGCGCTGCTCGGTGCGCCCGAGGAGCACGAGCGCTCCGAGCCCGAGCTCGCGCGCGCAGCGCGCGAGGTTGGCCCCGTTCACGAGCGCGGCGCGCGCGCGCGTGAGCGCCCCTTCGCTCCAGTCGGGTTGATCCCGGTAGAGGATCTGGGCCACCACGAGGCCGAGGACCGCGTCGCCCAGGAACTCGAGCCGCTCGTTGTCGGGGAGCGCCAGGGTCTCGTGCGAGAAGGAGGCGTGGCGCAGCGCCGCCTCGGCGAGCTCGGGGTTCGAGAAGACGTAGCCGAGCGCCGCCTCGAGCGCCGCGACGTCCGGCGCGCCCGCGTCTTCGCTCACGGGAGCGCCTCGGCGATCGGCCCGCCGCCGAGGACCCGCTCGCCGGCGTAGAAGACGGCGCTCTGCCCGGGCGCCACGGCCGCGACCGGAGCGTCGAAGACGACGCGCGCGCCGCCGCCGGAAAGCGGCTCGACCGTCGCCGGCGCTCCCGCGTGGCGGTAGCGGACGCGCACCTCCGCGCGCACCCCGGCCGACGGCGGCGCACCCGCGACCCAGCTCGCGCGGGCCACGCGGGCGCCGCGCGACCCGAGCGCCTCGGCCTCGCCCACGACGACGCGGTTGCGCGCCGCGTCGAGGCGGGTCACGTAGAGCCGGCGGCCGCTCGCGAGGCCGAGGCCGCGGCGCTGCCCGACCGTGAAGTGGTGGACGCCGGCGTGGCGGCCGAGCACCCGCCCGGCTCCGTCCACGATCTCGCCCTCGCCCGGCAGGTGCTCCGGGCGCAGGCGCTCGACCACGACGGCGTAGTCGCCGTCGGGGACGAAGCAGATCTCCTGGCTCTCGGGCTTCTCCGCCGTGGCGAGGCCGAGGCGCCGCGCGTGCGCGCGCACCTCGGCCTTGGGGAGCCCGCCGATCGGGAAGCGCGCGGCCGCGAGCTGCTGCTGGCCGAGCTCGTAGAGGAAGTAGCTCTGGTCCTTCGCGGCATCGGCGGCGCGAAGTAGCGCCATGAGCCCCGTCTCCGGGTCGCGCTCGACCCGCGCGTAGTGTCCCGTCGCGACGGCGCCCGCGCCGAAGACGCGCGCCCGCGCGAGCAGGTGGTGGAACTTGAAGCGCGAGTTGCAGGTGACGCAGGGGAGCGGCGTCCGCCCGGCGAGATACGCGTCGGCGAAGGCCAGCGTCACCTCCTCGCGAAAACGCTCGGTCTCGTTCGCCACGTAGAAGGGGATGCCGAGCCGCTCGGCCACGCGCCGCGCGTCGTCCGCGTCCGCGAGCGAGCAGCAGCGCGAGGACTCCCCGGCGAGGTGGAGGGTCACGCCCACGACCTCGCGGCCCGCTTCCACCAGGAGCGCCGCCGCCACCGAGGAGTCGACGCCGCCGGACATCGCCACGACGATGCGCTCGCGGCTCACGACGCGGCCTCGCGGGCGCGGGCGACCAGGTCCGGGAGCACGGCCAGGACGAAGTCGATGGCGGCCTCGTCCACGCCGTGGCCGACGGAGAAGCGCAGCGAGCTGCGCGCCGCCGCGGCCGGGCGGCCCATGGCCTCGAGCACGTGCGACGGGTGCACGGACCCCGACGCGCAGGCGGCCCCGGTCGAGGCCGCGATCCCCTCGAGGTCGAGCGCCTGGACGAGGATCTCCCCGGACGCGCCCTCGAACTCGACGTTCAGCGTGTTGCAGAGCGCGTGCTCGGTCGATCCGTTGCGCCGTACGCGCGGGACCTTCTCGCGGATCCCGTCCCAGAGGCGGTCGCGGAGCGCGCCCCAGCGCAGCCTCCGCTGCGCGAGCTCGCGCGCCGCGAGCGCGCAGGCCGCGCCGAGCCCGGCGATCCCGGGCACGTTCTCCGTGCCGCCGCGCCGCCGGCGCTCCTGCGGGCCGCCCAGCAGGAGGGGCGCCGGCTCGCGGCCGCGGCGCACGACCAGGACGCCCACGCCCTTCGGCCCGCCGAGCTTGTGGGCGGAGAGCGAGAGGAGATCGACCGGGAGGCGGCGCAGGTCGATCGCGAGCTTGCCGACGCACTGGGTCGCGTCGACGTGGAGAGGGACCCCGCGCGCGCGGACGCGCGGCGCGATGCGCTCGAGCGGCTGCACCACGCCCGTCTCGTTGTTGCCCCAGAGGAGCGTCACGAGAGCCGTGTCCGGGGCCAGCGCCGCCGCCACCGCCTCCGGGTCGAGGAGGCCGTCGGCGTCGACCGCAACGCGCGCAACCCGCCAGCCGGCGGCCTCGAGCGCGGCCAGGGGCGCATCGACCGAGGGGTGCTCCGCCGCGCTCGCGACGAGGGTCCCCGGGCGCCCCGGCGCGCCCGCGCAGCCGCGGATCGCGGTGTTGTTCGACTCGGTCGCGCCCGCCGTGAAGACGATCTCGTCCGGCTCCGCCCCGAGCAGCCCCGCGACCTCCGCGCGGGCGCGCTCCACGACGGCGCGCGCCGCGGCGCCCTCGGCGTGCACGCTCGAGGGGTTGCCCCAGGCGCGGCGCAGCGCGGCCTGCATGGCCTCGATCGCCTCGTCGCGGACGGGGGCGGTCGCATTGTGGTCGAGGTACACGCGCGAGCCGGAGGCGCGCGGCGAGCCGGAGGCGAGCGAAGGCGGAGCGCCGCCAGGCATGCGTCAGCTCTCCACGGCGCGCGTCGCCGGCGGGTCCAGCGCCAGGACGTCGGCGAGGCTGCGGCCGCCGGCGCCCTTGGCCTCGGCCTCGGCCAGCTCGGCGAGGAGCGCCCCGACGACGCCCGCGAGCGCCGGGTCGCCGGCCGCGTCCTCCCGCGGCCCGCGCAGCGCGGCGAGGACGTCCGCGACCAGGATGCGCTCCGCCGGGCGGCCGAGCTGCCAGGCGTTCGCGTGCCGCTCCGACTCGAGCGCCGCAACCACGCGGGCGGACTCGAGGTCGGCGAGCACACCGTGCACCGTCCGCACCGGGACGCGCAGCGCGTCCGAGAGCGCATCGGCCGTCCAGGGCGCCGCCTGGTCCCGGAAGCCCCGCGCGACCTCGAGCGCGATCCGCAGGCCCACCGCCTCGCGCTCCGCCGGCCCCGCGGCGCGCCCGCCCACCTCGCGCCGGTAGAGGGGCAGGTTCTGGTGCGCAAAGGCCACCTCGGCGCCGAAGAGCACCACGGCCCAGAAGACGTAGATCCAGACGAAGAGGAGCGGGAGCAGCGAGAAGGGGCCGTAGAGGGACTTCGCGCGCGCCGCTCCGATGCTGAAGCCGAGGTAGGCATCCTGGGCCAGCGTCACGAGCACGCCGGCGACGAGCCCCCCGAGCGCCGCCGAGGTCGGCCGCACGGAGGTGTTCGGGAGGAAGCCGTAGAGGAAGGCGAATCCGGTCGCGAGCACGAGTGTCGGGGCGTGCCGCAGGCCGAGCTCCCAGGCCATCGAGAACGCGGGAATCTCGAGCAGGCGCTGCACCAGCCGCTCGTTCTGGAGCGTGGTCGCGAGCGAGAGCGCGGCGCCGAGCAGGAGCGGCGCCACGACCAGCACCGCCAGGTAGTCGGGCAGGCGCCGGGTCCAGGGCCGGTGCTGCCGCACGCCCCAGATCTCGTTCAGCGCCCCCTCGATGTTGCTGATGCCGAGCACCGTGGTGAGGAAGAGCACCACCGCGGCCGGCGCGCCGAGGCCGCGGAAGTTGGCGTTCTCGACGAGCCCCAGGAGGTAGGCCTGGGCCTCGGGGCTCCCGGCGGCGATCTGCTCCACGGCGAGGCGCGCCACCGCCTCGCCCACGCCGAACGAGCCCACGAGCGAGACGGCGATCGCGAGCAGCGGCACCATCGAGAGCACGGTGAAGTAGGCCAGCGCGGTCGCGCGCAGCAGGAGCCGGTCGCGCACGAAGCCCTGCCCGATCATGACGCCGAGCTGCAGCAGCCCCGCGGCGCGCGCCGCCCAGGTGCGCGGCTCGAGCTCGACGCGCCAGAGCCCCTCGCGCAGGAAAGCCTCCCCGCGCCGGACCCGCTCCGAGAGATCGAGCTTCACCGAGCTCCCCCTACACCGGGAGCTTAGAGCACCGGGCAAGAGGGCTCCGCTGCGGGATCGACCTCGAGCCAGGGCTCGAGCGCGGCGCGCGTGCGGGGGCCGATGCCGGAAACCCGCTCGAGGTCCCCCAGCGACCGGAACGGCCGGGCGCAGCGGGCCCGGACGATCGCGCCGGCCCGCGCCGGCCCGAGGCCCGGGAGCACCTCGAGCGCGGCGGCATCCGCCGTGTTCGGGTCGAGGCGCAGGCCGAGCAGCAGGCGCGCCGGTCCGCGCACGGGGGCGCCGCCCGCGCAGCCCACCTGCGTCGTGCGGCCCTCGCGCCCTGCGAGCTCGGCCGGCGCGGGGCACGCCCCGGCCGCGGGCGCGCGGCGCAGCAGCGGCAGCGCCACGAGCGCCGCGGCGAGCAGCCATGCCGCGCGCGGGCGCCGGTCCGCCGGCATCTCAGGCCTCGGACCGGGGCTCCGCGGCGCCGGCCTCGACGAACGCGGCATGCAGGGCGCGGACCGCGCGCTCGACGTGCTCCTCGTCGATCACGACCGAGATCTTGATCTCGCTGGTCGAGATCAGCTGGATGTTCACGCCCTGCTCTCCGAGCACCTGGAAGGCCCGGCTCGCCACTCCCGCGTGGTCCTTCATGCCGAGCCCCACGATCGAGACCTTGGCGATCGTCGCGTCGCCGTCGACCTCGCCCGAGCCGATCTTCGCGCCGACCTCCTTCGCGATCCGCAGCGCGCGCGGGTAGTCGCTGCGGCCGACGGTGAAGGTCATGTCCGTGGTGCCGTCGCGCGACAGGTTCTGCACGATCATGTCGACCACGATCTCCGCCTCGGAGAGTGGCTGGAAGAGCCGGGCCGCCACGCCCGGGACGTCCTTCACGCCGCGCACGCGGATCTTGGCCTCGTCGCGGTTGTAGGTGACCCCCGAGACGACCAGTTGCTCCATGACCTCCTCCTCCGGCACCACCCAGGTTCCCGGGCCCGGCTCGAACGACGACCGCACGTGCAGCGGCACTCGGTAGCGCATCGCGAAGCGCACCGAGCGGATCTGGAGCACCCGGGCACCGAGGCTCGCCATCTCGATCATCTCGTCGTAGGAGATGCGCTCGAGCTTGCGCGCCGCGGGGACCAGGTTCGGGTCGCTGGTGAAGACCCCCGGGACGTCGGTGTAGATCTCGCAGACGTCGGCGCCGAGCGCGGCGGCGACGGCGACCGCCGAGGTGTCGGAGCCGCCGCGGCCGAGCGTCGTGATGTTGCCGGCTTCGTCGATGCCCTGGAAGCCGGCGATCACCGGCACGATCCCCGCCTCGATCGCCTCGCGCAGCAGCTTGGCATCGACGCTCTCGATGCGCGCCCTGCCGTGCGCCGCGTCGGTGCGCATACCGACCTGCCCGCCGGTGAAGGAGCGCGCCTTGCGGCCGAGGCGCTGGATGGCGAGCGCCAGCATCGCGATGGTCTTCTGCTCGCCGCTGGAGACGAGGACGTCGTACTCGCGGGGGTCGGGCTCCTCGCCCCCGAGCACCTTCGCGTAGGCCACGAGCTGGTCGGTCTCGCCCGCCATGGCGGAGACGACGACGGCGACGCGGTCGCCGGCGTCGAGGGTCGCGACCACGCGCCGCGCCACGTTGCGCACGCGCTCGACGTCGCCGACGCTGGTGCCGCCGTACTTCTGGACCACCAGGCTCATCGCGCGCTCGTCCCCCCCGACCCCCGGCGTCCGCGGCGCGGGCGTCCGGAGGCCCTCCGCCCGAGCGCGGCGCTCCAGCGCGCCAGCGCCTCCGCGGCAGCGGGGCCCAAGGCTAACGCGAAGATCTCGCGATGGGTGGCGGGCCCGCCGCGCAGGGGCGCGATCCGCACCTCGAGCCGGTCCGGCGGCAGCGCCGCGGGGAAGCGGTCGGCCCACTCGACGGCGAGCAGCAGGCCCGGAGCGAGCAGGTCGCGGAACCCCGCGCCCTCGAGCTCCGCCTCGCTCCCGACGCGGTAGAGGTCGACGTGGGCGAAGGGGAGCCCGCGGGCCTCCGGGTACTCGCTCGCGATCGCGAAGGTCGGGCTCGCGACCTGGTCGGGGTCCAGGCCCAGCCCCTCGCCCAGGCCCTTCGCGAAGGCGGTCTTGCCCGCGCCGAGCGGCCCGACGAGCGCGACCACGAGCCCGCGCCTGCCCGCCCTGCGGGCGAGCTCGCCGGCCGCGGCGCGCGTCGCCTCAGGGCTCCGGGAAGTCCAGCGCAAAGGGCGAGCCGGTCGCGCGAGGCTCGGCGGCCGCTTCCGCTCGCAGGGCGTCCGCCGCCGCGGGAATCTCGCGGGCGAGGTCGCCGGCGAGCAGGCCCGCGGGGCCCGTGCGCGCCGCGATCCGGTCCCCCGCGAGCCCGTGCACGTAGGCGCCGAGGGCGGCGGCCGTGACCGCCTCGAGGCCCTGTGCGAGGAGCCCGGCGATCACCCCGAGGAGCACGTCGCCGGTGCCGCCGCTCGCGAGCGCGGGCCCCCCGGTCGGGTTCACGACGCAGGCGCCGGAGGGCGAGGCCACCACCGTCGCCGCGCCCTTCAGCACCACGACGCTCCCGCTCGCCGCCGCGAGCCGCCGGGCCGCGCCGATCCGGTCGCGGTTCAGCTCGGCCGCGGAGCCGCCGAGGAGCCACGCCGCCTCGCCCGGGTGCGGCGTCAGGATCGTCGGCGCGCGCCGCCGCCGCAGCGGCGCCGGGTCGCCGCGGAAGGCGTAGAGCGCGTCCGCGTCGAGGACGAGCGGCTTCGCGATGCGCGCCGCGAGCGCGCGCACGAGCTTCTGCGTCTCGGCGCTGCGGCCGATCCCCGGGCCGAGGCCCACCGCATCGCGCTCGGCGGCGAGCGCGGCCAGGGCGTCCTCGGCGCCGGCCGCGAGCGCGCGCTCGCTCGTGTCGCGGACCGGCGCCGTCATGGCCTCGGTGCACTTGACCTCGAGTACGTCGTTCAGGCCCGCCGGGCAGGCCAGCGTGACGAGGCCCGCGCCGATCCGCGCCGCGCCCTCGGCGGCGAGCGCGGCGGCTCCCGTCTTGCCCTCCGAGCCGGCGACGAGCAGCGCGTGGCCGAAGCTCCCCTTGTGGCCGTCGGGCGGGCGGGCGGGCAGGCGCGCGCCCGCCGCGGCCCGCGTCCAGAGCTCCGCGTCGGGGGCGACGCCGGGCGCCGCGTCGGCGATGCCGATCCGCGCCACGCGCACCCGCCCGGCGAGCGAGCGCCCGGGCTCGAGGCAGAGGCCGGGCTTCGGCAGCGCGATCGCGAGCGTCGCGTCCGCGCGCACCGCGACGCCGAGGAGGGCTCCCGTGTCGGCGCACAGGCCCGAGGGCAGATCGACCGCGAGCACGCGCAGCCGCCCGCCGGCCGCGTCCCGGGCCCCATTGATGCGGCGCAGCGCCGCCGCCGCCGCCTTCTCGACCGGGCGCGCGAGGCCGGTGCCGAAGACCGCGTCCACGAGGACGCCGTGCGCCGGCGCGCGCCAGCGCGGGCCCTCCGGGCGCAGGCCCACGCGCTCCGCGCGGCGCAGGTTCGCCGCGGCGGCGCCGCGCAAACCGCGTCCCTCGGCGACGAGGGCCACGCGCACCGGGACGCCCTCCTGGTGCAGACGGCGCGCCGCGACGAGGCCGTCGCCTCCGTTGTTGCCCGCCCCGCAGACGACCAGCACCTCGCCGCCGGCCGGGAGGAGGCCCCGCGCCGCCTCGGCGACGGCGTGCCCCGCGACCTCCATCAGGACCTCGTCGGGGATGCCGAGCGTCTCGATCGTGTAGCGGTCGAGGGCGCGCATCGACGCTGCCCCGACGAGCGGCCAGACGCGCCCGCTCACCCGACCAGCGCCCGCAGGTCGCGGACGGCGCGGTCGATGCCGACCAGCATCGCCCGCGCGACCGCTGCGCGCCCGATCGCGACCGACTCGAGCGCAGGGCTCGCGCCGAGCACCTCGCCGATGCTGCGGAAGCCGAGCCCGCCGCCGACCCCCACGGCGAGGTGGAGCTTCGAGGCGAGCCGCACCGCGTCCGCGAGGCGCTGGAGCGCGGCCATGCGCTCGGGGCCGGGCAGGTCGACGATCGCGCCCGTGTGCAGCTCGACCGCCGCCACGCCGGCGCCGTGCGCGTGTTTCACCGTCTCGAGGTCGGGCGCGAGCACCGCGCCAACCGGGATCCCCGCCTCCGCGAGCGCGCGCACGGCGGCCGCGACCGGCTGCGGCCGGCCGCGCAGGTCCAGGGGCGCCGAGGGCGAGCGCCCGTCGCGCCCCTCGGCGGAGAGCAGCACGCGGTCCGGCCGCACGGCCATCGCCATGCGCACCAGCGCCGGCGCCGGAGGCATGCGCAGCTCCAGGCAGCGCACGGCGCCGCGCGCCTCCTCGAGGTCCTCCTCGCGCACCGGCTTCAGGTCCTCGGAGACGCCGAGCCGCACCGCGTCGACGCCGGCGAGCTCCGCGAGGGTGGCGGCGGCCGCGAGGTCGACGTCGGCCGAGGCGGTCGCATCGCGCAGGCTCGGCAGCCCGTCGAGGGCGATGATCAGGCGGCGGCGCATCACGCGGCCCCGAGGGCCCGGCGCACGACGTCGGCCAGGTCGTTCGCGAGCTCGTCCACGCGCCGCTCGTCCTCCCCTTCCACCATGATGCGCGCCTTCGGCTCGGTCCCGCTGTAGCGGATCAGCACGCGGCCCGAGCCGTTGAACTCCTGCTCGACCCGGCGCACGGCCTCGACCAGCGCCGGGATGCTCTCGATCGGCTTCTTCTCCTTCACGGCGACGTTCACCAGCACCTGTGGGTAGCGCCGGAACTTCTCCACCACCTCGGAGAGCCGGAGCCCGCGCCGGCGCATCAGCGCGAGCGCCTGGAGCGCGGTGACGAGCCCGTCGCCCGTCTTGTTCAGGTCGAGGAAGACCAGGTGCCCCGACTGCTCGCCGCCCAGGTTGTAGCCGCTCTCGCGCATCGCCTCGACGACGTAGCGGTCGCCGACGGGGGTGCGGACCAGGCCGATCCCGAGCGCGCCGAGCGCCCTCTCCACCCCGAGGTTCGTCATCAGCGTGCCGACGACCTTGCCGCCGCGCAGCCGGCCGCGCTCCGCGAGGTCGCGCGCGAAGGTGGCGAGCAGGTCGTCGCCGTCCAGCGCGTTGCCCTGCTCGCAGACGAGCACCACGCGGTCGGCGTCGCCGTCGAGCGCGATCCCGATGTCGGCGCGCACCTCGCGCACGCGCGCCATCGTCCGCTCGGGGTGGAGCGAGCCGAACCCCTCGTTGATGTTGCGCCCGTCGGGGTCGCAGCCGAGGGTGAAGACCTCGGCGCCCAGCTCGCGCAGCACGGTCGGCCCGACGCGGTACGCGGCCCCGTGCGCGCAGTCGAGCACGATGCGCAGGCCGTCGAGCGAGAGCTCCGCCGGGAAGGTGCGCTTCAGGAAGACGACGTAGCGCCCCTGCGCGTCCTCGATCCGCCGCGCCTGTCCGATCTGGTCGGCCGGAGCGCGGCGGCGCGCGAGGTCGCCCGACGCGATCAGGCGCTCGATCTCCGCCTCGACCGCATCCGGCAGCTTGAAGCCGTCGCTGGCGAAGAACTTGATGCCGTTGTCCTGGTAGGCGTTGTGGCTGGCGGAGATCATCACGCCGGCGTGGCAGCGCATGTCCTGGGCCAGGAAGGCCATGCCGGGCGTCGGGATCGGCCCCACCTGGAGCACGTCCACGCCCATCGCGCAGATGCCGGCGGCCAGGGCGTCCTCGAAGAGGTAGCCCGAGAGCCGCGTGTCCTTGCCGATGATGATGCGCCGGCGCTCGCCGCCCGGCACGCGCAGCACGGTCGCGATCGCCTGGCCGAGCGCGAGCGCGATCTCGGCCGTCATCGGGTGGGTGTTGGCCTTGCCGCGCACGCCATCGGTGCCGAAGAGCTTCCCGCTCATTGCCGTTTGCCTCCCCCCTCCTGATCGGCCTCCACCCTCGAACCCTCGACCGGTTCGATGGGGATCTTCACTCGGACCACCCGGCCCTCCTCCATCCAGACGTGGCCGCCCCCGAGCGAGAGGCGGACCTCGCGGTCGATCGGGGCCTCCGCGCCCGTAAGCTCGATCGTCTCGGTCACCACCTCCGTCAGGCGCATGACCTCGCTGCGCGCGCCGGTGAGCCAGACTCGTGGGGGATCCACCACGATCTCCCCCACCAGGAAGCCTGCGGCCGGCTCGCCCTCGACGTCGGCGCGGACCCGCACGGAGCGGCGCCCGCGCCGCTCGAGATCGACCTCGAGCGAGGCCGGCGAGCGGCTCACGACGTTGGCGCCGCGCGGCAGGTCGAAGCGGGAGACGTCGACCTCGTAGACGGAGAGCCCGGGCCTCGCCCCGGCCACGTCCACCACGTACTCGAGCTTCGCGGGCGCGAGGTTGCGCAGGGCCGCGCGGCTGCCGCGCACGCGGATGTTCACCTGGTCGGTACTCTGGCCGGTGATCACGAGGTCGTCCGGGAGGTCGTGGAAGGAGACCGGGATGTCGAGCCCGCGCTCGACCGAGGACGAGCCGTGCGCGATGCCCCAGAGGATCGTGGAGATCGCGAGGGCGAGCATCCCCGTCCGGAAGTTGCGACGGCCGCGCCGCGCCACGACCTAGCCCGCTCTCCGCGCTCGCGTGGAGGGCTCGGCCGGCTCCGCGACGCGCTCGGCGGTGGCGAGCGGCTCCGCCTCGGCGAGCGTCGGGAGTTCGCGGCGATCGCTCGAGAGCACGCGGGAGAGCGCGCCGCGCAGCCGCGGCGCGTCGAGGCCGGGCAGGATCTCGCCGCCCGCCGCCAGGGAGATGCTCGCCGTCTCCTCGGAGACGACCACCACCACCGCGTCGGTCTCCTCGGTGATCCCGATCGCCGCGCGGTGCCGAGTGCCGAGACCCTCCGGGAGGTCCGAGCGCAGCGTCAGGGGCAGGATACCACCGGCCTTCGCGACGCGGCCGTTCTGGATCACGACGGCGCCGTCGTGCAGCGGCGAGTACGGCTGGAAGAGCGACACGAGCAGGTCCTTCGACACCTCGGCGTCGAGCGGCGTTCCGCCCTCGATCAGGTCGAGCAGCCTCGTCTCCCGCTCGAGCACGATCAGCGCGCCCACGCGCTTCTGGGCGAGCGCCTGCGCGGCGCGCACCACGTCCTCCGCGATCTGCGACTCCTGCTCGGCCGAGACCGCCGGGAAGAAGCCGCGGCCCACGCGCGCGAGCGCGCGCCGGATGTCGGCCTGGAAGAGCACGATGATGATGAGCGGGGCCGAGGGCAGGAAGTACTCGAGGGTGAGCCGCAGGGTGTCGAGCTGGAAGTAGTGCGCGGCCGCGCTCGCGGCCATCAGCACGATCAGCCCGACCAGGATCTGCACGGCGCGCGTGCCGCGGATCAGCAGCAGGAGCCAGTAGATCCCGAGCGCGACGAGGACGATGTCGAGCGTGTCGCGGATCGGGTCGAAGTTGACCGCCAGGTACTCCCAGAGCTCGCCCGAGAGCGCCCAGAGCGCCTCGATCATGAGTTTGCGTCCCGTTCACTCCGCTCGCCTTCGGCTCGCTGCGCGCGCGCTTCGCGCGCTTGCGTGCTCAGGAGAGCGGCGTCGCGCAGCGCGCGGCCCACGGCCACGGCGCGGCTGGCACCGGCGGCGTCGTGGACGCGGACGGCGTCGGCGCCGAGGAAGGCCGCCAGCGCGCAGGCGGCGGCGGTGGCGAGGTCGCGTTCCTCCACCGGGTCGCCGGTGATCCGGCCGAGGAAGGACTTTCGCGACGGGCCGACCAGCAGCGGGAGGCCGAGGCGCTCGCGTAGGCGGCCGAGGTTCGCGAGCAGCTCGAGGTTCTCGCGCAGGTCCTTGCCGAAGCCGAGGCCCGGGTCCACGACGAGGCGCTCCTCCGGGACCCCCGCGGCGCGCGCCGCCGCGACGGAGGCGGCGAGCTCGTCGCCGACCTCGACCACGACGTCCGTGAAGCGCGGCGCCTCGTGCATCGTCTCGGGCGTCCCGCGCAGGTGGCCGAGCACGAGCGCGGCCCCGAGCCGGGCCGCGACGCGGGCGAGCTCGGGGTCGAAGCGGAGCCCGGAGACGTCGTTCAGGGCGCAGGCGCCCGCCTCGAGCGCGGCCCGCGCCACGGCGGCCTTGCGCGTGTCGACGCAGATCGGCGCGTCGAAACGCTTCGCCACGGCCTCGATCACCGGCACCACCCGCAGCGTCTCCACCTCGGCGGGGACCGCGCGCGCGCCCGGCCGGGTGGACTCGCCGCCCACGTCGAGCACGTGGGCACCCCCGGCCAGCAGGGCCGCCGCGGCCTCGACCGCGGCGACGAGGTCGACGCGCGCCTCCCCGCTCACGATGCGACCCCCATCCGAGAAGGAATCGGGCGTCGCGTTCAGGACCCCGACGATCGTCACCCGCCCACGCGGGAAGATCGTCCGGGCGGCACTCATCTCGCTATCCCGGAACGGGCTCGGGCTCGGGCAGCTTCTCTCCAGGGAAGTCCTTGGAGGGCTCCGCCTTGACCCGCTCGGGCGGGGGGCCGGGCTTCGACACGGCCGGCACGCGCAGCGCCGGCAGTGGCTGGCCCTTGATCAACAGCTGGAGCTCCGCGCCCTCGAGCGTCTCGCGCTCGAGCAGGGCCTCGGCGATGCGGTCGAGGTTGACCCGGTTCTCGGCGAGCAGGCTCTTCGCCTCGACGTAGAGCGACGTGAGGAGCTTCTTCACCTCCTCGTCGATCAGCTCGGCCGTCTTCTCGCTGTAGGTCTTGCGCTGCAGGAAGTCGCGCCCGAGAAAGATGTCGCCCTGCTCTTCGTCGTACGACACCGGGCCCAGCACGTCGCTCATGCCGTAGTTGCAGACCATCTCGCGCGCCAGCCGCGTGGCGCGCTGGAGGTCGTTGGCTGCTCCCGTCGAGAAGTGGGAGAAGACGAGCTCCTCGGCCGCTCGGCCGCCCATGGCCCGCTTGAGGATCGCGACCATCTGCAGGCGCGTGTAGCTGTAGCGGTCCTGTTCGGGCAGCGTCTGCGTGAGACCGAGGGACATGCCGCGCGGGATGATCGTCACCTTGTGGACGGGGTCCGACTCCGCGGTGAGCAGCGCGACCAGCGCGTGACCGGCCTCGTGGAAGGCCGTCGTGCGCTTCTCCTCGTCGGTCATGATCATGCTGCGCCGCTCCGCGCCCATCAACACCTTGTCCTTCGCCATCTCGAAGTCGACCATCGTCACGCGGGTCACATCGCGGCGCGCTGCGAGCAGCGCCGATTCGTTCACGAGGTTCTGGAGGTCGGCGCCCACGAACCCGGGCGTCCCGCGCGCGAGCACCTCGAGATCGACCTCGTCACCGAGGGGTACTTTCCGCGTGTGGACCCGCAGGATCTCGAGCCGGCCGCGCAGATCGGGACGGGGCACCACGACGCGACGGTCGAAGCGGCCCGGCCGCAGCAGGGCCGGATCGAGGACGTCGGGCCGGTTGGTGGCCGCGATCAGGATGACGCCCTCGTTGCTCTCGAAGCCGTCCATCTCGACGAGGAGCTGGTTCAAGGTCTGCTCGCGCTCGTCGTGCCCGCCGCCCAGTCCTGCTCCCCGGTGGCGCCCGACGGCGTCGATCTCGTCGATGAAGATGATGCAGGGCGCGTTCTTCTTGCCCTGGAGGAAGAGGTCGCGCACGCGCGAGGCGCCGACGCCGACGAACATCTCGACGAAGTCGGAGCCCGAGATCGAGAAGAACGGCACGCCCGCCTCGCCGGCGACCGCGCGGGCGAGCAGCGTCTTGCCGGTGCCGGGCGGGCCGACGAGCAGCACGCCCTTCGGGATCCGGCCTCCGAGGCGCGTGAACTTCTTCGGCTCGCGCAGGAACGCGATGATCTCCTCGAGCTCGGCCTTCGATTCCTCGATGCCCGCGACGTCGTCGAAGGTCATGCGCTGCTGGTTCTCGGTGAGCAGGCGCGCGCGCGACTTGCCGAAGCTCATCGCCTTGCCGCCGCCGGCCTGCATCTGGCGGATGAAGAAGATCCAGACGGCGATGATCGCGAGCAGCGGGGCCCACATGATCAGCACCTGGCGCCAGAATCCCCCCTCCGGCTTGGGCTGCGCCTTGATCGCGACGCCGCGCTCGTGGAGCTGCTCGAGGAGCGGTCCGGTCGCTTCGGGCGGCGCGTAGGTCGAGAAGGGGCCATCCTTGGTCTCGCCGCGGATGTAGCCGTCCTCCATCACGACCTTCTCGACCTGGCCCTGCTCCACCAGCGCGAGGAACTCGCTGTAGTCCTTCTCGGGGGGGACCTGCTCGCCCTGGCGGAACATGGTCAGCATGAGCAGGATCATCACCAGGATGACCACCCACACGGCCATGTTCTTGTAGAACTGCTGGTTCACGGACCTTCTCGCGGTGGAAACCCCACGCCTGCCTGAGAGCTTAGCATGCGCGGGGGGGGATCGTTGCCCAAGTCGTCGCTCGCGGGCCCGAGCCGGAAGCCGCGGCGGTCCCGGACCAGGCGGAGGTCGCCCGGGAGCTCGATCACACGCCCCGCGAGCCCGCGGCGCAGGAAGTCGTCCATCCGCTCGAGATGCCGCCGGGAGACCAGCCGCGCGGCCCCGCAGCGGGCGAGGGCCCGGCGCGCCAGCCGGCGCGAGAGCGCCTCGGGAAGATCGCACCAGCCCGCCGCCTCGATCTGCAGCCATGCGCCCTCCACGACGAACCTCGCCAACTCCTCCCGCTCCACCAGCGCCCCGATCCACTCCGAGTCCCTGCGCTGCGCTTCGGCCAGGTCGGCGAGGGCCCTGAGCAGGCGGGGGTTGAAGGCGCGGGCGAGGCCCGGGAGCCAGTCGCGTCGGAGGCGGTTGCGCGCGAACGCCGGGCTCGCATTCGAGGCGTCCTCGCGCCAGCGCAGGCCGCGCTCGGCGGCGAAGCGCAGGACCTCCGCCCGGCCGACGCCGAGCAGCGGCCTCGCGATCCGGCCGTCGCTGGAGCGCTCCGGGATCCCGGCGAGGCCGTCGGGGCCCGTACCGCGCAGCAGGCGCAGCAGCACCGTCTCCGCCTGGTCGTCGGCGGTGTGCGCCGTCGCCACGCACTCGGCGCCGACCTCCCCGGCGATGCGCCGCAAGGCGGCGTAGCGGAGCTCCCGGGCGGCCTCCTCCGGGCTCGGGCGGTCGCGGCTCGGGCCGGGCGCGCGCCGGCCCCTGGGGTCGACCCGCGCCACGCGGGCCGGGATCCCGAGCCGGCCGGCCAGCTCCTCGACCGCGCGCTGGTCGGCGTCCGCTTCCGCCCCGCGGAGCCCATGATTCACGTGTCCCACCTGGAGCTTCAGCGCGTGCCTCTCTCCGATCTCCTGAAGGGCGTGCAGCAGCGCGACCGAGTCGACCCCGCCGGAGACGGCGACGAGCAGCGCCCGCCCCTCGAGGTGAAGCCGCCGCAGCGCCCGCGCCAGCTCGCGCGTCAGACGGGGACGGTGTTCAGATGTTTCGGATATTCAGATTCTCCTTCGTCGTTTGGGGGTCTCGGACCTCTTCCCGGAGAATCTGAATATCCGAAACATCTGAACACCGTCCCCGCTCCCGGCTAGCCGAGGGCGCTGGCGGTGCCTGCGAGGATCCGCGTGCCGTCGTCCTTGTCCACCCAGACGTCGCATTGGACGCGCACCCGGTCGCCCTCCGGAACCTCCTCGCGCACGCGCGCCCGGGCGACGACGCTCTCGTCCACCCACAGGACGTTCACGAGCTTCGCCGACATCCGCCCGCCCTCGACCCAGCCCCGCCCGAAGGCGTCCTGCATCGCCTGCGCGACGAAGCAGGTCGACATCATCCCCTGCACGACGATGTTCGGGAAGCCGAGCTGCTGCGCCGCCTCGCGGTCCGTGTGGTAGTTGCGGCCGGGGCCCGAGAACATCCAGCAGCGGCGCGCATCGACCCGCTTGTGCAGCGCGGGGAGCTCGCGGCCGGTCGCCGTCGGGAAGGGCTCGCGCTCGGACTTGCGCGCCGCGGTCCCCGAGTCCACCACGAAGCCAGGGCCCGCCCGCTCGCGCGCCGGGAGGAACGACTGGTGCGTCCTGCCGCGGACCAGGAGCCGGCCGTCCGCCCCGCAGAGTACGTCCGTCTCGTTCACCACGTAGTCGCGACCGCGCTTGTGGTAGCGCTCGACGATCGTCGAGCGCGTACGCACCATCGCGCCGACCTCGATCGGCGCGAAGAGCTCCCAGTCCTGCCGCGCGTGGAGGTTCCCGAACAGGTTCTTCAGGTACCACTCGCCGACGAAGCGGTAGCACTCCGAGTGGTAAAGGAGGGAAGGCGCCAGCTCGGCGTAGAGCTCGCTCCGGTCGTCGAGCGCTTCGGCGTAGAAGGCGACGACCTCGGGCGTCGCGGTGTAGGCGTTCGACCCGCAGTGACGCCCGACCCGGGCCGGCTCGCCCTTCAGGTTCACGGTACCCTCCCGCCGGGACTCTTGTAGCAGCTCCGTTGACCCGCGCGACCCCCAGCTCGCCCATCCGCGACCGGGACGGCTTCGGCCGCTGGATCGAGCGGCATGCGGAGCTCGCCGGGAGCCGCCTGGCCCTGGTGGACGACGAGCGCCGGCTCGACTTCGCGGCGCTGCACGAGCGGATCCTGCGCGCGGCCGACGTGCTCCGCGCCGCGGGTGTCGCGCCGGGCGAGCGGATCGCCCTCGTCTCCGGCAACCGCTCGGCCTACCTCGAGGCGCTCTTCGCCGCTGCGCGCCTCGGCGCGATCTCGGTGCCGATCAACGCGCGCCTCGTGCCGCGGGAGATCCGCTTCCTGCTCTCCGACTGCGCGCCGCGCGCGCTGCTCTGCGAGACGGCGTTGGAACCCGGCGTGCGTGCGGCAGCGGACGGGCTCCCGGGACCCCCGCCCGCGATCCTGCGCTGCGGCGGGCCGGGCGACCCCTGGGAGCGCGCCCTCGCGGGAGCGCGCCCGTTCGAGCCGAGCGTGCCGGCGTCGCCCGAGCGGCCGATGATGATCCTCTACACGTCGGGCACGACGGGGCGTCCCAAGGGTGCGCTCCTCCCCGAGCGCAAGACGCTCGCCAACAGCCGCAACGCGGAGCGCTTCTTCCGGCTCTCGCGCGACGACCGCGTGCTCGTGGCGCTCCCCCTCTTCCACTCCTTCGGCCTGAACATCCTCTCGCTCCCGACGCTCTACGCCGGAGGCCGCGTGGTGCTGCGGCGCGCCTTCGACCCCGCCTCGGTCTGGGAGGATGTGGGCCGCGAGGGCATCACCTTCTTCGGCGGCGTCCCGACGATGTTCCGAGCCCTCCTCGATGCGCTCGAAGCCGGGCCGGGGCGCGCGGGGCTCCGCTCGCTGCGCTTCCTGTTCGGCGCGGGCGCCGCGATCCCAGTGGAGCTGATCCGCGCCTTCGAGGCGCACGGCCTGGTGCTGAAGCAGGGCTTCGGCCAGACGGAGACCTCGATCCTCTGCTGCCTCGACGCGCAGGACTCGATCCGCAAGGCCGGGAGCGTGGGGCGCCCGGTCGCGCAGACGGAGCTGCGGATCGTGCGCAGCGAGACCCTCGAAGGGCCTCCCGAGCGCTGGCGGGACGCGCGGTCCGGCGAGGCCGGCGAGATCGTGGTGCGCGGTCCGATCGCGATGCTCGGCTACTGGAACCGCCCCGACGAGACGGCCGAGGTGCTGCGCGGCGGGTGGTTGCGCACCGGCGACCTCGCGAGCGCCGACGCCGAGGGTTTCGTGACGCTCGTCGGCCGGGCGCGCGACATGTACATCTCCGGCGGCGAGAACGTCTACCCGGCCGAGGTCGAGGCGGTGTACTCGGAGCACCCGGCGGTGCGCGAGATCGCCGTGGTCGGATTGCCGGATCCGAAGTGGGGGGAGGCCGGGCGCGCCTACGTGGTCCCGGCGCCGGGCTGCGCGCTCGACCCCGAGGCCCTGCTCGCCTGGGGCCGCGAGCGCCTCGCCGCCTTCAAGCTCCCGCGGGAGTTCGTCGCGCTCCCGTCGCTCCCCCGCACGGAGACCGGCAAGGTGCAGAAGCACCGCCTGGGCTGAGGCGTTCCCCCGCCCCGATTGCGGGCCCGAGCGGGGACCCCCACTTCGCTCGGCTGCGCCTCGCTGCGCGGCTGCTGCGCGGCCGCTTCGCGGCCTTGCCACAAACGCCTAGCGGCGACCACCCAGGAATCGGCGGCTGGTGTGCCGTGGCCCGTCCGGGCCCCGGCTCGAGGTCGCCGTCTGGGAAGGGTCCGGAGGCGACCGTTGCCGCGAATCCCGCGCCGTTTGGCTGCCTCTGCTGCCGTCCTGCTCGGCCTTGCGCTCGCCGCGCCCGCCGTCGCCGCCCCGATCTTCGCGGGCGAGCTCGTCTCGTCGGCCAACACCACCCCCTTCACCGGCGGCAACGTCCTCGGGCCCCCGGACCGCTCCGGCCTCTTCCTCGGCTCGGCGACGGACGCCGATCCGCTGCGCCTCCCCGGCACGCTGGTCGTGCGCTTTGCGCTCGGCGTCCTCGACGACGTCGGGGACGACCTCGTCGTCTTCGACATGGACCGCTCCGCGACAGACGCGGCCGAGGAGGCCGCGGTCGCCGTGAGCCGCGACGGCGTCGCCTGGACGCCGCTCGGAAACATCCTCGGCGGCACCGCCCAGGGGCGCGTCGACTTCCGCGGCCTGCTCGCCGAGCCGGTCTTCTTCGTCCGGATCAGCCAGGTCTCGGGCTTCGCCCTCGACGTCGACGCCGTCCAGGCGAACTTCCCGGTCCCCGAGCCGGGCAGCGCCGCCCTGCTCGCCGCGGGCCTCGCCCTGCTCGCGCGCCGGACGCGCGCGCGCTAGGCCGAGGCCGAAGCAAGCGCCCGCAGGGCGCGCGCAGCGAGCCGCAGGCGAGCGGAGCCCGATCGGGCCGGGCGCGCGCAGCGAGCCGCAGGCGAGCGGAGCCCAGTTGGAACCGTCAAGGCCGCGAAGCGGCCGCGTCCGCCGCCAGCCGGGCGAGGCTGCGCTGCGCGGGGACGAAGCCCGGCTGGATGCGCAGCACCTCCGCGAGCTCGCGGCGCGCTCCCTCGCGGTCGCCGAGCCGCTCCAGGGCCAGCGCCAGGTTGTGACGCGCGTGGAGGAAGAGGCCCTCGGGGTCGCCGCGCAGCGCCTCGCGGTAGAGCCGGGCCGCCTCTGCGTAGCGGCCGCGCCGCTGCCGCAGCACTCCGAGGTGGAAGAGCGCCTCGGGGTGGCCGGGCGCGAGCCGGAGCGCCGTCTCCGCCGCCGCCTCCGCCTCGACCTCGCGGTGGAGCTCGACGAGCACGGCCGCCCGCAGCACCTGCGCCTCGGCGACGTGGTCGAGCCCCGCCGCGTCGAGGTGGGGGAGCGCCGCGTCGAAGCGGCCCGCGCTCGCGAGCGCCTTGGCCATCATCACGTGCGCGACCGGGTTCGGGCTCGTCACGGCGAGCGCGCGCTCGAAGAGCGAGATCGAGTCGCGCCAGTGTCCGATCTGCGCGCGGGTCGCGAGCGCGAGCGCGGCGAGCGCGGCCGCGAAGCCGGCCGCGAGGAGCCGGCGCGGCAGGCGCAGCCTCGGCGCGGCTTCCGCGACGCTCCAGACCAGGGCGACGTAGATCCCGACCAGCGGGAGGTACGCGTAGCGGTCCGCCCGAGCCTGACCGCCGACCTGCACGAGGCCGATCATCGGCACGAGCGTTCCCAGGTACCAGAGCCAGCCGACGGCCAGCCAGGGCCGGAGCGAAGCCTGGCGCAGCGCGACGAGGGTCGCCGCGAGGAGCGCCGCGGCGGCCAGCGCCACGCGCGGCGCCGAGACCTGGAGCCCCGGGTGCGGATACGGAACGGCGAGCGCACTCGGCCACACCGCCGCCCCGAGGTAGGCGACGTAGGCGAGGCAGGCGTTCCCGAGCCGTAGCCGGAGCGGGAGGTCGTCCAGCGTCTGCACGTTGCCCCAGCGGCTCTGCGCGAGCAGCGTCACGGCGATCGACCCGAGCGCGAGCAGCAGCAGCGGCGCCTTCTCGAGCAGGAGCCTCCCCGCGCCGACGCGCCCGAGCCGGCGCAGCGGCCAGAAATCGAGCAGCAGGAGCGCCATCGGCAGCGTCACCCAGGTCGGCTTCGAGAGCAGCGAGAGCGCGAGGCAGGCGCACGCGGCGAGGTAGGGCGCCCGGCGCGGCCGCTCGGCAAAGGCCGCCCAGGCGAGGACCGCGAGCCAGCCGAAGCCGGCCGAGAGCACGTCCTTGCGCTCGGCCACCCACGCCACCGACTCGACGTGGAGCGGGTGCACCGCGAAGAGCGCGGCCACGGCCGCGCTCCGCCAGAGCGCTCCGGAGAGGCGCCGCCAGGCCAGGAAGACCAGCGCGGCGTTCGCCGCGTGCAGCAGCACACTCACGAGATGGTGTCCCCACGGCGCGAGGCCGAAGAGCTCGACGTCGAGCATGTGCGAGAGCCACGTGAGCGGCGTCCAGTTGGCGGCGTGCAGCGACGCGAAGGCCCAGATCGCCCCCTCGCGCGTGAGCCCGCGCTGCACCATCGGGTTCGCGACGACGCGCTGGTCGTCGTCGTAGGCGAGGAAGGCGCCCCCGGTCGCGGGCCAGTGGGCGGCGAGCGCGAGCGCAACGAGGCCGACGCTCACGGCGACGACCGGGCCCCGGCTGCGCCTCATCGGGCCCGAGTCTAGCCTCGGGCCCGCGCTCCCGACCGGCGCGCATCGGCGCGCGCGCCGGGCCCGCGCCCTCGCTGGCGCGGCGCTGCCACGGGGCGCTATCGAACGTCCACTACCGGGCGAGGGGATGCCGCGGAGGGGGCTGCACCGCATGCGATTCGTGCGGGTCTCTCTCGCGACCCTTGGGGCAGGATTCGCCGCTTCCGCGGCCCGCGCGGCCCCGATCGCCGTCGCGTTCGAGGGCACCTTCCACTCCCCCGCGCCGATCCCCTTCGGCGGGATGCTCTTCTACGAGCCCGGGGTCCCGAACTCGAGCATGAATCCGGAGAGCGTGCTCTACCGGTTTCCGCCGGGCTCCGCGGGGATCCGCATCGACCTCCCGGACGCGACGCTCTCGTCGGACCCGGCATCGGAGGACGTGGCCGCGTTCTCGATTGCGATCTACGTCGACGCCAACGGCAACCCCACCAACCCGAACGATCCAGAGGCCATCCGGGCGGCCCTCTTCAGCTGGGGCAGCTTCGGAGCGAACCTTCCGGCGGAGGTCCGCACCCTCAAGCTGACACAGCTCGTCTTCGAGGATCTCCCTCGGCTCCCCAACTCTCCGGCGGCGCTGGCCGCCGCGCTCCTCGGGGCCGACGTGGAGGTCGATGCCGGATCGGGGCCGTTCCTCTGGGGAGAGATCGAGGGCGCGATCCCCGTCCCCGAACCTTCCAGCGCGGCGCTCCTCTACTTCGGCGTGGGGCTCCTCGCCGCGGGAAGAGCCGCGCGGCGCCGGCGATCCACCGGGCCTGGCCGGGGTAGCGGTGGTTGGACTCGAACCAACGACCTACGGCTTATGAAGCCGCCGCTCTAACCGACTGAGCTACACCGCCGAGGACACCCCGTCGACCCCACAGGCTAGCAGGCCCTCGCTTCACAGACCGCCTTCCGCGAGCGGTCCGGAGCGACCGACGAACCCCCCGATCAACGTCGCCGCGAGCCGGTGACCCCGCTCGTTCGGATGCGAGTCATCCGGCCACCAGAGGAGATCTCCCTCGCGCAGGAAGAGGCGCTTCGCCTCTTCGACGAACGCGGCCGTGAGGTCCAGGAACGGGACCGAATGCGATGCGCAGTAGGCCTCGAGGATCCTGGCGAATCCCGTCCTGCTCGCGACCGCCCGGGAGAGGCCTTTCGACAGCGCCCAGGCGTAGACCTCCTCCTTGGAAGGAAAGAGCACGATCTCGAGCTCGAAGGGATGCGACGCGGCCAGCTGCCGGAAGGAGTCCAGGATCGCGAAGAGGGCGCGCGCGTTCGCGTGCCCGGCGACCTCCGCCTCGCTCCTCAGCGCGGCATCGAGGTTCGGGCGGAGGATCCCCCCGCGGTCGCCGACGCTCCCGACGAACACGAGCGGGCGAAGGGAGCGGTCGCTCCATCCCGCGAGCGCCTTGCGGATCAGGTTCCTCCGCTGGGCGAAGCCGATTCGATGCAAGAGCTCCTCCCAGGCGCCCGCGAAGCGGAGCTCCTCCGGCTCGAGCTGCGGCCCGTAGTAATCGTCCAGATCGTTGCCGGCATAGAGGCAGAGGAGCAGCGTGCCTTCGCGGCGCAACGGGATCTTCGCCAGGAAGATCCGGGTCTCGATCAGGTGATGCCACGGCCCGCCCGGCATGGAGAGGTTGTAGAGGGAAATCCCCGTGGCGGCGCCGAGCTGCTCGACCCAGGTGGCGGGCTGGGTCGTGCCCGTGCCCACGCCGAACGAGTCGCCGACGATCAACAGGTCGACGGGGTGGGCGGCGCGATCCGGATCGTTGCGGAATCCCAGGCCATCGGTGCGGAACACGGTCGTCCTGGGCACGGCGAGGTCTGGCGCGCCCAGCATGGCCGCGAGATCCCCGGAGGTCGAGCCTTCGAACGAGGCGTTGGGGCGATAGTGGGCGAGCCCCCGATGACCCGGCAGCGGCCGCACGAAGCGCTCGTGCTCGCGGTAGTAGAAGCGCGAAGGGAGGAGGAAGCGGCAGCCGAGATCGACGGCGACCACGGAGAGACCCGAGGCGACGTACGCGAGGACGATGCGGTCCCATCCCGGGAGGCGCGACACGGCGAGGAGCAGAGCGCCGTTGGCGCCGAGCAGGAGGAGCAGGAAGGAGGGGTTCTCCTCGCGGCCGACGACGACGGCGATGCCGTCGAGCCAGAGTGCGAGGGTCGTGGCCACTGAGAGCGCGCAGAGGCCGACCCGGATCGCACGCGACATGCGACGGGAGCATAGAGGAGGCGGCCGCCGCGCCGGCGGTTCCCTCCTGGACGCGCTCGGCGCCGGCCCGCAGCAAGGAGCCGGTAGAATCCGCGCGCATGCGAGCAGCGGACCGGGAAGGGCCGGATCGGCAGGCGCACGCGGCGCCCGCTCCCGAGGGTCTCGGCGCCTGGCCCGGCTCCCGGGCGGGACGGGGCGCGCTCCTCCTCGCCCTCGCTGCGGCCGTGCTCGTCGTGTACTGCCCGCCGTCGCTGCTGGGAGGCGACGCGATGCTCGTCGGCATCGACTACCTCCACCTGCACGTCCGTCGCCTCGAGTTCGCCCGCGAGGCGCTCTTCGGAGCCTCGCCAGCGCTGCCGGCGTGGTACCCCCGTGAGCTCCTCGGCCAACCGTTCTGGTCGAACATCCAGTCCTTCCCGTTCATCCCTACGCGCCTGCCGCTGCTCTTCGTCGATCCGGCGCGGGCCTTTGCGGTCGGCGTGAACCTGGCCGCCCAGCTCGCGGCGCTCTTCACCTACGCGTTCTGCCGCCGCGGCGGGCTGGCCCCCGTCGCCGCGGCGGCCGCGGGCTGGACCTTCGCATGCTCCGGCTATTTCGCGGCGCGGGTCCTGGCGGGACATCTCCCCCTCCTCGAGGCGTACCCCGCGCTTCCGCTCCTGCTGTGGCTGATGGACCGCGCCCTCGCCCGGGACGGGGGTCGCCCGCGGCTCCGCCTGGTGGCGCTGGCGGTCGCCACCACCTGCGTCGCCCTGGCCGGCCACCCACAGCTCCCGTTCTACGCGATCGGGGCTACCGCTCTCTACGCGCTCTACCGCGGCCGCGGTCGCGCGCCGGTCGCCCTCGGCGCGATCGCGCTCGGGCTCGGCATGGCGGGCTTCGCCTGGCGGCCGACGCTCGGGCTGATCCAGCGCAGCACGCGCACGCTCGCGTTGGATCGCCCGGCGAACGACGTCGTCTTCCCGTACGAGCGTCTCGGCGCGTTCGTCGCACCGTGGAAGGACGGCTGGCCCGCCTACGTGGAGCGGCTGCCGGCCGTGCCCTTTCCCGGCAACCACGCCGTCTTCTGGGACACCGTGGGCTACGTCGGTCTCACGCCCCTCGCCGCCGTCGCCCTCCTCGTCGTCCTCGGCCTCGGCAGGCGCTGGTCCCCCGCGCCGCCCTTCCGCTTCGTCGTCGCGCTCGGAGCGGCGGCTCTCGCGGCGGCCTTGCCGCTCGCGGCGCCGCTCCTGGCCTCGCTGCCCGGCACGCTGCTGAGGAGTCCCGCGCGCCAGATCTACCTGACCCAGTTCGCCCTGGCCTGCTCGCTCGGCGTCGCGCTGGATCTGCTGCTGCGCGCGGCCGTCGGCCCGCGCCGGCGTCGCCTCGCCGCGCTGGTGGCGGCGATCGCCGGGGCGCAGCTCCTCGATCTGGGCGCGCACGACGCGCCCTTCGTGAACACACGCCCGGCGCTCGCTCGCGATCCGGGGCTCGTCGCGCGCTGGCGAGAGGAGCTGGGCACCGCTCGGGTCGCGATGGACGTGGGCTTCTGGACCCCGCTAAACCGCGCCGTCGACGACGTGGGCTTCTTCGACTCGATCCTGCTCGCCCGCCCCTACCGGGCGCTCCTCTCCCTAACGGGGGTGCCGCCCCGGACCAACGTGCAGGTGCTGGACGGCTCGACGCTGACCGCACGCGCCCTCGCCCATGCCGGGGTCGTGCGGGTCGTGACGGACGAGCACCGCCCGGACCTACGGGTCCTGGCTGCCGGAGAAGGCGGACGGCAGTACGCGGTCCCCCGGCCCGCCCCGCGCGCCGCCTTCGTCCCGCATCGCCGCGCGCTCTTCCTGGACGAGGAGGAGATCCATGCCCGGCTGCGCGATCCCGCGTTCGTGCTCCGCGACGTGATCCTGCTCGCCCGGGAAGCCGCGGCGCCCCCTCCGCCGGCGGGGAACGACCCGGTCGGCGCGGCGCACATCGCCTACGCACGCCCTTCGTCCGACGAGATCGTGGTGCACGTAGAAGCCCCGGAGACCGGCTTCGTGCGCATTCTCGAGGCCTGGGATCCCGGATGGTGGGCGATCGTCGACGGAGCCGCCGCCCCGGTGCTCCGGGCCGAGGACTTCGTCCTGGCGCTCCGCGTCGATCCGGGGACGCGCGTCCTGCGGCTCCGCTTCGCCACGCCGGGCGCAGCGGAGGGCTTCGCCATCTCGGTCGCGAGCGCGGCCCTGCTGATCCCGCTCGTCAGGCTCTCGCGAAGATCCCTGCCTCAGGAAGACGGCTCCCGGAGCGAAGCCCCGCCCGAGTCGCCGCCCGACCCCGGCGCCTCGAGCAGCGTCCTCACTTCCGCCTCGAGCAGGAACTGGTACGCGAAGAGCTCGGGCCACCAGCGCGCGAGCGTGTGATACGCGCTGGTCAGCGCGTGGACGATCCGGCTGCGCCCCGTCGATTCGAACACCACCTCGAAGGGCAGGGCCGTGACGCGCTCGCGCACGATGCGAAACGCGGCATTCTCGATCTCTCGACGAAAGGTCGCTCGCGTGAACAGGTGGACGTGACTCTCGTCCAGCACGCCGCGCGGTCCGTACTCGAAGCGTCCGACGAGCAGCGACAGCCGATAGAACCAGACCGCGATGTTCGGCGTCGAGATCAGCAATCGCCCGTCGGGCTTGAGGTAGCGCCGGACTCCGCGCAGCAGCTCGGCGCGGTTGACCACGTGCTCGATCACGTCCGAGCAGACGACGTAGTCGAAGACCCGGCTCTCGGGGATGTCGAGGGGGCGCTCGAGATCGCGCCGGTAGTACGCATCGAGGTCGGAGACCGTCGCCGGATCGCGCGCGTCGACGCCGACGACGCGGACCTGCTTGCGCTGCAACGGCGCGACGAGCAGGCCCTGCGAGCAGCCGAGGTCCAGCACGAGCGAGCCGGCAGACACGGCGTCGAGCACCTGGACGTGCGAGCTCGCCGGGTGGAGCTTCAGCGTGTAGCCAACGCCGCGGTCGACGAAATACTGCCCCCGGCGCAGGACGTGCAGCTGATGGAAGCGATACCCGAGCGCGATCGCGAGGCTCTCGAAGTACGAGAAGGACGCATCCCCGGAGGCTTCCCCTCGGATCTCGCGCGGGTCGACGCCCAGCGCGCGGAACTGGATCAGGAGCTCGGTCTCGAACCCGCGCCCGTCGCCGTTCAGGTGGAACGGGACGCGTCGCAGCACGGAGCAGTCGATCGCTCGAAACGGCGAGGCGTAGTCCGCGACGGCGAGCCCGAGCACGGCATCGAGCAGCCGCGCCCCGGCTCGCTCGCGCGCGCGGCAGCGTGCGCGCGACGCGACGACCAGGGCGTAGCCTCCGGAGACCTCGGCCCACAGCTCCGGGAGTCGCTCGGGCGGGAAGCGATCGTCCGGCTCGACCACCGCCACGCAGTCGAACCCGTGCTGCAGCGCGTACTCGTACGCGATCTTGCGGCGCCCGCCGTGGCCGTAGTGCCGCACATCGGGGTGGATTCGCAGCTTCGGGATGGCGGCGGCGAGCGCGTCGAGCGAGTGGGGCACGGCCGCGTCCGCGTGGGCGACGTGCAGGAGGACGGCGATCTCGGCCGCGGCGTCGCGAGCCGCCGGCGGAAGGCGACCCAGCCAGCGCGCCACGGGCAGGGCGTCGGTCGCGTCGCCGAGGACGACCAGCAAGAACCTCTTCGAGCCCGCTCTTGCGGCCCCTGGGGCGCTGCCGAGCGCCTGCTCTCGAGGCTCCGGATCCTTCCGTTCGGCCATGCGGGTGGTGGCATCCTACGCGGGGAGGCGCCAGACGCCAGGCGAGACGGGCCGGCTAGGGGGTTCGCGCGCCCGTCCCGCCCGCGGGGGCCTTCGGCACCGGCGGGCCCGCCGGGCCCTGCTCGGGGCCGCTGCGGAAGACGCTGCGCTCGAGCGATTCGACGCGGCGCTGGAGGTCGCCGAGCTCCCCGGCGCCCGCTGCCGTCGCGGCGGGGGCGGGGTCGGGGGCGGGCGGGCGGCCCCCGCTCACGTGCAGGCGGATCTTCTCGGCGAGCTCGTCGAGCTTCGGGATGATCTCGCCGAGTGTCCCGGATTGCACGAAGATGCGCCGGGCGTCGCCGCCGCCTTCGACCCGCGCGCACTGGAGGTCGAGGCTCGCGCCCTCGCCGAACTGGGTGAAGGAGCCGTAGACCACGAAGTCGGCCCCCGCCTCGCGACCGGCCCCGAGCGCCGCGGCCTCGCCTCCCCCGCCGGCCTCGACGCGGATCACGGAGATCTCCTCGAAGAGCTCGAGGCGCGAGGAGAGCATCGAGGCGAGGCCGGCGCTCAGGTAGCTCGACGCCGCGTCGGAGCTGTGCACGGTGACCGGGAGCAGCGCGACGCGGGCCGGCGCCGCCGCGGCCCCGCCGGCCTGGGCGAGCAGACACGCGGCGGCGAGGAGCGGGATCGGCCCACGGCTGTGCACTCGGTTCGGCCCCCCGGAGGGCGCCGCGCAGAGGACGGCGCGCGCCGAACTGTCTAACAATCCGGGGTCGAGGGGTCAAGCGAGGCGCCCGGCTCGGCGCCGCGCGCCGGCGGGGGCAGCCGCACCGCGAAGGTCGAGCCCTCGCCCACGCGCGAGCGCACCTCGATCGTCCCGCCGTGATCGCAGACGAGGCGATGACAGACCATGAGCCCGAGCCCGGTGCCGTGGTCGGGCCCCTTGGTCGTGAAGAACGGGTCGAAGATTCGCGCGAGATGCTCCTCCGGGATCCCCTCGCCCTGGTCGCTGACCTCGAGGCACACGCCGCCGCTGGTCAAATCGGGCGCCAGGCGGATCGCTACCTCGCCGCCGGGGCGCGAGGCCTGGATGGCGTTCAGCGCGAGGTTGGTGAGCACCTGGTGCACGTGGTCGCGCACCGCCACGAGCTTCGGTGTGCCCGGCTCGGCCTCCACGCGCAGCGTCACCGCGGCGCGCAGCGCCTCGGGCTGGAGCAGCGCCGCGACCTCCTCGGCGACCGCGCGCGCATCGAAGCCCTCCCGCACCGCGGCGGAGCCGTCGTCGCGGCCGAGGCCGCGCATCGTCGCGACGAGGCGGCGGATGCGATCGACCTCCTTGCACGCGAGCGCGTGATACCCGCCCCAGAACTCGGCGTCTTCCTCGCGGCGCTTGGCCGGCGCCATGTGCAGGAAGGTGTGGATCGAGACCAGGGGATTGTTGATCTCGTGGGCGAGGCCGGCTGCGAGCGTGCCGAGCGTTCCGAGGCGCTCGCTGCGCCGCACCTGCTCGCGCGAGCGGCGCAGGTCTTCGACCAGCCTCGCGTTCTCGAGCGCGATCGCCGCCTGCGTCGCCACTCCCTCGAGCAGCGTCTGGTCGTCGGCACCGAAGCGGCGCCCGCCGCGCCGGTTGTCGACCGCGATCGCGCCGAGGGCGCGCTGCTTGCCGAGCAGCGGCACGACCAGGATCTGCTCGGCCGAGACCTCGGTAACGAGGCGCCGCATCACGCCCTCGAGCTGAAGCGCCTGGTCCAGCGCGAGCAGCTGCGCCTCGCCGTCGCAGAGGCGGCGCACGAAGGCGGGCGCCGTCTGGCGCGAGAGCTCGAGCCCTCGCAGCGTATCCGACACGGGGTCCTCGCGCGGCGCGAAGCGGTCCCACACCAGGCGCTCCTCGCCCGGGTCGAAGAGGAGCATCGCCGCGGCGTCGTAGCCGAGATCCTCGGTCACGGTGGAGAGGATCAGGTCGAGGAGCGGATCGACGGCGAGCTCCTGGGTCATCGACTTCGCGACGCGGTTGAGCAGCGTGAGCTCGCGCAGGAGCTGCTCGCGCTCGCGGTCGAGCGCGTAGACCTCGACCCCCCGGCGCAGCACGACGCGCATGTCGTCCGGCGTCCAGGGCTTCGGAACGAAGCGGTAGATCGCGCCGCTGTTGATCGCGTGTCCCAGCGTCTCGGCATCGCCGTAGGCGGTGACGAGCATGCGCACGGCGCGCGGGTCGATCTCGCAGGCGCGCGCGAGGAATTCCACGCCGGTCATGCCGGGCATGCGATGGTCGGAGAGGACGAGGGCGATCGGCGAGGCGTGCAGGCGGGCGAGGCCCTCCTCTCCGCTGCGCGCCAGCAGGATCGAGAACTCGCGGCGGAAGGTCAGCTCGAAGATCCGCAGGTTCTCCGGCTCGTCGTCCACGTAGAGCACGGGGTACTCGCGGTAGTCGAGGATGCGGTCGGGTCTAGGCCGCACCCGCGCCTCCCCGCAGCGGGAGCCGCACCGCGAAGCTCGCGCCGGCGCCGGGGCCCGAGCGGACCTCGAGGGTCCCGCCGTGCTCGCTGACGATGCGCCGACTGATCGAGAGCCCGAGGCCGGTCCCGCGCCCCGCGGGCTTGGTGGTGTGGAAGGGCTCGAAGACGCGCGGGAGCGCCTCGGGGGCGATCCCGGGGCCGTCGTCGCGCACCTCGACCCGCACCCACTCGCCCTCCTGGCAGGCGGAGACCCACACCGTCCCCCCCCGCCCCTCGAGCGCTTCGGCCGCGTTCTTCAGCAGGTTGAGGAAGACCTGGTTCAGCGCGCGGGGGTCGCCCTCCACGGCCGGGAGCTCCGGGGCGAGGTCGAGGCGCAGCTCGACCCGCGACTGCCGGAGGACGTGGGCCACGAGCTTCGCGGTGGACTCGAGCCCCCGCCGCAGGTCGACCGAGCGGCGCGAGGATCCGCCGGGCGAGGCGAAGTCGCGCAGGTCCACGACCAGGCGTTGCGTGCGCTCGAGACCCTCGCCCGCGATGGCCACCAGCTCGGCCACGGAGTCGGCGAGCTCGTCGAGGTCGACCTCCTCCCGCAGCTTCGCGAGGCCCGCGGCCGCCGCGCGCGCCGCCTCGGCGTCGCGCCAGTCGATGCCCGCCAGGCGCGTGGCGAAGCCGCGCAGCTCCTCGACCCGCCGGGCCAGCTCGCGCAGCGCGTTGCTCGCGAAATTCACGGGGTTGTTCGCCTCGTGGGCGATCCCCGCGGCGAGCTCGCCGACGGCCGCGAGCCGCTCGGACTGCACGAGCCGCACGCCCGCCTCGCGCAGGTCGGCGAGCGCGCGTTCGAGCTCCGCGTTCGTCTCCTCGAGCAGCCGCTGGCGCAGCGCGGCCTCTTCCTGGAGCCGGCGCAGGCGCGCGAGCGCGCGCACGCGCGCCAGGAGCTCGCGCGGGTGGAAGGGCTTGGTCACGTAGTCGTCCGCGCCGAGCTCGAGGCCCTGGATCTTCATCTCCCGCTCGGCCTTCGACGTGACGAGGACGACGGGGATCCCCGCCGTCGCCGGATCGCCCTTGAGCGCGCGGCAGAGCTCCGTCCCCGACATCTCGGGCATCATCACGTCGGTGACGACCACCGCGGGCGCCGCCGCGCGGGCGCGCTCGAGCCCCTCGCGGCCGTTCGCCGCCGTGCGCACGCGGAACTCCTGGCCGAGCAGGTGCACGAGCAGGCGCCGCATGTCGGGGTTGTCCTCGCAGACGAGGACCAGGGGAGCCCCGTCCGCTCCCGTCTCCGCCTCGGGGGCGTCGGCGGAGGTCCCGGCCGCGAACCGGTCCACGTGGTGGCGAAGCTCGACGAGGCGCGCCGGGTCGTCGCGCCCGGCGAGCGCGAGCTCGGGCTCGAGCGCCGTCTCGACGTCCGGGGAGCCGGCCGGGAGCTCGACCTGCATGCGCGCGCCGCGCCCCGGCCCGTCGCTCTCGGCCCAGATCCGGCCCCCGTGCAGCTCGACCAGCTCGCGGGCGAGCGAGAGGCCGATCCCCGTGCCCTCGTAGCGGCGCGTGTTCGACGCGTCGACCTGGGCGAAGCGATCGAAGATGCGCTCGAGCTCCTCCACCGGGATGCCGCAGCCGCTGTCGGCCACCGTGAGGCGGGCGCCGCCGTCCGCGAGCGGCGCCGCGCCGACCTCGATCCCGCCACCGGCCTCGGTGAACTTGAGCGCGTTGCCGAGCAGGTTCACCACCACCTTCTCGAGCGCATCCGGGTCGACGCAGAGCGGCGGGAGCTCCGCCAGGCCCTGCGTGCGCAGCGCCACTCCCTTGTGCTCGGCGAGCGGCCGCGCGCCCGCGACCAGCTCCTCCACCAGCTCGCCCAGGCGCACGCGGCGCCGCGCGATCCGGAGCTTTCCGCCCTCGATCTTCGCGAGGTCGAGCAGGTTGTTGATGAGCTTGAGCAGCCGCAGCCCGTTCGCGCGCATCGTCGCGAGGTAGCTCTGCTGGAGCTCGGCCAGCGGGCCGAACTCGCCCGCGAGCATCGCCTCGAGCGGCGCGAGCAGGAGCGTGAGCGGCGTCCGCAGCTCGTGGTGCACGTTCGCGGTGAAGCGCGACTTCTCCTCGTCGAGGCGCTCGAGGGCGCGGCGGCGCTGGAAGTCGACGAAGCGCAGCCGGTCGAGGAGCGCGCAGGCGAAGACGCTCTCCACGCCGGCCGCCGCCGGGAAGGTCATGTGGAAGAGGTAGGCGCGCAGCGTCGGGTTCTCGGCCGAGACCAGCGGCAGCCCGGCGAGCCCGAGCAGCAGCAGCGCGACGATCCCGGCGGCCTGGCGCGCCGAGAAGGGGAGCAGCACGGGCATGCCGAGGAAGAGGAGCATGAGGCCGGGCGAGTACTCGCCCGTCGTGCCGCCGGCGGACGCGATCACCTGGAGCAGCATGCCGCCCACGCCGAGGCAGCCCGCGACGGCCGAGCGCAGCGGCCAGCGCTGCGCGGCTCCGAGGGCGACGACCGCCATCACCGCGTTGCAGGCGAGGCGCGCCGCGAGCATCCAGGCGAAGTCGCTGCGGAAGGCGAGCCAGTCGAGCGCGATGAAGCCGGTGTTGAGCGCCGCGACGATGGTCGCCCCGCTGCGGGCGGAGCGGGCCATGCGCTCGCCCTCCACCTCGCGGCGATAGCCGTGGTAGAGCTCGCCGGAGGGCTCCTGGGCGGGGTCCATCTCGACCGGAAGATCGACCCCCGAAGGCTCCGGCTTGAGTGGGGTTTTTGGGCTCCGCCCATTGGGGGCTGGCGCATCTACTCCGCTCGGCTTCGCCTCGCTGCGCGGCCGCTGCGCGGGCTGCCGCCCGCGAGGAGCCGGCAGGCAGGGCTCCGCTCGGCTTCGCCTCGCTGCGCGGCCGCTGCGCGGGCTGCCGCCCGCGAGGAGCCGGCAGGCAGGGCTCCGCTCGGCTTCGCCTCGCTGCGCGGCCGCTTCGCGGGC
>CAZUYC010000087.1:0-4947 GCA_964624475.1 uncultured Spirochaetales bacterium | reverse complement strand
GCAGCGGGGTGGATCTCGGCGGGAACCCGTCCCTGCGCCTGGGAGTCGCGGATCTGGGCCGCCAGGTGCTCGACCACCGGCGCGAGCGCCCGCCGGCGCACCTTCTGGAAGCGGCGGTCTCCCTCGTCGGCCGCGAGGTTGCGCAGCAGCAACACCGCGCGGTGCGCGTCCCAGTGGTCGACGAACGCGTTCGCGATCGCGCGCGCCGTCTCGATCCCCCTCCGTCCGCGCCAGGAGCCGTCGATCAGCTCCACCACCGCGGGTACCTCGTCGGCCGCCAGCTCGGCGAGCCGCAGCGTCGCCTCGCTCGCGTCCTTGAAGTACTGATAGAAGGTCGCCGGCGAGGTGCTCGCCTTGCGCGCGATGTCCACCACCGAGACGTCGCGCACGCTCCGCTCGCGCAGGAGCTCCTTCGTCGCGTCCAGCAGACGCTGCCGCGTGTGGAGCGCCCGCGGGCCGAGCGCGCGCCCGCTCTGATCCACCGCCCTGGCCTCGCCGTCCCCCACCCCGCCCTCCCCCATGCGGGACCGCCTCGGCAGGTCCGATGGGCTTCGCTCGCCTTCGGCTCGCTGCGCGGCCGCTTCGCGGCCTTGCTCGATGAACTCCGCTCGCCTTCGGCTCGCTGCGCGGCCGCTTCGCGGCCTTGCTCGATGAACTCCGCTCGCCTCCGGCTCGCTGCGCGGCCGCTTCGCGGCCTTGCTCGATGAACTCCGCTCGCCTCCGGCTCGCTGCGCGCGCCTCCGGCGCTTGCTAGCCGCGCGGCGCCTCGGCGCCCGCCCCACCCTCGCGGAAGAACTGCCGCATCCAGCGCCGGTAGAGCCCGAACCTTCCGTCGCCGTCGCAGAGCAGCGGGTTCTGCCAGTACTTCTTGTGCTCCCAGATCGGGATGTCCTGGCCCATCTGCTTCTCGAGGTCGCGGACGATCGCGGCGCCGACGCCGCGCGCCAGCGCCGCGTCGCCCGACGTGTTCACCGTGTAGGCGAAGCTCGTGTCCGTCGTCTCCTCGTCGATCGGGGTCGAGGTGTTGACCATCAGCGTCTCGACGATACCGGTGAGGTGCACCGTCTGGAGCCCCGGCCCGAAGTCGGTCGTGTCGAGGCCGCCGTCCACGATCCCGCGCGGGGTCGCCTGCTTCATGCGCGAGCGGCAGCGCAGCACGTGCCCGTCCATCTCGACCTCGGTCTCGGGCACCGTCTTCGTGCCGTGCACGGTGCGGAAGTGGACGCTGTCGACCGCGTTCTCGTTCATGTCGAGCCAGCGGCTGCGCACGGTCCAGCGGCGGATCTCGAGCGGCGTCCAGGCGGGGTCGCCGATCTGCGGGAGATCCGGGATCGCGTACGCGGGCGGGCGATCGTCCTGGTCGTGGTGGATCCAGACGATCCCGTTCTGCTCCGCCAGCGTCCAGGCGCGCATCCGGGCCCCCGGCGGGATCCGCTTCGCGTAGGGGATGTCGTCGCAGACGCCCTTGCCGTTCCAGCGCCAGGCGTGGAAGGGGCAGCGGATCCCGGTGCCGTCGACCTTGCCGCCATGGCCGAGGTGGGCGCCGAGGTGCCGGCAGTGCGCGTCGAGCACGTGCGCCGCGCCCGCCTCGTCGCGGAAGAGCACGAGGTCCCGCCCGAGGTAGAAGAGCGGCCGGACCTCGCCCCGCGCGAGCTCGTGCGAGTACGCCACCCGGAACCAGCCGTTCGGGTAGGCCGGGAACGGGAAGCGGCTCGGCATGGATCCCCCGGTCCGGCGAATCTGACGGTCCATCAGATAGTACGCGAGGCCCCGTCCGGCTCGCAATCGCGGCAGCGCCGGCCTCCTGCCTCTCCCGACCGCCGCCGAAGAACCGTGGTGGACCGGTTCGCGGCGCAGCCCGCGCGGGCCGACGAAGGAACTCCCGTGCGCAGGCTCCGATCCCCGCTCTCCCCGCTCGCCGCCCTGGTGCTCCTCCTCGCTGCGACGCCGGGCCCCGCCCGGGGGCGGTCGGAACCGGCGCCGCCCGTCCCGATCGTCGACCAGGCCGACGTCTTCTCGGACCGCGCGGTCCGCACCTGGTCGCTCGAGCTGCCCGAGGCGCGCTGGCGGGAGCTGCGCGAGCGCGCGACCGAGGAGCGCTGGGCCGCGGCGCGGCTCACGGTCGCGGGCGTCCCCGTCGGCGTCGTGGGCGTGCGCTTCAAGGGCGCCTCCGGGACGTTCGGGCGCTGCTTCCCGGAGGGAAGGCCGATCTGCACGAAGCTCCCGATCAAGGTCCGCTTCGACCGCTACGACCGCGGGCGCCGCTTCTTCGGCCTCCAGCGCCTGAACTTCCACGCGATGCTGCTCGACCGGAGTCTCCTGCGCGAGCGGCTCGCCTACCGGGTCTTCGCGGACGCGGGGGTCGCGGCGCCGCGCACGGCCCACGCCTGGCTCACGCTGAACGGCCAGCCGCTCGGCCTCTTCGCGATCGTCGAGGCGATCGACGCGCGCTTCGCGGACCGGCGCTTCCACTTCGACGATGGCCTCCTCTACAAGGAGGCCTGGCCCACGACGACCGACGCGGCCTACTACGAGGCACGCCTGCGCACGAACCGGGGAGAGCCGCACGACCACGCGAGCATGCTCGGCTTCGCCCGCGAGCTCGCCCGGGCCGAGCCGGGCGAGCTCGCAGCGGTGCTCGAGCGCTGGACCGACGTCGACCAGCTGATGCGCTACATGGCCGCGGACCGCCTCGTCGGAAACTGGGACGGGATCACCGCCTGGTACTGCGACGGGGGTCTGTGCACGAACCACAACTTCTACTGGTACGCCGAGCGGGCCCGGCGCCGGCTCTGGCTCGTCCCCTGGGACCTCGACAACGCGCTGCGGCTCTTCGATCCGCTCCAGCTCGCGCGCGACTGGCTCGCGCCGGCCGCGGGCTGCGAGGAGCGGCCGCTCGCCTGGAACGAGCGGACCATGCGCGACCCGGCGTGCGACCGGCTCGTGGCCGCGCTCGCCGCGGTCGGGCGCGAGCGCTTCCGCCCGGTGCTGCGCGAGGTCCTCGAGCGCGCCTTCGACGCCCGGAGCCTGCGCGCGCAGGTCCTCGCCTGGCGCGCGCTCCTGGCTCCGCACGTGGCGCGGGACGGCAGCGGCCCCCCGCCCGCGGTGTGGGAGGCCGAGGTCCAGGCGCTGCTCGCCTCGCTGCCCCGCCTGCGCGCGCGCGGCGAGGCGCTCGCGGGCGGCGAGGCGACCCAGGCCTTCGGCCTCGACCCGGCGCGGCGCAACGACTTCGAGGCGGTGAACGAGGTCTCGCTGTGGCGGAGCGCCGAGGTCGCCGGCAACCCCCGCACGCGGGTGGCGCACGGCCTCGGCCTCGCGCGCGCTCTCGCAGGCCGCGCCGACCTGCGCCTCGACTTCGAGCTGCGCAACGACTCGCGCGCGCCCGCCGACCGCTTCCGCCAGTGGGCGTCGCTGCGCCTGCCCTTCGCCGGGGGGAACACGGACCTCTCGGCGGTGGAGCGTCTGCGCCTGCGCCTGCGCTCGGATGGTGGGCCCCGGACCGTGCGCATCGACGTCGAGAGCCCGCGCTACCCGAGCGACGACGCCGCCCTCCGCTACGGCTGGGACGTCGAGGCCGGGCCCGAGCCGCGCTTTGTCACACTCGAGCTCGGCGACCTCGCCCCGCCCGTCTGGTCGAGCGCCGCGCCCCCACCGCTCGCCGAGGTGCTCGCGCGCGCGACCGGCCTCTCCTTCCACCCGCAGCCCGTGGGCCGCCTCGCCTCGGGATTCCTTCCCGAGGGCCGCTCCGACCCGGGCACACTCCGGATCGACGACGTCGAGCTCCTTCCCCCGACGCGAGCGAGCTGGTAGCCGGGCGAGACGCCGGGACCTAACCCTTCTCGTCCCCGCGCGGAACGAGGTCGAGGGAGATCGAGTTCATGCAGTAGCGCTCGCCCCTCGGAGCCGGGCCGTCGGGGAAGACGTGGCCGAGGTGCGCGTCGCAGCGGGCGCAGAGCACCTCGCTGCGGCTCATGCCGTGGCTGCGGTCGGTCTCGGTGCGCACGCGGTCCGACGCGATCGGGGCGCCGAAGCTCGGCCAGCCCGTCCCGGAGTCGTACTTGGTCCTGGCGTCGAAGAGCTCGTGGCCGCAGCAGGCGCAGCGGTAGATCCCGTCGGCCTTGGTGACGTGGTACTTCCCCGTGAACGCCGGCTCGGTGCCCTTCCTCCGGCACACCTCGTACTGCTCGGGCGTGAGCTCCGCCCGCCACTCGGCATCGCTCTTCACGACCTTGCCCCCCATGGCCGCTCCTCCGAGGCGATTTCGATGCGCGCGACGGACCCAGGGTACAGTATGATGCGTCCGGGCGGGGGTGGGCACCCGCCTTGCGCGGGCCGCCCCCTTCGACGGGGAGGACCGACCGTGGATCCGGTGCAGCGCTTCGGCGAGTACGCGGCCGCGTTCGAGCGCGTCTACCAGAGCGACGACTGGTCGCAGCTCGAGCCCTTCTTCAGCGAGGATGCCGTCTACGAGATCCACGGCGGCCCGCCCTTCGGCGGGCGATTCGAGGGGCGCGAAGCGGTCCTCGCGCACCTGGAGCGGTCCGTGAACGCCTTCGACCGCCGCTTCCCCACCCGCAAGCTCCAGCTCCTCGAGGGCCCGACGCTGCGGCAGGGCGGCGTGTGGATTCGCTGGCGCGTGACCTACGCGGGACCCGGCCTCCCGGAGCTCGTGCTCGACGGCGAGGAAGCGGCGCTCTTCGAAGGCGACCGGATCCGGCGCCTCGAGGATCGCTTCCCGCCCCAGGCCTCGCCGATCGCCGAGATGTGGTTCCGCTCCTTTGGGAAGCTCCTCCCTCCGCCGAAGGACTAGACCGAAGTTCCCGTCCCTCTCGTGACGATTCTTCTGTGGTGGCGCCGGGTTGACTTGATTTTGCATGCAATAATGTAGCCACTAAATAGTGATCATTTTTCTTGACTACTGGCCTGTCAGATGGTGTGATGGGCCAT
>CAZUYC010000086.1:0-53914 GCA_964624475.1 uncultured Spirochaetales bacterium | reverse complement strand
GGAGCGGGGACGGGGACCGGAGCGGGGACGGGGACCGGAGCGGGGACGGGGACCGGAGCGGGGACGGGGACCGGAGCGGGGACGGTGTTCAGATCTTTCGGATTTTCAGATTCTCCGGACAGCGGCCCCGCAGGCCCCGGCGGTGCTGGAGAATCTGAAAATCCGAAAGATCTGAACACCGTCCCCGCGCCGCCCGCGCCCAGGTCGTCGAGCTTCGACTCGCGCATCAGCGCGTCCGTGGTGAAGAGGCGGAGGTCGACGTCGGGGTTGAGGCGCAGCTCCTCGACGGTCACCTCCGTCTCGGTCCCCTTGCGCAGGTTCGCGACGGCGATCCGCGTCGGCACCGAGAACCCCGCTTCCTCGTGCAGGTGCTCGCGCGGGAAGCGGATCACCTTGTAGGGGGCGGGCGCGCCCTTCGCGTAGTAGCGCGTCTCGAGCAACGCCGCGTCGCCGGGCGCGATGGCGAACTCGACGCGCTCGTAGGCCGCGGCGTGGCGCGGCCGGGCGCTCACGACGACGACGGGCTCGGCGAGGCTCCCGGCCTCGGCCCGCAGATCCTGGAACTCGTCGATCCGGCGCCGCTCGAGGTCCTCGTAGGTCAGGTCCGTCCCCATGAACGAGTCGCCGCGTTGCGCGCCGCTCACCCGCCGCACGCGACCCAGCGCCGGGAGATAGAGGAAGTAGTCGTCGGGTCGCCCCTCCTGCTCGAGCACCAGGAGCGCGGTGTCGCGCAGGTCCGGCGGCGCCGTGAAACGCGCGAGCGCGCGCAGCTGGCCCTCTTCTGTGCGGGTCACGATCTCGATGCGCTGGCGCTGGACCTCGCGCCCGCCCGAGCGCAGGCGCAGCGTCAGCTGCTGGTGGGTGTCGGCGCCGTAGCGGCGGTCGAACGCGCGGCGCAGGAGCTCGCCCGGGATCTCCGGCCTCGCGTCCTCCGCCTGCGCCGTGGCGATCCGCGGCAGGAGCATCGCGATCCCCCACAGGGCGGTGCACCCCGCGAGAGCGACCGAGATCCTACGCGCGGCCACTCTAGTCGACTCTGCGCGGCGCGGGGAGCCGGATCCTCGCGCGCGTGCCCTGCCCCAGCTGCGACTCGAGGCCGAGCGTGCCGCCGAGCTGCTCGACCAACGCCTGGCTGGCCGCGAGCCCGATCCCGCGCCCGCCCTGCCGCGAGCGCGTCGTGAAGAAGGGCGTGAAGGCGCGCCGGAGCGTCTCGTCGTCCATCCCGGTGCCATGGTCGATGACGTCGATCACGACCTCGCCGCCGTCCACGATCGCGTAGCACTCCACCGGAACCCCCGGGCTCGCGCGCAGCGCGTTGTCGAGGAGGTTCGCGAGGACCGCCTGGAGGTCCCGCGCCGCGGCGACCTCCGGCAGCGAAGGCGTGAGCCGCACCGCGATGCAATCCGGCCCGTGCAGCCGCTCGGCCGTCTGTACGGCGCGCGCGATCAGGTCGGCGAGCGGGACGGGCGCGCCGGGCCGGCGATCGGCGCGGCCCTGCTCCACCAGATGGTCGAGCGTCGCGAGGGCCTCGTCGGCCAGCGCCGCGATGCTCTCAGCGTGACGCCGGACCTGCTCCGGCTCGAGGCTCTCCCGGCCCATCGTCCGGGCGCGCTGGTAGACGAGGCTCAAGGGCTTGCCGAGGTCGTGTGCGAGCCCCGCGGCGATGCGGCCGACGGCCTCGAAGCGCTCCGCGCGCAGGAGATCCTCGGCGAGCCGCGCGCGCTGGACCGCGACCCCGGCGCGCGCGGCGACCGCGCTCGCGAAGGCGAGCTCGGGGCGCGTGTAGGGCAGCCCGTCCTCCGACGCTCCGACGAGCGCGATGCCGAGGAGCTGCTCCTGGCTGCGCAGCGGAGCGACGAGCTCCACGCCGGCGTCGCGCAGGTGGTCCGCCCACGGCCCCTCGGCGCCGCCCTCGAAAGCGAGGTGGACGGAACGCGCGCTTCCCGCGCAGGCTCGGGCCGCGTGCTCCGCCAGCTCCGGCGTCGCTGCGAAGAGCGGGCCGAACCTTGCAGCGAGACGCCAGCCGGCATCGGCGCGAAGGCAACACGCGACGCCCGGACCCCCGAGCCCCACGTGCATCGCGTCGGCGGCGAGAGAGGCCGTCTCGTCCGGCTCGCGGAGCGGCTCGAGCTCGCGCGCGAGGCGGCGCTCCACCTCCCGCAGCCGCGCGCCGAGCGTCGGGATCCCCCGGCGCAGCGTGCGCCACAGGGCGTCGCGCGCGCCACCGGCGAGCAGGAGCGCGAGGATCAGGAGGCCGAGGGCGGCGGCGGGGTCGGCGAGCAGCTGCGGGCTGCGCCGATGGAAGATCTCGGCGAGCAGGATGGCCAGGGCCACGGCCCACGCGATCTGGAGCAGCCCGTAGCTCGCGATCTGGCGCACGTGAGGTCGGACGTCGTTCAGCTGGTAGCGCGCGAGCGCGTATCCGACCGGGAGTGGGAGCGCCACCGCCCCGGCGGCGAGGAGGTCGAGCGGCGAGCCGAAGGCGAGGGCCTCCGTCGCGAGCCACAGCGCCGCGAGCGCCGCCACGACCAGCGCCGTGCCGGAGCTCGCGGCCCGGGCCCGCGCGCGTTCGAGGGCCAGGGTCGATTCGCGGCCGGTCACGCTGCACTTGAGGAGCAGCAAGCACCAGACGAGCCCGGCGAGGCTCGCGCACGCGGCACTCGCGGCGCGGACCAGCGCCGGGTATTCGTGCGCTCCCCAGAGCAGGATCGCCACGACCGGAGCAGCCGACACATAGAGGAGACGAACGACCCCCGGCGCGGAGACGAGAAGCGCTCCGGGGCGCGGAAAGCTGAGCGCGAGGTGGGTCGTCGCGGCCGGCGCGAGCCCGAGAGCGAGCAGCGCCGGCCAGGACGGGAGCCGCGCCAGCGCGCCGCAGAGGGAGTCGGTCACGAGCACCGCGAGCGAGGTGCAGAGCGCGAGCAGCGGAACCGCGGCCGGCGCCGACGAATAGGCGAGCAAGAAGACCGCGAGACCCACGAGGGCCAGCGCCGAGAGGCCGGCGGCCGCGAGGCGCGGGAGGGCGCGGGGACCGGATGCGCCCAGCAGGGGGACCTCGACCCAGGCGGCCGCCTCTGCGTGCGCGACGCGGGCGCGGAGCCCCTGACCGCGCGCGAGCGCGGGCCAGAGCAAGGACTCCTCGTGCGGCCGCACCGACCTTCCCCCCGCCTCGAGCAGCTCCACGCGCTCGAAGGTCCCGATCGGGCAGCTCGCGTCGAGGGATCCGGGCGGAAGCACGTGTCCGCTCGCGAGCCAGCGGCAGGCGGGGCGAGGGCGCGACGGCTGCGCCATGCCGGTCGCCGCCGCGTGGAGCATCCCGCCCGAGGCCAGCACCGCGAGCAGGGCCAGGACGCCGCGCCCGCGCCGGGGAAGGGCACGGCTCACCTGCTGCCGCTCGGGGCCCGCCGCAGACGGCGAGAGCCCGAGGATCAGCGCCGGCAGCACGAAGAGATCGGCGGCGAGGGCGGCCAGGATCGCGATCCCCGAGAGCAGGCCGAAGCTCGCGATGCTCTGCCAGGAGCTGAGCGTCAGCGCGAAGAAGCCGAGCGCTAGTGCGAACGAGGTGGTGACGATCGCGCGCCCCGCCCGCCGCATCGTCGTCGCGATCGCATCGCGCGGCGCCGCGCCCGCGTTTCGCTCCGATCGATAATGGGTGATGAAGTGGATCGTGTCGTCGACGGCGATCCCGAGCACGATCGCCCCCACCATGATGGTGCCCACGTCGAGGGGGATGCCCCAGAGCCCCATGGCCCCGAGCGTCGCGATCACCGGCAGCAGGTTCGGGATCATCCCGACGAGCGCCCACCAGAGGGCGGTCCAGAGCGGCGACCCGGTGGTCCAGAGGAAGAGCCAGAAGAGCAGCGTGATCGCGACGGTCGAGCTCGCGAACGAGCCGATCTGCGTCGCCTGCATCTCGCGCACCAGGTCGAGATACAGGGCGAAGGGCCCCGTCAGCCGGTAGCTCCAGCCGTCCGGAAGCGCGGCCGCGAGCTGCGCCTCCACCTCCTCCACGATGGCGATCCGCCGGCTCTTGGCGACGGGATCCGCCTCGACCGAGAGCCGCAGGTGCTGCTCGGAGGCGTCGATCCAGAGATCCGGCTGCGTTCCCTCGTCGAGGCGCAGCACGAGCAGGAGCTGGCGATTCCCGGCCCGCGTCTCGCTCGGGCGGTGGTGGGACGGGTCGTCGTCGTGCAGGACCTGGTTCAGGCTCCGCAGCGGGTCGAGGATGCTGCGCACGCGGCCGAGGCCGTCGACGGCCGGGAGCCGCGACGTGACGTCCTCGACCACCTTCATCGCGGCGGGCTCGAGCACCGAATCGCCGTCGGGCGCGCTGATCTCGATCTCGAGCGTGTCCGAGCGGCGCAGGTTCTGCTCGACGAACTCGGCCCAGCGGACCACCTCGCTATTCGAACCGAGGAGCTCCCGCTCGTCGACGTCGACCTCCAGGCGCGCCACGCCGATGCCGCAGACGAAGAGCAGGATCCCCGAGACCGTGAGGATCATGGCGCCGCGCCGCTCCGAGATCCGCACGATCAGCTGGAACGCGCGGTCCCAGGCACCGGCGAAGCGCTCGCCGCCGCCCGCCTCGAGCGGCAGGCGCACGAGGAGCACGGGCAGGAGGGTGAAGGTCAGCAGGAAGCCGGCCATCACGCCGATCGAGGCGATCGCGCCGAAGCGCAGGAAGCTCGCGAAATCCGAAGTCGAGAAGGAGAGGAAGCCGGCGACCGTGGTGAGGGCGCAGATCAGCGACGCGGCGCCGATCTCGCGCGCCACGCGCAGGATCAGCTCACGGCGGTCCGCGCCGGGCTCGGCACCCGCGAGGCTCGCGTAGCGCGCGAGCACGTGGATCGCCTCGCACACGCCGATCACCAGCACGGCCGGCGCGAGCGCCTGCGTGAGCTCGCTCTGCGGCCAGCCGAGCCAGCCCATCGCGCCGAGCGCGAAGAGGACGGCGAGGCCGGTCGTGAGCAGGGCGAGGCCGGTCATGCGCCAGGAGCGCAGCAGGGCGAAGACGATGCCCGCGATGATCACGATCATCAGCGGCACGATCCGGGGCGTCTCGCGCTGGAGCTCTCCGCCGGCGACCGCGAAGTCGACGGGATCGCCGGCCAGGTGGAAGCGGAAGCCCTGCGCCTCGAAGGGCGCGAGCGCCTCGCGCAGCGCGGGCACCACGCTCGACGTCGTGCGGCTGTCCGAGGACGCGAGCTGCACGACGATCGCCCCTACCCGACCGTCGCGCGAGACGAGCGTCCCCTCCCAGAGCTCGTCCGCGAGGGCGCGGTCGCGCAGCGCCTCCCGGTCCGCCGCGATCCGGCCGTCTTCCACGAGGCGGCGCACCTCGAAGCCCCCGGGCGCGGGCACCAGGATCGGGCTCGAGGCGGGGCTGTCGACGCGCCGCACCAGCGGGTGCCGCGACATCGACTCCTCGACGCTCTGCGCCATGCGCAGCGGCGCCTCGTCGAAGACGGAGTCGCACGAGCCCGAATCCGCGCAGCCGTAGACCGCGAAGACCGGAAGTCCGCCCCCGAAGCGATCGATGAAGGCATCGAGCTCGAGGACGGAGGGATGGGAGTCGCCGAGCACGCCCCGGTAGCCCACCTCGGTGCCGACGCGCGGGAGACCCGCGGCGGCGAAGAGGGCGGCGGCAATCGTCAGCAGGACGACGGCTCGGGGAGTCTCCAGGGCGCGGCGGGTAAGCCACTCCACGCGAGGGTTCCCCTCTAGCTGTCGCGCTCGCGCCTCTCGAAGAGGCCGAACTTCCGGAGGTGATAGACGACGGTCGCCCGGTCCCTGCCGAGACGGCCGGCCATGCGGGAGATGTTGCCGTGGCACTCGACGAGCAGGCGCTCGAGGTGATCGCGCAGCTCGCGCTGGCGGCGGCTGCGCACGGCGACCACGTCGCGCACCGCGGCCGCGGCGTCCCCGCCCTCCTGCTCGCGTGCGCGCAGGAGCTCGGCCGCGACCTCGCCGAGCCGGTCGAGGTCCTGGCGCCAGCGCAGGAAGCGCTGCGCGCCGCCGCGCAGCGCGCTCTCGCAGGTCGGAACGCTCGGGTAGGCGGTGATCACGATGATGGGCACGTCCGAGAACTCGCGGATCCGCCGCACGAGGTCGATCCCGTCCTGGCCCGGCATGCGCAGATCGGTCACGACGAGGTCCGGCTCGACCTCGGGCAGCCGCTCGAGCGCGTGGAAGGCGTCGCGGGCCTGCGCCACGCGGAACCCGCAGGCGGAGAGCTTCTCGCGCAGGAGCGCCCGCGCTTCGGGGGTGTCGTCGACGACGAGGGCCGTCCAGGTCCTCGGGGACTCGCAGCTCTCCGCACCGCCCGCCATACCCCTCCGCCCGCTACGCCCGGATTCGTTCAGATCCGACCGGCTCCCCTGCAGAAGCGCAACCCCTCGAAGGTGAGCCCCGGACCGAAACCCAGCATCACCCCTTCGCTTCCCGGCGCGAGGTCCGGCAGCGCCTCCTCGAGCACGTAGAGGATGGCCGCGCTCGAGGTGTTGCCGAGCCGGCGCAGCACGGACCACGTGCTCGCGAGATCCCGGGGGTCGAGCCCGAGAGCCCGCTCGACGGCGCGCAGGATGGCGGCTCCGCCCGGATGCACGAGCCAGGCGCGGGCCTTCACCGCATCGACGCCATCCAGGAGCGGCGCCACGAAGCGGGCGACGTGGCGCCCGACGATCGCCGGGAGCTCGGGCGCGAGGTGCACCGCGAAGCCGTCGTCCTGGAGCTCCCAGGTGAGGGCGCCGCGCGTCCCGGGCTCGAGGTGGGTCCGGGCCTGCCCGAGCTCCACCAGGGGAGCTCGAGCCGCGTCGGACGCGCCGACCACGACCGCTGCGGCGCCGTCGGCGAAGATCGACTGCGCCACGAGGGAGCCGGTCTCCATCCCCTCGTGCCGATGCAGGGAGCAGAGCTCGACGCAGACGAGCAGCACGCGCGCGCCGGGCTCGAGCGCCGCGCGCCTCGCGACCCGAAGTCCGTGGAAGGCTCCGGAGCAGCCCATGAAGCCCACGAGCGTGCGCTCGACCTCGGGCCGCAGGGCGAGCCTCGCGACCAGCTCGACGTCCGGGCCCGGCGTGAAGGTCCCGGTGCAGGAGACGACTACGAGATGGGTGATCTCGTCCGTCGCGACGCGCGCGCTCTTGAGGGCACGCTCGCACGCGGAGGCCGCGAGGCGTGGAGCCTCGCGCTGGTACACTTCCATGCGACGCTTCGCACCCGGGTGCGCGCTGCCGTAGAGGGTCGGGGCCATGCCATCGCGAAAGTCCGGGATGCAGAAGCGCCGCTCCTCGATGCAGGCGTTCCGGAAGAGCCGATGCGCGAGCCGCTCCCGCGCCGAGCCGGCCTCGAGGGCGGGAGCCAGGGCCGGAAGGAGGTCCATCTGGCGCGAGACGTAGGCGGGGAGCGCGCTTCCGATGCCGAGGATTCCGACCTCCGAGACCGCCGAGAATCGCATGGCATCCTCTCCTCGGCGCAGCCTACGCCAGCGGGCACGACGAGGTCAACGCGCAAACGGCTCCGCCGCTGCGGATTCCACGCTTTTCCACGCTCCTCCAGCTTCTTCGGAGTTGCCAGCCGCGCGAGGCCGACCGTAGGCTCGCGTCGAACCCGATTTGGAGTGGAGGGACCGCGATGGATGCCCGATCGAGCCTCCCCGCCATGCACCCCACGGCCGCCTCCCGAGCGGACGGACCTCCGCTCCCGATCCGGCAGGCGCTGGCGACGCGGATCGTCGGCCGGAGCCAGGCCGTGCGCTGCCTGCGCCAGCGGATCGAGGGGATGGCGTCGCTGTGGATCCCGGTCCTGCTGCGCGGCGAGCCGGGGAGCGGGCAATCGACCGTGGCGGAGCTGCTGCACGCGTTCGGGCCGACCGCGAACGGCGAGCTCGTCCGGATCGACGCGGCGACGCTGGCGCCGGAGGCGCGGCTTCCCCGTGTCGCCACCGTGCACGTGGAGCGCGTGGAGCGCCTCCCGCGCCGCGCGCAAGGGTGGTGGCTCGAACGCCTGCAAGCGCCGAGAGCGCCCGTCAGCGAGAGCGTGCGCTGGGTCGCGTCGACGGGGGACTCGGCGTCGATCCGCGACGCCGCGCCGGACTTCGACGCCGAGCTCGAGCGCATCCTCGCCCGCTTCGCGATCCGCGTGCCGCCCCTGCGGGAGCGCTCCGCGGATCTCCCGCTCCTCGTCGCCGATCTCTGCGCGCGGATCGGGCGCGCGGTCGGGCGCGAGCGCGTGCGCCTCTCGCCGCAGGCCGTGGAGCTCCTCGCGCACTGCCATTGGCCGGGGAACGTGCGCGAGCTCGAGGATGTGATCGGGCGCGCGATCGTCTTCTCCCCCTCGCCCGCGATCGGGCGCGCGCTCGTCGAGGACGTCCTGGCCGAGCGCGGCGAGAGCGTGGGCGGGATCCGCGCCGACCACGCGCTGCGCGAGCGCGAGAGGCTCCTCGCGGAGCTGCGCGCGTCGGGGGGAAACGTGGCGCGCACCGCGGAGGTGCTGGGCAAGAGCCGGACGGCCGTCTACCGGCTGATCGCGCGGCACGGGATCCCGCTCTCGTGGCATCGGCGCAGCGCCGCGGGGCGCCGGCGGCGCGCGCGGGGCTGAGGGCCCGGGCACGAGTTCCGCCGTACACTCCCGCTCGATGGGGCCCCCCTCGGCGGACGCGCCGCTGCTCGCGGCGTCGGATACGCGTGCGCTCGTCGCGCGGGTGGCGCTCCCGATCGCGGTGGACGAGCTCTTCGACTACGCGGTGCCGCCGGAGCTCGACGCGGCCGCGAGCCCTGGCTGCCGCGTCCGCGTGCGCCTCGGGAAGCGGCTCGTCGTCGGCGTGATCGCCGAGCGGCCGGCGGCAGCGCGCTTCGCCGGAAAGCTCCGCCCGCTCGAGGAGGTGCTCGACGCGGAGCCCGCGATCCAGGCCTCGCTCCTCGCCGTGCTGCGCGAGGAGGCGGTCGAGATCCTCTGCCCCGTCGGGATCGCGCTCGCGGCGGCGCTCGTGCGCGGGCCGCGCAAGGCGCGCAAGGCGGTAGGTCCGCCCGCCGTCGCCCCGCCGGTCGAGCGCGACGTGCCGCCGGTCCTCACCAGCGAGCAGGCGAAGGCCCTCGATCCGATCGCGGCCGCCGTGCGCGCGCGCGAGGCCCGGACCTTCCTGCTCCACGGCGTCACCGGGAGCGGGAAGACGGAGGTGTATCTGCGCGCGGTGGCGGAGGCGCTCGCGGCGGGGCGTCAGGCCCTCGTGCTCGTGCCCGAGATCAGCCTGACGCACCAGATCGTGATGCGCCTGCGCGCGCGCTTCGGCGACGCGCTCGCAATACTTCACAGCGGGCTTCGCCCCCGCGAGCGCGCCGAGCACTGGCGGCGCCTGCGCGCGGGGGAGATGCCGATCGCCGTCGGGGCGCGCTCGGCCCTCTTCGCCCCGGTCGAGGACCTGGGAGTCATCGTGATCGACGAGGAGCACGACACGGCCTACAAGAACGAGGAGGGGTTCCGCTACCACACGCGCGACCTGGCCTCGCGCCGCGCGGCGCACGCGCGCTGCCCGCTGGTGCTCGGCTCCGCCACGCCCTCGCTCGAGACGCGCTTCGCCGCCGACCGCGGCAGGATCCAGCGCCTGGTCCTGCCCTTCCGGATCGGCGGGCGCCCGCTCCCGGCCGTCGAGATCGTCGACCTGGCGGAGGAGCGGCGCCTGCTCCCGCGCGGGCGCAAGCTCATCTTCTCGCGCGCGCTCGCGAAGGGGCTCCGCGAGAACCTCGCGCGCGGCGGGCAGGCGATCCTGCTGCTGAACCGCCGCGGCTTCTCGACGCGCATCCTCTGCTTCTCCTGCGGACACGCCGAGCGCTGCGACCGCTGCGACGTGGCGCTCGTCTTCCACGCGGCCGACGGGAAGCTCCGCTGCCACTATTGCGATTTGCGCCGCGAGCCGCCGGCCGTCTGCTCGGGCTGCGGCGCTGCGGACGCGGCGCTCCTCGGCATCGGCACCGAGCGCGTCGAGGAGGCGCTGCGCCAGCTCCTCCCCGAGGCGCGGATCGCGCGCCTCGACCGCGACACCGCAGCGCGCCGGGGGTGGAGCGAGCAGGTCCTCGGCGACCTGCGCGACGGGCGTCTCGACGTGGTGGTGGGCACGCAGATCGTCGCCAAGGGCCACGACTTCCCGGGCGTGCGGCTCGTCGGCGTGGTGCTCGCCGACACCGGGCTCCACTTCCCGGACTTCCGCGCCGCGGAGCGCACCTTCCAGCTGCTGACGCAGGTGGCCGGCCGCGCCGGGCGCGACTCGCAGCCCGGGCGCGTGATCGTGCAGACCTACGCGCCCGGGCACTACGCGATCCGCCCGGTCCGCGACCACGACTACGAGGCCTTCTACGAGGAGGAGCTCGGCCACCGCGCGCCGCTCGGCTACCCGCCCTTCGGGCACCTCGCACATCTAGTCGTCGCGGGGCCCGACGACGCAAAGGCCCGCGAGGCGGCGGCGCGCCTCGCCGCGGCCGCGCGCGCCGCCGGGAGGCCGGTCGAAGTCCTCGGCCCCGCCCCCGCCCCCCTCGCGCGCCTGCGCGGGCGCTACCGCCACCAGGTCCTGGTGAAGGGTGCCGACCCCGCCGACGTGCGCGAGACCGCCCGCGCCATCGCCGCCGTGGCCACGCGCCTCCGGGGCAAGCTGCAAGCGACCTTGGACCTGCGCCCACAGAACATGCTCTGACCGGCTCGGTCTACTCCGCTCGGCTTCGCCTCGCTGCGCGCGCGCTTCGCGCGCTTGCTCTTCCCGCCCGTAGCCTGGTGCTTGAAATCTCCTACGACTTAGGTACTTACGGGGCCATGGCGTTGCGCCCGGTGCTCCAGTTTCCCGACCGGCGGCTGCGCGAGGTCTCGAAGCCGATCGAGGCCGTGACCGACGAGATCCGCGCGCTCGCCCAGGACATGCTCGACGTCATGTACGACGAGCCGGGGGTCGGCCTCGCCGCGCCGCAGCTCGGCGTCCCGGTCCGCCTCGTGGTGGTCGACGTCCAGTGGACCGAGGAGGGGAACGAGAAGAGCCCGCGCATCCTCGTGAACCCCGAGATCGTCCAGGCCGAGGGCAGGATCACCTGGAGCGAGGGCTGCCTCTCGGTGCCGGACTTCCAGGCCGACGTCGAGCGGGCCTCGCAGGTGCGCCTGCGCGCGACCGACCTCGACGGGAACCCGCTCGAGATCGACGCCTCGGAGCTCGAGGCCGTGTGCTTCCAGCACGAGCTCGACCACCTCGATGGCGTGCTCTTCATCGACCGCATCAGCCGGCTCAAGCGCAGCATGTACGTGCGCAAGCGCATGAAGCAGCTGCGGGAGGAGCGCGACGAGGCGGGCCCGCAGGCCGCTCCCGAGGACGCGAGGCAGGGCTGAGCGCGCCGCTCCGGCTCGCCTGCTTCGGGACGCCGGAGTTCGCCGTCCCGACGCTGGAGCGGCTCCTCGGCGGGAGGCACCCCGTCGTCGCCGTCGTGAGCCAGCCCGACCGCCCGCGCGGGCGGGGGCGCCACGCGGGGCCGTCGCCCGTCTCGGCCGTGGCGCTCCGCGCCGGGGTCGCGCTCCTGCGGCCCGAGCGCGTCGGCGACCCCGAGGTGGAGCGGGAGCTGCGCGCCCTGGCTCCCGACCTCGGCGTCGTGGTGGCCTTCGGGCAGTTCCTGCCGCGGCGGATCCGCGAGCTCCCGCGCCTCGGCTACCTGGTGAACGGCCACGCGAGCCTGCTGCCGCGCTGGCGCGGCGCGGCGCCGATCGCGCGCGCGATCCTCGCCGGCGACGCGCGCACCGGAATCTCCGTCATGCGCGTCGAGCGCGAGATGGACACGGGCCCCGTGGCGCTCCGTGCGGAGACGGAGATCGGCGAGGGCGAAGACGCGGGCTCGCTCGAGGCGCGGCTCGCCCAGCTCTGCGCCGAGGCCGTCTCCCGGGCCGTCGACGCGATCGCCGAAGGCCGCGTCACCTGGACCGAGCAGGACCCCGCCGCCGCGACCTTCGCCCCGAAGCTCGAGCCCGGCGAGGCGCGCCTCGACTGGCGCGAGCCGGCCCCTGCGCTCGCGCGCCGCGTGCGCGCCTTCGCGCCGAGCCCCGGCGCGTGGACGACCCTCCTCGGCGAGCGCCTGCGCATCCTCGCCGCGCGCGCCGAGCCCGGCCCCGTCGGCGGCGCGCCCGGAACCGTCCGGCGACCGGAGCCCGCGGACTTGCAACAGCGTTCGACCCTGCGCATCGCCACCGGCGCGGGCTGGCTCGTCCCGACGCGCGTCCAGCGCGCCGGCGGCCGCGCGATGGACGTCGCGGCCTTCCTGCGCGGCCACGACCTCCCCGATGGCGCGACCCTCGGAGACGCGGTCTGATGCCGCAAGCGCGAAGCGCGCGCAGCGAGCCGCAGGCGAGCGAAGGGTGGGCCCCCAAGAAGCGAAGCGCGCGCAGCGAGCGAGCCGGCGGTGCGGTTCAGCCCGCGGCCGGTTCCTTCAACCTCCACGGGGGGTTGAGCCGGTTCTCTCCGGCGTGGTACAGCCGCAGATCGTGTCCGTCGGGGTCGCGCAGCCGCGCCTCGCGCCACAGATAGAACATGTCGGTGGGGTCCTGCTCGAACACGAGACCCCGGTCTTGGCCCGGCCGACGATGCGATCAGCGGAAGAACGGGCGTCTATCATCCGCGGACGGGAGAACGGCTAGGTTCTCTCACGGACCCGTCGATCCCTGGCTTGAAACGGTAGTTGGAGATGTCGGCAGAGCAACAGAAGCATTCGCGGTACCAGCACGTTTTCGTTGTACTGAGGGCCGATGCCTATGAGGAAGACGACCACGTGTCGGAGCACGTCACCGTGAAGAAGGTGGTCGCGAGCGAGGAGCAGGCTCGTCGGGAGGTCGAGCGGCTCAACGCCATCAACAGCGAAAAGGCCTGCCGATACTACTTCGAAATCGCTCAGTTCGACACAGGAACGTGACCCGCTCGCGCAGCCGCTGAACCACGGGCCGAGGCGGTTGGAGTCACCTCGATCTTCTCCGAGGGCGCAGTCGGTGCCGCGCTCGAAAGGATCTCATCCAGTCGAGTGCCGCTTCGCGTGTGCGCGCACCGGGCGCTCGCCGCGGGGCTTCGCGAGGCTGCGCCAGAGCGGCGTCTGAGCCGCCAGACGATGGAGTGCCTCGGCCTGCTCGGCGGGCGACTTGCCGGCGAGGGCCTTGGCGAGCGTGCGTTGGGCGCGGCGCTTCATGGCGACACAGTCAAGGCGCTCAGGTTTCTTCATCGATTACCTCCCGGGGCGAGCGGATCTCGAGCAGAGGGTAGCCGCGCAGCACGTTCACGGCGTGGAAGCCGCGGATGCGGCGCAGCTGCACCAGGTGCTGGAAGTTCCAGCTCACGAGGACGTCGGCCCGCGCGACCGAGGCCAGGGCCACGTGGAGGGCATCCACGCGCGAGGCCGCGGGGACGACGCCGGCGGCCAGGTAGGCTGCAGCGAGCGCGGCGGCCTCGGCCGTGGTCTCGAGCGCTTCCATGTGTTCGCGGTGCGCCTCGAAGGTCGCCTGCACCACGGTCGGGGCGCTCGAGATCTCGACCACGAGCGCCTCGCTCACGAGGATCGTGAAGGCGCCGTCGCGCACCGCAGCGAAGAAGCGCTCGCTCGGGGCGCGGAACTCGTCGTCGTGGACGCCCCCGAAGACCGAGGTATCGACGTAGACCCGAAGCGGCCGCCCGGCGGCCCTGGGCCGGCGCGCCGCCATCGGTCTATTCCTTCGACGCCCGGAGCTGCTCGCGCTCGATCCAGGCGTCGAGGATCTGGAGCACCTGGCGCTTCTCCTTGGGGTTCATCCTCTCGATCTGCTGCATGCGGCGCTGGAGGCGGCTGTCGGGCTTCGCCGACTTTCGGCGGACGGGTGTCGCGCCAAGGAGCTCGTCCGTGGTGACGCCGAGGGCGGCCGCAAGCGCGGGGAGCAGCGCCGCCGGCGGGTGCTCGGTCTCGCCCTCGTAGTAGGCGATCATCCGCCGCGAGACGCCGAGCTCCTGGGCCAGCTCCTGCTGCGTATAGCCACCCGCCTTGCGCAGCGTGGCGAGCCGCGCGCCAAAGCCGGGTCGCTGACCATTCTTCTTCCTCGGCACCTGCCGCCACTCCTCGCCGTCCGGATGCGGTCGAGGGTACAGGCAGGTTTGCGTCGGCTCGGCGGTCGGCGCGGAGAGGATTGACATGAGTTGTACGAACATCGTACATACTGCTGTACCGGAAATCCACCGCTCCGGACGCGCGACCAGAGAAGCGTTGCGCATGCGTTGCTCAGCACGTCCACTTGGCCCCGCGTGCCCTGGTCGCGTCGCGCGTACTGCACCGCCCTCCCTTGTGCCCAACACAGCCCCATGACCTCGAGACGCGCCCGAGCCATCCTCACGGCGTGGTCACGAACTCTCCTTCCGTGATCGTCTGGTTGCCGCTCGCGTCGATCGCCAGCACTTCGAACTTGTGCAGGGTGTCGCGCTGGACGAGGAATCCCGCTGGAACCGCGACGCTCGTGGCCGAGGCCGGTAGATCGATGCTGAAGGCGCTGCGCGGCTCCTCCTGCTCGACGATCACCTGATAGCCCACGATCTCGACGTCCCCGGATCCGCTGAGCGCCTCCGTGACGGGCTCCCACGCGATCACCAGCGCGCCGGGATCGACGGCCGGCGGTTCGTCTCCCGAGACGTCGGGAGAGACGATCTTCGGCCCCGCCGGGATCACGTGGCTGAAGGTCGCCTTCCCCTCGATCTCCTCGCCCTCGATGGTGACGCCCTCGAACGCGTACTCGCCCTCCTCGAACCGGGCGAGGAATTCCTCGAGGGGAAGCTCGGCGAGCGAGGGCTCCGAGCTTTCGAAGAAGAGCTCCGTCAGGCCCTGCTGGCCGAGGCTGCGGCGCCCGACGATCTCGAGGATCTTTCGCCCATCCGGGGCGAACGCCGCCACCTTCCTCCACGGATCTCCGTCGAGCAGGACCTGAACGCCGACGTCGTCGGCGCTGGCATTGAACTCGATGATGATCTTCGCCCTGGAGAACAGGAGATCTTCCTGCTCGTCCTCCGCGGCCCAGACCGGCGCGGACCCGGGCGAACCCATGACGGCCGCCAGCAGGCCGAGGAGCAGAGACTTCGTGCGCTTGCCCATCGATAGGCTCCTGTCGCATTGGAGCCCGGCTCGGAATGCGCTCCCCCCGACGAGAGCCAGGCTCTCTCCGGAGATCGGCAAGCGTGTGCATTTCCGGGTGAGGCCCCTCACGGCAACGCGGCGCTCGCCCCGCTGGATCTGGAACGGACGAAGAAGAGGTCCAGTTCTCGGGGATCGGTTGACTTTCGCTTTTTATTCTCCTATCGTGGGAACTGCCCCGATCGCGGTCCCGACGGGTGAAGCATGGCGTCTGCGGGTGCTGTCTTGCCGGCCGATCGTTTCGGGGGGGCCATGCGGCTCGATCCCGCCCGCTTCGACGGCGTCGCGCGCGTCGCGCCGCAACCTCTCGCCGACCCCGGGGATCTCGATCCGCGCCCGCTCGCGCGCTACCGCTCGGGGGACGTGCTCGTGTCGTGAGCACGCGCAGCGAGCCTCGAAGTGTGGATGGGCCGGCGCTCGAGGGCCGGCTGCCGTCTCCGACCGGCCTCACTAGACTCCCCCTCCGTGGCCGCACGCCAGGTCCCGAGCCCCGACAGCGTGGTGGTGTGGCCCCGGGAATCGGCGAAGGCTCCGGATCTCCGGCGCCGCGCGGGGTCGCTGGGGCGGGTCGACGAGCTCGGTGGGGGCGACGGGTTCCTGCTCCGCTTCGAGGCGGCTCCCGGCGACGCACGGGCGCTATGGCGCGCCGCACGCGAGGAGCTCGGCAGCGAGGCGCTCGTCGCGCCCGTCCTGCTCGACGAGGCGGGGCGGCCGAGCTTCGCGACGGGGTCGGTGGTCGTCCGCTTCCGCGAGCCCCCGACGGCCGCCGAAGTGCGCGATTTCGGCTCGCGTCATGGTCTGCGCGAAGCCAGGAAGAACGCCTACGTCCCCGAGCAGGTGTCCTTCGCCGTGGACACGGCACGCGCCGACTTCCTTCCGGACCTGGTCGAGGGCCTCCAGGCCGAGCCGGGCGTGCGGGCGGCCTGGCTCGAGACCGTCGCGCGCTACGAGCGCCGAGCCGATCGACGCGGCGCTTGACCGCCCCGCCGCGCGCTCCGTAGAGTGCCCGGCGCGGCAGGGAGGCCGCACCGCGTGTTCATCTACGACGCCAGGCGCCGACGAGTCCAGCTCGAATCGATCCAGACCACCCTCTCCCTTCAGGACGGCGTGCCGCTCCTTGGTACGCTCTCCGAGCAGCCCACGCCCGGCATCTCGGCCGCCATGCGCGCCTTCTTCGGGGTGCGTGTGGCGCGCGGTGCCGAGGCCGAGCGGACCCTCCGCGAGCAGGGTTCGCCGGCCCTCTTCCGCGAGCGCGCCAGCGGCCTGGTGCGGATGGTCCGACACGAGATCGTGATCCGGTTCCGGGGCGGAGTCGACGAGGCGAAGCAGCGCAAGATCCTCGGTCTGCACGGCTTCGAGGTGCGCGCGCGCAACTCCTTCGTCCCCGACCAGGTGGTGGTCCACGAGCCGAATCGGCGCCGGGCGGGAACCCAGCTGATCGACGTCGCGAACGACTGGGCTGCTCTCGACGAGGTGGTCTTCGCCACGCCGAACTTCGTGTCGCAGTACCGGCGCAGCGCGGGACCGCATCGGGAGCAGTGGCACCTCGAGAACCGCGCTGCCCATCCGGGACAGCTCCGGGACGAGGACGTCGACGCCCTGGCGGCGTGGAAGGTCACGCGCGGGTCGCCCGGGGTCGCGATCGCGATCCTGGACGACGGCGTCGACGTCAATCACCCGGCCCTCCGGGCCAACCTGAAGACCGGCGGGCGCGACTTCTTCGTGCCCGACGACGCGAGCCCCGAGTTCCGCGACCCGCGACCCAAGGTGTTCCGCTACCCGTACGACGAGACCAGCGGGAACGACATCCACGGAACGCCCTGCGCCGGCGTCGCGGCGGCGAGCGGCGCCAGGGGGGGCGCCTTCGGCATCGCCCCGCGCTGCAAGATCCTCCCGATCAAGATCTTCCACGCCGACGGGCTCGCCTCCGATGCGCGCGTTGCCGACTCGATCCGCTACGCGGCCGCGCACGCCGACGTGCTCTCGTGCTCCTGGGGCGGCGTCACGAGCCCCGACATCGAGCTCGCCATCGAGGACATCGGCGCGGCGCGGGGCGGCCGCGGCGCGCCGATCTTCTGCGCGGTCGGCAACAGCCACGGTCGTCCCGTCGACGCGCCGGCGAACCACCCCGACGCGATCGCGGTCTCCGCCTCCACCGACCAGGGCAACCGCGCCAGCTACTCCAACCAGGGGCGCGAGGTCTGGATCGCCGCGCCCTCGGACGGCGGGGTCCGCGGGATCTTCACCACCGACGTCTCCTATCCCAACCGCGGCTACAACCCCGGTCGTGCGGCCGCCGGCGGCAAGGATGGGCTCTCGACCAACGACTTCGGCGGGACCTCCTCCGCCACGCCGCTGGCCGCCGGCATCGGGGCGCTGATCCTCTCCGTGAACCCGAAGCTCGATCGGGCGGAGCTCCGAAACCTCCTGAAGGAGACCGCCGACAAGATCGGTGCGGGATACGGCGCCGACGGGCACAGCCCCCGCTTCGGCCACGGCCGGGTGAACGCTGCGCGGGCGGTGGCGGCCGCCCAGGCGACCCTCCCGGCCCAGCGCGGCGCGGGGAAGGCACCCGCTCCGCGCAAGCCGCGGAAGAAGCGCGGATCTTCGCGGGCGAGCGAAGGGAGCTAGACTCGCGGCGTGAGCAACGACTCCCGGCGCGCGCGCCCGGCCCGCGGCCGGCCGGCGCGTCCGTCGGTGCGCCGCGGCGCGCCGGCCCTGGCGCGGCAGCTCGCGCTGCGCGTCCTCGAGCGCGTCGAGCGCGCGGGGGCCTACGCCGACGTGCTGCTGCGCGCCCTCCTCGGCCGGGGCGACCTCGCTTCCGCCGACCGCGCCTTCGCCACCGACCTGGTCCACGGGACGCTCCGCTGGCGCGGCCACCTGGACTTCCTGCTCGCCCACTTCCTCGACCGCGATCAGGGCAAGCTCGAGCCCCTCGTCGCGAACGCGCTCCGCCTCGGCGCCTACCAGATCGTCCACGGCAAGGGACGCACCCCGCCGCAGGTCGCCGTCGACGAGTCGGTGCGCTGCGTACGCGCGGCCGGCGCCGAGCGCGCGACGGGGCTCGTGAACGCCGTGCTGCGCCGCCTCGCCGCCGAGTACGAGGCGATCGCCCTGCCGGACCCCGAGCGAGATCCGCTCGGCTATCTGACCCACGCGCTCTCGCTCCCGGCCTGGCTCGCCGCGCGCTTCGTCGAGCTCTTCGGCCCGGAGGAGGCGGTGGCGCTCGCGCGCGCCAGCAACGAGATCCCGCCGCTCGTCGTGCGCGCGAATCGCCTGCGCGCGGAGCGGGGGGCGCTCCTGGCGGAGCTCCGCGAGCGCTTCCCCGAGGCCGAGGCGTGCCGCTACGCCCTCGACGGCATCCGGCTCGGGCGGCGCGGGAACCCGGCCCTCGAACCGGCCTTCCTCTCCGGGCGCCTCACGGTGCAGGACGAGGCGTCGCAGCTCGTGGCCGCGCTCGTCGACCCGCGGCCCGGCCAGCGCGTGCTCGACGCCTGCGCCGCCCCGGGCGGCAAGGCGACGGCGCTCGCGGAGCGCCTCGGCGGGAGCGGCGAGGTCGTGGCCCTCGATCGCCACGCGCGCCGCCTCGACCTCGTGCGCCGCCACGCGCGCCGCCTCGGGCTCGGCAACGTGCGCTGCGTGGTGCGCGACGCGTCGCTCCCGCTCGCGAGCCTGGCCTCCGAACGCGGCTTCGACCGCGTCCTCGTCGATGCGCCCTGCTCCGGCCTCGGCACGCTGCGGCGCAACCCCGACGCGCGCTGGCGCATCGGCCCCGCCGAGCCGGCGCGCCTCGCCGAGGCGCAGCTCGCGATCCTGCGCCAGGCCGCGGCGACGCTCGTGCCGGGAGGGGTCCTCGTCTACAGTACCTGCACCCTGCTCCCCGAGGAGAACGAGGCGATCGTGCAGGCCTTCCTCGCCGAGGCGCCGGAGTTCCAGCCGGCGCGTCCCGAGGACGGGCCCGCCGAGGCGCGCCCGCTCGTCGGTCCCGACGGCTTCTTCCGCACCTTTCCCCACCGCCACGATGCCGACGGCTTCTTCGCCGCGCGCCTCGAACGCCGCCCGTGACGCGCCTCGGCAGCGTGGCGCCGCCGCGCGGGGAGCTGCGGATCGCGCCGTCGATCCTCTCGGCGGACTTCGCCTGCCTCGGCGAGCAGGTGCGCGCCGTCGAGCGCGCGGGAGCGGACTGGATCCACGTCGACGTGATGGACGGCCACTTCGTGCCGAACCTGACGATCGGCCCGCTCGTCGTCGAGGCGGTGCGGCGCACGACCGACCTCCCGCTCGACGTGCACCTCATGATCGCGGAGCCCGAGCGCTACATCGGGGCCTTCGTGAAGGCGGGTGCCGACCTCGTGAGCGTGCAGGTCGAGACCTGCCCGCACCTGCACCGGACGCTCCAGCAGATCCGCGAGGCCGGCGCGCGCGCCTCGGTGGCGCTGAACCCGAGCACGCCGGCCGCCCAGGTCGAGACGGTGCTCGGCGACCTCGACCAGGTGCTGGTGATGACGGTGAACCCGGGCTTCGGGGGCCAGGAGTTCATCGCGAGCATGCTGCCGAAGATCGCACGGCTTCGGCGCTGGATCGACGAGCGCGGGCTCGCGGTGGCGCTCGAGGTCGACGGCGGGATCTCGCCGAAGACGATCGGGCGCGCGCACCGCGCCGGGGCGGACGTCTTCGTGGCCGGCTCGGCCGTCTTCGGGCAGCCCGACTACGCGGCGGCCATCGCCGCGCTGCGCGCGGCCGCGAAGGCACCCGCGGGGCCCCCCGAGTGACGGCGCGGGCGGCGGCCCGGGCGCTGCTCTCGCTCCTCGCGCTGCTCTCACTCCTCGCGCCGGCGCTCGCCGGCACCGACCCCGCCCTGCTGAGCGGCCGGGACATCTACGCGCGCGTGATCGCGAAGCGCTTCCGCTCCTTCAGCGAGGAGTCGCGGCTCATCTCCGCGGACCGCAGCGGCCGCGAGCAGGAGACGCGCCTGCGGATGCACTGGAAGGACTTCCGCAACGGGAACGGCGAGCCGATCGACGGCATCCTCTCGAAGGCCGTGGTCCGCTACACCCACCCGACCGACATCCGCTACGCGGGCTACCTGGTGCAGTCGAACGCGGGGCGCACGAGCGACCAGTTCATCTACTACCCCTCGAAGCGCCGGGTGGTGCGCGTGAGCCTGCGCCACGAGGCGGTGCACGGCACCGACTTCTCCTTCGAGGACGTGATCCCGCGCGAGCTCGAGGACGCGCGCTACGAGCGCCGGCCCGACGCCGAGTTCGGCGGGATCCCGGTCTTCGTGGTCGAGCTCTTCCCGCGCGAGAAGGCCGCCTCGGAGTACTCGAAGGTCTGGGTCTACGTCGACCAGCAGCGTTTCGTGCCGCTGCGCACGCGCTACTGGGACGCCGCCGGCGTCGAGATCAAGGAGCTGGCCGCGGACCCCCGGACGCTGCGCGAGTTCGACGGCGTCTGGATCCCGATGGAGGCGACCATGCGCCACCTGCTCCTCGAGACCTGGACGAAGCTCGTGATCACGAGCTTCGTCCCGAACCCGGAGCTCGGCGAGAGCGTCTTCGACCTCTCCCGCCTCGAGTCGCACTAGACGCGCGCGCGCACCAGGAGCGCCGGGAGCAGGAGCAGGTCGCCGACGAAGCAGACGGCGAGGGTCCAGGCCGAGAGCACGCCGAACTGGCGCAGCGTCGCGAACTCCGAGGCGGCGACGCTCGCGAAGCCGAGCACGAGCATGGCCGAGGCGAGCGCCACGGGGCGGCCGACGGCCTGCGTGCAGCGCAGGATCGCCTGCTCGGGCGCGCGGCCCGCCCGGCGCTCGGCGCGGTAGCGCACGAGGTAGTGCGCGGTGTCGTCGATCGTGATGCCGAGCGCCGCGTTCGCGATCAGGCTCGTCGGCAGCGAGAGCGGCGCGGCGCCGAGCCCGAGCGTCCCGAAGAAGACCAGGATCGGCACGGAGTTCGGGATCATCGCGACGAGGCCGAGCCGCGCCGAGCGAAGGCCGAGCGCGAGGAGCAGGAACATCACGAGCGCGGCGAAGCCCACCGTGGTCACCTGGCTCCGGGCGACCCCGTCGGCGGCGCGGTCGAGGAGCACGGCGTTCCCGGTCACGTGGGCGCGCATGCCCTCGGGCACGCCGCCGGCGGCGAGCGCGGCCTCGATCCGGGCGGTGAGGCGCCGCATCGCCGCGGAGCCGACCTCGCCCGTGCGCACGACGAGGTTCGCGGCGCTCTGGTCCAGGGTCGCGAAGCGCGCGAGGTCGTGCTTCGGGATCATGAAGAGGAGCTCCGCCACGCCCTCGCGCGTCTCGGGGATCCGCTCGGCCGCGGGGTCGTCGCCCGAGACGGCGCGGTGGAGCAGGCGCAGGGGCTCGAGGAACGAGAAGGTGCGGCTCACGCCGGGGATCGCGTCGAGCTGCGCCTGGAGCGCCTCGAGCCGGCGCAGCGTGCGTGGATCGCGCAGCCGCCCGGGCTCTCCGCCCTCGACCACCACGTAGAGGGGCACGGCGCCCGCGAGCAGGCGCCCCACGGCCTCGAAGTCGCGCCGCACGGGGCTCTCGGGATCGAAGAAGCTCAGGTAATCGGTGTCGACCACGACCCGCGGGACGGCGGCCGCGGCGATCGCCGCGACGAGCCCCCAGGCGACGCAGATCCCGGTGGCGCGGCGGCAGGTCACGCCGGCGAGGCGCGCGAGCCCGCGGTCGAGCGCGGCGCCGATCGCCGCCGCGAGGCGCAGGCGCGCGTCGGGCCGCGCGCCGGGGCGCGAGACGCGCCGCAGCGGGAGGAGCACCAGCAGCGCCGGCAGGCCGGTCAGCGAGAGCGCGGTCACCGACGCGACCCCGAGCACCGAGAACGCGCCGATCTCGGAGACGGCGGGGACGTCGGTCCAGAGCAGCGACCCGTAGCCGACGACCGTCGCGGTGCCGGAGATCAGGACCGGCACGATCATGTGCCGCATGCAGCGCAGCACGATCTCCGGCCGCGTCCCCCCGGCGGCCACGTCCTCGTCGTAGCGGTTCAGCACGTGCACGCCGTAGACGCTCCCCACCGCGACGAGGGTCGGCGCCAGAAGGACGGAGAGCACCGTGAGCGGCCGCCCCACGAGCGCCATCGAGGCGAAGGTGAAGAGCACGGCGATCCCGACGTTGCCGAGCGGGAGGAGCACCCCGCGCAGCGTCCCGGTCGCGAACGCGAGCACCCCGGCGAGGACGGCGACCCCGGTCGGGATCAGGACCGCGAGGTCGCGGGTCATGGTGCGGTACATACGCGACTTGATGTGCGGGCGGCCCGAGACGTGGAAGCGGCGCTCGGGCGTACTTTCGGCGGCGAGGATCGCGCCGATCCGGCCGTCGAGGTCCGCGCGGATCAGCTCCCGGTCCGTCATCTCGCGCAGCGAGACGTTCAGCGCCGCGGTCCTCCCGTCTTCGGAGACGAGGTTGCGGCGGTAGACGGGGTTCGCGAGCGCCCGTTCGCGCAGCCGGGCGAGCTCGGCCGGGTCCTCGGGGATCTCCTCCAGGAAGGGCCGGACCTCGATCCAGCCGGCCTCGCGGTCGAAGCGGAAGGAGCTCACGCGGGCGAGGCTCCCGACGCTACGCACCCCCTCGAGGCGCGACACCGCATCGCCCACGCGGCGGAGCGCGGCGAGGTTCTCGCGGCGGAAGATGCCCCCCGTCTCCATCGCGATCACGAAGAGCTGGTCGTCGCCGAAGTCGCGGACGGCCCGGCGGTAGGCGTCGACGGCCGGGTCCCCGGCGGGCAGGAGCGACTCGGTCGAGGGGTCGATCTCGAGGCGGAGGCCCGGCGGATCGAGGCGCAGGAGTACCGCGCCGGCCGCGGCGCAGAGCAGGAGGACCGCCGCCAGGACCGCGCGCGCGTGCCGCACCACGGCGGCGGGCCGGAGCGAGGCCCAGGCCGTCGCGAGGACGATCGCGAGCGCGGCCGCCGCGGCGAACCCGGCGGGCTCGACCGGGACCCAGGCCTCCGGCATAATGGGCCCCAGTCTACGCGATCCTGGAGAGCTCTCGGGGCGTGGCGCAGTCTGGTAGCGCGCTTCGTTCGGGACGAAGAGGTCGCTGGTTCGAATCCAGTCGCCCCGACCATTCCTCTCCTGATCCGAGGCCCGACCCGAGGCGCAGCATGCGGCGCTTAGCCAGGCTCGCTCCGCTCCTGGCCGCGCTGGCCCTCGCGTGCGGCGACGCGCCCGAGCGGGCGGCCGAGCGCGAGGTGCCGGTGCGGGTCGGCTCGGTCGGCGTCGACCGCTTCAACTCGCCGTTGGTCATCCTCGAGGAGCAGGACGGCCCGCGCATGCTCCCGATCTGGATCGGCGCCGCCGAGGCCGGCTCGATCGCCGCCCACCTCCACAAGCAGCCGCCGCCCCGCCCGAACTTCCACGACCTCGCGAAGCGCGTGATCCAGTCGGTGGAAGCGCAACTCGTGCGCGTCGTGGTGACCGAGCTGCGCGGTGGCACCTACTACGCGACGCTCGAGCTGCGCGCCAACGGCAAGGTCCTCGAGATCGACGTCCGGCCTAGCGACGCGATCGCGGTGGCGGTGCGGCTCGAGGCGCCGATCCTGGTGCGCGAGAGCCTCTTCGAGGAGGCGGGGAACGCGCTCACGCCCGACGATTCGGGCCAATCGATCTCGCTCGAGGCTCCTCGCGGGGAGCAGCGCTCCGGAAGTCGACCGGCAACTCCCCCGCTCGAGCTCTGACGCAGCCTTGGAAAATCGAGCCCGCCGCGCATGCGCACCCACTTCGCCGGCGCCCATCGACGGTGTTTGACTTTGCCGGTAGCGGCTGTCAGGATGAACCCGGCGGCGGGTGCGGAAGGCGGCAAGAGGCAAGAGATGAGATTCGACATCGGCGGGCGACTGACTCGCGAGGAGCTGGCGTGGGAACTCGTGGAGGTCTTCGAGGAGCTTCCGGTCGAGCGCATCAACGAGCTGCTCGCCAAGAACGTCCCCTTCGAGACGCTCCAATTCCTGTCCGTCTACGCCGACGACTTCGGCGCCGCGAACTCGATCGAGGGCGTCGCGCGCAAGCGCCTGCCGAACCTCCTCGTGCTCGGCTACCTGCTCCGGCTGCTCGAGGAGCGGCTGATCGACGACGAGCCCGACGACGGGTGAGCGGTTGAGGGAGCTCCGCACGGGTGCCGCGCCGGCGCCGGTCGGGCCCTACTCGCAGGCCGTGGAGCACGCGGGGCTCCTCTTCCTCTCCGGCCAGATCCCCCTCGACCCCGCCACCGGGAAGCTCGTCCCGGGCGACGTCGAGGCGCAGGTGCGGCGCGTGCTCGAGAACCTCCGCGCCGTGCTCGAGGCCGCGGGCGCCTCGCTCGCCGACGTGGTGCGCACCACGGTCTACCTGGTCGACCTCGCGGAGTTCCCGCGCGTGAACGCGGTCTACGCGCAGCACTTCTCGGCATCGCCCCACCCCGCGCGGTCGACGGTGCAGGTGGCGGCGCTCCCGCTCGGAGCGCGGGTCGAGATCGACGCGATCGCGGTTCGGCCCTAGGGACTCCGCTCGGCTCCGCCTCGCTGCGCGCGCTTGTCGGGCGCTTGCACGTCCTAGGGACTCCGCTCGGCTCCGCCTCGCTGCGCGCGCCCTTCGGGCGCTTGCGTGTAATCGCGGGAGAGGAGCCGGAGGTTCACCGCGTTCACGACGGCGTGCGCGACCACCGGCGCCACGAGATTGCCCGTCGCCTCGAAGAGGCCGCCGAGCGCGAAGCCCGCGGCCAGCGAGAAGGCCGTCCACGGCAAGAGGTCGCGGCGCGGCGCGAAGTGGGCGAGCGCGAAACAGAAGCTCGTCGCCACGAGGCCGAGCTGCGGCTGCATGGCGCCGCGGAAGAAGGCCTCCTCGCCGATGCCGCTCACGATCGCGAGCGCTACGCACTCGCCCGTCGTGCGCCGTCCGACGAGCCTTGCCAGCGCGCGGGCGAGGCGGTCGCCGGCGCGCGTTGCGCGCGTGAGCCAGCCCGAGAGCAGCACGACCAGGCACCCCGCGAGCGCGCCGGCGCCCGCGTCGCGCAGCGGATCGACGCCGCGCGCGGCCGCCTCCGCGCTCGCGAACCAGAGCGAGCGGTCCGCGAGCCGCGCCCAGACGACCGCGACGCCGAGCAGGGCGGCGTAGAAGACGAGCGCGAGGCGCAGGAGCCGGGCCGGGGGCGAGGGCTCTGTCATGGGCGGCTTCGTTGACCCCGTCCCCGCGGGCCGTTACGCTCCAGCGGGCGGCCGGCGTCCTCGACGGGGGCGCCGGTCTTCGCGTCTAGTCGAGTGTACCGCCGCAGGAGGAGCGCGACCCGTTGACGGAGCGGATCCCGATGACGCGGGGAGGGTACGAGAAGCTCGAGCAGGAGCTCCGCCAGATCAAGAGCGTCGAGCGCCCGAGCATCGTGCGCGAGATCGAGGCCGCGCGGGCCCACGGCGACATCTCCGAGAACGCCGAGTTCCACGCGGCCAAGGAGCGCCAGAGCCACCTCGAGGGCCGCGTGCGCCTGCTCGAGGACCGGCTCGCCCGCGCGCAGGTCATCGACCCCTCCGGCCAGACGCCCGACAAGGTGCGCTTCGGCGTGACCGTCGATCTCGAGGACGTCGAGAGCGGCGAGCGCGTCACCTATCAGATCCTCGGCGAGGAGGAGTCCGACGCCGCGCAGGGGCGGATCTCGGTAACCTCGCCCGTCGCCCGCGCGCTGCTCGGCAAGGAGGTCGGCGCCAGCGTCAGCGTGCGCGTCCCCAAGGGCACGCGCGAGTTCGAGATCCTCGACATCCGTTTCGAGTAGGCCGGCTCTCCGGTCTCCTCGAAGCGGCGGAGGAGGCGTGCGGTCCCTCCAGGTCAAGTTCAGCGCGCTGATCACCACGGTGCTCGCGACCGCGTGCATGGCACTCGCCTTCGTCGCGACCCAGCACGAGCGCCGGGCGCTCGAGTCCGAGGTGCGCCAGCGCGGCGACGCGCTCGCGGTGAGCCTCGCGGGCGCCGCGGAGGAGCCGCTGCTCGGCGTCGAGCAGGGGAGCTTCGACGACGAGCTCGTGCTCGAGCGCCTGATCCAGGAGGCGAGCGCGGGCGAGGGTGTCGTGGGCGTGCGCCTGCTCGACCGCGACGGGAAGCCGGTCGTGTCGCTCGAGACCCCGACGGGGGCCTTCAGGAAGGACCTGCTCCAGATCGGCGCGCCCATCTTCTACAGCGGCGTCCGCGTCGGGGAGGCGCAGGTCGACCTCGACCTGCGCGCGCTCGTCGACCCGGTGGTGCGCAGCAACACGCGCCAGCTCGCCGGCATCGCGGCGGTCGTGCTCGGGCTCGGCGTCGCGGCGGGGATGATCTTCGTGGCGCTGCTCTCGGGGCCGCTGCGCCGGCTGCGGCTCGGCGTCGAGCGCCTGCGCGACGGCGACCTCGCGGTGCGCGTGCCGCCGACCTCGCGCGACGAGGTGGGTGAGCTGACCCGCGCCTTCAACGAGATGGGCGATGCGCTGCTCCAGAAGCAGCGCATCCAGAACGCCTTCGGCCGCTACGTGAACGACTACGTGCTGAACCAGCTCCTCGAGGGGCCGGACGGCGAGGCCCTCGCCGGCATGGAGCGCGAGGTCACGATCCTCTTCGCCGACGTGCGCGGCTTCACCCACCTCTCGGAGGGTCTGAAGGCGCGGGCGGTGGTGGGCCTCTTGAAGGAGGTCTTCCAGCTCGCCTCGGACCGCATCCTCGAGCGCGGCGGCACGATCGACAAGTTCATCGGCGACTCGGTGATGGCCTATTTCGGGGCGCCCGTGCACCAGCCGGACCACGGGCTGCGCGCCGTCTCCGCCGCGGTCGACATCCTGCAGAGCGTCGAGGCACGCAACCGCGGCCTGCGCGGCTCGGGCAACCCCGCCGCGCTCCCCGTGGAGGTCGGCATCGGCATCCACACCGGCGTCGTGGTGGTGGGCGACGTCGGCTCCGATCGCCGCACGGACTTCACCGTCGTCGGCGACGCCGTGAACGTCGCCCACCGCCTCGAGAAGCTCGCGCGGCCCGGCCAGATCCTGATCTCCGAGGCGGTCCAGCGCGCCGTCCGCGGCGCGCGGCGCCTGCGCTTCGAGGGCGAGCGCCAGCTCTCCGGCCGCGAGGAGCCCGTCCACGTCTACTCCGTGGACTTCGACCGGGAGCCGCTGGCGGCCGCCGAGCCGCCGTGAGCCGCGCGCTCCGGGCCCGAGCGGGGGCGCGCACTTCGCTCGGCTGCGCCTCGCTGCGCGTCCGCTTCGCGGCCTTGCTCGCGGCCTTGCCGTGCGCTCTGCTCGCCGCCGCCTGCACCACGCCGCTGGAGCTCGGGGAGCGGCGCTACCACGAGGGCGATCGCCTCGCGGCGCTCCGGATCTGGCGGGCGGTGCCGGCGGACTCCTCGCAGCACGCCCGCGCGCAGCGGCGCATCGCCGAGGTGGAGGCGGAGTTCGAGCGCCTCGTCGTCCAGTACAAGCAGCGTGGGCGCTACTTCGAGCGACGCGACCGCCTCGCGGAGTCGATCCTGAGCTATCGGCTCGCGCTCGAGCTCCAGCCCGGCGACGTGGCCACGCTCGAGCACGTGCAGGACCTGGCGCGCGCGCTCGCGACCCGGGAGCGCGAGCTGCGCGGCCACTACGCCGACGCGGTCGCGACCGGCGACCTGGCCCGCGCGCGCGAGCTCCTGGGCCGCCTGCGCCTGCTCGACCCGCTCGACCCGGAGCTCGAGACTGGAAACCGGCAGCTCGCGACGGCGCTGCGCAGCGAGATCGAGCGGCTCGTCCGGGCCGGCCGAAGCGCTTTCGCGGCCGGCAACCACGCCGCCGCCGAGCGCGCGTTCCGGGGCGTGCTCGCCCTCGATCCGCAGGACGAGTCCGCGCGCGGCTACCTCTCCTACATCGCCACGATCCGCGGCGTGGGCGGCCGGCCCGGCGCCCCGCCGTCGAGCTTCGACCCGGCGGCCTTCGCCACCGAGGCCGGGATCCGCGCCGAGGGCTTCCACCAGAACTCCCTCGCGGCCGAGCAGCAGGGCGACCTCTATGCTGCGATCCGCCAGGAGCTGCTCGCGCTCGAGGTGGACGCGGGCCATGCCGCGGCCCGCGAGCACCTCGCCGCGCTGCGGCGCCGACTCGCGCCGGAAATCGAGCGGCTGATCGAGGCGGGCCGCACCGCGTTCCGCAACGAGGACCTCTCCTCCGCGCTCGAGAGCTGGCGCCAGGTGCTGCTCATCGATCCCGAGAACGAGCGGACGCGCGCGTACGTGGCGCGCGCCGAGCGGCAGCTGCAGAACCTCGAGCGGCTGCGCGCGGGGCCCGCCGAGGCGGGGAACGACGAGCGATGAGGCTCGCGCTGCTCCTCTGCGCGTGCCTCCTTTCTCCCGCCTGCGCGGCGAGCCTCGACGTGGACCGCGCGCGGCGCGTGCTGCGGCCGGAGCGGTCCCCCGCCGTCCCGCCGCTCGTCGAGGCCGCGGCCGACCTGCCCGCGCCGGAGGGGCTCCGCGCCACGAGCGGCGAGCTGCGGGCCGTCCCCTTGCAGTGGGACCCGCTGCTCACGCCGGGCGTCGCCGGCTACGCGATCGAGCGCGCCGCCCTGGCGGACGGGCCGTTCGTGCGGATCGGCGCCGTGGTGGGCAACGCGGTGCCCGCCTACCTCGACGACGACGCGGACCAGGACGGCGCCACGCTCTTCTACCGCGTGCGCCCCTTCGCGCCGACGGGCGCGCTCGGCGCGCGGGCGTCCGGCGTCGTCGCCGGCACCACCGCCCCGGCCCCCGTGCCCCCGAGCGGGATCCGCGCCTACAGCCACCAGCCGCGGGCCGTGCCGCTCGCGTGGGAGCCCTCGGCGGACCCGAGCGTCGGCGGGTACGTCGTCGAACGCAGTCCCGCCGCGCGCGGGCCCTTCGAGCTCCTGGCGGAGCTCGAAGGGCGTCACGCGACGGTGTACGTCGACCGCGGCCTCGGCGACCTCCGGGTCTTCTACTACCGGGTCGCGGCCGTGAACCGGAAGGGGGGGCGCGGGCCGACCTCGGACTCCGTGCGCGCGGTCACCAAGCCCGATCCTCTGCCGCCGGCGGGGCTGCGGCTCGCCGGACAGAAGCTCGGGGCGAACCGGCTCGCCTGGGAGCCGAACGTCGAGGTGGACGTCACCGCCTACCGGTTCTACCGGGTCCGGGGCGGGAGCCGCGAGCTCCTGGCCGAGCTCCCGGCCGCGGAGACCTCGGCCGTGGATCCCGGCGTCGGCGCGGACGAGCCGGCGGTCTACAGCGTGATCGCCGTGGACCGGGACGGTCTCGACAGCGAGCCGGCCGTCCCCCTGCGCGTCCGGAGCGTCGGCTACGGGCTCGCCGCGAGCGCGCGCCCCGACGGGGTGCACCTCGCCTGGGACCCGAGGCCCGCCGAGGGGTTCCGCGGAGCCCGCGTGTTCCGGCACGGGAGGGTGCGCACGCGGGAGCTCGGCGCGAGCGAGGACGGAACCTGGGTCGACCGCGAGGTCGAGCCCGGCACCCGCTACCGCTACAGCGTGGTGCTCGAGCGCCCCGATGGCACGCGGGCGCCCGAGTCTTCGCCGGTGGAGATCCTCGTACCGAGGGGAAATACCCTCGTTCGTTGATTTTCGGGGTCGAGCCTTTAGAATCCCTGCGTCCGAGGCCGATGAGATCCCCGGTAGCTCAGCTGGCAGAGCAAGCGGCTGTTAACCGCTGGGTCGCAGGTTCGAGTCCTGCCCGGGGAGCCACAGGGCAGGACCCCCCAAGAACCGCGAGATAGGGGGGGATACCCATGCCTGGTCGCCTCGCGTCGCTCGCCGCCACGGCGGTGCTGCTCGGGACGCTCCACGTCGCAGCGCCCGCCTCCGCCAGGCAGTCGTGGGTCAAGGGCGATGTGCTGCTGAACGTGCGCACCGGACCCGGCGTCGAGCATCGCCCGGTCGGTGCCATCACCACGGGCGATCCGGTCGAGTTGCTCGAGCACGCCGAGGGCTGGACGCGCGTGCGCAGCGAGAAGTCCGGGGAGGGCTGGATCCCCTCGGGATTCCTCCAGGACGAGCCCCCTGCCGTGGTCCGCCTCCAGCAGATCGAGTCCGAGGCCGCGCAGCTGCGCAAGCAGGTGGAGGAGCTCGCCGCGGAGGCCGAGCGCCTGCGCGGCGATCACGCGCAGTCCGCAACTCGCGATGCGGAGAAGGCGCGCGAGATCGAGCGGCTCTCCGAGGAGAACGCGACGCTGCACTCGGACGTGATCTGGCCCGTGTTGATCACCGGCGCGTCGATCCTGTTCACCGGCGGGATCCTCGGCGCATGGGTGCGAGGCGCGGGAAGCCGCCGCGGCGCGACGCGCGTCCGGCTTTAGCGCGCGCACTTCGCTCGCCTGCGGCTCGCTGCGCGCTGCGCTTGCCTCAGCCGGGGCACTTCGCTCGGCTTCGCCTCGCTGCGCGCTGCGCTTGCCTTGGCCGGGGCACTTCGCTCGGCTTCGCCTCGCTGCGCGCTGCGCTTGCCTTGGCGGGCGCCCGTGGATCACAGCGGCGCGTAGCGCCGGCGCGCCTCCTCGGGGGTGAGGCCCGCGGCCTTCGCGATCGCCGCGAGCCGGCCGGCGTCCGCCAGGTCCTCGGCGCTGACGCGCTCCTGGAGCGCCAGCGCGCTCTGGTAGTGGTCGGAGCCCGTGTCGACGCCGCGCACGCGCGCCTTACCGGTCCGAGGGTCGAGGATCTCGGCGAAGGGCACCGGGACGATGCGCTGCGCCTGCCGCGTGATCAGCACGCTCGAGGTGCCGGCGAGCAGCGTCCGCACGGCCCCGACGCCGAGGTCGCGGGTGTAGTCGCGATCGAAGGCCGTGGGATAGCCGCAGCGCACCTCGTAGCCCACGTCCTTCTCGCCGATCGTCACCTGGACGCCGCGCCGGCCGAGGGCCTCCGTGACCGCCGTGCGCAGCACTCTCGCGATCGGCACCTCCGCCAGCCGGACGTGGCCGTGCTCGTCGCGCGGGACGTCGCGCAGCAGCGGGTCGTTCTCGTCCATGTACTCGGCGATCCCCTCGGCGATCACCGCGACCCCGTCCGGGCGGCCCGCGGCGAGGCGCTTCGCGATCGCGCCCTCGAGCGTTCGGACGACGTCGTCCAGAAGGATCGGGCGCTGCCGGAACTCCTCCGGGATCAGGATCACGGGGGCGCCGGCGGCCTTGCCCGAGCCGAGCGCCAGGTGGCCCGCCGAGCGGCCCATCATCACGATGAAGAACCAGCGGTTGGTGGTGCGGCAGTCCTCGATCAGGCGCTCCACTACCGAGGTCGCGAGCTCGCGCGCCGTCTCGAAGCCGAAGGTCGGGATGCCCTCGGGCAGCGGCAGGTCGTTGTCGATCGTCTTCGGGACGTGCGCCACGCGGATCCGCCCGCCGGCCGCCGCCGCGACCTTGCTCGCCGAGGTGGCGGTGTCGTCGCCGCCGATGGTCACGAGGTGGTCGATCCCGAGCGCGGCCAGCGAGCGCACGCAGTTCTGGAGGTGCTCGGGCTTCTTCGTCGGATTGGCCCGCGAGGTGTGGAGGATCGAGCCGCCGCGCAGGTGGATCCCGGCGACGGCCGCCTCGGAGAGCTCGACCACGTGGCTCGTATCGCCCTCCATGATCCACTTGAAGCCATCGAGGAGGCCGAGCACGCGCGTCCCGGCGCGCGATGCCACCGTCGCCGCCGCGCCGATCACGCCGTTGATGCCGGGCGCGGGCCCGCCGCCCACCAGGATCCCGAACGTGCTCATCCGCTGCTCCTCCTCCAGGTCGCCAGGCGGCCCGTCGCGTCCGGTCGCCTCAGCGCCGCCGGAAAGCCTCCAGGATGCGCGTCGCGCGGGCCCGCGCGAGGGGCGGGCGCGCCGCGGGCCCCACGCGGGGCCTCCAGAGCGCCGCTTGGGCCGCGCCGGCGGCGGGCGCGAGCGCGCCCATCGACTCCAGGTCTGCGAGCACCTCCTCCGCGAGGGCCCGCAGCTCGGCGTGGACCGCCGTGCCGCGGGCGTGATGCAGGATCGAACGGGGCCGCTCGCTGCCGGAGTTGAGTGTCTCGACGCGCGGGCTCCGCGAGAGGGTCGTCTTCTGGCGCGGCCAGCCGCGCCGGGCGATCTCCGCCGCGAGGCGCTCGTGGAGGGCCAGGGCTCCGTCCACGCGCGCGCGCCGGTCGACGAGGGTCAGCACGATCCGCGCGCGGTCGGCCGGGAGCCGGCCGCGCTCGAGCAGTCGGAAGGTCTTGGCCGCCTCGTCGAGCGAGGCCCAGTCGGCGACCGGAATCAGGATCCGGTCGGCGGCGTGGAAGGCGTTCTCGGTCAGCGCCTCGAGGTCGCTCTTCGTGTCGAGCACGAAGAGGCCCTCGAAGCTCGTCCGCTCGAGGATGCGCCGCAGCGTGCCGGGGTCCTCGGCGCGCGCCTTGAGCAAGCCGACGTCGGGCGGCGAGGGGACGAAGTGGATGCCATAGTCCCCGAGCTGGAGCACGCGGTCGAGGCTCCGCTCCGCCCAGGCGTGCTTCAGGTTCCCCTCGCCGGGCAGCGGCGCGCGCAGCGCGAACATGCGGTCGACGCTGCGCTGGTCGTCGAGCGAGAGCACGGCGACCGGCAGCTCCTCGCGGAGCGCGCGCAGGTAGATGGCGAGGTTGGTGGCCAGGGTGGTCTTGCCGACGCCGCCCTTGTTGCTGGCGACGGCGATCACCGCGGCGCGACGGCCGGGCGCGCTCGGCGCAGGCGTGGGGCGGAGGGGGGGGAGGTCCGGCACGGCAGGAAATGTACCCGTCGGGTACGATGGCGGCCATGAAAGCCGTGGGGCTGATCCCGGCCCGCTACGCAGCAACGCGATTCCCGGGCAAGCCGCTCGCGCCGATCGCGGGCGTGCCGATGCTGCGCCGCGTCTTCGAGGGCGCGCGCAGCGCGCGCAGCCTGCGCGACGTGATCGTCGCGACGGACGACGAGCGCGTGGCGGAGGCGTGCCGCTCCTTCGGCGCGAAGGTCGCGATGACGCGCTCCGACCACGCGACCGGCACCGATCGCCTCGCCGAGGTCGCGGCCGCGCTCGACGACGAGATCGTCGTGAACATCCAGGGCGACGAGCCGCTCGTCGAGGGCTTCGCAATCGACGCCATGGTGGAGGCCCTCGCGGCCGACCCGGCGCTCCCGATGTCGACCGTCGTGCACCCGGCCGACCCGGACGGGCTCGACGACCCGAACCGGGTGAAGGTGGTCCTCGACCGGCGCGGCAACGCCCTGTATTTCTCGCGCAGCCGGATCCCGGCGCTGCGCGACCCGGCGCACGCGCCCCGCTACTGGCAGCACGTGGGCCTCTACGCCTACCGCCGCGAGTTCCTGCTCGAGTTCGTGAAGCTCGCGCCCACCCCGGCCGAGCGCTCCGAGCAGCTCGAGCAGCTCCGCGCGCTCGAGAACGGGCACCCGATCCGCTGCGCGGTGGTCGAGGGCTGGCGCGGGATCCCGGTCGACGTGCCGGCCGACGTGGCGCGCGTCGAGGCGCGCCTGCGGGAGCTCGGCCGCTCTTGAGCCGATGAGGCGCCGGGGCCCGAGGGAGCTCCGCTCGCCTGCGGCCTTGCGTCCCCGCACCCCGTGGCTGCCCCTGGCCCTGCTGCTGGCCACCGCCTTCGCCGCGACCGGCTGCGGCCCGAGGGCCGGGCACGCCCCCGGCCGCGTGCTCCTGGTCGGCATCGACGGGGCGAGCCCGCGCGTGATCGGGGGGCTGCTCGCGGCGGGCCGGCTGCCGCAGCTCGCCGAGATCGCGCGGCAGGGGGTGTGGGGCCCCCTGCGCTCGCGCCTCCCGCTCGCGTCGCCGCGGATCTGGAACACGATCGCGACGGGCAAGGTCCCCGAGAAGCACGGCATCCGCTCGTTCGTGCGCCGCGAGGGCGACCGCCTGGAGCTCCTGCTCTCGAGCGACCGCCAGACGCACGCGCTCTGGAACGTCGCCTCGGACGCGGGCCTCGCGGTGGGCGTCGTGAACTTCTGGAACACCTACCCGCCCGAGCGCATCGACGGCGTCATGGTCTCGGACCACCTGCTCGCCTCCGAGGTCGAGGGGCGCCGCGAGCTGGCGCACGCCGCCGCGGCGCCGCCGGGGCCCGTGGTCTTTCCCGAGGCGTGGCAGGGACGCCTGGCCGGCCTCGTGGCCTCGGGCGAGCGCCTCGTCCCCGTCGCGGATCCCTTCGCGGGCAACCGCGCCCTGCCCCGCTGGATCACGGAGCAGCGCAATCCGCTCTCGGCGCGCTTCGCCGAGGACGAGCTGCTCGCGCGGATCGCGCTCGAGATCGAGGCGGAGATCCGGCCCGAGCTCCTGATGGTCCTGCTCCCCGGGATCGACCGCGTGTCGCACCTGCTCTGGGGCGGACTCGAGCCCGCGGAGCTCTACCCCCCCGAGCTCCGGCCAGACCCCTCCGCGCGCGCGGCCCTCGTCGCGGCGCTCGAGGCCTACTACGTCTACACCGACGCGCTGCTCGGCGCGCTGCTCGCGCGCTTCGGGCCCGAGGACCTCGTGCTCGTGGTCTCCGATCACGGCTTCGAGGCGGGCGTCCGCCTCGGCTTCCTGACGGGGGTGCACCAGAGCGAGGCGGCGGCGGAGGGCGTGCTCTTCGCGCGCGGCCCGGGGATCCCGGCCGGCAGGCCGGCCGGGCCGGTCGCGATCGAGGACGTGACGCCGACGGTCCTCGCCTGGCTCGGGCTTCCCGCGGCCGCCGACATGGACGGGCGGCCCGCTCCCTTCCTGGTCGTGCCCTCCGCCGGGACGGTCGCGAGCTACGACACGACTCCGGTCGAGCGCCTCGCCCCGACGCCGTCCGGCGCCGAGGCGGCGATCGTGGAGGAGCTACGCCAGCTCGGCTACGTGGAGTAGTAGCGGGGGACGGGGGGGGACGGGGACGGTGTTCAGATGTTTCGAATATTCAGATTCTCCTGCAACCCAGGGGATGTTCTGGAGATGCTCGAGGAGAATCTGAATATTCGAAACATCTGAACACCGTCCCCGCTTCGATCCGATGCGGGCCGCGCGCAGGGCGGACGGGGCGTTGGTTCTGGGGAGTGAGCCGCTGCGGACCCCCCGCAGCAGCGAGCTCTCCGCCCGCCCCGCGCGCGTCCTCTCGTGTGGGATGCCTTCTGCGTTCGATTCGAGAGATGGGATCGGCCGGGTCGAAGGCCCGCCCTGTGCCGTCGGTCACGGCAGGAGGGGCGCAAGGCCGCGAAAGCGGCCGCGCAGCGAGCCGCAGGCGAGCGGAGTAGATCGGGCCGGCTCCGGGCGCCCGCAGGGCGCGCCCGGCAAGAGGCCCCGGGAGCAGGTCCGAAACCCGAACGCGGCTACGGCATCCGCGCTCCCGGGGCGGTGGCGCTGGGAACCTTGCGTCCCTCAACACCCTGACTTGCCAGTGGATTCGGTCTGGCGTCTCAGGACGCCGCCACCTCACTCGCCGTAGAACGTCTTTGATTCACCGAATCACCTCCCAAGCCGGCGTCGAGGACACCCTGCGAGGCCCAGACCTCGCATCCCTACCCGGTTCCCGGGTGGTCGCCGTTACCGCCCCACCGGGTCGCTCCGCGCTCCGGACCCCCTGGTCCGGGGCAACGGAACTCGGGGACGAGTGAGGTCCCCTTACCGACCCAGCTTATCGGACCCCCGCAGGACCGACCAGAAGGGCCCGCGCCGCGGCTAGACTCCCCGCGCCGTGTCCCCGCCCTCCGCCCCCGAGACCGCCACCCTGCTGGTCTGCTGCCCGGACCGGCGCGGGATCGTGGCGGCGCTCGCGCAGCTCCTCCACGGCCACGGCGCCAACATCCTGGAGTCGGACCAGCACACCGACCCCGCGGCGAAGCTCTTCTTCCAGCGCATCCACTTCGACTGCGCCGAGCTCGTGACGGACCGCGCGACGCTCGAGCGGGCGCTCGCGGAGGTGGCCGCGCGCCTCTCCATGACCTGGCGTCTCGCCTGGTCGGATCACCTGAAGCGCATGGCGATCTTCGTCTCGCGCACGAACCACTGCCTGTACGATCTGCTGCTGCGGCACCAGGCCGGCGAGCTCCGCTGCCAGATCCCGCTGATCGCGAGCAACCACCGCGACTTCGAACGGGTGGCCCTTCAGTTCGGGATCCCCTACCACGTCTTCCCGATCTCGGAGTCGAGCAAGGCCGAGCAGGAGGCGCGCCAGCGGGCGCTGCTGCGCGAGCAGCGCATCGACCTCGTCGTCCTCGCCCGCTACATGCAGGTCCTCTCCGAGAAGTTCCTGACCGAGGTCGGCTGCCCGGTCATCAACATCCACCACTCCTTCCTGCCGGCCTTCGGTGGCGGTCGGCCCTACCACAAGGCCTACGAGCGCGGCGTCAAGCTCATCGGAGCCACCGCCCACTACGCGACGGTCGACCTCGACGAGGGCCCGATCATCGAGCAGGACGTGATCCGCGCCTCGCACCGCCACGCGATCGAGGAGCTCGTGCGCAAGGGGCGCGACGTCGAGCGGAGCGTGCTCTCGCGGGCAGTGCGCTGGCACCTGGAGGACCGCGTCCTCGTACACGGCAACAAGACCGTCGTCTTCGCGTGATCCAGTTCCGGGTCGTGGCTCTCTTCGTCGTGCTCGCGGTGGTGGTTGCGAGCTGGGCGCTCACCTGCGCCGCATGGCGCGCGGACCGGGTGATGGCCGGCGTGCTGCCGCTCGAGCTGCGCCGCTTCGATGCCCTCGTGATCGTGACGCTCGGGACCGGCGGCGCCCACGAGAACCCGCGCCGGCTCGGCCCCGCGCTCGCCGTGGCGCGGGGCGAGCGCGTCGTGCTGGTCGACGCGGGTCGCGGCGTGGCCGAGGCGCTGCGCGCCGCGCGGATCCCGACGCGCCAGCCCGACACTGTGCATCTGACGAGCCTGCTCCCCGAGAACACCGCGGGTCTCGACGACCTGCTCGCGGCGGGCTGGCTCGACGGGCGGAAGGCGCCGCTGCGCGTCGTCGGCCCGCCGGGCACCCGAGCGCTCGCGGCGGGCCTGGAGGCGGCCCACGCCGCGGGGACCCTGGCGCTGGCCGCGGCGCTCGCCCTCCCGCGCGAGGGCGTGAGGCTCGACGCGCTCGAGGTCCTGGCCGGCTTCGCCGAGGAGCGCGACGGCCTGCGCGCGCGCGCGGGCGAGGCGCCGGGCGGGCCGCTCCCGGCCCTCGGCTGGCGCTTCGAGGCGGACGGGCGGTCGGCGGTGGTGGCGGGCACGGGCTGGGCGCCGGAGGCGTTGCTCGAGCTGGCCCGCGGCGCGGACCTGCTGGTGCACGAGGCGGTCGACGTCCCCTCGTGGGAGGTCGCCTTGCAGGCGGGGCTCGACGTCTCGCCGGAGGAGCTCGCGCGCGAGGCGCGCCTGCACGCCTCGGCCGCCACCGCGGCACGCCTCGCGCAGAAAGCGGGCGTCGGGACCCTCGCGCTCGTCCGGCTGCGGCCGCCGCCCGTCTACGCGATCCAGCTCACCCGCCAGATCGACGACCACTTCACGGGGCGGATCCTCGTCCCCGACGACGGCGACGAGATCAGACCGTGACGCCCTCGGCGTCGGGCGGGAGCGGCGGCCGACCCGGCTCGCCTTCGGGGAGCCCCGGGTCGGGGGGGCGGTCGTCGGATTCGCGCTCTCCGACGAAGCGCCGGCGCTGCTCGCGGTAGTAGACCTCCTCGGGCGCGCGGTCGATCGCCTCGTCGATCGTCGGCACCGCGAGGTCCGGGCGGCCGAGCTGGAACTGCACCTCGGCGAGGGTGTCGAGGAGCGTCGGATCGCTCCGGCGCGTCTCCCGGACGGCCCGCTCCGCGAGGATCAGCGCCGCCTCGAGCTGCGCCTGCGTCGAGTCGGGAGCGATCGCAATCATCCAGGCGTGGTTGTTGAGGTCCTGGGGCGTGATCCCAGGCAGCCGGGCGATGCGGTTCGCATGCTCCGCGCGGTAGTCCGCGGAAGCGAAGAGCGAGGCGGCGGCCGCGACGACAGCGAGCAGCGCCGAGAGGGCGACGGCAGCCGCCCCCGCGCGCAGCCGCGGGCCGGCCGCCGCGTGCACGCGGGTCCTGCGCGTGAGCAGCGCGAGGGTCGTGAACCCCGCGGCGAAGCCCCCGAGGTGCGCCTCCGCGGCGATGATCGGGATCGCCCGGTCGACGAACGCCTGCACGACGATCAGGAAGACGAGGAGGCCGAAGAGCGAGCGCGGGAGCCGCCACCAGGCCGGGAGGTCCTCCCGCAGGCGCAGCTCCATGTAGAGCATCCCCCCGACGAGCCCCGCGACGACGCCCGAGATCCCCACCACACCCCCCGCGTGCGCGAACGAGGTCGCCGCCATCGAGACCACCTGGGAGGCCCCCACGAGGCACAGCACCCGCGGCGTCCCGAGCGCCCGCTCCAGCATCCGACCGAAGAAGAGCAGCCCCACGAGGTTCACGCCGAGGTGCAGCGGGAAGGCGTGCAGCAGCCCGGCGGTGACGAGCCGCCAGAGGTCCCCGTCGGCGACGAGCGCCCTGCTGCAGTGGCCCACCTCGTAGAGCGCGAGCCCGAAGCCGAGCTGGAGCGCGAAGACGACCACGCAGGCGGCCGCGAGCGAGAAGGTCGCGAACGCGGGGTGCGGCTCGCGCGCCATGCGGCCGAGCTCGTCCATGCGGGCGATCCGAGCGGCGCCGTCCGGCAGGCGCGCCACGCGCTCGAGCAGCGCCCGGGCCAGCCGCTCGGGCCCGGAGGGATCGACGAAGAGGGTGCGCACCAGCGGATACACCGACCGGCGCGTGCCGATCCAGAGCGCCCGCGCCGTGGGCGCCACGTGGGTCAGGTCTTCGTACCGGCTCCTGGCGTGGCCGCGCCCGCGCACAGTCGCCGGGTGGTGGAAACCTTCTTGCTCGAGGACGATCGGCGTCACGCCGCGGCGCAACGGGAAGCTCTCGTGCGGGCCTGCGTCGGCGGCGCTCACGCCGAGAGCGTAGCGCCGCTCGTTAGCGGGACGAGCGTTCCGGGAGCGGAAGCGTCGGAAAGACGCGGCTGAAGATCAGGTAGACGAGGGTGAAGGCCCCGAAGAAGCCGGCGGCGATCCCGAGCTGGATCCCGCCCAGCCAGGCGGAGCCGTCGTCCGGGACGAGCGACGGCCAGATCAGCACGTTGCGCTCCAGCCAGAAGCCCACGACCACGCTCGCCGCCACGCTGCCGAGGATCGCCGGCGTGCGCTTCGGCCGCTGACCGAGCAGCACCCAGAAGGGGACGATCCAGATCGAGGTCCACGCCGCCAGCGAGAGGTTCACGTAGGGCTCCGCGAGGCGCGACATCGCGAAGTACCAGGTGTCCTGCAAGAAGAGCGAGCCGAGCCGCGCCTGGATGAACTGCGTCTCCTCCGGGAGGTTCCCGTACCAGATCACGATGTACTGCGCGAAGAAGAGGTACATCCAGAAGATCGAGAACGCGAAGACCATCTTGCCGAGGTCGTGCAGGCGCGGCTTCGTGATCTCGTCCGACCAGCCGGGCCCGCGCCGCAGCAGCACGCTGATCAGGGCGGTCGCCGCCACGGCCGAGAGCCAGCCGCCCCAGCCGAAGTACCAGCCGAACATCGTCGAGTACCAGGTGGGCGTGAGCGACATCACCTGGTCGTAGCCGACGAGCGTGTAGCCGAAGGCGTAGAGCAGGCAGAGGATCGGCGCGAGCACGCGCAGCCGCCGCTGAGACGCCTCCCACTCGGCCGCGTCGCCCTTCCAGTCGCGCGTCCAGCTCTGGAAGAGCCCCCGCGCGCGCGGGGCGCTCTCCGCCGCCTCGCGCAGCGCCGGGCGGAAGGAGGCCCGGAGGTACGCGAGCGTGAGCAGCGTCATCACGCCCATGATCGTCAGATCCGTCGCGTACACGCGCGGGATCGTGAGCCAGCCCTCCTTGCCGGGCGGGGGGCCGTGGATCCAGTTGGCGAAGATCACCTCGCGTCCGAAGTAGCCGACGCAGGCCAGCACGAACGAGATCGGCACCCAGGCCCCGAGCGCCTCGGCCACGTGGCGCACCGGTCCGCACCAGCGCGCGCCCACGATCACCAGCGCCGAGCCGAGCACGATGCCCGCCTGGGAGAGAGTCGCGAAGTAGACGAAGTTCGCCTGGTAGGCGAGCCAGGCCGCGCGCGGGTCGCTGCGCAGGCCGGCCACGAACGAGGCGACTCCGACGGCCACCAGCAAGAGGCAGCCCGCGAGCCAGGCCGTGGGGATCTCGCGCGGGTTCGCGCGGTAGAGAGCCGGCGCGCTCATCCTCCGACCCCCTTCTGCCCGTCGAGGTAGCGCAGCCAGTTCACGATGTCCCAGCGGTCTTCCTGCGCGATGCGCCGGTAGTTCGGCATGCGGCGGCGCCCGTAGCGGATCGTGGTGTAGACGTGGCCGTCGCTGCGGATGCGGGCGAGCCCGCCGGGACCCGCGAGCGGCAGCACCGCCGCGATCGGCCCCTGGAGCGGTCCGGTCATGCTGACCGTCCCGTCGCCGCGCCCCGACGTCCCGTGGCAGGGCCCGCAGAAGCGCTCGTAGTGCTGCCGCCCGTTCTCGAGCGACGCGACCGACATCGCCTGCGGGTTCACGAGGGCGTTGGCCTGCGCGTCGTCGACCGTCGAGACCGGCGCCTCGAAGCCCTCGGCCGGCACCGTGTCGTCCGGAGGGGTCAGGGGAGAGCGCCCGGGCAGCGGGCGCTCGAAGGCCTGCACGGAGGGCTGCCACTTCATCTGCGGGAACCACTCGTTCGACCACTGCTCCCAGCAGCCGAGCGTGCCGGAGAGCAGGCACACGACCAGCGCGAAGAGGCTCCGCCCGATGCGCCGGCCCCGGCGCGCTTCGCGCGCTTGCGCGCTAGGGCTCGACAAGGCTCACCTCGCGGGCGCCGTGGCCGCGCAGCAGGCCGTCGATCTCGGCCACGTCGCGGTCGCGGCAGCGCACGACCACGCCGAACTCCTCGGCCGAGAAGCGCGCGCTGTACACCGGATCCATGCGGAGTCTCGGCAGCCCGCCGACGACCAAGAGCCCGAGCGCCGTGAGGAGGCCCCCGAAGAGGATGGCGAGCTCGAAGCCGATGATCGTGTACGGCGGGATCGACGAGAAGGGCTTGCCGCCGAGCATGATCGGCCAGTCGTTCGCCATCCAGATCGTCATCGCGTAGCCGGTCACCACGCCCGTGAGCCCGCCGACGAGCGTGTAGAAGCGCACGCGGCTCGGCTTCTCGATCACCGCGTCGTCCACCTCGGCGAAGGGCGCCGGCGAGTAGGTCTCGAGGTCGGTGTAGCCGCGCGCGCGCAGCCGGGTCGCCACCCCCGCCACCTGGTCGGGCCGTTCGTAGACGCCGAGCAGCGTCGGCATCAGTGCGCGCCTCCGTGCCGGTGCGCCTTCTCGTGGATCGCGAGCTCCTTCATCTCGGCGATGGCGATCACGGGGAAGAGCTTCAGGAAGATCAGGAAGAACATGCAGAAGAAGGCGAAGCTCCCCGCCACGATGCCGAGCTCGTACCAGCTCGGCGTGTAGATGCCCCAGGTCGTCGGGTTGTACTCGCGCGAGAGGCCGGTGATGATGATGACGTAGCGCTCGAACCACATCCCGATGTTGATCAGCACCGAGAGCACGAAGATCGTCGGGATGTGGGTGCGCGCCCTCTTGAACCACAGGATCTGCGGGAAGACCGCGTTGCAGAGGATCATGATCCAGGTCGAGACCCAGTAGGGCCCGAAGGCGCGCAGCCAGAACGAGGCCCGCTCGGCCTCGACGCCGCTGTACCAGGCCGTGAAGTACTCGAAGGTGTAGGCGTAGCCGACGATGATCGAGGTCAGCAGCAGGAACCTCGACATGTTCTCGAAGTGGTAGTCGGTGATGTACTCCTCGAGGCCGAAGATCCGCCGCACCGGGATCATCATGGTCAGCACCATGGCGAAGCCCGAGAAGATCGCGCCTGCGACGAAGTAGGGGCCGAAGATCGTGGCGTGCCAGCCCGGTACGATCGCCATCGCGAAGTCCCAGGACACGACGCTGTGCACGGAGAGGACGAGCGGCGTCGCGAGGCCCGAGAGGTGGAGCACCGAGCGCGTGTGCGCCTTCCACTGCCGGGACGTCCCCTGCCAGCCGAGCGCCAGCGCGCCGTAGAGGAGCTTGCGCCAGCCGACGGCCCGATCGCGGGCGATGGCGAGGTCGGGGATCATGCCGATGTAGAGGAAGGCCGCCGAGATCGTCCCGTAGGTCGAGATCGCGAAGGTGTCCCAGAGCAGCGGGCTCTTGAAGTTCACCCAGAGCGCGCGCTGGTTCGGGTACGGCAGGATGAAGTACGACTTCCAGATCCGTCCGACGTGGATGCCGAGGAACTGCGCGGCGGTCAAGACCGCGAAAACCGTCATCGCCTCGGCGCTGCGGTTGATGGCGTTGCGCCACTTGGCCCGGAAGAGGTAGAGGATCGCGGAGATCAGCGTCCCGGCGTGGGCGATGCCGACCCAGAACACGAAGGTCACGATGTAGGCGCCCCAGAAGACGGGGTGCACGTAGCCGGCGATCCCGAGGCCCTTGTAGACCTGGTAGACCCAGATGCCGCCCGCCACGTGCACGACCCCCACCGCGGCGAGCAGCAGCGTCCAGTAGCCGAGCGAAGCCCCCTCCATCACGGAGAGGATGTCCCGGTTGATCCTCGAATCGGGCGGCGCCGGGGGCCGCCGGATCATGGCGGCCACGCTCGAGGCCTCCGGCGGCGGCGTCATGCCCCCTCCTCCCGATCCCGAGCGGACGCCTCGTGGTGCGGGGACCCGCCGATCCGGCTGTCGGGCTCGCGCAGCACGCGGGCCAGGTAGGTCACGGCCGGCCGCGTGTTGAGCACCTGGAGCGCGTGGTAGGAGCGCGCCTCGTTGGCGTGGGCCAGGTCGACGGCGCGCGCCTTCGCGTCGCGCAGGTTGCCGAAGACGATGGCCTGGCTCGGGCAGGTCTGCGCACAGGCCGGCGCCACCTCGCCGTCGGCGATCGGGCGGCCCGCGTCCTTCGCCGTCTGCCGGGCGAGGTCGATGCGCTGCACGCAGAAGGTGCACTTCTCCATCACGCCCTGGCAGCGCACCGTGACGTCGGGGTTGAGCATCAGCGGCAGCGGCTCGGGCCACTTCTCGATGGCGTAGTCGAACCAGTTGAAGCGGCGGACCTTGTACGGGCAGTTGTTCGAGCAGTAGCGCGTGCCGATGCAGCGGTTGTAGATCATCCCGTTCAGGCCTTCGGGCGCGTGGTAGGTCGCCAGCACCGGGCAGACGGGCTCGCAGGGGGCGGCGCCGCACTGCTGGCAGAGCATCGGAGAGTTGCGCACGTCGATCCGGCCGAGCTCTTCGTGGCTCTCCCACGGCGGGCGCCCTGCGCGCAGCTCCTGGTCGCCGTCGCCGACCCAGCGCTCGATGCGGATCCAGGACATCTGGCGCGAGCGGATCACCTGCTCCTCACCGACGTTCGGGATGTTGTTCTCGATCGAGCAGGCGACCATGCACGCCGAGCAGCCGGTGCACTTGTCGAGGTCGATGGTCATGCCCCAGCGGTAGGGCGAAGCGTCGGTCGCGTCGCCCGCCGCGTCATAGGGCCGCCGGATCTCGTGCGACTCGGCGAGCGCGCTCTTCCCTCCGGCGAGCGCGGCGAGCGAGACCGCTTCGCCGAGCGCGCGGCCGCGCTTGTTTTCGCTCTTCTGCGTGTGGGCGAGCCGCGCGTGCCCTCCCGTCGGAGCGACACGCGCCCGCGTCGCGAGCCAGGCGCGACCGCCGGCCTCGTCGCGCGCCGCCGGCAGGAGCTCGATCGCGTTGACCCCCCGCGCCTCGCCGGGCCGGCCGTCGTTCGCGTGCGAGGCGTAGAGGCCGACGCGGTGTCCCTGCCCGACCGCGAGCGCCACCACGTCGTCGCGGATCCCGCCGCGCGGGAAGGCCGCGGCCACGGCGCGGCCGGCCGGCGTCTCGATGGAGACCAGGTCGCCGGCCTCGACATCGAGCGCCGCGGCGGTGGCCTTGCTCATCTCGACGAAGGACTGCCAGGCGATCTTGGTGACCGGATCCGGCGTCTCCTGCAGCCAGGGGAGCGCCGCGCCTCTTCCATCGTAAAGCAGCGGCGAGGGCGCGGCGAGGAGCGTGTGCTCGCCCTCGCCGGCGAGCTCGGGTGCGGCGAAGGCGAGCTTCGCCGCACCCGCGAGGATCCCTCCCGCGCGCAGCGGGGCGGGAGCGAAGACGCCGCCCTTCGCGAGCGCGGCCGCGAAGTCCGTGCCCGACCAGGCGGCCTCGAGGACCGAGCGGAAGCTGCCCTGCGGGAGCTTCGCCGCGGTCGCCTCGTCCAGCGCGCGGGCCGTCTCGAGCAGCGTGTCGCCGAGCCCCTGCGTGTCGAAGAGCGGACGGATCGTGGGCTGCACGAGCGAGCGCACGCCGGGCCGCGGCGCCGCGTCGCCCCAGCTCTCGAGCGGCGTGTGGTCGGGGAGCACGAGGTGCGCGAGCTCGCTCGTCTCGTCGGCCAGCGACGCGAACGAGACCACGAGCCCGACCTTCGCGAGCGCGTCGCGGAAGCCGAGCTCCGGCGGCAGCGAATAAACCGGGTTCGCGCCGTGGATCAGGAGCACGGAGACGCGGCCCGCCCGCATCGCCTCGACGAGGCCCTCGATCTCCGCGAGCCGCGCGGGCTCGCGCGTCGGGGCCTGCTCCGGCGGCAGCCCGACCGTCTCGCCGACGGCACCGAGGATCGCGTCGAGGATCAGCACCGCGGCGTTCGTCGCGACGGCCTTCGAGCTCGTGAGTCCGGGGCCGGGCGGGAGCGCCACCGGGCGCTTCGCCTGCGCGATCTGCTCGCCGACGCGGCGCAGCGCCTCGGCCGGGACGCCCGCCGCCCCCGCGACCTTCTCGGGCGCGAAGCCGGCGAGGAGCCCCGCGAGGAGCCCGGGGTCGCCCCCGACCGGACGACCGGCGGCCTGCCTGCGCTCCAGGACCACGCGGGCGATCGCGAGCGCGACGAGCCCCTCGCTGCCAGGCTTCGCGGGCAGCCACTCGTCGGCGCTGCTCGCCGTGAGCGAGAGGCGCGGGCCCACGTAGACCATGCGCGCGGCCCGGCCCTCGGCCGTCGCGACGTCGCGCGCTTCGAAGATCTGCCGCTGGTGCTCGACGGGCGAGAGCCAGGTCTCGAGCGAATCGGCGCCGAGGTCGAGCACGTAGTCGGCGCCGCGGAGGTCGAAGATCGGGAGGCCGGCGGCGCCGAAGACGACGCGCGAGGCCTCGCGCAGCCCGTCGTGCGAGAAGGGCTCGTAGACCACCCGCCCGCCGGCGCCGACGGCCGCGACGAAGCGGTCGATCAGGCCCGAGAGCGTCGGGCCGGTCGACCCGCCGAGCACCCAGGTGCCGGCGGGGGACGCCGAGATCTTCGCCGCGAGCTCGCCGATCGCCTGCGGCCAGGTCGCCTCCTCGAGCGCGCCGCTCGCCCCGCGGCGCCCCGGCCCGCGGAAGCGGTCCGGATGGTAGGTGCGTCCGATCGAGGCCTGGCCGCGCCCGCAGAGCCCGCCGCGGCTCAGCGGGTGGTCGGGGTTGCCCTCGAGCTTGACCGGCCGCCCCTCGCGGGTCCGCACGTGGAGGCCGCAGGCCGCGGGGCATTCCTGACACGTGGACGCGTAGAAGACGGGCAGCCCGGGCGTGATCACCTCCGGCTGCACCACGTAGGGGATCAGCTGCTCGACCTTGTCGGCGCAGCCGCTCGCGGCGGCGCCGCCTGCGCCGATTCCGACCAGCTTCAAGAAGTCGCGACGATCGATTTCAGCCATTCCGGGCGGCTCTCGAACTCAGTAGTGGCAGGTGAGGCAGTCCTGGGAGGCCCCGTTCTGCCGGTGGCAGTTGATGCACCAACCCATCTCGAGCTTCTGCGTCGGGAGCAGCCACGGCCACCAGTGCGTGTCGGGGACGAGGTAGACCTTGTCCATCTCCTCCACGGGGCCGTGGCAGCTCTGGCAGTCGAGTCCGACGTCGACGTGGCGGTTGTGGCGGAACTGCACGTACTCGGGCAGCCTGTGGATCTGGACCCAGGGGATCGGCTCTTGGCGCTCCCAGTAGCCCTTGAGCGCGCGGATGCCCTCGAGCTCGTCGTAGGACGGCGGAAAGAGCGAGTGGCAGCCCATGCAGAGCTCGACCGAGGGCACGCCGGCGGCGGGCGAGCGGTCGGTGCCGGAGTGGCAGTACTGGCAGTCGACCTCGTAGAGCCCCGCGTGGTGCTTGTGGCTGAACGGGATCGGCTGCAGGGGACCGGGAGTCTCCGGGTCCTCGGCCGCCGTGTGCGAGAGACAGGCGGCGCGCGTCGGCCACGGCACGTCGAAGCTCGGCGGGATCTCGATCGAGAGCTCGGGATCCTCGGCCTTGCGCGCGCGCAGCTCGTGGGCCTCGCACACGCCGGTCGCGATGAGCGTCGGCTCGGCCACGGCGCGCTCGCCGACGAGGCTCGCGACCCCGAGCGCTCCTCCGAGCGAGGCGGCGACGATCGGCGCGGCCAGCAGGAGGCGTCGGGGCGGACGGGTGGGACTCATGCGGGCCGCGTGGATCTCCAGACGTCCGAGACGGTCCGAAAGGATCGGGGATCGGAGGAGGAATGGGGAGCACGCGCCGACGCTTTCGCGACTGCGTGTCGCCTGTCCGCACCGAATCCGCGCCGTGGGATACCAGGGATGCCCCGCGGCGTCAACCCCGTCCCGCTGCATCCGACGCGGCATCTCGCGGCTCCTGTGCGACTGGACGCGGGCCGCGAAATCGTGAATGATTCCGTGTTGTTTTCGGAGCGAGGCGACCCGTGATCGACTTCGAGCCGAGCGACGAGCAGAAGCTCGTGGTCGACACCGTGAAGGGCTTCGCCGCGAGCGAGGTGCGCCCTCGCGCGCGCGAGGCGTTCGAGGCCCGCAAGCTCCCCGAGGACGCGATCGCGCGCGCCCACGAGCTCGGCCTCGTGGCGAGCGCGCTCCCGGAGGAGCACGGCGGTGGCGGCGAGCGCAGCGCGGTGACCGCGGCGCTCGTGATCGAGGAGCTCGCCTGGGGAGATCTCGCGATCGCGCTCGGCATCCTCTCGCCGGCCCTCGTGGCGCTGCCGGTCTGCGACTTCGGCAGCCCGGAGCAGCGCCGGGCGCTGCTCCCGGCCTTCGCGGGCGACCGCTTCGTCCCGGGCTCGCTCGCCGTCGTGGAGCCGAACTTCCGCTTCGACGCGCGGCGCCCCGCCGCGCAGGCGCGCCGCGTGGACGGCGGCTTCGCGCTCTCCGGCCGCAAGTGCTTCGTCCCCTGGCAGGCCGGTGGCGACGTGGTCCTCGTCTCCGCCTCGACCGAGGAGGGTGCGGCGCTCTTCCTGCTGCCGCGCTCCGCCCCGGGCCTCGAGATCACGCCGGAGCGCAACATGGGGATCGGCGCGCTGCCGACGGTCGGGCTGGCGCTGCACGACGTGCGTCTGCCGGCGTCCGCACGCCTCGGGGGCGCCGACGGGGCGGATCTGGCGCGGCTCGTCACGCGCGGGCGCGTCGCCCTCGCGGCCGCCGCCGTCGGTGTGGCGCGCGCCGCCTACGAGGTGGCGCGCGACTACGCCAAGGAGCGCGTGACCTTCGGCGCCCCGATCGCGACCCGGCAGGCCATCGCCTTCGCGCTCGCGAACATGGCGATCGAGATCGACGGCGCGCGGCTCCTGGTCTGGGAGGCCGCCTGGACCCTCGACCAGGGGGCAGACGCGACGCGCGCGGCGACGCTCGCCCGCGAGCAGGCGGCGCGCGTGGCGCTCGAGGCCGCCGACGGCGCCGTCCAGGTCCTCGGCGGGCACGGCTACACGCGCGAGTACCTCCCGGAGATGCACCTGCGCGACGCGCGGGGGTTCGCGAGCTTCGAAGCCCTCGTGCTGGTCTAGGAGGCCCCGTGCCGATCTCCTTCGACCCGACTCCGAACACCCGGATCGCCCGCGAGTACTACCAGCGCGTGGCGCTCGAGCGGATGCGCCCGATCTCGCGCAAGTACGACGACCTCGAGCACGCCGTCCCCGAGGAGTGGGTCGACTGGTTCTGGCGAGAGGGGCGCAAGGGCCCGACGGGGCTCGACTGGAGCGGCCCCCAGGACGGCATGATCCGCGTCTGCGTCCAGGCCGAGGAGCTCTGCTGGGGCGACGCCGCCCTCTATCTGCGCATGCCGACGGCGGCGCTCGGCGGCTCGGCGGTGGCCGCGGCGGGGACGGACGAGCAGAAGGCCCGCTTCCTGGCCCCCTTCCACTCCGACGGCCCCCCGGTCTGGGGCGCGATGGCGATCACCGAGTCCGCCGCGGGCTCCGACGCGGCCGCGATCCAGACGACGGCCGTCCAGGACGGCGAGGAGTGGGTGCTCGACGGCACCAAGATCTTCTGCACCAGCGGCGAGAGCGCCGCGCTCCACGCCGGCGGCTTCGTGGTGGTCTGGGCCACCGTGGACCGCAGCGCGGGCCGCGCCGGGATCAAGTCGTTCGTCGTCCCCGCGCGCACCCCCGGCATGCGCGTCGTCGGGGTCGAGAAGAAGCTCGGGATCCGCGCCTCCGACACGGCGACCCTGCTCTTCGAGGGCTGCCGCATTCCGCGCCAGAACCTGCTCGGCAGCGCCGAGGTGAAGCGGCGCGACGCCGCCGCCGACAAGGGCTTCAAGGGAGCCATGGCGACCTTCGATGCCAGCCGGCCGATCGTCGCCGCGATGGCCGTCGGCGTGGGCCGCGCCTCCCTCGACTTCGTCCGCGAGGAGCTCGCGCGCGAGGGCGTCCCGATCCGCTACGACGCGCCGCGCTCTGCCCTCGCGGCGATCGAGCGCGACGTGCTCGAGATGGAGGCGGAGCTGCAGGCCGCGCGCCTCCTCACCTGGCGGGCGGCGGCGATGATGTCGCGAGGGCGGCCCAACAACCTGGAGGCCTCGATGGCCAAGGCCAAGGCCGGCCTCGCAGTGACGAAGGTCACCCAGCAGGCGCTGGAGATCCTCGGGCCCGCGGCCTATTCGCAGCAGCTCCTCGTCGAGAAGTGGATGCGCGACGCGAAGATCAACGACATCTACGAGGGCACCCAGCAGATCAACCAGCTCATCGTCGCGCGGCGCATCCTCGACTACTCTTCGAGCATGCTGCGTTGACGGAGGAGGTGGCCCGATGAGCAGCGTCAGCCCGGAGCTCCTGGAGATCCTCGTCTGCCCGGAGACGAAGCAGCCGGTCGCTCCGGCCGCGGCCGAGGTGCTCACCCGGCTCAACGAGGCCGTGCGCGCCGGGAGCGTGCGCACGCGCGGAGGGCGCGCGGTCGTCGAGCCGATCGCGGAGGGGCTGGTGCGCGAGGACGGCCGCATCCTCTACCCGGTCGATGACGGGATCCCGGTCATGTTGATCGAGGAATCAATCGAACTCCCGGCCTGATTTACTCCGCTCGCCTACGGCTCGCTGCGCGCGCGCTTCGCGCGCTTGCGGTGGCGGAGGATCCGGCTTCGGCTGCCTTTCGGCTCGCTTCGCGGCCCCGCGTGGTCTCGCTCCGGCACGTGTCCTACTGCGCGAAGTCGCGGCGCTTGAGCTGGCGGACGTACTCGCCGAGGTCGGGGTCGGCCGCGACGAGGGCGGAGACCTTCTCCTCGAAGCGCGCGGCCTCGGCGCGCAGCGGCTCGAGATCGAGGCGCAGGCCGATCAGCGCCCCGACGCGCTCGAGCAGGGCGAGGGCGCCGCGCGGGTTCGGAGACGCCGCGATGTAGTGCGGGATCCCGGCCCAGAGGCTCGCGAATTCGATCCCCTCGGCGCGCAGCCGATCGCCGAGCACGCCGACGATCCCCGTCGGCCCCTCGTAGCGCGAGGCTCCGACGGCGGAAGCGTCGAGCAGCCCCGGGTCGCTCGCGAAGCCCGTGACGGCGACCGGGCGCGAGTAGACGACGTCCGCGAGATAGGCGCCGAGCAGCACCACGCGGCGAAGCGCGAGGCGCCCGATCAACGCCAGCACCCGGTCGCAGTAGCGGCGCCAGCGCAGGTGCGGCTCGGGGCCGAAGCCGATCACGATCTCGCGGTCGGGGTCCATCGACCCGTAGCGGAAGAGCGTGTGCGGCCACTCGACCCGGCGCGCGGGCGCGTCGCCGAGGCCCACCAGCGGGCGCTCGACGGTGAAGTCGAAGAACTCCTCGCAGTCGATCTCGGCGAGCGGGACCGCGCCGGCGTGCCGTGCGACGTAGCGGAGCGCGGTGGTCGCCGCCTCCCCCGCGTCGTTCCAGCCCTGGAAGGCGAGCAGCAGCGGGGCTTCCCGCAGCGTCGGATGGACGAAGAGGCGCAGCTCGTCGCTCATCGGGTCAGCCGATAGCCGTGCCCGCGCACGGAGACGATGTGACGCGGCCGGGCGGGGTCCGGCTCGACGTAGCGGCGCAGCCGGACGATGAAGCTGTCCACCACCCGCGTGCGCGTGTCGGGGCGCAGCCCCCAGACCTCCTCGAGGAGCTCGCCGCGGGTGATGGCCTGGCCCTCGCGCTCGACGAGCGCGCGCAGCAGGCCCGCCTCGCGCGTCGTGAGCGAGATCGTCTCCCCGCGGGCCTGGATCTCGAAGCGGTCGAAGTGGACGGTCGCGTCGCCGATCGAGACCGAGCGGGTCGGCTCGCCGCTCTCCACGCGGCTCCAACGGCGGCGCCGCAGGAGCCCCCGCACGCGGGCGAGGAGCTCGTCGAGGCGGAAGGGCTTCGTCAGGTAGTCGTCCGCGCCCTCCTCGAGCCCGCGCACCAGGTCCTGCACGTCTCCCTTGGCGGTCAGGATCAGGATCGGCAGGTACTCGCCGGCCGCACGCGCGCGGCGCGCCACCTCGAAGCCGCTCATCCCCGGGAGCATGAGGTCGAGGATCACGAGATCGAAGCGCCCCGCGGAGCCCTCGAGCCGGTGCGCCGCGTCCGCGCCGTCGCCCGCGATCTCGACCTCGTGGCCCTCGGCCTCGAGGTTGAAGCGCAGACCTTCCGCCAGGTGCTCTTCGTCCTCGACCACGAGGATGCTCGCCATCGCCCCGCCGACCCTCAGCGCGCGGCGCGCAGGGTCACGACGAAGCGGCTCCCCCGTCCCGCGCCTTCGCTGAGCGCCACCACGCGGCCGCCCTGGCGGCGCACGAGGTTGCGCACGATGAAGAGGCCGAGGCCGAGGCCCGCCGCCGTGCGCTGCACGTCGCGCCCGACCCGATAGAAGCGCCCGAAGATCTTGCGCAGCTCCCCCGACGGGATGCCGACCCCGCGGTCGGAGATCTCCACGTCCACCCGGCCGTCGCCCTTCGCGGCGACCCGGACCCTGACCTCGACCGGGTGGTCGGAGTACTTGACCGCGTTGTCGAGGAGATTGCGGAAGACGACGGCGAGCTCGACGCGATCGCCGCGGACGATCGCCTCGCGGGGGAGCTCGAGGTGGACGGCGGCCTCGGCGAGCCCATGGCGTCCGCGCAGCTCGGCGACGCATTCCGCGAGCAGCCCGCGAAGGCCGACCGGCGCGAGCCGGGCGCGCCGCCCGGACTCCTCCGCGCGGGCCGCGCTGAGCACCTGCTGGACGGTACGCTCGAGACGTTCGAGATCGCCCCGCATGCGCGCCAGGAACTCGTGGCGCCGCGTCCGGTCGGGGTCGTGGCGGTCGATCGTGTCGAGGTGCAGCTGCAGCGAAGCGAGCGGCGTGCGCATCTCGTGGGTCACCGCGTCGAGGAAGGCGCGCTGTCGCTGATTCACGCCGATCTCGCGCACGAGCCAGGCCCAGAGCCAGACGAGACCGGCGGCGATCAGGAGGAACGAGACCGCGCCGAGCACGAGGAGCGCCCAGTCTTCGCGGGCCAGGCCGCCGCCCGCCGGCTGAGCCGCGCCCCACACGAGCACCTGCCAGCCGACCGCGAGCACGAGGACGAGCAGCAGCAGCACGCCGCCGAGGGCGAGCGGAAAGCCGAGGGAGCGTCGCGGCACCCCGCGTAGGATAAGATGGCGTCGCGGAGGATGCATGGGCCAGGACCCCGCTCGCCACCTCCCGTGCGCAGCGCTGCTGCTCGCGCTCGGGCTCGCGGCGCCGGCGCGCGGCGCCCCGCCCCCCGAGGGTCGATGCCCTGGCTTCCACGGCGCGCAGGGCGCCGCCTCCGTCGACGCGGTTCCGCGGCGCATGGCTCCCGGCATCCCGCTCGGCTACGACCACCTCCCCTCGCTCCGAGATCTCCTGCCCGAGGAGATCTGGTCCAACCGCAAGGTCTTCTTCTACCCGGGCATGCGCATGCTGATCGGCGACTGCCACCGCCGCTACCCGGTGCCGGCGTTCTACGAGGAGGCCACGCGGCGATTCGCGCCTCTGGTGAAGCTCGACGGTCTGGGCAATCTCGAGGGCTTCGTCGCGGGGATACCCTTCCCGCCCGAGCAGATCGACCTGGCTGCGCCAGATGCGGGGATGCGCTGGGCGTGGAACCTCGAGCACCGCTTCCGCGGCGCCGGGCCGGTCGGGCACTTCCGCATCGTCGACATCGCGGGGCGCATGGGGGGCGACCAGAGCTACGAGGGCGAGTTCTTCTTCCTCCAGACGAGCCACCGCGCCGACCTCGGCGCGAGCGGCTTTTCCGAGCCCGACGCGAGCGGCAACCTGTGGGTCGCCGGCGGCCGCTTCGCCGAGCCGACCCCCGCGCGCCACCTCGCCTGGCGGCAGATGCGCCCCGAGGACGTGCTTCGGGACTACGACCAGCCCGACGACACCTTCGTCTACGTGCCGACGATGCGGAAGATGCGCCGGTCCGTGAGCGCCTGGGTCGACGGCATCTACATGCCCCGCTACCGGGTGAGCGGGGACGCTGGCGGCGGCGGGCTGCCGATCGGCGGGGGCGCCTACGAGGGCCCGCAGGCGGCCATCAACCCCACGGCCGGCGAATCGATCCAGGTGACCGAGAACCTGCGCGTCGGCTTCACCGCCCTCGCGCTGCGCCCGAACGGCTACGTGTGGCGAGTGCGGGGCGAGCGGGAGGTGATCGCGCCGATCAACGTCACCTGGCCCGGCTACCCGATCGAGCGCGACCGCAACTTCGGGCCCCACGGCCTCTCGATCGCGAGCGACCGCTGGGACGTGCGCTGGGCGGTGGTGATCGACGGGCTCCCCCGCCAGCGCACCGAGTACGAGATGCTGACGCTCTACGTCGATTGGCAGACGCAGCAGCCGCTCTACGTGGTGACGAAGACGCGCCGCGGCCGCATCCTCGAGGTGGGGATCCCCGCGCACCGCTACAGCGAGGACACCCTAGACTATCCCAGCTGGCCGAACGGCGAGCCCGCGCGCGTCTTCGACCCCGTCGCCGAGGTCTTCTACCGCGTCGGCGACGACTCGGGCTGGCGGCGCGAGTCCTACGACCTCCACTCGACGCCCGCCGACGTCCGCGTCCGCCGCCGCTTCACCGCCCCCGAGTACCTGGAGCGCGGGCGCTGAGGCGACCTTCGCCTAGAACGTGTAGCGCAATCGGAAGTAGACCTCGTCGCGGTGTCGGACCAGGGAGAGGACGTTCTCCACGCCGTCGCGGTAGAGGTTCTCGCCCGCCCGGAGGCTGGCCGGCGCGAAGCCGCGCACCGGCATCGACTTGAGCTGGCCCCGGCCGAAGAAGTAGTTGAAGCCGATCGTCGCCGAGAAGTTCTCCGTGAAGCGGTAGCCGAGAGACGGCAGCACGCCGCCCGTGCGCGAGCCGAAGTCGTACACGAAGACCCACTGCGGATTCAGGCGGTCCTGGAAGTAGCCGGTGAAGACCGCCACCGTGAACAGCACGTTGAAGGGCCCGTTCGAGGTGAAGCCGCCGCCCTGGTAGTCGGTGGCGTACTGGAAGAACCACTGGCTGTTGATGAAGAAGGTCCGGTTCGCGTTCAGGAAGTTGATGAACGTGGGCCGGTCGACCGAGACCGTGAGGTTC
>CAZUYC010000085.1:0-180728 GCA_964624475.1 uncultured Spirochaetales bacterium | reverse complement strand
ATGTTGCCCGACCAGCGAATAGCCGCGCTCGTGACCACATCTCGGACAGGAGAAGCCGTCCGACCACCGACACGCCGCAAGGTACTCGGCGCACGCCTCCTCGCTCGCGAACCGGGCCTGGAACTCCCGAAGGTTCCTGGGGAACGATGGTCTCGGCACGGCGCCACGCTACCCGTTGTGTGATGCTGAAACAACCGGATAAGCAGGTGCGGGCTAGTCCCGGGGCCTTGGCTCCGGCGCCGGGGCGGCTACCTTCGCCGGTGGGCAGGCAGGGAGGACGCCATTGGACGCATCGGCAGGGCTGGATCTCGGCTTCCGCATGCACGCCGAGCGCACGCCGAACCCGAACAGCATCAAGTGGGTTCTGGGGAGGCCCGTGGTCCCGGGCTCCGCGAGCGCCCACTTCGAGTCGGCGCCCGAGCCCTCCGTCTCGCCGCTCGCCGCGCGGCTCTTCGCGGTCGAGGGCGTCGTCGGCGTCTTCTTCGCCTCGAACTTCGTGACCGTGACCAAGCGACCCGAGGTCGAGTGGACGGATCTCGCCCAGCCGATCGTCGATGCGATCAAGGCGTGCCTGGCCGCGGGCGGCCCGGCGCTGGGCTCCGCCTTCCGGCCGGCGGCGGACCTCGGCGAGGGCGAGGTGGTGGCGCGGATCCGGCGCATCCTCGACGAGGAGGTCCGGCCGGCCGTGGCGATGGACGGTGGCGACATCGTCTTCTCCGCCTTCCGCGATGGGATCGTGGAGCTCTACCTGCACGGGTCGTGCAGCGGGTGCCCGAGCTCCACGGCGACACTCAAGCTCGGGATCGAGGCGCGGCTGCGCGAGGCGATCCCCGAGGTCCAGGGCGTGATCGCCCTCTGATCTCGGCTTCGACCCCCCGACAAGGAAGCGAGAGCGGGACGGCGCCGGCCCCGGGGCCTGCGCCGCCAGGAACGGGGGTTGCCTTGGCCACGGGATCCGGCTTCGAAGGGCTCGCCTCGGGGAGGGATGGCAGCCGCTGGCAGCGCACGCAGCGGCTGCGCCACCGCCCGCCGCGCCGGTTCACCCGCCGCGGGCGCGCAACGCTCGGCGGCCTGGCGCTGCTCGCAGGCGCCGCCGCCGGCCTCGGCGTGGCGGTCCGCAGCGACTCCTCGGCCGACCCGCTGCCCGCGGTCTCGGCCGGCGCCCCGCCGGTGCGCGATGACGCCGGGAGCCCGGAACCGGGCTATGCCGCTCCGGCGTCGCTCCTGGAGCGGCTCCCGGCCGGCCGCGAAGCGCTCGCGCTCCCGGTGACGCTGCCGGTGGATGCTCCCGAGGGGTCGCTTCCCGGACGCCTCTACGAGTACGCGCCCGTCCCTCCCGGCGCCCCGCCGAGCGTCCTCGGGCCGTTGCGCGTCGAGTACAGCCTCGACGCCGAGCTCACGCGCGAGGTCTTCGAGACGCTCGCGCAGGGCCGCGTGCACCTCGGCCACGTGATCCTGCTCGATGTCGCGACCGGCCGCGTGCTGGCCTACGTCTCGACCGATCCCGACCGCTTCGCGCCCACGCGCGCCTACCCCGCGGCCTCGCTCGTGAAGGTCGTCACCGCGTCGGCGGCGCTCGAGGCGGATCCGGACGTGGCGAAGGTGCCCTGTCGCTTCACCGGGAGCCCCTACCGGCTCACGCCGAACCGCCTCGATCCGCCGCGCCGCGGACGCGAGGTGACGCTCGCCCGCGCCCTCGCGACGTCGAACAACCAGTGCTTCGCGCAGCTCGCCGTGCACAGCGTGGGTCCGCACGCGCTGCGCGACGCGCTCGGTCGCTTCGGCTGGCTCTCGCAGCCCGCGCCCGCCCACGCGGCGGGGATCGCGACGCCCTCCGAGGACCGCTACGAGGTCGGCAAGCTCGGCTGCGGGCTCGACGGCTGCCGCATCACGCCGCTGCACGCGGCGCAGCTCGCGGCGCTGCTCGCGCACGGAGAGCTCGTCGCGCCGCACTGGATCGACCGCATCGTCGACGCGAGCGGGCGCGAGCTCGAGCTCCCCCCGCTGGCCGCTCGCCGCCGCGTGCTCTCGCCCGAGCGCGCCGAGGAGCTGCGCGAGATGCTCGTGGAGACCACGACGCGCGGAACCGCGCGACGGGCGTTCCGCCAGCGCAATGGCCGGGCGCTGCTCGGATCGATCCGTGTGGCGGGGAAGACGGGAAGCCTCTCGGGCAAGGACCCCGACGGCCGCTACGAGTGGTTCGCGGGCCTCGCCCCCGCCGACGAGCCGCGGATCGCAGTCGCCGTGCTCGTGGTCCAGGGCAAGGTCTGGTGGCGCAACGCCTCGCAGGTCGCCAGCGAGGTCTTGAAGCGCGTCTTCTGCGTGCGCGGGCGCTGCGAGGTCGCGCACGCGGCCCGCTACATCCCCGCCCTGGCGCCGGACGGGGGTGCCCTGCTCCCGGCCGTCGTCGGCGCGGCGGCGGGCGCAGGGGGCCCGACGGGCCGGGGCCTGCGGACGAGCGCTCCGTAGGGGCCGTTCGCGAAGCGGTGCGCGCAGCCGCGCCCGCGCGTCAGCCGCGCTCCTCCTTGCCGGCGAGCTTCTTGCGCTCGAGCCGGCGCTTGCGCTTCAGGTTGCGCCGGTGGCGCTTGATCTTCTGCTTGCTCTTGCTGCGAGCCACGGCCGGAGGGTAGCAGGGGGCTTGGTGGCTTCGATGGGGGGGGTCGGAGTGCGGGTGGGTAGGGCCCTGAGAGGGGGATTTCCTTATTGACTCCGCTCGCCTGCGGCTCGCTGCGCGCGAGGCGCTGCCGCGCCTCGCTTGCGAAGCGGCTTTCCGGAACGCCGCCCCTGGCGATGCGGAGATTCCCGACGACGCGACCCGGGGATAGGTCAGGCCCCGCGCCCGCCCCGATCGCCTTCCGGGATAGCTCTTCGCAAACGGAGCGCGGCAGCGCGGAGCGCGCAGCGAGCCGAAGGCGAGCGGAGTAAATAGGGAAGAGTCCAGAGTCCCCACGGGACCACGGACCCCGCAGACCCAGCTCTACCGAGCGATCCCGGTCGCCCGGCCTACGCCTCGAGGATCTCGGTCACCACGGTCCCCATCGCGCGGGCCTCGTCGTCGTGGAGCGACTCGACCGCGGGGAGGTCGACGAGCACCTTCTCGATGCGCTCGGCGGTCGCCGGCGAGACCTCGTCGAAGACGAGCGCCACGCCCTCGGGGCCGTCGTCTCGCGCCACCGTGGCCCAGACGAGCGTCGGCTCCTCCTCGGCGCGGCCGTAGATCGCGAGGTGCAGGCGATCGCCCAGCGAGAGCCCGCCGAGGCGCTCGACGCGCAGGCCGCCGACCGAGAGGTCGCGCGCGACGAGCACGCGCATCGCCCGATGGCCGAAGGCCGGGACGCGTCGCGAGTAGGCGCCGCGCGGCGATCGGCGGCGCTCGGCGCCGGTCTCCTCCGCGTCGGAGCTCTCCGTCGCGTCGACCACGGCCACCGGGTGGGGCGAGCGGGATTCGGGAGCGACGACCCGGACGTCGACGGCGAAGCCCACGCGGCGCAGGTCGTCGGCCCGCGTCTCCGGGGGCACGAGCGCCTCGTCGCCGGCCGCGCCGACGAGCGTCGCCGTCCCGAGCGAGCGCCGGGCGAGCACGCCCGCGAGCCGCTCGCGGTCGCCCTCCGGGAGCGCGTCGAAGGCGACGGCCGCGCAGTAGGGTCCATCGGGCCCGAGGTGCTCGTCGAGACTGATGCGCACCACCTGTCCCCGCACGACGAGCGGGTCCGGGCGGCCGTCGGGCAGCTGCACGCTCACGCGCCGGCCGGGCTCGAGCGCGTAGCTCGAGAGCAGCCGGCAGCCGCGGCTGGAGAGGTCGGCCATGGTCGCGCGGCGGGGGAGCAGGCCCGTGCGGAACGAGACCTCGATCCCCATCGGCACGCGCTCCTCGCCGCGCCGCTCCTCGCCGGCGTAGAGCGAGCGCAAGAGCAGGAGGCGGAGCGCTTCCGGGTGGACCGGACGGCGCACGAGGTAGTCGAAGCCGATGCGGCGCAGCTGCTCGCGCAGCGTGGTCGAGTCCTCGTTCACGACCACGATGCGCACCAGCCGCTTCGCCTCTTCGCTGCCCGGGGGCGGGAGCGCGACGGCGTCGATCCGGCGCGGCGTGGAGACGAGCAGGCGCGCCGGCGCCGGGGTCCGGCGCACGATCGCGCCGCCGCGCACGCGGCCGAAGGCGATGCCCATCTCCTCGAGACACTCCTGCACGTCGTCGAGTTCGCCGTCGTCGAGCAGCAGCACGGGAACGGTCTGGCTCATCGCGCCTGGGCTCCAGCCTCGTCGGGGGCTCGCGAACTCCGCAAGGCAGATGGCGTGCATCGGGCGGCTTGCGCGCGGAGACGGCCCCTCGCAGGCGATCGGCAGGACGGCGCGCCCGCTAAAGGGCGCCGGGAGCCGTCGCCATGGGTCCGTCGTCCCGCGATCTTTGCAGCCCGGACGGAGCGGCGCGGCGGTCGACGGCCCAGAGGCAGGCGGCCGCGAGGGCGAAGCCCCCAGCCGTCGTTGCGGGGTTCGCGATCTCGAGCCCTGGCCAGCGCGCGGCCTCCGCGACGGCGAGGAGGTTGTTCGCGGCGTGGCAGGCGATCGCCGCGCGGATGCTCCCGGCGAGGTGAGCCGCGAGCCCGAGGTAGAGCCCGAGCACACCCGCGGACAGCGCGTACCAGAGCTCGCCGTGGAAGGCGCCGAAGAGCGCGGCCGCGAGCACGATCGCCAGCGCGGGACCGAGGCGCGCCTCGAGGCCGCGCTGCACGAAGCCCCGGAAGAGCAGCTCCTCGGCGATCCCCGGCGCGACTCCGATGCCGACCAGCGCGAGCCAGAAGGCGCCGCCGCGGGCGCCGGCCAGCGTGAAGTCGAAGCGCGCGAGCGCGCTCCGCTCGCGCAGGGCCGTGAGCTCGAGCACGCCGTCGAGGGCAAAGCTCACGGCGATCGCGCCGACCGCGAGGACGGCGACCAGGCGCAGCGGAATCCGGCTCGGTCCGAGCCCGAGGCGCGCGCGCAGCGGCCGGCGCGAGAGGGAGGCGGCCGCGAGCGCGACGGCTGCGAGGAAGATCTCGAGGCCGAGGCTCTGGATCGCGAAACGCAGGGCGAGCGAGCCGCCCGAGGGCTGCGGGAATCGGCAGGTCGCGAGACCCGCCGTCGCGCCGATCAGCAGCAGGGCCGCGGCCCGAGTCCCTCGTCGACGATCCATCGTCGGGAGCGTACCGGAGCCGGCGCTCCGGCGGCTCCCCGCGTGTTACAATGCGGACGTGGCGGACTCACTCGCCCCGACCTTCCTCGTCGCCATGCCGCAGCTGCTCGATCCGAACTTCAAGCGCACGGTCGTGCTACTGATCCACCACGACGCGGACGGTACCTTCGGCGTGGTGCTGAACCGCCTGACGGAGCTCACGGCGAGCGACCTCTGCACGACGCTGCGCATCGGCTGGCGCGGCGAGCCCGAGAAGGAGATCGGCTGGGGGGGACCCGTGCAGCCGCAGACCGGCTGGATGCTCCTGGGCGAGCAGGCGCTGGTCGACTCCGACGACGTGAAGCCGGTGGGCGACGGGATCGGCTTCGCCGGCTCGCTCGAGGTGCTGCGCCGCCTCGCCGAGGACCCGCCGCAGAAGCTCCAGCTCCTGCTCGGCTACGCGGGATGGGGCCCCGGTCAGCTCGAGAGCGAGCTCTCCGAGGGAGCGTGGCTGCTCGCGCCGGTGAGCCGGGACGTGATCTTCGAGGTCGAGCCCGCCGCCATGTGGGAGCACGTCGTGCGCAGCCTCGGCATCGATCCCTCGACCCTGGTCGCCACCCGCGGCATCCACTGAGGCGCGAGGCGCCGGCGAACCCCCTCTCAAGAGCGTTCGGCGAGATTCCCGAGCAGCGTCCGGAGCTGCGCGGTCATGACCGGGTTGTCGGGCTCCACGGCGAGGCCTTCGCGCAGCGTGCGGATCGCGTCGGAGGTGCGCCCCGAGCGCTGGTAGGCCCCGGCGAGCTCCGCGTAGCCGAGCCAGTACCAGGGGCGCAGCTCGCGGGAGGCCTCGAAGTGCGGGATGGCCTCCGGCTCGCGCCCGAGCCTTGCCAGCGCCGTCGCGAGCACGTGATGGGCCTTCGCGTCGCCCGCCAGCTCCAGCGACTCGCGCGCCGCCGCCACCGCCTCTTCGGGCCGGTCCTGCTCGAGCTTGCGCACGGCGATCTGCGCCAGGTTGTCGGCGAGCTGGACACGCGCCGGCCCGTAGTCCGGGAGCTCGCGCAGGATGCCGCGCAGGCGCGCGTTCGCGCCCGCGAGCGATTCGTTGACCCGAGCGAAGCGGTGCGTGCGCGCGCTGAAGTGGATCTTCGTCACGGCCCGCTTGGCCGCCTGGTACTCCGCGAGCCTCGCCCGGGCCGCCTCGAGCGAGGCGAAGAGCGGCGCCGGGCCGGCGAGCAGGGTCGCCGGGTTCTCGCGGTGGGCATCGATCGAGATCACGTTGTTCGGCCCCTCGGTCGACCCGAACGCGAGCGGGCTCGAGAACTCGAGGTAGACGTTGTCGTCGGTGTTTCGCGGTGCCCCCGCGGCGAAGCGCCGCACGCCCGCGTCCTCGAGCGCGAAGCCGGCGAGGAAGGGCAGCGGCGCCTCGAGGCCGATGCGGGCCAGCTGCCGCGCCACGCGCGGCTGCGCGATGCGCCCGGCGAGGTCAGCCGGGTCGACGCGAACCGGGCGGGCGCTCCCGATCAGGATCACGTCGTAGGTCGACTGCCACATCTGCGTGTGGGGAAAGACGGCGGCGAAGCTCGCCACCACCGAGCGGAAGTTCTCGTTCGAGAGATCCGAAGCCGGCCACCACTGGCACATCACGCCTCCCTCCGCGAGGCGTCCGGCAGCGAGCTCGTAGTACTCGCTCGTGTAGAGGTAGGCGGAGCCCGCCGTCCCCGGCTGGATCGGGTCGGCGGTGATGACGTCGAAGCGGCGGGGGGTCGTGGCGAGGAAGTTCCGGCCGTCCTGGATCACGATCGCGAGGCGCGGGTCGTCGAGCGCCGCGTCGTTCACGTCCGAGAAGCGGCGGGCGCCTTCGAGGACCGCCCGTTCGATCTCGACGAGCGTGATCGCCTCGAGCTCCTCGTGCGCGGTGACCGCTCCGAGCGTCACTCCCGCGCCGAGCCCCACCACGAGCGCGTTGCGCGGCGCCGCGTGCAGCAGCAGCGGCAGGTGGCCGAGCAGGTACTCGACCTCGAGGTCCGGCAGGAAGTCGGAGGCCTCGGCCCTGCCGTTCACGAGGATCGAGCGGTGGCCGCGGCGCTCCACGACGGCGACGGTCGAGGTGCTCCCCTCGCCGAAGTAGAGCAGGCGGTGGCCGCCGAGCGCCGCGCCGACGTCGACGCGGCCGCCGCCCTGCACGTAGCGGCGGATCTGGTTGTTGGTGAAGGCGCCGAGCACCCCGACGTCCCAGCGCGGCGCGAGGAACGGAAACGCGAGCGCGGCCGCTGCGAGGGTCCCCGCGGCGGCTCGCACGAGCGCGGGAAGGGGCCGCGGACGCGCGGACAGCGCCGCGCCGAGCACGATCGCGCCCCACGCGACGTCGAGGGCGCCCGCCAGGAGCATCCCGCGCTGGAGGCCGGGCCCCGGGATCAGGACGAAGCCCGCCGCGAGCGAGCCCGCGATCGAGCCGAGCGTGTTGAGCCCCACGGTGTCGCCCACGGGCTCGCCGGTGCCGGCGCGCAGGCGCGCCCGCGCGCGCACCGCGAGCGGGAAGGCGGCTCCCATGAAGACGCAGGGGACGAGCATCACGCTCCACGCGATCAGCAGCGCCGTCCCGGGTCGCACGCGCTGGAGATCGCCGTAGAGCGAGAAGTTGAGCTCCACCATGAGCTGCGGCAGGTGCGGGATCAGGGCCGAGACGAGCCAGCTCGTGACGCCGATCGCGACCAGGCAGAGGCCCATCTGGCTCGCCTCGCCGATGCGGCGCAGCGGGGCGGCGGCACAGAGCCAGCTCCCGAGCCAGATGCCGGCGAGGAAGGCCGCGAGCATCACCGTGAAGCTGTAGATGGTGCTCCCGACCGCGAGCGAGATGGCGCGGGTCCAGAGCACCTCGAGCGCGAGGGCGCAGGCGCCGGCGACGGCGGTCCCGAGGAAGGCGAGGCGCAGCGCGAGCGGGCTCGCAACCTCCGGGGCCGGCTCCGGGGCGAGCGGCGCCCGGGATGGCGCCGCTCCCGCGGACGAGCGATGCAGCCTTGCGTCGGCCCAGAGCGCCGCGGCGCCGATCGCCAGGTTCGCGCCCACGGCCACGAGCTGCGTCCGCCAGACGCCGAGCCCCGGGATCAGCAGGAACCCGGCCGCGACCGCGCCCGCGGCGGCGCCGAGGGTGTTGATCCCGTAGAGCCACGCGAGGCGGGTCCCGAGCTCGGCGCGGCGCTGGACCGAGAACTGGACCAGGATCGGGAGGGTTGCGCCCATCAGGGAAGTCGGGAGCGCCAGCAGCCCGAAGGAGAGGGCGATCCTCGCGAGCGTGATGCCCGGGGTCACGCCGCCGGCGCGCCTCGCCGCGGCGACGTAGGCGGCGTCGACGACGCCGAGGAGCAGCGGGAGGGCTGCGGCGAAGAGCGCGATGCCGATCTCGAGGAGCCCGTAGACGGCGAGCGGTCGCGACACCGACCCGGCGCGGCGGCCCGCCGCGGCGCCGCCGAGCGCGAGGCCCGCCATGAACGACGCGAGCACGATGCTCGTCGCCTGGTGGCTCGCGCCGAAGATCAGCGAGAGGTCCCGGACCCAGGTGACCTGGTAGACGAGGGCGGTGGTCCCGGAGAGCAGGAAGAGGAGCTGGGTCAGGAGCCGCAGCGAGGGGGACATCGGCGTGGAATCGTACGCCATCCTCAAAAACCCGCCCCGAACGGCCGATGCGGCAGGCATGGGGGAGGGTCCGCAGGGCGCCCGGATGGAGACCGCGACGGGGCAGCTGCCCGTCCTCGGCGCGTGCCTGCCGCGCATCTCCTCGCGCTTCACCCACTGCGGAGTCCTGGGGGCGGTCGTCGTCGACGCCTCGGCGCTGCGGCCGATCGAGGTCCAGTACGGGGGCGCAGCGCTGCAGCGGGCCACCGACGACCTCGGCGCCCTGGTCGCCGATGCCGCGGGCGACGCGCTCGGGGTCGACGATCTCGTGGTGGGGGGGGAGACGGGGCGCCGCGAGATCGTCGTCCTCGTCTTCCGCGAGGCGAACGAGGTGGCCTTCTACCGCCGCGAGCTCCCGGATCTGCGCCGCCGGATCGCGGATGCCCTCGCGCGCCGCGGGCATCGCGTGGCCTACCCGTACCTGCGGGAGCTTCCCGCGCTTCCCGTGGGCACGGGAGCCGCGCTGCGAAACCCCACGATCACCGCCGAGACGCAGCTCGCGGCCGCGCTGGCCGAGGCCCGAGAGGAGGCCGGCCTCACGGCCCTGGTCGCCGCGCGCCGCCGGCGGCAGCGGCTCTTCGATCTCGTGCTCTCGCGTCAGATCACGTCGGTCTACGAGCCGATCGTCGAGGTCGAGACGCGCACCGTGTTCGGGTACGAGGCGCTCGCGCGCGGGCCCGAGGGCTCCGAACTGCATTCGCCGCGCGCGCTCTTCGCGACGGCCACCGAGCAGGACTTGATCTACCAGCTCGACTGCCTCTGCCGTCAGAGCGGACTGCGCGGCGCGAAGGACCTCCCGGGCGGCGCCAAGCTCTTCCTGAACGTGCGGCCCACCACCATCCACGACCCGGCGTTCCGGGCGGAGTCGATCTCGAGGACCCTCGAGGCCTGCGGCCTCCGCCCCTGCGACATGGTCTTCGAGATCTCGGAGCAGGAGTCGATCGGCAATTTCCACATCTTCCGCGAGGTGCGCGACTACTACCGCCGCCTCGGCTTCCAGATCGCGCTCGACGATACCGGCGCGGGCTACGCGAGCCTCGAGGCGGTGATGGAGCTCTCGCCGGATTTCATCAAGGTGGACCGCGCCTTCGTCCACGGCATCGACCAGGACCCCGGCCGCCAGGAGCTGGTGCGGGCGCTGTGCTCCGTGGCCGACCGCATCGGTGCGCGCATCATCGGCGAGGGCCTCGACACGCTCGAGGAGCTCGCGACGCTCGGGCGCCTCGGCATCCCCTTCGGCCAGGGCTGGCTCTTCGGCAAGCCCACCCCACTGCGCGCCGACGTCTAGGGGCCGCGGAGCCGAGCGGGAGCGAGCTCGTGTCGGCCTCCCGGGCGCGGCTGTGCCATCATCGCGGCCGCCTCCGGGAGGGCGCGTCATGCTCCGCAAGCTCGCGATCGGCGCCGCGGCGCTGGTCGTCGTGGCCGGCGTCGCCTTCGTCTGGCTCTACCAGGAGGTCACGACGCTCGAGTCCGAGCGGGTGACGGACGACCTGCACCTCGTCCAGGCCGGCGGCATCAACGGCAACGTGGGCGTGCTGCGCACGGCCGAAGGCGCGGTGATCGTCGACACGATGACCTTCCGCGCGCAGGGGTCGCGCATCCGCGAGCTCGCGGAGCGGCTCAGCGGGGGCCCCGTGCAGGCCGTCATCAACACCCACTACCACATGGACCACTCGCACGGGAATCCGGGCTTCCCGCCCGGCACCCGGGTCGTCGCCACGCGGCGCACGCGCGAGTACATGCTCGACTTCGACCCCGGGTACTGGAGCGGTGGCAACGCGGAGACTCTCCCGAACGACACCTTCGAGGCGGAGCGCGAGCTGCGGATCGGCGGCAAGACGATCCGCTCGCTCTACCTCGGCCGCGGCCACACCGGGGGCGATCTCGTGGTGCTCTTCGTCGAGGACCGGGTCCTGCACCTCGGCGACCTCTTCGTCAACGGGCGCTACCCGAACGTCGACCTCGAAGCCGGCGGCTCGGTCGAGGCCTGGATCGAGACGCTCGACCGCGCGCTCGCGCTCGACTTCGACCGCGTGATCCCGGGCCACGGGCCGCTCGCGGACCGCGCGGGGATCCGCACCTTCCAGGCCTTCCTGCGCGAGGTGTGGCAGCTCGTTGCGCAGGCGGTCTCCGAGGGCCTCTCGCTCGAGCGGACGCAGGAGCTCGCGCGCCGCACGCTCACGAGCGACCGCGGCTTCGCGGTGCTGGGGATCCCGCTCGTCTTGAGGCTCGACCGCGACTTCGTCGTGCGCCGCGCCTTCGAGGAGGCGACGGGCGCCGTCCGGCCGCGCGACCACGGCACGGGCTCCGGGTCGTGAAGCGGGGCGCTCGGAGCCTGCTCGCCGCGCTCGCGGGGCTCGCGCTCGCGGCGCTCCCCGCCCCGGCGCAGCCGCCCGAGTCGGCTCCTGCCGCGCCCCCCGCTGCCGGAGCGCCGGCGGGGGCTCCCGCGGCCCCGCCGAAGCCCACCCCGATTGCGGGGGCCGAGGTGGCCGACCGCGCGCAGGAGGAGAGCGAGCGCATCCGCCAGATCCGGGAGCGCGCCGAGCCGGAGGCGGCCGAGGCGGAGATCGAGCGGCAGCTCGTCGCCTCCGCGGAGGAGGTGGCGGGCCTCGCCGGCTCGGCCCGCGAGCGCCTCGCCAGGGGCGTTTCGCGGATCGAGCTCGACCGGGTGAGCTTCGACTTCGCGCGCCTGCACGACCGGCTCGGGGCGTGGAGCGCGACCCTCACCCGCCGGGCCGAGGCCCTCGATGCGGATCTCGCGCTGCTCGCCGATCGCCAGCAGGTGTGGCAGGCGACGCGCGAGAAGGCGGCCTTCGATTCGCAGCCCACCGCCGTGATCGCGCGCATCGAGAAGACGCTCGGCTCGATCGAGCGCGCGCAGAAGAAGGCTCGCCAGCGCCGCAACCAGATCCTGACAGTGCGGGAGAGCATCGCCCGCCATCAGTCGACGGTCGACGAGATCCTCGATCTCGTGGCCGCGAGGCGCAAGGAGCGGCGCAGGGCCTACTTCGTCCTCGACCGGCCGTCGCTCTGGCAGGCGCTGCAGGAGCCCGCGCCTGCCGAGGGCGATCTCCTGGAGAGGATGGCCGCCGCGCGCGCCCACGACCTCGAGGACCTCCGGAACTTCGCGGCCGACCGCGTGCTGGGGCTGCTGCTGCTCGGCGGCCTGACCGTCGCCGGCATCCTCGCGACGATCGCGCTGCGCCGGCCCGCGCGGCGGCTGGCCGAGGAGGACCCGGCGTTCGCGGCTCCGGCGCGTGTCCTCGAGCGACCGCTGTCGGCCGGCCTGGTGCTGGGACTCATGGCCGGCGCCCTCCTGATCCCCAACCAGCCGCCCGTCGTCCAGGGTCTCGGCCACGCCGTCGTCGTATTGGCTGCGTTGCGGCTCCTGGTCCTGCTGGTGGACCGCGAGCTGCACCCCATCCTGTACGGGCTCGTGGTGGTGTACGCGGCCGACCGGATGCGCGAGCGCCTCGTGCCGGACCTCGTGGCGTCGCGCCTCGTCCTGCTCTCGATCGCCACGGCCGTCGTCGTCGGGCTGCTCTGGCTGCGGCGCCCCGCCCGCCTTGCGAAGCTCGGCCAGCTCAGCCGCCGCCCTGCCCTGCTGCGCGCGATCGCGCTCGGGACGCGGCTGGCGCTGCTGCTCGGCGCGATCTCGATCCTCTCGAACCTGCTCGGCAACACCGAGCTCGCCGAGGTGCTCGTCGAGGGGACGCTCGCGACCGCGCTCTATGCCTTCGTCGCGTTCGCGCTGGCGCGCGTGCTCGAAGGCTTCCTTGCGCTCCTGCTGCGGAGCGGGGCGGCGCGCCGGCTGCGCATGGTGCGCCACCACGAGTCGCTGCTCCGCCGGCGGGGGGGCGCGCTGATCCGGGCGGGCGCCGGCCTCGCGTGGGTCTGGAACTCGCTGCGCGCCTTCGACAGCGCCGATCCCGTGCTCGCAGGGCTCCGCGCGGCCCTCACCAGCGAGTGGAAGCTCGGCGAGCTCACGCTCTCGCTCGGGGGCGCCCTCGGCTTCGCGCTCATGATCTGGGCCTCGACCCTCTTCGCGCGCTTCATCCGCTTCGCACTCGAGGAGGACGTGCTCTCTCGCGCGGCGCTGCCGCGGGGCGTTCCCTTCGCGATCTCGACGCTCGTCCGCTACGCGGTGCTGATGATCGGCTTCTCGATGGCCGTGCTCGCCGCGGGCTTCGACGTCGGCCGCCTCACGCTGATGCTCGGCGCGCTCGGGGTCGGCGTCGGGATCGGCCTCCAGGACATCGTGAACAACGTCGTGTCGGGCCTGATCCTGCTCTTCGAGCGACCGGTCCAGGTCGGCGACACGCTGGAGCTCGGCAGCGTGCAGGGGGAGGTGCGGCGGATCGGGATCCGCTCGAGCACCCTGCGGACCTTCGACGGCTCCGAGGTGGTGATCCCGAACTCGAAGCTCGTCTCCGAGTCCTTCGTGAACTGGACCCTCTCCGACCGGCAGCGGAGGATCGAGATCCCCGTGGGGGTCGCCTACGGCAGCGATCCGGAGCGCGTCATCGCGCTGCTCGATGCGGTCGTGCGGGCGCGGCCGGAGTTCCTGACCGAGCCTCCCCCGGTGGTGCTCTTCGATCGCCTGGGGGAGAGCTCGCTCGACTTCCTCGTCCGCGTGTGGGCGCCCGACTTCGACACCTCGCGGACCCTCCGGGGCCAGCTCCTGCTCGACATCCACCGGGCGCTGCGCGAGGCGGGGATCGAGATCCCCTTCCCGCAGCGGGACCTGCACCTGCGCTCGGTCGACCCGGCCGCGGGGTCCGCCCTGGAGGGCGCCGCGCCGGAATGGTCGGAGCGGCCGGGTGCCGCGACGCCGCAGCGGCGGAGCTAGGCTAGAATCGCGCTTCGCGCGGCGGGGGGCTGCGCAGGCCGAGCAGGGGGGAAGATCGAATGAATCGCAAGACCGCGAAGTGGATCGCGCCGATCGCGCTCATCGCCTTCGCCGTCTCCGGCTGCCAGACCATGATGGACAACCCGAAAGCGACCGGAGGCGCGGCGCTCGGCGCAGCCGGCGGCGGGCTCATCGGTGCGGCGGCCGGCGGCGGCGCGGCCGGGATCGTCGGCGGCGTGCTGCTCGGCGGCCTCCTGGGCGGCGCCATCGGCAACGCGCTCGACCAGCGCGACAAGCAGATGGCCTACCAGTCCCAGCAGAGGACGCTCGAGTCGACGCAGACGGGCGAGACCGGCAGCTGGCGCAACCCCGACACGGGTCACACCGGCTCGTACACGCCGACCAAGACCTACGAGACCTCGAGCGGGCAGTACTGCCGCGAGTACCAGGAGAAGGTGGTGATCGACGGCAAGACGAGCTCGGCCTACGGGACCGCCTGCCGCCAGCCCGACGGCTCGTGGAAGATCGTGAACTGAGCGGTCGCCGCGCTGCCTTCCGCGCCAGCTGCCTCCTCGCGCTCCTCTCGCTCGCGGCCTCGGCCGAGCCCGCAGCGGAGGAGTCGGGTGCCGAGCCGCCGGCCGCGCAGGACGCCGAGGCGGCCGGGGCGCCGGCGGCGGTCGACCTCCACCGGCTCCACCTCGAAGCCGCAGAGAGCTTCTACAGCTGGGACGGCGACCGAGACGGATTCGTGGCGGCGCTCGAGGCGATCGAGATGACCCCCGAGCGCTTCGCAGGGGCCGACCGCGACCGCGACGGCAGGCTCAGCCTCGTCGAGTGGGTGGATGCGCGCTTCGCGGAGACGTCGGCGCCCGGCGTCCCGCCCGCGGGCGAGCGATGAGGGTGCTCGTAGCCGGCGGCGCCGGGTACATCGGGAGCCACGCCATGAAGGCGCTGCGCCGCGCCGGCCACGCGGCGGTGGCGCTCGACGACCTCCGCCTCGGCCACCGCGCGGCGGTGCTCGGCGCGCCGCTGGTCGAGGCGGACGTGCAGGACCGCGCGGCGGTGGAGGATGCGCTGCGCACGCACCGGATCGAGGCGGTGCTCCACTTCGCGGCCTACTGCTACGTCGGCGAGTCGGTGGCGCAGCCGGCCAAGTACTACGCCAACAACGTCCATGGCACGCTCCGCCTCGCCGAGGCCTGCCTCGCGGCGGGCGTGCGGACCTTCGTCTTCTCGTCGAGCTGCGCGACCTACGGCGAGCCGGAACGGATCCCCATCGACGAGGAAACGCCCCAGCGGCCCGTGAACCCCTACGGCCGCACGAAGCTCGTGGCCGAGCAGCTGCTCGCGGACCTCGCGGCGGTGAATCCCGGCTTCCGGCCCGTCTTCCTGCGTTACTTCAACGCCGCGGGCTGCGACCCCGAAGGCGAACTCGGCGAGGATCACGCGCCGGAGACGCACCTGATCCCGAACGCGATCCTGGCGTCGCTCGGCCGACAGAAGGAGCTCGCGGTCTACGGCGACGACTACCCGACGCCGGACGGGACCTGCGTGCGCGACTACATCCACGTCGCCGATCTCGCCGCGGCGCACGTGCTAGCGCTGGACTACGCCGCGCAGGGCGGCGCGCAGCGCGCCTTCAACCTCGGCAACGGCCGCGGCTTCTCGGTCGAGCAGGTCGTCGACGCCGTGCGGCGGATCTGCGGGGCGAGCTTCGAGGTCAGGGTCCGGCCGCGCCGGCCCGGCGATCCGCCCGTCCTGGTGGCCGCGGCCGAGCGCGCGCGCAGGGAGCTCGGCTGGCGCCCGCTCCTCGACGACCTCGACGCGATCGTGCGCACCGCCTTCGAGTGGATGCGGCGCCACCCGCAGGGATACGGCGCGCCGAGTTCGCGCGCGCCCTCGTGAACCGCCTCCGCCCCACCCCGCCCGTCATGGCAGCGGCGCCTGGTCGAAGGGGCCGGCATCGGGATCGGGCGGGAGCAGGACCGTGCCGCTCACGCCGTTGACGTCGACCACGTAGGAGCGGATCTCCTCCGAGAGCGCGAGCGGAATGCTGCGCCGGAAGGGTGTCTCTTCCGGCGGGCACTCCACGCCGAAGGGGCGCCGGGTCGCGAGCGTGATCTCGATCCGCGGCCCGAGGCGCTGCGTGGCGATCGGCTCGATCTCGGTGCAGGCGTCCGGGACGGAGCCGCGCACGTCGACGCGCAGCCGCGGCGGGCGGATCGAGACGAGCGCGAGGTCGACCCGCTCGACCTTGGCCACGCCCGCCGTGAAGGGCCGGTCGGCCTCGCGCGCCGGATCGCCCAGGCACGCGCCCACGAGCGCCCCGAGCGCCGCGGCTCGCCGCGCGACCGGCGCGCGGCGGGCTCGCGCCGAGGCGCTCAGTAGCTCCCGCCGAGCTTGCGGTGATCCCAGGAGACGATCTTCTCGGGCCGGATCAGGATGGCGACGCGCTTCGCCGCGGTGTTCGCGATCACGGCGTCCGCGGCGCTCTTTGCGGCCGGCTGCGCGAGGCTCCCGACGCCGCTGATGCTGCGCAGGATCGCCTTCACGACCTCGGGGTCGTCGACCACCTCGGCCTTGCCGTAGATCACGACTCCGCGCAGCTCGTTGTACTCCCGGCCCGCTTCGACGAGCAGGCTCACGCGGGGATCGCGGCGGAGGTTCAAGACCTTCTGGCTCTTGCGGAAGGTCGTCATGCGGACGGTGCCGTCGTCGTCCCGCGCGAACCACATCGGCATCGGGTGCGGGTAGCCGCCGGGCCCGTTCGAGTGGATCGTCATCGTCTTGCTCGAGCGCAGGAAGTCGCGCATCTCTTCCTCGCTCATCCGGATCAGGTCGCGACGCGACGGCATGCTCGAACCTCCATCACTCGGGGTACTCGATGCGCACGTGCTGGCTCACGCACTCGGACTGGCAGGTGAGCACCCAGCCCTCCGCCAGCAGGTCCGGGGTCAGGCAGTCGTTCGCCGCCATCTTCACGCGGCCGCGCGCGAGCTTCGCCATGCAGCAGGAGCAGTAGCCCTCCTCGCAGGAGAAGGGCGGGTCGAGCCCGGCGCGGCGGGCTGCCTCGAGCACACGCTCGCCGGGCCGGTAGGAGACCTCGTGGGCCGCGCCGTCCAGGACGATGGTGATCACGTCGGGCGCCCCCTCGTCGGGCGCCGACGCGCTGACCTCGCGCGCCACCTCGTCGGGGTCGGTCGGCGAGACGAAGCGCTCGATGTGGACCTGCTCCGAGGGCACGTGGAGCGCCGCGAGGGCGCGCTCGACCGTGTCCATGAAGGGGCCGGGCCCGCACAGGTAGAAATCGGCCTCGATGGAGTCGACCACCAGGTGCTTCACGCGGTCGACGTCGAGGAGGCCGTCGCGGTCGTCGAGCGAGTGGATCACGCCGAAGCGACCGCCGCTCCGGCTGCGCAGCGTCTCGAGCTCCGACTCGAAGATGATCGAGCGCGCGTCGCGGTTCGCGTAGACGAGCTCGAGGCGGCGCTCGGTGGTGGCGAGTGCCGTCTTGATCAGCGCGATCACGGGGGTGATCCCGCTCCCGCCGGCGAAGAAGACGATGCGGCGGCGCTTGTCGTTCAGGACGAAGAGGCCCGCCGGCGGCGTCACCATGAGCAGGTCGCCCACCCGGACCTCGTCGTTCATCCACTGCGAGACGCGCCCGCCCTCGACGCGCTTCACGGTGATCTTGTGCTCGCGCTCGCTCTCGGGCGAGCTCGAGAGCGAGTAGGAGCGGGTCAGGACCTTCCCGGCGTGAGGCACCTTGAAGGAGAGGAAGTGCCCGGCGCGGTAGCGGAAGCGCGCGGCGAGCTCGGGCGGCACCTCGAGCACGAGGGAGCGCGCGTCGTGCGTCTCGTCGATCACGCGCGCCACGCGCAGCGGGAAGCACGCCGCCGTCGCCGCGGCCCACTCCGCGTCGGAGACACCCGCGGCCCTGGGATCCAGCATCTCGCTCGACGCATCCCTCTCGTCGGCCGGTGTGGCCGCGGCGGCCGCCGGCGCAGCGTAGCGCAGCGCCCGGGCGTCATCCGGCCGCGCGTTCCGCGAGGAACCCGAGGTCCATTGCGGAGCGGGTGCGCACGCGCTCGATCTCGAGCCGCCGCCGCTCCGGGCTCCAGCCGAGCAGCGTCGCCATGTGCTCCGCCGCCGGCGCGATCGTCGCCTCGTGGGCCGCGGGCTCGTACCAGGCCGTGCGCAGCCGGCGGTAGAGGAGATCTTCCAGGGTGACCGCGCCCTCGACGCGCACCGCCCACTCGACCTCCGACGCCAGCACCGTTGCCCCCGCGACCAGCGGAGCCGCGCCGAGCCGCGCGACCTCGCGGGCTTCCGTCCCGTAGAGGCGCACCAGGCGCGCGACGCTGCGCTGCGGGAGGTGCGTCTCGCGGGCGAGCGTCGCCTCGAGCCGGGCGAGGTCACCGTCGAAGTCGCCGCCGGGGAGCGGGGGCTCCTCGCTCGGGTCGGGCGCGAGCCGGAGCCCGCAGACCTCCGCGGCGCGGCGCACCGTCTCGACCGCCATCGGGCGGTATCCGGTGAGCTTCCCGCCCGCGAGCGTCACCACGCCCGCGGGGCCCACCAGCACCTCGTCGCGCCGCGAGATCTCCGCGGGGGCCTTCCCGGGCTCGGCGATCAGGGGCCGCAGCCCCGCCCAGGCCGCCACCACGTCGGCCGGCCGCAGCCGCTCGCCGCGGAAGTAGCGCCCGGTCGGCTCGAGCAGGTACTCGACGTCCTCGAGGTCGATCTCCGGCCAGGTGACGACGCCCGGGGCGTAGGTGGTGTCGGTCGTGCCGATGTAGACCACGTCGCCGTGGCGGATCACGAAGATCGAGCGCCGATCCTGCGTGTTGCAGAGCACCATCTCCTTCACCGGCAGGCGCGCGGCGGAAACCACGACGTGGACGCCCTTCGAGAGATGGAGCAGCGGCCTCGCAGCCGGATCCTCGAGCCGGCGCACCGTTTCCACCCAGGGGCCGGCGGCGTTGATCACGGAGCGTGCCCGCACGCGCACGCGGCGTCCGCCAAGCTCGCATTTCACCTCCACCCCAGCGGCGATGTTCCCTTCGCGGAAGATCGCGTCGACGCGAGCATGGCTGAGCACCGCGGCGCCGAGCGCCGCCGCCGAGCGCAGGTTGGCGAGGACGAGGTGCGCGTCGTCCGTCAGGTACTCGCGGTACACGCAGGCGTGCTTGTAGCGGCCGACGTCGATCGAGGGCTCCTCGCGAGCCAGGTCGTCGGCGGACCAGTTCCGGTGCAGGTCCTCTCCCGCGACCGCGCCGAGCTTCTCGTAGGCGGTCACGCCCGCGCGGATGGTGAGCAGCGACGCGTAGGAGCGCGCCGGCACGATCATCCAGCGGCGCTCGCAGAGGTGCGGCGCCATGCGGAAGATCTCCTTGCGCTCGAGCGCGGTCTTGCGCACGAGGGCGACGTCGCCCATGGCGAGGTAGCGCAGGCCGCCGTGGATCAGCTTGGTGGACCGGCTCGAGGTGCCCGAGGCGAAGTCCTCCGCCTCGAGCAGCGCGACGCGCAGGCCGCGCTGCGAGGCGGCGCGCGCGACGCCCGCCCCCGAGATGCCTCCGCCGATCACGACGCAGTCGAAGCGTTCGCGCTCGAGCCGGTCGAGCGTCTCGCCGCGGTCCGTGCTGCACAGCGCCGCCGCCGTCATGGACGCAGTTCCTATCGGTCCGCGGGGCCCGCGAGCGTAGCCTCCATCGGGCCAGGGAGGTCGCGCAGATCCACCACGGCGCCGTTGGCGAGCCCGCGCTCGAGCAGGGCCCAGATCTCGCGGGCCACGCGCGTGGGATCGCGCAACTCCCCCTTCTCGAAGGCCTCGACGAAGCGGCCGACGCCGGGCAGGCGGCTCGGCGGCGTGGCGCGGATCTCCTCCTGCATGGCCGTCGCCACGAGGCCGGGCGACAGCGAGAGCACGCGGCAGCGCCCGCCGCGCAGGTCCTGCTCGGCGCCGGCCGTGCGCACCCACTGGTCGACCGCCGCCTTGCCGGCGCCGTAGCTCGACCAGCCGGGGTAGACGTGGCGCGCGGCGCCCGAGCCGATCATCACGAGATGGCAGCGCGCGCGCGTGCCGCGCGCAGCGCGCAGGAAGGCGTCGCCGAGGATCTGGGGCGCGGCGGCGTTGAGCAGCACCGCGCGCGTGTAGGCCGCGGCGTCCTCCTCGCCGGCGAAGCCGATCGGCTGCAGCGTTCCCGCGGCATGGGCGAAGACGACCCGCTCGCCCGCGAAGCCTTCCATCTCGCGCCCGAAGAGCTCGGCCACGCTCGGCCAGGCGGCGGGGTCGGCCAGGTCCGCGCGCAGGCCGGCGCAGCCGGATGCGCCGCGGCGGCTCAGGTCGAAGACGCGCGCGGGGGAGAACGGAAGCGTGCGGATCAGGGCCTCACCGATCCCGCTCGAGCCGCCGGAGACGAAGGCGAGGGTCTCCCGCATGGGTGCGGACCATAGCCCGCATCGCGACCTTCGCCCGCACGCCCGTGTGTTAGGTTCCTCCCGGGGGAGGTGGGAGATGCGTGCGCCGAGCGCCCTGCTCGCCCTCGCCGTGGGGCTGCTGCTGCCGTCCGACGGCGCGCACGCCAAGCTTCCGCGCATGCGCAGCGTCGTGGTCGACGCCACCGCGTACAACTCGCTGCCGGAGCAGACCGGCGAGGACCCGACCCTCTCCGCCTCCGGCCACCGCCTCGCCCCCGGCATGAGGGCGATCGCGGTCTCCCCGGACCTCGTGCCGCTCGGCCTCGTCCACGGCCGCAAGGTGCGCATCGACGGGCTCGACGGCGAGTGGGTGGTGCGCGACCGCATGCCGGCGCGCTGGAAGCGGCGGATCGACGTCTACCTGGGCGAGGATCTCGGCGCCGCCCGCGGCTTCGGCCGCCGGCGCGTTCGCATCCACTGGCAGGAGTAGCGACGGGGGACTCTCAAGTCCCGCCCCGGTCCGGACGTAACGATCGAGCGGGAGGTCCCATGCGCGACGGCCGCACCCGCAAGCTCGCCGCCGGAGAGCGCCAGCCGGAGTTCACCCGCTTCCTCGCGGAGTTCCGCGCGCTGGTGGTGGTGACCGAGGGAGGCGCGGCCGGCTCCGAACACGAGATCGAGAGCCCGCGGACGACGCTCGGCCGCGGGCCGGGGGTCGACCTCGCCTTCCCGGACCCGGCGATGTCGAAGCAGCACGCCTGCCTCGAATGGGCCGGCGGCGGGCTTCGCCTCGGCGACCTCGGGAGCACGAACGGCGTCCGCGTGAACGGGGCCGTGATCGTGGTCGCGGAGCTCAAGCACGGCGACCGCTTCCAGCTCGGCGAGCACGTGTTCCAGCTCGTGCTGGAGCGGAGGCGCAGGGAGCCCCCGACCTACGTCCTCCCCGACCCGTAGCCCCGCCGGGCCGAGAATCCCGGTGAGCGCGCCCACGCGCAAGACGATCGGCGGCTTCGAGATCGAGGCGACCCTCGGCGAGGGCGGCATGGGCGTCGTCCACCTCGCCAGCCAGCCCGACCTCGACCGTCGCGTGGTGATCAAGGCGCTGCGCCGCGAGCTCGCCGAGGACGCGAGCGCGGAGGAGCGCTTCCTGCGCGAGGCGCAGGCCGCCGCCTCGGTGCACCACCAGAACGTCGTCGCCGTCTACGACTGCTTCGAGTGGCGCGGCGACCGCTTCATCGCGCAGGAGTACGTCGACGGCGCAAACCTCGCCCACGTCCTGGCCGGGGTCGGCCGCTTCGAGCCGAGGATCGCGATGCTCGTGGCGCTCGAGATCTCGCGCGGCCTCGAGGAGATCCACGCTCGCGCGATCGTGCACCGCGACGTCAAGCCCTCGAACATCCTGCTCGGCCGCACGGGCGAGGCGAAGATCGCCGACTTCGGGATCGCCTTCGACGCGCGCGCCCCGGCGCTCACGCGCAGCGGCCACACCGTGGGGACGCCGGTCTACATGTCGCCGGAGCAGCTCGTCGGCGATCGGGTCGATCCGCGCAGCGACGTCTTCGCGCTCGGCGTGGTGCTCTACGAGATGCTCGCGGGCGAGCCGCCCTTCGTGGACGAGGAGTCGCCGCAGGGCGAGGGACTGTTGCGCCGCATCGAGGCCGGCCGCTACCGCGGCGTGCGCCGCCCCGCGCCGCGTACGCCGCGCCGCGTGGCGCGGCTCGTGCACCGCTGCCTGCGGGCGCGGCCGCGCCGGCGGCCGCAGACGGCCGCGGATCTCCGCGACGCCCTCGAGCGCGCGCTGGGCCGACCGGCGCCCGCGCAGGGTCGCCGCGAGATCGCAGCCTGGCTCGCGGCGCGCAAGGCCTTCGGGAAGTCGAAGGGCGCGAAGACCGAGGTCCTGCCGCTCCTGCCGCGGCCCGCGCGGATGGGCCCGCTGCGCTGGGCCGTCGCCGTGGGGTCCGGCCTGCTGCTCGCGCTCGGCGTCGTCGGCAAGGGCTGGGTCGAGGTCGAGTCGGTGCCGTTGGTCGCTGAGCTCCTGGCCGCGCTGCCGGGCGCCGTGTCGCCCGGCGCGCCGCACCCGGAGGCTCCCGCGCCGCGGCGCTGAGCCGCGGCCCGGCGCCGTCGCCATCCGCCGCGAGCCGGCTACCCTCCGCCGCCCGTCGGGCAGGGCGCAGGAGAGCCGGATCGACCATGGCCGAGCGAGCCGCAGCCGCGCGCAGGCGACCGCGCCCCGCGATTACGGTCGACAACGCGTTCTTCTGGGAAGGGGTCGCGGCCGGGAGGCTCCTGCTCCAGCGCTGCGCCTGCGGCCGCCTCCGCCACCCTCCCGCGCCCGTCTGCTCCGTCTGCCACGGCTTCGAGTGGAAGCCGGTCGAGGTCTGCGGCCGCGGGCGCGTCTACAGCTTCGTGGTCGCGCACCACCCCGCGATCCCGCCCTTCCAGTATCCGAATCCGATCGGCCTCGTCGAGCTCGAGGAGGGCCCGCGCATCGTCGCGAACCTCGTCGGCGTCGCCCCCGAGGCGATCCGCGTCGGCATGCCCGTCCGCTGCGAGATCGTCGAGGTGGAGCCGGGGTTCCGGCTGCCGTGCTTCCGGCCGGCGGACGGCCCGGGGCGCGCGTGAGCGGCCTCTCCCGCCGGGCGGCGATCGCCGGCATCGGCCAGACGGAGTTCTCGAAGGACTCCGGCCGCAGCGAGCTGCGCCTCGCCTGCGAGGCCGTGCTCGCGGCCCTCGCCGACGCCGGCCTCGAGCCCGCCGACGTCGACGGCTACTGCAACTTCAGCATCGACAACAACCCGTCGATCGAGATCAACCGCGCGATCGGCGGCGGCGAGCTGCGCTTCTTCAGCTGCATCCACTACGGCGGCGGCGCCGCCTGCGGCACGGTGCACCAGGCCGCCATGGCGGTGGCGACCGGCGTGGCCGACGTGGTCGTGTGCTACCGCGCCATGAACGAGCGCTCGATGCAGCGCTTCGGGGCCGGCGTGCAGGACCGGCCCCCCACGCCCACGACCGAGAGCGCGCACTTCGGCTGGTACGCCCCCTACGGCCTGCTCACGCCCGCGTCCTGGGTCGCGATGTCGGCGCGGCGCTACATGGAGGAGTACGGCGCCACGAGCGCGGACTTCGGGCGCGTGTCGGTCGCCTGCCGCAAGCATGCCGCGACCAATCCCGCCGCCTGGTTCCATCAGCGGCCGATCACGCTGGAGGAGCACCAGAGCTCGCGCTGGATCGTCGAGCCGCTGCGCCTGCTCGACTGCTGCCAGGAGAGCGACGGCGCCGTCGCCGTCGTGGTGGTGAGCGCCGAGCGCGCGCGCGACCTGCGCCAGAGGCCGGCGCTCGTCGCGGGGGCCGCGCAGGGCGCGAGCCGCGAGCAGCAGATGATGACCGGATACTACGCCGGCGAGATCAGCGGGCTGCCCGAGATGGGGCTCGTCGCGCGCCAGCTCTACCGCAGCGCCGGGATCGGCCCCGACGACGTGCAGACCGCCGTGATCTACGACCACTTCACGCCCTTCGTGCTGACCCAGCTCGAGGAGTTCGGCTTCTGCAAGCGCGGCGAGGCCAAGGACTTCGTGCAGGGCGGCAGGATCGAGCTCGGCGGATCGCTCCCGATCAACACGCACGGCGGTCAGCTCGGCGAGGCCTACATCCACGGCATGAACGGGATCGCCGAGGCGGTGCGGCAGATCCGCGGCAGCGCGGTGAACCAGGTGCCCGGCGTCGAGCACGTGGTCGTGACGGCCGGCACCGGGGTCCCGACCAGCGGGCTGATTCTTGCGGCGAGCTAGCTGTAGCAGCTAGCTGGAGCAGCTAGCTGTAGCAGCTAGCTGTAGCAGCTAGCTCAATTTACTCCGCTCGCCTTCGGCTCGCTGCGCGCGCCTACGGGCGCTTGCTGGCTCGACGAAGCCTGATGGCCTTCGGCTCGCTTTGCGGGGCGGCGCAGGCGCCACTCGCGGTCGACGATGAGGCGTGCGCCGCGTCCGAAGGTCAGGTACGACCAGGCCCACTGGATCACGACGAAGAGCCGGTTGCGGAAGCCGACCAGGTGGTAGATGTGGAGCAGGAGCCAGCCGAGCCAGGCCGCGAAGCCGCCGAAGCGGAGGCGGCCGATCTCGACGAGGGCGCGGCTGCGCCCGATCGTGGCGGCCTGACCGCGGTCGACGTAGCGGAAGGGCTCGCGCGGCTCTCCGCGCAGCTCGCGCAGGAGCGTGCGCGCGAGGTGGCGCCCCGCCTGCATCGCCACGGGCGCCAGGCCGGGGAGCGGGCGCCCATCCGCCGGCGGCGGGCTCGCCTGATCGCCCGCCACGAAGACCTCCGGGTGACCCGGGATCGCGAGATCGGGACCGACCTGCACGCGACCGCGCGCGTCGAGGGGGACGCCGAGCGTCGCGCCGAGCTCCGAGGCCCGGACGCCGGCGGCCCAGAGCGCCGTCGCGGCGCGGATCTTCTCCCCTCCCACCAGGACGGAGCCCGCGTCGATTCCCGTGACCGCGCTCTCGGTCCAGACCTGCACGCCGAGGCTCTCGAGGTCGCGCGTGGCCCGGCTCGCGAGCCTCGCAGCGAAGGCCGGCAGGATCCGCGGCCCCGCCTCGACGAGGATCACGCGCGCGAGCGTGGGGTCGATGCTGCGGAAGTCTTGCGCCAGCGTGAAGCGGCTCATCTCTCCGATCGCGCCGGCGAGCTCGACGCCCGTCGGGCCGCCGCCGACGATCACGAAGGTCAAGAGCGCTCGCTTGCGCTCCGCTTCCGACTCCTTCTCGGCCTCCTCGAAGGCCGTGAGCACGCGGCGGCGGATCTCCGTGGCCTGCGCCAGGGTCTTGAGGCCCGGCGCGAACTCCTCCCACTCGTCGTGACCGAAGTAGTCGTGGTGCGCGCCGCAGGCGAGCACGAGCGAGTCGTAGGCGTGGCCGCCCGAGTCGGTCGTCACGAAGCGTGCGGCCAGGTCCACCGCCCGCGCCTCCTCGCGCAGCACGCGCACGTTGCGGTAGCGCGAGAGGAGGCCGCGGATCGGCACGGCGATCTCGGCCGGCGAGAGCCCGGCCATCGCCACCTGGTAGAGCAGCGGCTGGAAGAGGTGGTGGTTCTCGCGGTCGACGAGCGTCACGAGGACGCCCTCGCGCCCGCCGAGCCCCTTCGCGACCTGGAGACCCGCGAAGCCTCCGCCGACGACGACGATGCGCCGCATCAGGGCGCGACGATGAGCTTGCCCCAGGTCTTGCGGCTCCCGAGCGCCTCGAGGGCGGCCGGCACCTCGTCGAGCGGGTAGCTCGCGAAGACGACCGGGCGGATCTTGCCGGCGCGCTGGAGCTCGAAGAGCGCCTCGAAGGTGCGCGGGATCTTCGCGGGGTCCTTCGCAGCGTGCGCGCCCCAGTGCAGGCCCGTCACCGCGATGTTCTTGAGCAGGATCCGGTTCGCCTGCACGCTCGGGATCACGCCGCTCGCGAAGCCGATCACGAGGAGCCGCCCGCTCCAGGCGATGCACTTCATCGACTTCTCGAAGACGTCGCCTCCGACGGAGTCGTAGATCACGTCGGCGCCCTTGCCGCCGGTGAGTTCGAGGACGCGCGCGACGAAGTCCTCCTTCTGGTAGTCGATCAACTGGTCGGCGCCCTCGCGGCGCGCGACCTCGAGCTTCTCGGGCCCGCTGGCGGTCGCGATCACGCGCGCGCCGAGCGCCTTCCCGATCTGCACCGCGGCGAGGCCGACGCCCCCCGCGGCCGCGTGCACGAGCAGGTCCTCCCCCGCCTGGAGCGCCGCCCGGAAGACGAGGCCCGCGTACGCGGTCGGATAGACGATCGGCAGGGCCGCGCCCTCCGCGAAGGACATACCGTCGGGAAGGCGGTAGGCGGCCGCCGCCGGAGCGAGCGCGACCTCCGCGAAGCCGCCGAGACCGGCGGTCGCGAGTACGAAGTCGCCCGGCGCGAAGCCGCGCACCTCCGGCCCCACCTCGCGCACGACCCCCGCGACCTCCGCCCCCGGAATGAACGGGAACGGCGGCTTCACCTGGTAGCGCCCCTGCACCATCAGGATGTCGAAGAAGTTGCAGCCGGCGGCCCGGACCTCGAGCTTGAGCGTCCCGGGCCGCGTCTCGGGCTCCGGCACCTCGCGCACCTCGAGCTCGCGGGGCTCCATCCAGCGATCGACGACGACGGCGCGCATGGGGGCCTCCAGGTCGGGCGGGGGTCGCGATTCTAACGCGGCCAGCGCGGGGCGACCCGGCGCGATCGGGTACACTGCGCGGGTGGGCCTGGCCTCCCTCAAGGACGCCGTCCGGGGCGCGGTGGACGCGCGGCGCGACGAGCTGCTCGCGATCTCGCACGGGATCCACGCGAAGCCCGAGCTCGCCTTCGAGGAGCACGAGGCGGCCCGGCGCCTCGTCGCGGCGCTGCGCGGCGCGGGGATCGAGGTCCGCGCGGGCTGCTACGGGCTCCCGACGGCCTTCTCGGCGGAGTTCGGCCCCGAGGACGCGCCGTGCGTGGCGCTCCTCGCGGAGTACGACGCGCTGCCCGGGATCGGGCACGCCTGCGGCCACAACCTGATCGCGACGGCCGCCACGGGGGCCGGTCTCGCGCTCGCCTCGCTCGGGTCGCGGCTGCCGGGGCGCGTCCGCGTGCTCGGAACGCCGGCCGAGGAGCACGGCTGCGGCAAGGAGATCCTGGCGCGCCGCGGCGCCTTCGAGGGTGTGGACGCGGCGCTGATGATCCACCCCGCCGGCGTGAACCTCGTGAGCATGCCGTGCATCGCGATGGCGGAGCTCGATGTCGTCTTCCGCGGGCAGGCCGCCCACGCCGCCGCGATGCCCGAGCGCGGCGTGAACGCGCTCGACGCGATGATGCTCGCCTACCAGGCGATCGCGGCGCTGCGCCAGCACATCCGCCCGACCGAGCGGGTGCACGGCATCGTGACCGACGGGGGCCAGGCGCCGAACGTCGTGCCCGAGCGCACGGCGGGCCGCTTCTACGTGCGCGCCGCCGACTTCCAGGAGCTCCCACCGCTGAAGTCGCGGGTCGAGGCCTGCTTCCGCGCCGGCGCGCTCGCCACGGGCTCGGAGCTCGAGCTCGCCTGGGGCGAGGCCGACTACCGCGACATCTTTGCCAACGAGCCCCTCGCCACGGCCTTCCGCCGCAACGCGGAGTCGCTGGGCCGCGAGTTCTTCCCGGTCGAGAAGCTCCCGCCGGGGCTCCAGGGCAGCACCGACCTCGGAAACGTGAGCTACCGCCTGCCCGCGATCCACCCGATGCTCGCGGCCGCGCCCCTGCACGTGACGATCCACAACCCCGAGTTCGCGAAGTGGGCGGGCTCCGAGCTCGGCGATGCCGCCGCCCTCGACGGCGCGAAGGCGCTCGCGATGACGGCGCTCGACTTCTTCTGCGACGCCGAGCTGCGCCGCCGCGCCCGGGAGGTCTTCGAGGCGAGGCCCCCGGAGTGAGCGCGCGGCACGGCGCGGCCGCCTACGCGCAGATGCAATCGATCCACGCGAGCGCGTGGATCGCGCCCAGCGCGCAGATCTTCGGACGCGTCTCGATCGGCGCCGGCTCCTCGCTCTGGCACAACGCCGTGGCGCGCGCCGAGTGCCAGGAGATCCGGATCGGGCGCTGCAGCAACGTCCAGGACTTCGCGATGATCCACGTGGGCTACGACGACCCGACGCGGATCGGCGACTTCTGCTCGGTCGCGCACCACGCGACCGTCCACGGCTGCACGCTCGAGGACGCCGTGCTCGTCGGCATCGGGGCGATCGTGATGGACGGCGCCGTGATCGGCGCGGGCTCGATCGTCGCGGGCGGGGCGGTCGTGCCCGAGGGCAAGGTCTTCCCCGCAGGCTCGATCCTGGCGGGCGTCCCGGCGAAGCGGATCGCCGGGCGCGAGAACGCGCGCGCCAACCGCATGAACGCCTGGCTCTACCACCGCAACGCGCAGGCCTACCGCCGCGGCGAGCACCGCGCCTGGGACGGCCCCGACTTCGACGCCTGGCGGCGCGCGAAGCAGGCGGAGATCGACGCCGACCTCGACCTCACCGCGCTCGCGGCGCTGGAGTAGCCCCCCTCGCCCCCCCGGCGTCGTGCGGGCGCCCGAGGTCCGGGGGGAACCTCCGCTGGCCGCCAGGGCTCCTCAAACCCGCCGCTCGCGGCCGCGCCAGAAGGGCTCGCGCAGCACGCGCTTCAGGATCTTCCCCGACCCCGTGCGCGGGATCTCGTCGGCGAACGAGACCGAGCGCGGGAGCTTGTAGCCGGCCAGGTGCTCGCGCGCGAAGGCGATCACGTCCGCCTCCGAGAGGGCGAGCCCGGGCTGCGCCACCACGACCGCGTGGACCGCCTCGCCCCACTCCTCGCTCGGGATCCCGATCACCGCGGCGTCGACGATGCGCGGGTGGTGCTCGAGCGCAGCCTCGATCTCGGCCGGGTAGACGTTCATCCCGCCCGAGATGATCATGTCCTTCTTGCGGTCGCAGATGTAGAGGTATCCCTCCTCGTCCCGGTACGCGACGTCGCCCACGGTGTGGAACTCGCCGCGCCGGTCGGCCTCGAACTTGTCGTGGTTCTTGTAGTAGGTGTCGAAGACGGTGCGGCTCTTCACGTAGAGCTCGCCCGGGACGCCGGGCAGGGCGACCTCCTTGCCGTCGTCATCGAAGAGCTTGATCTCGACCGTCGGCGCGGGCTTGCCGCACGAGCCCCGCTTCCGGCGCTGGTCGGCGGGCAGCAGGATCGTGTTCACGCCGAGCTCGGTCGAGCCGTAGACCTCGAAGAGCGAATCCTCGGGGAAATCCGCCAGGTAGAGCTCCTTCAGGGCCAGGGACCACGGCGCCGCGTTCGCGATCATGCGCCGCATGGAGCTCCGGTCGTGGGGCGCCTTCCGCTCGGGCGGAAGGTTGCAGACCATGCGGATCGGGGTCGGCGCCGAGAAGGTCGTGGTGACGCGGTACTTCGCGAGCAGGCGCAGCCAGTCCTCCGGGTCGAAGCGGCGCTGGATCACGACCGTATTGCCGAGGTTGTGCGCCAGCGCCATGAAGCCGCCCGGCCCCGAGTGGTAGAGGGGGCCGGTCGTGAGGTAGACGTCGTCGGGCCGGTAGCCGATCAGCTCGACCATGCGGCGGACCTGCTCCGGGTCGCCGAGCCCGCGGCGCAGCGCGCCCTTGGGCTTGCCCGTCGTGCCGGAGGTGTAGATGATGGTGGAGGCGGCCTCGTCCGGCCGCTCGGGCTCGGCGTCCGAGGCCGCCGCGAGGAGCTTCTCCACGGCCTCCGTCCCCGGCGGCGCCGGGCCGTCGTAGACGAGCACCTGGCGCACCTTCGGCGTCCGCGGCCGGATGCGCGCGGCGAGCTCGGCGAACTCCGCATCGACGTAGACCGTCTCGGCGTCGCAGTCGTCGACGACGAACTCGGCCTCCTCGGGCGTGAGCCGGTAGTTGAGCGGCACGGCGGTCACGCCGATCTTGCGCGCGGCGTGGAGGATCCGCACCACGCCGATCGAGTTCATCCCGCACCAGACCACCTTGTCGCCCTTCGCGACCCCGCGCGCGCGGAGCGCGTTCGCGAGGCGGTTCACCTCGGCGTCGAGCGCCGCGAAGGAGACCGCGGTCGCGGGGCGGCCCGGGCGGTCGTCGACCACGGCCACCTTCCCGGGCTGCGCCCGGGCGAGGCGTGTCAGGATGTCGAGCTCCGGCATCGAGGCTCCTACGCGTCGCCGCGGTCGGCGCCCCGGCGGGCGCCGATGCCGCGGAACATGAGCTCCAGCGACGCCTCGATCGCGGCGCGGCAGCCTTCCTCGGAGAGGAGCCCGTTCGCCCACGCGATCCGCGCGCCCGTGGCCGCGTGCACGAGCGAGCGGGCCGCGGCGAGCACGTCCACGTCGCGGTCGAGGTCGCCGCGCACGCGCCCGGCCTGCAGGATCTCCGCGAGCAGGCCCACCGTGCGGTCCTGGAGCGCGAGCACGCGGCGCGAGACGCGCGCGGCCGGCCAGGTGGTCGCCCGCAAGGCCACGACGGTCAGGTCCGCGTCGCGCGCGAGCAGATCGTGCTGCGCGTCGAAGAGGCGGCCGATGCGCTCGCGCGCGGGCGCGGCGCGCCGGTCGGCGAGCCGGAAGCGCGTCCAGGCCTCCTCCTGGAGGTCGGCGAGCTCCTGGACGAGCAGCTCCTCCTTGCTCTGGACGTGGCGATAGATCGAGCTCGCGCCCATGCCGGCGCGCGCGGCGATCTCCCGCAGCGTGGCGCGGTCGAAGCCGCGCTCGTCGAAGAGCGCGCGGGCCGCCGCGCGGATCCGCGCGCGGCTGCGGCGACCGCGCGCGAGGCGTCCGTCGTCCGCGCGCAGCACGCGCTCGGGAACCGGGCGCTTCGGCTCCATCGAAGGCCCAGGATCGCACAGCCCCGAGGCGCCCGAAAAGGCGAAGGCCTTGCCAGGGGTCCAGCCTCCGCTCGCCTGGGCCGAGCTCCACAGGAGCTCCGGCCCGCTGCGCGCGCGCTCCGCGCGCTTGCTGGCCGGAAGGAACGTTCCGCGCCAGCGGAAGAGCGTTTCCGCGTGCCCTGCGGGGGCGCGCGGATCCGCGGGTTTTCGGCGAGCTGCGGCCGCGGCACGGATGTTGCTCTCGATCCCGGCGTTCGGCCGCCGGCGGTGAGCCCGAGTGGGAGCTCCCGAGCGGCGGTGCACGCCGCGGAACCGCGTTCGGGTGGATCCCCGGCGTCCGAGGGCCCGACCCGCGTGGGGTCGGGCCCTCGCCTTTAACTCCGCTCAGGTGAGGTCCGCCCTCGGGTCCGGCGGATCGAAGCGGGCGAGCTCTTGCAGCTTCGCGGCCGCCTCGGGCGTGAGATCGCGGGGCACGCGGATCTGGACCGCGACGTAGAGGTCGCCCGGCTTGCCGCCGGACGGGTGCGGCACGCCCTTCCCGCGCAGGCGCAGCTTGGCGCCGCAGTCCGTCCCCGGCGGGATCGTGAGCGTGACGCGGCCGTCGAGGGTCGGCACCTCGACCTTGGCGCCGAGCGTCGCCTCGCCGATCGTGACCGGGAGGTCGAGGTAGAGGTCGCGCCCCTCGCGGCGGAAGAAGCGGTGCGGGCGCACGCGGATGCGCGCGAAGACGTCGCCCGGCCCCGCGCCGCTGCGGCCCTCCCCGCCCTTGCCACGCAGCCGGATCCGCCCCCCGTCGGCGACGCCCGGCGGGATGCGCACCGTCACCGTCTCGTCGCGCACCGAGCCGTCGGCCATCGGGCGCGCGATCGAGAGCCGCCGCTCGCCACCGAGCGCGGCGTCGACGAAGTCGAGCTCGAGCTCGGCCTCGAGGTCCGCGCCGCGCCGCTCGCGGCGGAGGCCGCCGGCGCCGCGGCGCGAGAAGAGATCCGAGAAGAGGTCGTCGAGACCGCCGAACTCGGAACGCTCGTCGCCCACGCCCTCGAAGCTCGGTCCGCCTCGGCGCTCGAAGCGCGAGCTGAAGGCCTCGCGGGCCCGGCGCGCCTTCTCCGCGTCAAAGCCCCCCTGGAGCGAGATCTCGCCGAACTCGTCGTAGTTGCGGCGCTTCTCGGCGTCGGAGAGCACGTCGTAGGCGCGCGAGATCTCCTTGAACTTCTCCTCCGCGGCCTTGGCGCCCTGGTTCACGTCGGGGTGATGGCGGCGCGCGAGCTTGCGGTAGGACTTGCGGAGCGTCTCCGCGTCGGCGTCCCGCGCCACGCCGAGGATCGCGTAGAGGTCCCGCTGCGGCTCGCCCCCGCGCCTGGCCATCAGCGCCCCTCCAACCGGTCCGCCGTCCGCTCGAGCAGCTCCGGGTGCTCGATCCGCTCCCGGATGCCCTCCAGCGAGTAGTAGGAGTAGAGCCCGTCCTCGATCCGCTCGTCGTAAGTCCAGGCCACGCTGATGCGCCGCCGCCCCTGCGGTCCGGGCTCGATCCGGCCCATCACACCGAAGATCGACGCCGTGCCGTACTCCCACAGGTGGTGGAAGCCCGCCGGATAGTCGATCGAGCCGAGGTTGGCGATGAAGATGGAGGTGAAGAGCGGGTCGGCGTCGATCATCGACCGCGGCAGCAGGCCCAGGCGGTCGCCGACCCGGGCGAGCCAGAGCGCCAGACGGATCGCGGGGCCCGGGAGCCGCAGCAGGAGCCCCATCTCCCGGTCGCTCGCGGTCTGGCGTCCGGCGCGCCCGGCGCGCAGCCGCTCGTAGATGGCGTCGACCATCTCGTCGAGGCTCTCGCGCGTCGGATGGAAGCGCCGCTTCACCGTCAGCATCGGCGAGCCGTCCTTGATCTCGCGCTTGGCGCTGAACGTGATCCACTCGCCGTCGCGCTGCCAGAGGCGTCCCGCCTTCACGAAGCGGTTCACCCCGGGTCGCAGGTAGAGAGCGTGAGAGCTGGAGCGCAGGAAGAGATGGAAGAGCGTGATGGGGCGCTCGGGCGGGCGCTCGCGGTTGCGTTTCTCGAGGTACTCGAGTGCCGCCTCGACCTCGATCTGCTGCATCATGTAGAAGAGCGAGTCGTTGCGGCGCGGCGACACGTACGGCATGAAGCGCCGCATCGCCGAGAGCTCCCGCACCGGTGTGGCATCGGGGCGGCGTCCGAACATGGTTCCTCCCGAGGGGGTCGGGTGGAGTCTAGCCCCGATCGCCGGCGGTCCTGCCCCGCACTCCGCTCGGCTTCGCCTCGCTGCGCGCTTCGCAGGTCCGAGCGGGCACCCGCACTCCGCTCGGCTTTGCCTCGCTGCGCGCTTCGCTTGCTGCGGCCTTGCCTGGCCGGGCCCGCCGGGCGCGACATGCACCAGACCGGCGTGGCGAGGACCTCCGTGCGCAGCGCCACCTCGAAGCCCGCGCGGCGGTAGAAGCCGACGTTGGCCTCACGGTCGGTCTCGAGCCAGGCGGGAATGCCGTCGGCGTCGACGCCGGCGAGCCAGCGCGCGAGCAGCGCCGTCCCGATGCCGCACCCCTGGGTCGCGGGGCCGACGCCGAGCGTCGCGAGGTACCAGTGGGCCTCGGCGGGGTGGACGCGCGCCAGTGCCTCGAAGACCTGGCTCCAGCGCCGCGCCACCCGCGGGCCCTGCCCGAGGACGCGGCGCAGGGCGGCCAGGAGCGAGGGGGCCGGAAGCGGCCAGGCGAAGGGACCCATCGCCACGAGCACCCCCTGCGGCACGCCCTGCCCGCGCGCCGCGAGGACGAGCCCGTGGGAGAGGGCCGTCGGAAGCAGCGCCCGGGCCCCGTGGAGGTTCGCGCGCAGCCGCCGCTCGGGGTCCGGCCCGATCACCGCGACATTCAGCGGGCTGTCGCGGAAGGCTCGCGCCAGCACGAGCTCGGCGGAGCCGAGCTCCGCGTCGGCCAGCGGCCCCACGGCGAGACCCGCGGCCGCGTCGGCGGCGCGGTCCAGCTAGGCGTCTCCGGCCTGCTCGACGAGCTCGACGAGCGTCCCGTCGGGGTCGGTGGCGAAGATCGCCTTGGTGCCCGGCTGCGGCTCGATCCGGGTGTCGCGAAGGATCCGGCCCCCGCAGACCTCGAGCGGGGCGAGCAGGGCGTCGAGGTCGTCGACGCGCAGCGAGAGGTGGGTGAGCCCGAGGCGGTTCATCGCGCGCGGCGAGCCATCGCCCTCGGGGCCCGGCGAGTCGTAGTGCAGGAGCTCGATCCGCACCCCGTCGCGCTCGAGGTAGAGGGCGCGCAGCGAGACGTCCGCGAGGCGCAGCAGCGTCCCCGCCGCGTCGCCCTTCACCCGGAGCTCGCCCACCGGGCGGAAGCCGAGCCCCTGCTCGTAGAAGCGCAGCGAGCGCCGCCACTCGGAGACGCAGATCCCGATGTGGGTGAGCCGCAGCCGGGCGCCTCACGCGCCTTCGCGGGAGGGCGGCGACTTCGCCCCGGCCTCGGGCGGGAGGTTCAGCACCTCGCGCGGGAACGCTTCGACCAGGTACTCCACGACGTCGCGCACCGCGACGACGAAGCGGGGTCGGTGCTCCTGATCGACCACGGGCACGTGGCGGAAGCCGCCGATCGACATCTTGTTGAGCACGAAGGCGACGCTGGCGTTCTCCGGCACGACCTCCGGGTCCGGCGTCATCACCTCGCCGAGCGGGAGCGTGGCGGGGTTCTTGCCGCGATCCACGATCCGGAAGAGCACGTCGCGTTCGGTGAAGATGCCGAGGAGCTTGCTGCGACGCGTCCCGTCGTCGGTCACGAGGACGCAGCCGCGGTGCTCGCGCTGCATGGCGCGCACCGCCTCGGTGACGGTGGCCTGCGCCGGCAGCACGAGGGCCTCGCGGACCGGCAGCGCGGTCACCGGCGCCCGGATCAGCTCCGCGTCGAAGCCGAGGCGCCGACGTCGCTTGGGTCGATCGAAGTAGGGGTCGTCGACCAGATCGTCTTCGCCGGCCATCGCCTCGCAGGGTACTCCCCGACCCCTCCCGGGGACAAGGGCGGCGGCGCGGGGCCGGCTCCCCCGTGGTAGGCTCCCCCCCCAACCATGCCGGTCCCGGCCCAGGGTCTAGCCGCCGCGGGGCTCGCTGCCGCTGCGCTCCTGCTCGGCTGCGGCTCCGAGCGGCCGTCGGTCGAGCCCGCCCAGCGCGGCCCCGAGTTCTTCGCTGCCGCGCTGGCGAGCGTCGAGAAGGTGCCCGATCCGCTGCGCCGGGAGCTGCTCGAGACCTGCGACAAGTGGCGCCACCTCGACCGTCCCTGCGACGAGGAGCGCGTGCGCCGCGAGCTGCTCGAGTGCTGGGTCGACAAGGGTGAGCGCATCTTCGCCTGGACCGAGACGCGCGGGCTGCGCCCGCGGGCAAGCGCCCTGCGCACGCTGCTCGAGGTGAACGTCTGCATGGAGCTCAAGCGCTGGCGCAAGCTGAAGCCCGGGCCCGAGCTCTCGGGTCACGGGGGATGACCCTGGCGGATCCGCTGCTCGACTACTCGCTCGACGGACGCGTCGCGGTGCTCCGCCTCGACGACGGCAAGGCGAACGCCCTCTCGCACGCCGCGATCGACGCGCTCCACGCGGCGCTCGACCGCGCCGAGAAGGAGGCGGGCGCCGTGTGCCTGCTCGGTCGCGAGGGTCGCTTCTGCGCGGGTTTCGACCTCGGCGTAATGCGCTCAGGGGTCGAGCCGATGCGGCGGCTCGTGACCGCCGGGGCCGAGCTCTTGCTGCGCATGGCGGTGCATCCGCTGCCGATCGCGGTCGGCTGCACGGGCCATGCGCTCGCCGCCGGCGCGCTGCTGCTGCTCGCCGCGGACGCACGCGTCGGCGCGCGCGGCGAGTTCAAGATCGGGCTCAACGAGGTGGCGATCGGGATGTCGCTTCCGATCTTCGCCTACGAGCTCGCGCGCGAGCGCCTCTCGAAGCGCCACTGGCTGCGCGCGACGGCCCAGGCCGAGCTCTACGCCCCCGAGGCCGCCGTGGACGCGGGCTTCCTCGACGCCGTCTGCGAGCCGGCGGCGCTCGGCGCGGCGGCGCTCGCGGAGGGGCGTCGCCTGGCCGCGCTCCCCCAGCCCGCCTTCCGCCTCACGAAGGCGGCGCTTCGCGGCGCGCTCGTCGCCGAGATCCGCGCGACCCTCGCCGAGGACATGGCGAGACTCGGGGGGCCGAGAACCTGAGCGGCCGGTTCGGAGGGCGCCGCCGCCGGCCGCCCTTCTGGTACCCTCTTGGTTTCATGCGCCTCGCCGCCGCCGCGCTCGCCCTCGCCGCCTGCGCCGCGCTTCCCGCCCGGGCGATCCTGATCGACTCCGGTAACGGGACCGGCAACACGTCGGCACCTGCGGACGATCCCGGCTGGAGCCACGTAGGTCTTCGCGGCGGCCTGAACGCCGTCTACCTGGGCTACGGCTGGGTGGTGACGGCCGCCCACGTCGCCCCCGGCCCGGTCGCCTTCGGCAACACCTCCTACCCGCACGTGCCGGCCTCGTACGCCGTGATGAACCACTCCGGAACGATCCAGGCCGACCTCGCGGTCTACCGGCTCGATCCCTACCCCTATGGCCTCCCGGCCCTCCAGATCCCGACGAGCCCGGCGCCCGTCGGCACGGACGTGGTGATGATCGGCATCGGCAGGCCCCGCGGCCCGGCCACGCAGTGGATGGGCAGCGGCGGCTGGCAGTGGCTCGTCGGAGTGGCGAAGCGCTGGGGCACGAACGAGATCGGCGCGGTGATCGACACCGGACCGCCCGTGAACACGACCGACCTCGTGATCGGGAGCCTCACCACCCGCTCGCTCGTCGCGGACTTCACACAGAACGCGCCGGGTGACGAGGGCATCGTCACGATCGGCGACTCGGGCGGCGGCTTCTTCGTCCGCGACGGGTCCGTCTGGAAGCTCGGCGGCGTGAGCTTCGCGCTCGGCACCTATGCGGGCCAGCCGGCGGACACGTCGCTCTACGGCAACATCACCTACGGCGCCGACCTCTCCTACTACCGCGCGCAGGTGCTGGCGATCGCCCGGACCTGCGCCGACGGCGCCGACAACGACTCGGACGCGGCGACGGATCATCCGGCCGACCCGGGCTGCACCTGGATCGGCGACCTGTCGGAGCGCCCGGACTGCGACGACGGCATCGACAACGACAACGACGGCCTGGTCGACCTCGCCGACTCCTACTGCGCCTCTTCGAGCGCGCCGCGCGAGGAGCCGGACGCCGACTCCGACGGCGTGACCGACGCCGAGGACAACTGCGTCGTCGCCGCGAACTCGAGCCAGCTCGACACGAACCAGGACGGCTACGGCAACGCCTGCGACGGCGACTTCAACGACGACGGCATCGTCGGCGGGCCGGACTGGCTGAGGCTCGGGCCGGCCTTCGGCGCGATCGTCGGGAGCCCCGCCTACGACCCCGAGCTCGACACCAACGGCGACGGCGCGATCGGCGGGCCCGAGTTCCTGCTGCTCGGCGCCTCCTTCGCCCTGCCGCCCGGCCCCTCGGGCCTGGCCTGCGCGGGCAGCCCGCCGTGCCCCTGACGGCGGCGTGATCCCGATCGACCGCCGCGAGCTCCTGCGCCTCGGCGCGCTCGCGGGCGTCGGGCTCCCGCTCGCCCGGCTCGCGGCGGCGGAGGCCCTGCCGCCGCGGGTGCGCCGCAAGGTCGCGCTCGGCCGCACCGGCCTGCTCGTCCCCGACATCGGCTTCGGCTCGAGCCGCCTGCGCGAGGACGTGGCCCTCGTGCACCACGCCCTCGACCGCGGCATCACCTACTTCGACACGGCGGAGAGCTACACGGACGGCGCCTCGGAGAAGACCCTCGGGCGCGCCCTGCGGGGGCGCCGCGAGCGGGTGACCCTGGCGAGCAAGGTCGAGGCCGGAGCGGGCGAATCCGCGGACTCGCTGATGCTCCGGCTCGAGGCGAGCCTGCGCCGCCTGGAGACCGACTGGATCGACGTCTACCTGAACCACGCCGTGAACGAGCCCGGGCGGATCACGAATCCCGAGTGGGCCGAGTTCACGCGGCGCGCGCAGCAGCAGGGCAAGATCCGCTGGCGCGGGATGTCGGGCCACGCCGGGCGGCTCGTCGCGTGCCTCGACGCGGCGCTCGATCGCGACCTCGTCGACGTGGTGCTCGTCGCCTTCAACTTCGGCCAGGACCCGGCCTTCCACCAGCGCCTGACGAAGGGCCTCGACATGGTCGCCGTGCAGCCGGACCTGCCCCGCGTGCTCGCCCGGGCGAAGGCGAAGGGCGTCGGCGTCGTCGCGATGAAGACGCTCCGCGGCGCGCGCCTGAACGACCTGCGCCCCTTCGAGACGGGCGGGGCGACCTTCGCGCAGGCGGCCTTCCGCTGGGTGCTGTCGCAGCCGTTCGCCGACTCGCTCGTCGTGACGATGAGCTCGCCTGCGCAGGTCGACGAGTACCTCGGCGCCTCGGGCTGGACGCGCCTGCGCGCGGGCGACCTCGGGCTGCTCGCGGCCTACGAGCGCGCGAACGCCGCGACGCAGTGCCGCTACGGCTGCGACGCCTGCGCCTCCTCCTGCCCGAGGAGCGTGCCGATCTCCGACGTCCTGCGCGCGCGCATGTACGCCGCCGACTACGGCGACCTCGAGCTCGGCCGCGAGACCTACGCCACCCTCGGCGCCGGCGCGGAGGCCTGCCTCACGTGCGCCGAGCGCAGCTGCGCCTGCCCCCACGGCATCCCGATCGCCGAGCTCACGCGCCCGGCGCACGAGCTGCTCGCCGGCGGCTGAGCGCGGGGTCGGCGCCGCGTGCGGGGCTGGCATCAGCGGCGGTGGAGCAGGAAGGCGACGTTGTCGTGGAACAGGCCGGGGGCGTCGGCAGGGCGCGACGCGAAGCGGCCGCCGGCCGCGTAGTCCTCGAGGGGCTTCGCCGTACCCTCGGAGTGCGGATAGTCGCTGCACGCCATCAAGAGCTCCGCGCCGGCGAGCAGCCGCTGCAGGTGGGCGGGAAGCTCGTAGGCGAACGACGAGACGCGAACCTGGCGGCGGAAGTAGTCGCTCGGCCGCAGCGGCAGAGGCGACGCCTGGCCCTGGAGACGTGCTAGGAAAGCGCTGCCGCCGTCGAGCATCATCAGGAACAGCGGAACCCAGACGGCCGACAGCTCGACGATGCCGAGGCGCAGGCCGGGGTGGCGCTCGAAGACGCCGTGCAGGATCAGGTCGGTGCAGGCGAGCGCGGCGGGTACGTAGAGGAGCGCGGCGTCGACGGCGAAGACGCCGAGATCGCCGCGCTCGTCGTACCAGGCCTCGTCGAACACCTTGGGCTGGTCGGCGACGTGGAACACGGGCGAGATGCCGTGGTGCTCGAAGCCGGACCAGGCCCGCTCGAGGTCCGGATGCGAGAGCCGGCGCCCCCCGACCGCCGCCGGCGCGATCATCGCGAGCCGCACTCCGACCGCCGAGAGGCGCGCGAGCTGGCGCTCCAGCCAATCGAGGTCGCGGAGCGACAGGTGCGCCGCCGGATGCAGCCGCCCCTGGCCCTCGGCGACCACCGTCTCGCACCAGCGGTTCCACGCCGCCATGTGGCCGAGCAGCGCCGGCAGGTCGCACGAGAGCGGGCGCTCGAACGCCAGCCCGTAGTTCGGGAACAGCACCGCCTGCTCGAAGCCGAGCCCGGCGAGATGCGCCGCGCGCGCTGACGGGTTCCAGTAATCGAGGGGCAGCGCCTCGTCGTAACGGACCAGCGGCGGCACTCCCTCGCGTTCGCGCCGGCGTCGTTCGCCGATCGCGTCGGTCTCGCCCGGCAGCTGCACGTCGGCGACGGCGAGCACCCGATCCCGCCACACGACCCGCACGTGTCCGAGCGCGTCGTCGACGAAGCGGATCGCGTCGCCGCGCAGCCCGGGATCGATGTGCTCGCCCCAGAGCCCCCGGTACTCGTAGAGATGCTGGTCGGAGTCGATGAGCGTGGTCACGGCGCGGGCTCCCGCTCGACCCGGCCATTATGCACCAACGCGGGGTCGCCGCCCGCCCGACCGACGAGGTCGGGGGCATCCATCCCCTCGGGCACACCCGCGGGTGCCCCGGGCAGGAATCGAACCTGCGACCCGTTGCTTAGAAGGCAACCGCTCTTTCCGCTGAGCTACCGGGGCTGCCGCAGAGGCTAGCAATCCGCGGGGCGGCGCCGTTCCGGCCGCGTTTGACACACCCGGGGGGCACCGATAGCTTGGCTCCGCTTCCGTGCATGGTGGGCGTAGCTCAGTTGGTTAGAGCGCCAGACTGTGGCTCTGGAGGTCGGGGGTTCGAGACCCCTCGCCCACCCCATCACTCCCCAGACCCGAGCGCCCGGCGGGCCCGGGCCGGCGGCGCGATCCGCTCCGTTTTTCGAGAGACACCCCGAAGTGTCGATCGCGATCTCCGGCATGGTTACGTAACTATCTGATTTTGCTACTAAAAACGGATCCTGAAGTGGCATTGCGCCGGCGCTATCATGCCGGTGTCACCCTGCTCACGAGGATCTCCCGGCGATGAACCGGATTCGAGCCGCGCGCGAAGCCCTCGGCTGGACGCAAAACGAGCTCGCCGACAAGGCGGAGATCTCGCCCCGGACGATCCATGCGGTCGAGAAGGGGCGGGCCTGCCGGCAGGCGACCAAGCGGCGCATCCTCGCCGCGCTGGGCGTACCCTGGGATCTGCGCCAGGAGTACTTCCCCGGCGCGCGCCGCGTGCGCCGCGCGCCCGCGGAAGAGGTGCGGAGCGCCTGAAGAGCGCCAGCGGGCGGGCGCGAGATCAGGCGATGAGCGCCCGGAGCGCCTCGGCGCGCTTGAGCGCCTGCTCGACGGTGGCGGCCATCAGCTCCGTGACGATCAGCGCGGCGCGGTCGCGGTCTCCGGCCGCCGCCGCCCGGCGCGCCGCCGCCTCCGCGCGCAGCCGTTCCGCCTCGATCCGCTCCTCGAGGTCCGCCCAGCCCTCTCGCAGCACCGGAGTGTGTCGCACGGGGTCGGCGGAGGCCGCGTCCTGGAGGCCCTTCATCACCCACCAGGCCGAGTCGGGGGAGGGCGCCTCGTCGCCGCGCGCCAGCGACGCGGGGATCGCGCCGTCGAGGTAGACGGGGAAGAAGAACCCCGTGCACGGCGTCCCAAACGAGATCCAGACGGGCCAGGGCGCGTTCCGCTCCGCCGGCAGCGGCGCCAGCAGGCTCGCCGTCGTCCAGTGCACGGGCTCGCTGTGCGCGCAAAGGGTGAAGAAGCGCTCCTCCGCGGGCGTCGCCCCCGGTTGCCAGGCGATCCCCCCATCGAGGTGGTCGCGCAGGATCCGCTGCATCGACTCGAGGTCGTGTCGCCCGCGCCCGTCGCGCAGGAGCGCCTCGGAGCGGCGCTTGCGCCCTTCCGAGATCTGGGGAGGCACGTGGGCGTTGCGGTACGCGGCGGCCACGTCGATGCGGCCGCCCCCCCGCCACCAGCCCTCGCTGCGGGCGAAGGTCTCGAGGTCCCGCGACCCGATCTCCCAGTCGGAGCCGAGCGAGAGATGGTTCGAGGCGCCCCCGAGCCGGACCCGCCGCGCCGCCCAGCGCCGGTTCGAGGTCTCGAAGAGCCACGCCTCGCGCGGGTCCGCGAGCAGGAAGCTGTTGTGGTAGCCGTCGCCGCCGGGCGCCAGCGCCGGCCCACCCTGCCCGTGGGTCTCGATCAGCGCCGCCATCACCTCGAGCGCCTCGCGGGCGTCGCGCCCGCGCTCGAGCCCGAGCCGCACGAGGTCCATCCCGATCAGGCCCGGCCGCTCCTCGAGCGGCTCCTTCGAGAAGACCGCCTGGTTCCCGATCGCGACCGCGTGCTCGTTCACACCGTGCTCGAAGCCCCAGACCCACCACGGCGAGTGCCCCATCACGCGGTAGGTCTCCGCGACCTGCGGGATCTCGAGGTAGGTGCAGCGCACGACCGAGCGCGGCGGGTGCATCGTCTCCGGGAACTGGACGAAGGGCTGGCACTCGTCCGCCTTGCGGTCGCTGTTCTTCGCGAAGAGCGTCACCCCTTCGGCAGTCTCGGCCCCGACGGCGACCAGCGAGTCGCACATGCCGCGAGGGTACCAGAGCGGCGCAGCCGGTGCTCGGCTGCGCTCATCGACCGCCCGCTCAGGCGAGCGCCTTGAGCAGACCCAGCAAGAGCTCTCTCACCGGGATCTCGAGCGCGAGCACGCAGAGGATCGGGAGCGCGGCCGGGACGAGCAGCGAGAGCATGGCGGCTGGCCCGAGCGGGAGCGCGCGCATCTTCTGGAGCGAGTGGTACAGCGCCTGGGTGTCCGCGACGGGCCCGAGCTCCGGGGCTCCGAGCAGCGGGTCGTCCTCGAGGGACTCGCCCGCGAGCCAGCGGCGGCCCACGCGGCGGCCGTGCTCGCCGACGAGCGTCCCGTAGTCGAGGAGCGCCGCGCGCTTCGCGGCGGCGAGGCGCGGGGCGAACGGAAGCATCGGCGCGAGGAAGAGCAGCAGCGCGAGCACGAGGAAGGCGGCGATCGGGAGCTTGAGCGTCGCCACGGGCACACCGTGGTAGACGACATCGTGGGCCCAGCGCGAGGCGACGACGGCGGAGGCGGCGAGCACCACGAGGCTGAACGCGGCCGGGAGCCGCTCGAGGAAGCCGAGCCCACCCGCGCGGTCGGGGTGCGTCGGCACGAGCGCGAGGTCGAGCCTCGCGATCCGCGCGAGGAGCAGGAAGACGAGCCCGAGGCGCCACAGCCAGCCGAGGAGCAGCGCGATGTAGACCGGGCGCGCGACGTAGAGGAACCAGAAGCCCCCGAAGCCGTAGCGTGGGCTGGCCGCGTCGCCCTCGCTCGACCAGAGGAGCTCGTGCGCGTGCTGCCCGACGGGTCCGATGAAGCTCCACGCGACCACGACGCCGAGGATCGCGGCCCACGGACGCGACGAGCGCGCGCGCTGGACCGCGCCGCCGACGATCGCGGCGAAGCGCGCGCGTTCTCCCTCGGGCACCACGCCCGAGCGCACGAAGTACGCAATCAGGCGCGCGAGGATCGCCTGTGCGGGACCCTCCGCGAGCACGAGCAGCGGAATCGCCACGAGGCAGCGCGCGTGCACGCCGAAGTGCTGGAGCAACGGCTCCGCCACGCCGCCCGGGAGCGCGCGCGAACGCAGGAGCGCCCAGACGGCGATCGGGAGCCAGCAGAGCAGCGCGAGCACGAGCGCGCGCCGCACGAGGCCCAGGCCCCCGCGCGGCGCGAGCCCGATCGCGCGTTGCAGCCGGAGCGGCGCCTCCTCCTCGACCAGCGAGAAGGAGGCCGCCTCGGCATCCGGCGCGCTAGCCACCCAGCACCGCCTTGATCTCGCTCAGCACCTCGAGGTTCTCGTTCCGCGCGTCGACGTTCTCTCTCTTGCTCATGCTTCCTCCTCCGCTCGGCACCGCCGGCCATGCTAGCTCCAGAATGCGGGCGTCGGTCCCTCCCGCGGAAGCCGATGGCCCGCTCCGGTATCACTGCGGGGGGAACACCGCCTTCCAGTCGCGCTTCATGCTGACGAGCACCCAGCCGCGCTTCGGCCCCTCGTCGAGGCCCCGCGCGAGCCGTCCGACGCGGGAGTCGCGATCGTAGGCGACCTCGCGTTCGGCGTCGTCGTGGTGGAGGAGCAGCCCGAGGCGCGGGCCGGGGCCCGACGTGACCCACTCGAGCATCTCGAAGTCGCCGTCCGAGTTGCCGAACGCGGCGATGGGACGGCGCCCGATGAACTTGTGGATCCCGACGGGCTTGCCGGCCTTGTCGTCGATGAAGTCCACGGCCGGCAGCCGCACGATCGCGGGGCGGCCGTCACGCAGCTCGTACTTCGTCTGGATGCTGCTGCCGACGATGCGCTGGGGCGGAATGCCATAGACGCGCTCCGCCCACGGACGCATGAACTCGATCCCTCCGCCCGACACGATCCACACCTCGAAGCCGTTCTTGCCGAGGTAGTCGATCACCTCGAGCATGGGCGAATACACGCACTCGGTGTAGGGCCGCCCGTACTTCGGGTGACGAGCGCTCTCGAGCCATGCTCCGACGATCAGCCCGAACTCCTCGCTGGTGTTGCCCGCGTGCGTCGCCATCACCAGCTCGAGCAGCCCCTCCTCCCCGCTCTTCTCGAGGGTCGCCAGATCCCGCGTGAGCGCCGAGCGGAAGGGCTCCTTCTCCTTCCACTCGGGGTGATGCGGCGCCAGCGCCTTCACGCGGTCGAGCGCGAAAGCGAGCTGTACGTACATGGGCTGCTCGGACCAGAGCGTGCCGTCGTTGTCGAACACGGCGATACGCTCGGGCGGCGGCACGAAGTCGGGACCGCCGGGCTTCGTCACGCGCTCGACGAACGCGACGACGGCCTGGCGGGCCGGGCCGTCGTTCCACGACGGAAGCGGTTCCGCGTGAAGCGACGAGCCGAGGAGCAGCACCCCAGTGGCGAGCGCACCGACCGCCCAGTGTCTCACGGTTCCTCCTACGAGCCCGCGCGCCGGAAGACCGCCGTCACGCCGATCGGAAGCTCCACGCGGATGCGGCCGTCCGGCAGCACCTCGACGCGGTGCTCTCCGCGGCCGTCGCCGCGCACGACCCGCACCAGGTCGCCCTCGACCACGTAGCTCACGGGAATTTCGGTCCCGGACACGTCGACCGAGTTGCTCTCGAAGCGGAGCGTCGTCAGCTCGGCGGCCTCGGCAGCGAGCAGCGCGCCCCGCGACGTCTCGTCGCGGTCGAGCTCCCAGTCGCCGAGCACCGGGTTGCGACCGCAGGCGGCGGCGAGCAGGGCCACCGCGAGCCACGCCGAGAGCCGCACGCGCGGCACGACTCAGCCGCCGTGGGGAGCGAGCGCTTCCATCACCTGGTCGAGGGAGAAGCTCGCTGCCTTCTGGCGCGGCGGGAATTCCTTGAAGGTCTTCAGGAACTCCGCCACGTACGCCTGCGCCGGAACCAGCAGGTAGGCGTGGTCGAGCAGCCAGTCGTAGTAGGTGTTGGAGGTGATCGTGGCGCGCTCGTAGGGGTCGCGGCGCAGGTTCTCCATCAGCGGCACGCGCAGCGGCACGAAGGGCTCCATCCAGACGCGGAAGGTCCCCTGCGCCTTCTGCTCCATGAAGAGGATCTTCCAGTCCTGGTAGCGGAGGGCGGTGAGGTCGCCATCGTCCGAGAAGTAGAAGATCTCCTTGCGCGGGCTCTCCTTCGCCTGGCCGGTGAGCAACGGCAGGATGTCGTAGCCGTCGAGGTGCACCCTGTAGCTGCGCCCGATCGCCCGGACGCCCCCCTTCTTGAGCTTCTCCTTGACGTCGGGGTCGCCGGCGGCGGCCAGGAAGGTCGGCAGCCAGTCCATGTGGTGGACGATCTGGTTCGTGACCGAGCCGGGCGCGATCTGGCCAGGCCAGCGCACCATCGCCGGAACGCGCCAGCCGCCCTCCCAGTTCGTGTTCTTCTCGCCGCGGAAGGGCGTCGCCGCCGCATCGGGCCAGGTGTTGTAGTGGGGGCCGTTGTCGGTCGAGTAGAACACGATCGTGTTCTCGGCGATGCCGAGCGCGTCGAGCTTCGCGAGGAAGTTCCCGATGTGACGGTCGTGCTCGACCATGCCGTCCGAGTACTCGTCCTGGCCGGAGATTCCGCGCAGCTCGGGCTTCACGTGGGTGCGGAAGTGCATGCGGGTGCCGCTCCACCACACGAAGAAGGGCTTCCCGGCCCTGTGCTGCTCCTCGATGTAGGCGAGCGCGCGCTCGGAGGTCTCGTCGTCCACCGTCTCCATGCGCTTCTTCGTGAGCGGGCCCGTGTCCTCGATCTTCTGCGTGCCGTCGGGCTGCGCCCAGGAGTGGAGCACGCCACGCGGGCCGAAGCGCTTGCGGAACTCGGGACTCTTCGGATAGTCCTCGTTCTCGGGCTCCTCCTCGGCGTTCAGGTGGTAGAGGTTGCCGAAGAACTCGTCGAAGCCGTGGTTCGTGGGCAGGTGTTCGTCTTTGTCGCCGAGGTGGTTCTTGCCGAACTGGCCGGTCGCGTAGCCCCGCGCCTTGAGCAGCCCCGCGATCGTCGGCTCCTCCTTGCGCATGCCGAGCTCGGCGCCCGGAAGGCCCACCTTGGAGAGGCCCGTGCGGAACACGCTCTGGCCCATGATGAAGGAGGAGCGTCCGGCGGTGCAGGATTGCTCGCCGTAGTAGTCGGTGAAGATCATCCCCTCGTCGGCGATCCGGTCGATGTTCGGCGTCCTGTACCCCATCAGACCCATGGTGTAGGCGCTGATGTTCGACTGGCCGACGTCGTCGCCCCAGATCACGAGGATGTTGGGCGGGCCGGCGGCATGGGCCGGGCCGACGCTCGCGGCGGCGGCGAGGATGCCGAGGGCGAGGGGCAGGGCGATCGGGGGGCGCATCGGAGTCCTCCGGACGTCTCGGGGGCTGAAGGCATACAGCGCCTTCCCGACGTGTGCCAATGCCTTTCGAACGGTGCGTGGCATGAGATCCGCGCGGCCGATCGCTCTCCGCTGCGGCCGAGGCGCTATGGAAGTGCTGAAGGTAGTGGAACGAGCGCAACGAGAGCCCGAAGGACGGGGTCGAGGGTGCACTCCGAATCCTGGGAGTGGAACTCCCAACCGAGGTGTGACACGTCGCGAGTTCTTCTGTCACAGGCTCGGTTCCGAAGGAGTTGACGCCGCGCTGCAAGTACCCGAACTTACGAATGGTCGAGCGCGCGCCGGTAGCTCAGCTGGATAGAGCATCAGGCTTCGAACCTGAGGGTCGGGGGTTCGAGTCCCTCCCGGCGCGCCAGAATCCTCCGTCGGCCGCACCGCGGGATCCCTTTCGGATCGCGGCGTGGCTACCAGACGCCACCCCCTGAGGATGCTTACCCGCTCCTATCTGCCGATCCTTGGCGCGGCGGAAAACGGCTCCAGTCGCGCGAGGCTCGCGCAATCCGTACGATGCGGATGGGTCGGACATCCGCTCGGTAGGCGATGAACGCGGGTCCCGTGGGCCAGAACCGATAGGGCGGCGCCCACAGCTCGGGACGGTGGCGACCCATCTCCGGCATGCTCGCGAGAAGGTCGAACGTGCGCAGGAGATTTCGGTAGACGCGCTCGGCGACGAGCTACCCGTGGTGCTGCTTGACCTCGAAGAAGATGTCCTCGAGGTCTCGCTCGGCCGGAGCGGTGAGCTCGAATCGAGGAGTCACTCCCCTCTGCGAAGCCGCTCATCGATCCGGCGACGGACGTCGGCAACCGCCTCCCCACCGTCCCGAAGCTCGCCTCGCTCCTCGGCTGCCACGCCTTCCGCGATCTGAGCGCGCAACTCCTCGCGGTGGGAAGCGAAGAGCTCTTCGCGTTCGTGCAAGAGACGCAAGGCTGCGCAGACGACCTCGTCGACCGATCGGAAGTGTCCGGCCTCGATCTGGGCTCGTACGAGCTCCTTGACTTCCTCCGGTAGCGATGCGAGGTCCATGCGCGGGAGTATACCAGCACCGAGGTGCGCCCGCGCACCTCCCGGCCGTGGGCGGACGCCCCGCTCGTCGGCTTCAGCCCCGGGGCGCCTCATCGCGGTCGTGCAGGTACTCGGGGTCGAGATCGCCTTCCGTGATTCGCTCCGCCAGCAGGCGCAGGAAGTCTGCAAGCCCCACGTAGATCGCCATCGCCCGGTCGCGAGGCGGTGGAAACGTTCCGCCGATCCGATTCGAGAAGACGTCGCCGAACCTTCCGCTACCGAACATGCGCCGAAATCGCTCGAGAAACTCGTCCCCCCAGCTGCGCTCGATGCCCAGCGCCGTCTCGGGAGTCATGGCGCTGCCCTCCATCCTGGCCATCGTCAGGAATCCGATGACCTGCATACACATGAACGCGTCTAGGTAGAGCTGGTTCTTCGCCTGGGCGAGACGGCGCTGCGGGGTTCGAACGAGACGCTCGATTTCCTGCCGCTGGGCTTCGCCCTGCCGGTCCCGCTTCGCGACGGCCCGGTACGATCCTTCGAGCACTCCGGCGAGCAGGGACACGAGCACGAGAAACAGCCACGCCCACTCGCCGAGGATCGGCAGGGCGCCTGGAATCTTCCAGTCGCGGAGGAACCCGGCGGCAGCGATCACCGAGAGCACGGCCGAAAGGCCGATCCACCACGTGCCCAGGACCTCGCGCCAGACGGATGATCGACCGACCGATCCCCGCTGCGCCAGGCTCACGCTCACCTCCCCGCGTGCCGCCCCGGCTTCGGCCGGATCGCCCCGGCTCCTCGACCTCGATCCGGTGTTGGCTCCGCAGAGGCTGCTCGAAGACGGTTCCATCGCGGGATCTGCCGTCGGCGCCCGGCGGAGCCTGCTGCGTGAGGAGAGTCACCCCTCGACGCGAAATCCGGGTACGCCACGCGGCCGGGTCCGCGCTCATCGGGGCCGGTCCGGACGTTTTGTACAATGGCGCGCGAGGGGGAGGAAATCCGTGGACGCCGCCAGGCGGAACCTCGCCAAGGTCCTGGTCGATCGCTCCTACGTCCAGGGGGACTTCGTTCTCTCGTCCGGCCGCCGCAGCGCCTTCTACTTCGATTGCAGGGCGACCACGTGCTTCGCGCCGGCGATGCCCCTGATCGGCGAGGCGTTCGTCGCCGAGTTCCGCCGGGCCGGGACGAGCCCGCGCTGCGTGGGGGGGCTCACGAGCGGAGCCGATCCGATCGCGAACGCGGTGGCCTACTACTCGCTCGTGGACGGTCCGGTGATGGACATCTTCAGCGTCCGCAAGGAGCGCAAGGAGCACGGGACCCGCAAGTGGATCGAGGGCTGCGCCGAGAGCCCCGTGGCCGTCGTCGACGACGTCGTCACCAGCGGCGGCTCGGTGCTTCGCGCGATCGAGCGCTGCCGGGAGGAGGGCCTTCGCATCGTCCACGTCGCCGTCCTCGTCGACCGGGAAGAGGGTGGCATGGAAGCGATCCGGGCGGCCGTGCCCGACCTCCCGGTGAGCGCCATCTTCCAGAAGTCGCAGCTCGACGCCCTTCGGGCCCTGGAGCGCGGCGACGGCTGAGGCGGAGCGACGCCGTGAGCGGCCCGCGCCGCGGCGCCGCGCGCGCCGGACTCGGGTATCCTCGCCGCCTCGGCTCACCACGCGGGAGACGCGCATGAAGTTCGGCCTCTTCTACGAGCACCAGCTCCCCCGCCCCTGGGACGACGACTCGGAGCTCCTCCTCTTCCAGCAGGCGCTCGAGCAGTGCGAGCTGGCCGACCGCCTGGGCTTCGACACGGTGTGGGAGGTCGAGCACCACTTCCTGGAGGAGTACAGCCACTCGAGCGCGCCCGAGGTCTTCCTCGCCGCGGTGTCGCAGCGCACGAAGCGCCTGCGCCTCGGGCACGGCATCGTGCAGACGCCGCCGCCCTTCAACCACCCGGCACGCGTGGCGGAGCGCATCGCCACGCTCGACCTCGTCTCGAACGGCCGGGTCGAGTTCGGCAGCGGCGAGTCGTCGTCCGAGGCCGAGCTCGGCGGGTTCCTGATCGACCCCGAGCAGAAGCGGGCGATGTGGGAGGAGGGGCTGCGCGTGGCACTGCGCTGCCTCGCCGAGACGCCCTTCACGGGGCACGCCGGCCGCCATCTGACCATGCCTCCGCGCAACGTGGTGCCGAAGCCGCGCCAGCGACCGCACCCGCCGGTGTGGGTCGCGTGCAGCCGGCGCGAGACGATCCTGCTCGCGGCGAGGAAGGGCATCGGCGCGCTCACCTTCGCCTTCGTCGACCCGGAGGAGGCGCGCCACTGGGCGCGCGACTACCAGGAGACGCTGGCCCGGGAGGCGGTGCCGATCGGCGACGCGGTGAACGCGAACCTCGCCTGCGTCTCCACCTTCATGTGCCACCCCGACGAGGACGAGGCGCTGCGCCGCGGGCTCGAGGGCGCCAACTTCTTCGGCTACTCGCTGGCGCACTACTACGTCTTCGGGCGCCACCAGCCCGGCGCCACGGACGTCTGGGCCGACTACCAGCGCCGGCGTGCCGAGCGCGGCTACGACCCGGCGGCGGTGCAGGCGGCCGCGGCGAACGCCGAGCGCCTCGGCGCCAAGGTGGTGCAGGACGGGATCGGGGGACTCCGCGGCGCGGTCGGCACGCCCCGGCAGGTCCGCGAGTACCTGCGCCGCTACGAAGAGGCGGGGATCGACCAGGTGATCCTGGTCTCGCAGGCGGGCAAGAACCGCCACGAGCACATCTGCGAGTCGCTCGAGCTCTTCGGCCGCGAGGTGATGCCGGAGTTCCTGGAGCGCGACGAGCGCGCGCAGCGCGAGAAGGCGCGGCGGCTGGCCCCGGTGGTCGAGCAGGTGATGGCGCGCAAGCCCGCGTCGGACCACCCGCCGCTGCCCGCGCCCGACTACCACTTCCCGGCGCTTCCGCGCGCGCAGGCCGACCGCGCCGGCGGCGACGCCTTCCACCAGCTCCTCGAGCGCGTGGCGAGCGACGCGGCGGTGGGGGACCAGACGCTGATCACGCAGTGGCGCGAGGGCAAAGGAGGCGCTGCGCCGCCGGGGCCGCCCGTCGCGCGCTAGCGTCGTTCACCCCGGGGACCTCCGGCAGGCGCACGTGCAGGTGGTCCGCCGTACCGACGTGGCGCAGCGTCTCGAAGCCGAGCAGCTCGAAGTAGAGCTGCACGAGGCCGTTGCGCAGCGCGCCGACCCCCGCGGTGCGCAGGTCGATCGCGTGCACGGTGCCGTCGCACTGCGGGTAGTGCGCGGAGTGGTCCAGCCGCGGAAGACGCATCTGCGCGTAGGACTCGGCCCCGCGCTCGATGTCCGTGAGCACGATCTCCCCGTCGAGGAGCCGGAGCGTGCCCACGGCGAGGCGCAGCGCCGGGTGGAGGCGCGGGTAGCCCGCGCGGATCTCGTCCGTCTTGGCGTTCGCGCCCGAGAGGTGGAGCAGGCAGAACGCGCAGAAGACGACGACGAGCGGCAGGGCCGCCCGGGTCGCGATGGTCCGGAAGGAGCGCTCGAAGCCGAGCCGGCGCAGCGCCCACCAGGCGGCGACGCTCATCGCGAGGGCCGCGAGCGAGGCGCCGAACCCCACCGCGAGCCACGCGTGCCAGCCCCAGGCGGCGCTCGCGACGAGCGAGCCCCGGACCAGGAGATAGAACGGCAGCGCCCCCAGCGCGGCCACGAGGGCGATCCGCACCAGCCAGCGGCCGATCTTCTCTTCGAGCCAGCGACCCACCAGCGCTCCGATCGGGCGGATGCCGTCGCCGCTGTGTGACGGGCGTCGCGTTCGGGCTAGCGCGCGGTCGCCGCGTCGTCGAGGGCGGCGGGCACCGTCGCGCCCTGCTGGGGCAGCAGGCGGATCTCGATGCGGCGGTTCTTCGCGCGGCCCTCGGGGTCGGCGTTGCTCGCCACGGGGTGCATCTCGCCGAAGGAGACGGCCGCCATCCGTTCGCGGTCCAGGCCCTGCTCCTCGAAGAGGCGGACGACCCGGGCGGCCCGCGCGCCGGCCAGCTCCCAGTTGGTCGGATAGGTGCGCCCGAGCGCTCCCCGGATGCGCACGTCGTCCGTGTGCCCCTCGACCTCGATGCGGTGACCGGCCTTTGCGAGCTGCTCCGCGACGCGCGTCAGCACGTCGCGCCCCTGCCCGTCGAGCTCCGCCGAACCCGTCGGGAAGAGGATGTCCTGCGCGAGGTTCACGCGGATCCCGTCGCGGAGCCGCTGGATCTGGACCTGACCCGCGGCCACCTCCTGCTCGAGCTCGGAGAGCAGCGCGTCGTAGGTGCCGCGCATCGAGGAGAGCTCGCCTTCCTGCTGAGTGAGGCTCACCGCGAGGTTCCGTCCGGCACTCTCGAGGTGGAGCTGCTCGTCCTCCGCGTCCGCGAGCCGCTGCCGGAGCGCGTCGCGCTCCTCGGTCAGCTTCTCGTACTTCCCGCTGGAGACGCAGCCCACGAGCCCGGCCAGGAGCAGCGCGGGCGCCATGCCCGCGGCGGCCCGCGCCGCCCGGAGAATGCGAACCTTCGCTCCGATCCCTCGATCCATGGCGACCCCTCCCGTCGTTCCGACGTCGAGGGGAGCGATCGGCCGGCGACCTGCTGCGCCTTTGTGAGTCCGATCACCTCGGACCCGCACGCGCAGACCCGCGTCAAGCGCGGCATCCGACGGGTCGATACGCGCGGGCGGGCGCCCGGCGCGGGCGCCGGGAGGGCCGCTCGTGAGGCTTCGCATCGTTGTGCCGCTCGCGCTGCTCGCGGCCCTGGCGGCAGGCTGCATCACGGTCCACCGCGAGGACGAGCTCGAGCAGCGGCTCGAGCGCCTCGCGGCAGCGACGAAGGAGCTGCGCCGGCCGCGCGCGTTCGCGATCCACGCCGACACGCGCCTCGCGGCGCTCGGGCTCCTCGCCGAGGCCCGCGCGAACCGGGACTCGCCGCTCTCGGCCGCGCTGGGGCGGAGCCTCGCCGCCGCGCAGCGCAGCCACCGCGACCTGGTCGCCGGCGGGCCCTTCGCGGACCTGACGGAGCAGGTCCTGCGCAACGCGCTGGCGCTCCAGGACGAGAAGGGCCTCCCGGGACTCCAGCTCCTCGTCGCGAGCCAGGAGCCGCCGAGCCCGGAGCTGCTCGGCGCGGCGCAGCGTGCGCGCGTGCGCCTGGCCTACCGCGCCTTCCGCTGATCGCCTCGGACGCCACCCGCTTCCTCTCGAGGCGCGCGGCGCTACCCCTCGCTTGCTCCGCGAACGAGCCGTCCGTTAGGATGGGCGAGCACTTCGGCAACGACCGCCTCGTCCTCGTCCGGGACGCCTTGCGGCGATAGCGCCGCGGACCCCACGGGCGGCTTCGTGGAACCATCACGCGCTCGCAGCACGGACGTCCCATGCTCGCCCGACTCGACGCCGTCTTCTTCCGTCCGGTTCGCGTGAGCCGAGCTCAAGTGGACGCCCTCGACGGCGTGCGCGGCCTCGCCGTATTGCTCGTCGTGCTGAGCCACCTCGCGCACTCGGATCTGCACGTCGTCCCCTTCCTCGATTTCCGAGGAACCGGCAAGGCCGGCGTCCTGCTCTTCTTCGTGCTGAGCGCGTTCCTGCTCACCGGCCCGCTGCTCGACCGTCCGCGCGCGGATCTCCTCGCCCGCAGCACCTGGCGGGTCTACGCCCTCCGGCGCGTCCTGCGGATCTACCCGCTCTACGCGGTCGTGATCGCCTCGGCATGGGTGCTCGGACGATTGCGCCCGGGGCTCACTCCGGCGCCGCTCGATTTCACGGAGGCCCTCCGCCACCTGACGCTCCTCGACGGAAGGAGCATCTACTGGTCGATTCCGGTGGAGTGCAAGTACTACGTCGCATTGCCCCTGGTGGTCGTGCTGACCGCCGTGGCGGCGCGATGCTCGGGTTGGCTCGCGGCGGCCCTCCTCCTCGGCGGAGCGATCGGGGCGCGGCTCGCGTGGCCGGGCGCCCGAGCTGCGGGGGCCGGAGTTTCGCTCCTCCCCCATCTGCCCGTCTTCCTGCTGGGCTCGCTCGCCGTCGTGGTCCACGGCCGCCTGCGCCGCGTCGCGCCGAGCCCGCGCGCGACGCTCGCGTGGCAGATCGCCGCCGTGGCGGCCCTCGCGGCCGCGTTCGCGCTCGCTCCGGAGAGCTGGAAGGACCTCTGCGGGGAGACTCCCACCTGCCGGGCCATCCGACGCGACAAGCTCCTCTGGGGAATGCTCTGGTCGGGTGCACTGCTCGGTGTCGTGTACGGCCGGGGACCGTTGTGCCGGGTCCTCGCCTCGAAGCCCGCGCGCCTGATCGGCATCGTGAGCTTCAGCGCCTACCTCTGGCACATCCCCGTGAAGCGGCTGATCGCGCCCCATCTGCCCGGGGATCGGCTCGGAGCCTGCGTCGTGCTGGCGGCGATCCTCCTCGCCTCCTGCGCATCCTACGCGCTCGTCGAACGGCCCTTCACGAGCCGGGGTGGCCGCGCTCGCCTCGGAGGCGAGGGACGGCCCGATCGCGCCGCCCTCGCCGGGGGCTCGTAGTCCTACGCCGGAGGCGACTCCCCGAGCGACCCCACGAGGAGCTCGCGGAAGGCAGCCGGCGCGGGGGAGCGGCGCGCCGCGCGGAGCTCGTTCAGCCACACGAAGTCGATCAGGGGCGCGCGCGGGCCCTGGATCAGCGCGAGCTCGCGGCGGCGCCGGAAGGGCTCGGCCAGGTCCTGCGGCAGCACCGCCGCTCCCACGCCGCGCAGCACGAGCTCGAGCGCGAGGTCGGTGCTCCCCGCGAAGGCCCGCAGGCGCTCGCGCGGCAGGCGCTTGCCGCCGTGGTGGTGACGCGTCCAGCGGTCGATCAACGGGTCGCTCTGGTAGTAGTCGACGATCGGGAGCTCGCAGAGCGCGGCGAAGTCGAGCGGACCGCGCCGGGGGAGCTCGCGCACGGCGAGCACGAGCGTCTGCTCGAAGAGCTTCTCGGAGCGGATCTGCGGCGCCTGCTCGCGCGTCGGTCGCAGCGAGAGCGTCATGTCGAGCTTCGCGGTGAGGAGCTCGTCCAGGAGCCACGCCTGCGGCCCGAAGGCGACGCGCACCCGCGCCCGCGGGTGATCGCGCAGGAAGGCGCCGATCGCGCCGGACAGCCGGAAGCGCGAGCAGCCGACGAAGAGGCCGACCCGCACCGGCCCGCGCAGCTCTCCGCCCGTGCCGAGCACCTCCTCGAGCGCGCTGCCGAGGCGGTCGCGCGCGTCGGCGACCGCCCGGCGCAGGAGCTTCCCCTCGCGGGTCGAGACGAGGCTCTTCCCGATGCGGTGGAAGAGCGCCACGCCGAGCTCCGCCTCGAGCGCGCCGAGGCTGTGGCTCACGGCCGAGCGGGTCAGATGGAGCCGGCGCGCCGCGGCGCTCACGCCGCCGGCCTCCGAGATGGCGAGGAAGGTCAGGAGCTTGTTCAGGTCGAGGCGTTCGCCACTGTCAAGTATCATTTGACAAATAGTGTCGAACGTTTCACTTTACTTGTCAATGCGCCTGGGCGATCCTGCCGAGATGGACCGCGACCGCCGGCTGCTGGCCGAGTCCGACCCCGAGGTCTTCGCCGCGCTGCGCGGCGAGGAGGAGCGGCAGCGCCGCGGCATCGAGCTCATCCCCTCGGAGAACTACACCTGGCCCGAGGTGCTGGCCGCCCTCGGCTCGGTCTTCACCAACAAGTACTCCGAGGGCTACCCGGGGCGGCGCTACTACGGCGGGCAGGAGTTCACCGACGCCGTGGAGGAGCTCGCCCGCGAGCGCGCGAAGCGCCTCTTCGCCTGCGAGCACGCCAACGTGCAGCCGCTCTCGGGCTCGCCGATGAACCAGGCCGTCTACCTGGCCTTCATGCGCCCCGGCGACACCGTCGTCGGCATGGACCTCTCGCACGGGGGACACCTGACCCACGGGGCGCCCGTCTCGCACATGGGCCGGATCTTCCGCTTCGTGCGCTACCGGACCTTCCCCGACGAGGCGGGCCGCATCGACTTCGACGAGCTGCGCCGGCTCGCCCGCGAGGCGCGCCCCCGGATCCTGCTCTGCGGCTACACCTCCTACCCGCGCGACCTCGACTACGCCGAGTTCCGCAAGATCGCCGACGAGGTCGGCGCGCTCGCGATGGCCGACGTCTCCCACATCGGGGGCCTCATCGCCGCCGGGGTCATGCGCAACCCCTTCGACGCCGGCTTCGACGTCGTCACGACCACGACGCACAAGAGCCTACGCGGGCCGCGCGGCGGCATGATCCTGTGCAAGCGCGAGCACGCCGAGGCGATCGACCGCTCGGTCTTCCCGGGCCTCCAGGGCGGGCCGCACATGAACCAGATCGCGGGCGTCGCGATCGCACTCGGCAAGGCGCTGCGGCCCGAGTTCCGGCTCTACGGCGCGCAGGTGCTGCACAACGCCAAGGCCCTCGCGCAGGGCCTGCTCGCCCGCGGCGCGGTGCTCGTGACCGGCGGCACCGACAATCACATGCTCGTCCTCGACACCGTGAAGGGCTACGGCATCGACGGCCGCCGCGCCGAGCGCACGCTCGACCGCGTCCTGCTCGCGACCAACAAGCAGGTGATCCCCGACGATCCGAACCCGCCGCTGCGGCCGAGCGGCCTCCGCCTCGGGACCCCCGCCGCGACGACGCGCGGCATGCGCGAGCCCGAGATGGAGCTCCTCGCAGGCTGGATCCACGCCGCGCTGGCGCGCCCCGACGACGCGGCGGTCCTCGAGCGCATCGCCGCGGAGGTCGAGGCGCTCTGCCTGCGCTTCCCGGTCCCGGGGCTCCCCGACGCGGGCTGAGGACCTCCGTCGCGAAGCGCGAGCTACAGTCGGATCCGCCGTGGGCGAGATGCGCAGGGGCGAGGGGCGTCCGGGGTCGAGGGGGCGCGTGCCCCTGCCGTACCCGCTCGTATGTCTGCTCCTCGGCCTGCTCCTCGGCTGGACCCCGCGGCTCGTCCACGGGCCGATCGCGGAGAAGTTCAACGTCCATTACATCCAGGGGAGCGTCGCGGTGTGGGCGTTCTACTCGGCGCGGCATCTCGTCGGGTTTCTCGTCGGGATCAGCGCGTGGCCGAGCCGCTGGTACCTGCGCGGGCCAATGGTCGGCTTTCTGACACTTCTTCCGGTCACCTTCATTCCGCTCGCCATTCCCGGCTGCGGCCCCGGCTGAATGGCCTGGAACTTGGGCACCGGGACGGTGCTCGGGCTGCTCATCGCGGGGACCGCCCATGCGCTGACGGGCCAGCACCACCTCCACGACCGGAAGGGGTGAAGCTCACGTTCGGCGACCCGCGAGCCTCAGCGCGTCGAGCCGCCGGAGCGCAGGGCTCGGGGGTGCGCCGGTGCCGAGTCGATCGTGCAGAAGGCGTCGAGCCGGTCCGGCTCGCCAGCGGCGCATGTGGACTTCGCTGGAGGAGTCGCGGGAGCCGGCCTTCCCTGTCCGGGTATGCTGACGCCGATGGTCCGCCGCCGCTCCGCAGAGAAGGCGCTCCGCGCCGTCGCCCGCGAGCTCGAGGCCGCGGGCGCGAACCTGACCGTGGAGGCCCCGGGGGTCGAGCCGCTGCGCCTCGGGCGCCGGCCCGACGCCGCGCGGGTCGTCTTCCGCACGCGCGAGGCCCTCGCGCCCCTCGCGCGCCGCGACCACCTGGGCCTGGCCGAGGCGTACCTCGAGGGAGCGATCGATCTCGAGGGCGATCTGCTCGAGATCCTGAAGGTGACCGAGGTGATCCCGCCCGACGCGGGCTGGCGGGAGCGGCTCGCCTTCGGGCTGCGCCTCCTGCTGCGCGATCGCCGGCGCTGGCAGCGCGAGTCGATCGCCTTCCACTACGACCGACCGGCGGAGTTCTTCCTGCCCTGGCTCGACCGCTGGCGCTCCTACTCGCACGGGATCTACGCGAGCGGGGAGGACGACGTGACCGCCGCGCAGGAGCGGAAGCTCCGGCTCGCGATCGAAGCGCTCGGGCTCAAGCCCGGCGACCGCGTCTTCGACATGGGCTGCGGCTGGGGTGCCTTCGTCGAGTACGCGGGGCGCCAGGGGATCGCGGTGCACGCGATCACGATCTCGCGCGAGCAGCACCGCTTCGTGACGGGCCTGATCGAGCGCGAGCGCCTGCCCTGCCGCGTCGATCTCGTCGACTTCCTGGACTTCAGGCCCGCGGGGCGCTTCGCGGGCGCGGTCTTCATGGGGACCTTCGAGCACTTCCAGGACTACGCCTACGCGGCGCGCTTCCTGGCCGCGCACCTCGAGCCCGGCGCGCGCTTCTACGCAGACTTCTGTAGCGAGCGCGGCTCTCACCGCGCGGGCGCCTTTCTCGCCCGCCACATCTTCCCGGGGAGCGCGAGCTACGTGGATCTCCCGCGCCTGCTGCGCGCGCTCGAGTGCGCCGGCCTTCGGCTCCACGCGCTCGCCGACGACAGCGCGAGCTACGCGCGCACCGTGGGCGAGTGGGCGGATCGCTTCGAGCGCGCGCAGGGAGAGCTGTCGGAGCGCTTCGGCGAGCCGACCGTGCGCGCGTTCCGCCTCTTCCTGCGGGCCTCGCAGTACTACCTCGAGCGCGAGAAGACGCAGGCCTACCATCTCGTGGGGGCGCGGGTCCGGCGCGCCGGCCGTGAGGCGCGGGGCTCGCGGCCAGGCGGACGGCCAGGTGCAGGACGCGCAGGAGATCGCCCGGGAGCTCCGAGAGTCTCGACGCGGCCCGCGCTGCCGCCTGCGCGGCTCGTGAGATTCGCAGCGGCAGCGGAGCATCCATCGGCAGTCCCCCCGGTCCTCGACCCGTCACAGGGAGAGTCGCGGCCGCCGCGCGGCTCGGGCCGACCCGCGGGGTCCCACGAGCTAGGCGCCGGACCGGGATCGCCGCCTCGTGCGACTCCATTGGAACGCATCCAGGATGCTTGACAGCGATCGGCGTGTGCCGCGTAGAATGCTCCGCATGCCCACACCGCACCTCGAACCGGTTCTAGCCCGCATGTCTCACCAGGGCGCTACTGCGGCGACGCATCTGCCCGCCCTGGCACGAGATCGCTCCCTGCGGGTGCTCGGCGTAGCGCCGGCTACGCCTCCGCTTCCCTCGGTCGCGATCTCGCGCCAGGACAGGCATCTGCGCCGCCAAGCTCAGCGCCCTGGTGAGACATGCGGGCTAGGCAGCCGCCACGGGCGGACGCGCGGGGAGTCCTCCCGCCTCGCTCGCCTCGGCACGCCGGCGATCCTGGCGGCGTACGCCCTCGTCGCCGCACCGGGGCCGCTCCTCGCCGCGGATGCGGCGCCGCACGCGGTTACCGCGCTCGGGCGCATCGAGCCGGGCGAGGGCGCGATCCACGTGGCGGGGCCCTCCGGCGCGGCTCCGGTCATCGCCGAGCTCCGGGTCGAGGAGGGCGATCGGGTCGAGAAGGGACAGACGCTCGCGATCCTCGATACGCACGCCCTGCGCGAAGCGGCGGTCGAACGGCTCGGCGCCGAGCTCGAGAACGCCGAGCGCGAGCTCCGGCGCGCCCAGGAGCTCCACGCGCGCAACACGGCCGCGCGCTCGAAGCTCGACGCGGCGGCCGTCGCGGCACGGGTGGCGAAGGCATCGCTGGGCGCGGCGCGTGCCCGGCTCGAGCTCGCCCTCGTGCGCTCGCCCGTGGCCGGTCAGGTGCTCGCGATCCACGCCCGCGCGGGCGAGCGCCTCGGCCCCGAGGGCCTGATGGAGCTCGGCGAGACCGACCGCATGTACGCGGTCGCCGAGGTCTACGAGACGGACGTGGCTCGCGTCCGCGTGGGCCAGCGCGCGCGCATCGCGAGCCCGGCTCTCGAGCGGAGGCTCGCCGGGACGGTCGAGAAGGTCGGGCTCAAGGTCGGCAAGATGGACGTCCTCGGCACCGACCCGGTCGCCAAGACCGACGCGCGCGTGGTGGAGGTGCGCATCCGGCTCGACGCCGGGCACGGGGTCGAGGCGCTCACGAACCTGCAGGTCGAGGTCGAGATCGACTCCGCTGGCGAGGGAGTCGCGGCGGCGCCCGGCGCCCCGGCCCCGTGATGCTCGCCATCCCCGTCGCCTGGCTCCAGCTCGCGCGCGAGCGCATGCGCACGCTCGTCGCCATCGCCGGCGTGATGGTGGCGGTGATCCTGATCTTCATGCAGCTCGGCTTCCAGGATGCGCTCTTCGACAGCGCCGTCCGCCTGCACTCGGCCTTTCGCTACGACCTCGCGATGGTCAACCCGAAGACCGACTACCTGATCCGGCCCCAGAGCTTCTCGCGCCGTCGCCTCTACCAGGTGCTCGGCTTCCCGGGCGTCGAGGCGGTGAGCCCCGTCTACCTGAACCTCGCGATCTGGCGCGATCCAGAGCGGCGCGACCAGACGGCCGCGATCTTCGTGGTGGGCTTCGACCCGACCGACCGCGTGCTCGAGCTCGAGGGCGTCGTGGCGGGCCAGGATCGCCTGAGGCTCCCGGACGTCGCGCTCTTCGACGCGCACTCGCGCCCCGAGTTCGGGCCGATCCCCGATCTGGTGCGCGCGCAGGGGAGCGTCACGACCGAGGTGGGCAACCGCAACCTCTCGGTCGTGGGGCTCTACGAGCTCGGCACCTCCTTCGGGATGGACGGGAGCCTGGTCACGAGCGACCTGAACTTCCGCCGCATCTTCCCCGGGCGCGAGGCCGGGCACATCGACCTGGGGCTGATCCGGCTCGACCCGGGCGCCGACGTCGAGGCCGTGCGCCAGGCGATCGTCGCGGCCATCCCGCAGGACGTGGAGGTCCTCACGCGCGAGGGATTCATCGCCAAGGAGATCGCCTACTGGAACAGCGCGACCCCGATCGGGTACGTCTTCGCCTTCGGCTCCGCAGTGGGCCTGCTGGTGGGCTCGATCATCGTCTACCAGATCCTCTTCACCGACGTGAGCGACCACCTGCGCGAGTACGCGACGCTCAAGGCCATGGGCTACCGCGACCGCTACCTCTTCGGGATCGTGCTCCAGGAGGCGCTGCTGCTGGCGGTGCTGGGCTTCGCGCCGGGCGCCGTGGCGGCGGCCGTCCTCTACCGCGTGGCCGGCGACGCCACGAAGCTCCCGATGCAGATGGAGCTCGGACGCACGCTCCTCGTGCTCTTGCTCACGATCGCGATGTGCTGCATCGCGGGCTCGGCGGCGCTGCGCAAGGTGCGCTCCGTCGACCCGGCGGAGGTCTTCTAGCGTGGCCGAGCCCGTCGTCCGCGTCGACGGCGTGAGCCACGCCTACGGGCAGGGGGCGCTCCGCAGCGAGATCCTCCACGCCGTCAGCGCGGAGATCCACCCGGGCGAGATCGTGATCCTGACCGGTCCCTCCGGCTCGGGCAAGACGACGCTCCTCACGCTGATCGGAGCGCTCCGCTCGGGGCAGGCGGGAAGCCTGCGCGTGCTCGGCGACGAGCTCGTCGGAGCGGGGCGCGAGACGCTCGTCCGGGTGCGCCGCAGGATCGGCTACATCTTCCAGCACCACAACCTGCTCGAGGCGCTGAGCGCCAGCCAGAACGTGCAGATGGCGTTGGCACTCCAGAGCCGGCGACCGGGCCGCGAGCAGCGCGAGCGCGCCCACGCGATGCTCGAGGCCGTGGGCCTGGGCTCCAAGGTCGACGAGCCCCCGGGCCAGCTCTCGGGCGGACAGAAGCAGCGCGTGGCGATCGCGCGGGCGCTCGTCGCCGAGCCGCGCATGATCCTCGCCGACGAGCCGACCGCCTCGCTCGACAAGAAGTCGGGCCGCGAGGTGGTGTCGCTGATGCAGCGGCTGGCGAAGCGGCAGGGAGTCACCGTCGTGCTGGTGACCCACGACAGCCGGATCCTCGACGTCGCCGATCGGATCCTCCACCTGGAGGACGGGCGCATCGCCTCCTTCGGAGAGGCCGTGATCGCGAACACGCGCAAGATGATGGGGCTCCTCGCCGAGGCGAACCGCAAGGGGGCGCTGACGAAGCGTGTGGCCGACATGGAGCCGGACGAGTTCCGGGAGCTCCTCGAGCAGGTGACGGGCGAGGCGCGCGAACTCGTGCGCGTCTCGGAGGTGGCGAGCCACGACGCCTTCCAGAGCATGCTCGAGCAGGTGCTCGAGGCCTTCACGCTGAAGATCGCCGGCCTTCTCGGGGCCGACCGCGCGACGCTCTTCCTGCTCGACGAGGAGCGCGGCGAGCTCTGGTCGAAGGTCGCCGCCGGAGCCGCCGGCGTGATCCGGATCCCGCGCGGCTCCGGCATCGCCGGCGCCGTGGCCGCGAGCGGCCGGACTCTCAACGTCCCCGACGCGCACGCCGACCTCCGTTTCGACGCCTCGGTGGACCGCGCCTCGGGCTACACCACGCGGAGCATCCTCTGCGTGCCGCTCCTGGACCAGCAGGGCCGCGTCTTCGGCGTGGCGCAGATGCTCAACAAGAATACCGGCGCCGCCTTCGACGCCGACGACGAGCAGCGCTTCCAGGAGTTCATGGCCGCGGTCGGCGTGATCCTCGAGTCCTGGTGGCGGATGGCCCGGAGCGCGCCCGGGGAGCGGTCCCTGGGTTTCGACGGCGCTTCCCGGGGGCCGTGAGGTCCGCAGCCGGTGGCCCGAAGCAGCGGCGCGGTCCGCAGGCGAGCAGCATCGGTCCACGCCGGGCGAGGGACGATGCGTTACGCTCGGGGCGCTGTCTCACGCACGGATCTTCGGTGACACGAGAGACGCACGGCGTCGAGGGCGCTGACGGGCGCGTGGAGCGGACTCGCCTCGAGTCGAGGACGGTGACCCTGGCGCTCCAGGGCGGCGGCTCGCTCGGCGCCTATACCTCGGGCGTCCTCGACGCCTTCCTCACCGACGGCCGGCTCGAGATCGAGGGCGCCACGGGCGCGAGCGCGGGCGCGATCAACGCCGCCATCCTGGGGGTGGGCCTGTCCGCGGGCGGCCGCGAGCAAACCCGGGAGCTGCTCGGCGCGTTCTGGGAGGCGCTCGCCGGGGCGGCCGAGCGCCGCCGCCCGTCGGTGTTCGAGCCGGCCTGGTGGCTGTGGCGGAACCTCGGACGCCTGTCTTCCGCCCGCGCCTTCTACGAGCTCACCGCCGGGCTCGCCACCAACTTCCTGATGGACCCGGACACGATGGAGCCGCTCCGCAGCACGCTCGACACGACCATCGACTACGCCCCGCTGGCGCGCCCCGACGCGGTGCGCGTGTTCGTCAGCGCCACCAACGTCCGCACCGCGCAGCCGCACGTGTTCTCCGGCGCGGCGGTCACGACCGACGCCCTCTGCGCCTCGTCGGCGGTGCCGCCGCTCTTCCACCCCGTCGCGATCGGCGGCGAGCACTACTGGGACGGGGCCCTGCTCGGCAACCCGCTCATCTACCCGGTGATCTACGGCTGCACGGCCGCCGACGTGATCCTCGTGGAGACGCAAGCGGCCCGGCAGGCTGGGGTGCCACAGACGGCCGGCGACGTGATCTTGCGGACCGTCGCCCTCGCGTCGTCGGCCGGGCTCGTACGCGAGCTTCGCATGATCGAGTTCGTGACGCAGCTCCTGCGCGAGGGCCCCCGCGCCGGGCATCGGGAGATTCGCTTGCACCCCGTGTCCGCCCATCCGGCGCTCGCGGCGCTCGAGGACGCGCGGGCCTTCCGCGCCGATCTCGCCTTCTTCCGGCGGCTCCGGGACCTCGGCCAGGAGCGCGGCCGGCAGTGGCTCGCCTCGGAGGCGGAGTTCCTTTGACAGGCGTCTTGCCGATTGCCTAGCCTCCACGCCCGCGGAGCGAGGCCCCGGCGAACGTGTCGTCACCCCCTTCGGATGATCGAACGCCGGCGGAGGCGGAAGTCGAAGCCTTTGTCCGGGAGCTGATCGACCGCGCTTCGCGCCTGCGCCTGCCCGAGCTGTTCACCGGCGAGCATCCGGACGCCCTGTGGCGGGTGCCGAACCGGCACGGCGTGTCCGTCATCGCGTTCCGCACCCCGAGCCTCACCCGGGACCAGCTCATCGGCATCATGACGTACCGGCTCGCCCAGTACCTGCTGGCGAACCAGCTCGACCCGCGCCTCATCTTCGAGCACCGGCTCGAGCACGAGCCGCTCTCGAACGTGTCCAGCGAGGACATTCACATCGTGGCAGGCGCGGTCACCTCGGGGGAAATCCTCTGCTACAGCACGATAAAGTCGCTTGGAAACACAGCGGAGGAGACGACGCTTCGCGCCAGGGATCGCCCGCTGTTTCCAGTCGAGCAGGTGTTCGGCTGGGGCGTATACAATCGCTTGAGGCTCCTTCCGGATATGCCGGTCAGGAGGGTCCGTGAAGCGGGCAGACTCGCGAAGAACCAGCACCACGACCCCCAGGACGAGCTGATTGTGCGCGCACCGGTAGAGCTGTTGCTCGCCTGGGTGACGTTGCTGGCGGGCCCCCTGATGCAGGAGTTCGACGTCTCGATCGGAGACATCGAGGAAGGCGTGGCGAAGAAGAGCCTCGATTTCTTTCATCTTCCGCTCGTCGTGATCCACGGCGTAGTGCCGTATGCACCCGAAGGGTCGTTCGCCTTCTTCAACTACCAGACCCGGACACGCTATCCGTTCGCCCTGCTGTCGGCGGACATCCCGAAGCCGCGACTCGCGGCCATCGAGCAGGCCCTGGCGCTTCCCGGAAGAGAGGGGATCATGGCGCTGCTCGCGCTGAAGGCCGAGCGCTCGAGCACACGGAGCAGGCTCGAGCCGCCCGATGGACTACCGGCTCTGACCGAGGCACAGGTCCCGCAGCAGGGCGTCGCGATGACCGTGCGACTCCAGTCCCTCGAGGTAGGGAACTGGTTGAGACGCACGAGCTTCTTTCACGGCCTCTCCGTCGCGGAGGCAGCCGTTCTCGGCACGTTCCTCGAGCGCTCCACGGCCGCGCCCGGTGAGGCAATCGTGCGTCAGGGCGAGGGCGGCGACGATCTCTACCTGATCGACAGCGGACAGGTCGACGTCCAGGTCGTCGACCGCGCCGGGCACCGGGTGAGCGTGGCGACGCTCGGCCCCGGCGACTGCTTCGGCGAGATCGCCCTCGTGACGGGTGGCGAGCGGACGGCCGACGTCATCGCGACCACCCCGATGACCCTCCTGCGGCTCACACGCGATGCCTACGCCCGCTATCTGGCCCATCTCGTCGACGTGGAGAGGGAGGTGACACGCACCGCGCTCGCCCGCACCCGCGACACGCTGCGGGTGGTCAAGGGGAGCGACCCCTGACGGACGGCCCCGCGCTCGCCGCCCTCTTCCGGGAGGCGCTGCCGGCCGAGGCCGTCTTGTCCGACGGGCCGACGATCGAGCGGCGGTACGGACGGAACGTCACGGCGCTGAAGCGCCGGATTCCGCTTGCCGTCCGACCCGGCGGTGAGCACGAGGTGGCCGCCATCGTCGCCCTGGCGAACACGCACCGGGTGCCCCTCTACCCCATCAGCACCGGCAAGAACTGGGGCCTCGGCTCGAAGCTCCCGGTCGTCGACGGGTGCGTCCTGGTCGACCTCTCACGCATGCGCCGGATCATCGAGGTGAGCGACGCCTTCGGCTACGCGATCCTCGAGCCCGGCGTGACCCAGGCGCAGTTGGCGGCGCACCTGGCAGAGGCCCACCCGGCGCTCACGCTCAACTTCACGGGCTCGTTCGCCCACACGAGCATCGTCGGGAACGTGCTCGAGCGGGGCGACGGCGCGCACGCGCGCGTGGACGACCTCCTCGGCGTCCGGGGCGTCCTCGGTAACGGCATGCCCTTCGAGGCCGGCGGATGCTGGCGCTACGTCGGCAGCGCGTGGCCGAGCCACTGCTCGCGGTACCTGGCCGGCCCCGACCTGGTCGGGCTGTTCGCGCAGTCGAGCTTCGGGATCGTCACCCAGATGGCGTTCCGCCTGATTCACAAACCCGAGCGCCGTTATCTCCTGTGGGGCGCGGCGGCTGACGAGGCGCTCGAGCGGCTGGTCGACACGTTCGACCACTTCGGACGGCAGCGGGTGATCAACCGCGGCAGCGTGAACATCGGGTACGAGAACCGCTTCGTGCAGGCCCGGCCGACGCTCGGCGGTGGGCCTCTCGAGGGCACGGGGCCGCGCGCCTGGAACTTCTGCGGGCTGCTCGGTGGCACCGCGGTGGTCGCCGACGCACTCGCGCAGGAGATGAAGGCCGCGTTCGGGAAGTTCTGCCTGGCGGTCGAGGCCACGTGCGTCGAGGGTGGCGGGGACCCGTACCTCGCCCTCCCGCCGTTCCTCCATCCGCTGGTGAAGCCCCTTCTCGGCTCGCCGGACAGCGACAGCATCAAGCTGATCTACGAGCTCACCGGGACACCCCTGCCATCAGATCCGCTAGACCTCGACGTCGACCTCACGCCCTTCGGCATGAAATGCTGCATCCCGGTCGTGCCCCCCCGCGGCGAGCACGTGCGGCGGGCCGCGCGCATCGTCACCGCGGTCGCCGGCCAGTGGCATCTCAACGTGAAGCTCTCGGTCTTCGGCGACGGGCGGGCGCTCGTCACGATCCATTTCCGGTCGGACGATCCGGAGCAGGTCGGGCGCGCGGAGCGGTGCGAGGCGATGCTCTGGGACGAGTTCGTGGCCGCGGGCTTCCCGCCGTACCGGGTGAGCATCGACCAGATGGAGCGCCTGGTCGCGCTCGAGCCGGGGTATTTCGACCTCGTCGCGCAGCTCAAGTCGGTGCTCGACCCCCGCAACGTGATCGCACCGGGGCGCTACAGTCGAACGTGACGCGCTCCGCCTTCGGGTGGTGGGCCCGCAGGGGCCGCGCGAGGTGGGGAGGCGGGCGGCCGCGCTCCGCTCAGAGTCTATTCGGCGAGATAAATTCGTGGAACTCGAGGTAGGAATCGAGTAGGATAACGTTTGCGGTTCCAGAGGCTTGCCCCGGGAGGCCTCGTTGCGAAGACAGATTGCACGAAGACAGGTTACGCGTTGGGGCGTAGGTCTGGCAGTCGTTGTTGGACTGCTCGCTTCCGCACCCGAGTCCTTCGCTCAAGGCTGAGTGCCCGCCAGGCACATGTCGCTCAGTTTGAGCGGCGAGGGCATCGAGTATCTGGATCCCGGCCACGTTCAGACCACCTTTTCCTATCGCTACCTCTACGCCGACACGGGCTATTGGGGTGACGAACGAAGGGAACAGCTTTACGCGAGCAGGGTCGGCGCGCGGATCACGGTCCACTCGATCGACTTCAATCTGACCTACGCCTTGACGAGGCGCTTCAGCGTCAGCTTGATTACACCCTTCATATTCGGGGAGAGCTCCAACAAAGTTGAACATGGCGGCTATCGCCACGAGACGCAGTCGAGCGGCCTGGGCGACCTCCGCTTGACGGCGAACGGGTGGTTGTGGGACCCCGAGAGTGCCCACCGCGGGAACATTTCGCTGAGTCTCGGCGTCAAGGCGCCCACCGGCAAAAATAACGTGAGAGACGTCTTCTACCGACGCAGTGACGGGAAACGGCACCCGGTCGATATCGCCATCCAGCTAGGGGACGGGGGTTGGGGCGTGATCACGGAGACGCAGGCCTTCCGGCAGCTTCGGGAGGATCTCTACGCCTATCTCACTGGCTTCTACCTGGTGAATCCGCGGGAAACGAGCCACACCAAGACCGGGGGCCTGGTCTATGGGGAGTACCGGAACACTTCGGTGCCCGATCAGTATCAGGCGCGCGCGGGGTTGTCCTACGTCGTGTGGCCAAGTCAAGCCCTTGCCGTGAGCCTGGGTGCACGGATCGATGGCATACCCGTCCACGACCTGATCGGCGGCAGCGATGGTTGGCGGCGACCCGGCTACTCCGTCTACGTCGAACCCGGTGTGTCGCTGACCCGCTGGAAGACCACCTTCAGTTTGTTCGTTCCGGTGGGGGTGGCGTACAACCGCCAGAAGAACGTGCTGGACCAGGAGTTCAACAGCCGCGGCCCGGGCGCCTTTGCGAAGTATCTCGTTCAGTTCGGTGTTACACGAGAGTTCAACCCGCTCTTCTGGCGCAAAGAGTCCTAGAGGCAACGTGATGTCGTCGCCATTCGCGGCTCCCGCTCCCAAGGGTTCCCTGGGTGTGACACTGCTGCTTCTCGCCGCTTGCTCCTCGGCGCTGGGGCCCGTCGTGCTTTCGAGTCGAGGACCCCATCCGTCGAGCAATCCCGATGCCCCTGTCGTCGTCGTGGAGTATGCGGATCTCCAGTGCTCCGCCTGTCGCAGCGCGCATGAAAACATCGTGAAGCCACTGCTCGAGCACTTTGGAACGCGCATCCGTTTCGAAATGCGCCACTTTCCCCTGACGTCCATGCATCGTCATGCGCTCGATGCCGCGCAGGCTGCGGAGTGTGCCGCGGATCAAGGGAAGTTCTGGGAGTACGCCGACATCGCGTTCGCGAGGCAGCGGGAGATGTCGCGAGAGGCACTCCTGGTCTGGGCAGAGGAGATCTCGCTGGATGCGCCCCGCTTCGAAGCGTGCCTCGCGTCCGAGTCGAAGCGCGCTCTCGTCTTCTCGGAGTATGAGGAGGGGAGAGAAAAGGGCGTCGAGGGAACGCCGACCTTCTTCGTGAACGGGGAGAGGGTCGAGGGCAAGCTCGGGGCGATCCAGAGGGCGATCGAAGCCGCGAAGGGGAGCGTTGGCCAGCGATCGTAGAACGGGCCCGTGGGCCCGACTTCTGCGGCTGTTTCAGCAAGCTCCGCGGGTCGTTCAGGCCCCTGGTGTCGAAGCCCGCGCTGAAGGCAGCGAAGGACGCCCGATAGGATCCCGCTGCGCTTCGGCATGCCTCTCGCGGCCTTCACCGATATCGTGATGATCGACTTGCCCGAACCGCAACTCAGCCCGAAATGCCGACCGAAATGACTGCCGCGGGGATGACCGGGGCGTCGTTGGAGCAATACGAGATCCTCGATCTGATCGGGACGGGCGGATTCGGTGAGGTGTACCGCGCGCGCGATACGCGTCTGAACCGCCCGGTCGCCATCAAGTTCCTGTCCGCCGACATCGTCGACGCGGGCGCGCGCCGCCGGTTTCAGCAGGAGGCGCAGACGGCTTCCTCGCTCAACCACCCGCACATCCTCACGGTCCTCGAAGCCGGCGAGTGGAACGGCCGGCACTATCTGGTCACCGAATTCATCGACGGCGGCACGCTCAAGGACTGGGCCGGCGCCGAGACACGCACGTGGCGACAGATCGTCGGACTGTTGCTCGGTGTCGCGGACGGCCTGGCCAGAGCTCACACGGCCGGTATCGTGCACCGGGACATCAAGTCCGCGAACATCCTGGTGACCAAGAGCGGCTATGCCAAGCTGGCCGACTTTGGATTGGCCAAGCTCGTCGGCGGCCCGGCCACTGATGTCACCTCCACGCTCATCGAAGGGGCCACGCGACAAGGTGTCGTCATCGGTACGCTTGCCTACATGTCCCCGGAACAGGCGTCCGGGAAGCCTCTGGATGAGCGGAGCGACATCTTTTCCTTCGGCGTGGTTCTCTACGAGCTGCTGAGCAGGCGCCGGCCGTTCTCCGGCGCGACCGATCTGGAGCTCCTGAAGACGATCATCCACGGAACACCAGCGCCGCTTTCGGAAGAGTTCCCTCTCGAGCTGCGAATGATCGTGGAGAAGGCGCTGCAGAACGATCCAGCGGAACGCTACCAAACCATGCGCGATCTGGTGGTGGACCTGCGCCGCCTGACGCGGCAGACGCCCGCTGCAATGGGGCCCGCCACGGTCGCCAAGACCCGCGCGCGGCGGCTGCCCTGGCTCGTGGCTGCCGCGCTGGCTGCGGGCTTTGGCCTTCGGGAGGTCATCCGCCCGCTACCCCTGCCCGAGAACCCACTCGCCAACGCCAAGTATTCACACCTGACGGATTGGGAGGGGACGGAATCCGATGCCGCCATCTCGCCCGACGGCAGGTTCGTCGCGTTTCTCGCCGATCGCGATGGTTCGCTCTCCCTCTGGCGGACCCAGGTGGGCACCGGCAGGTTCGAGCTTCTCACGGCGTTCCCCGTGACGCCGCAGGGCGCACTTACCACGCGACGGGTGGGCTTCTCAGGCGATGGATCGGAGATCTGGTACCAGACGGGGAGCGGCGTAGGGCTCATGCCGCTCACAGGCGGGCCGGCGCGTCCCTTCCTGAGGGATCGGACGGTCAACGTGACCTGGTCACCCGACGGTCAACTCCTGGTCTATCACACCAACGAGCCCGGCGACCCCATGTTCGTCGCAGACAAAACCGGTGCAGGCGCCCGGCAGATCTTCGCTGGCACTGAGGGCGAACACAACCACTATCCCACCTGGTCGCCCGACGGCCAGTGGATCTATTTCGTCCGCGGCAAGCCCGCAATCCATGACAACGATATGTGGCGCATCGCGGTCTCTGGGGGCGAGCCGGAACGCTTGACTCATCACAACGGCGACGTCAGATCCCCCACGCCCATCGATGAGCGGACCGTGCTCTATGTGGTGCGTGCCGAAGACAGCTCCGGCTCGTGGCTGTGGGCGCTCGATCTCGAGCGCAAGACGACGCGCCGCGTCAGCCTGGGAATCGAGCAGTACACATCGTTGGCGGTGAGCGCAGACGGCCGCCGGCTCGTGGCCACGGTCGCAAACCCGCGCGCCAGCTTGTGGAGCGCACCCATTCGGGATCGCCGGGCGGTCGAGACGGACGTGAAGCCCTTCCCGCTGCCCGTCGTGAGGGCGCTGATGCCGCGCTTCGGGGGGGCGTCCCTGTTCTTCTTGTCGTCGGTCGGCACCGGCGACGGGTTGTGGCGCTACCAGGACGGGCAGGTGTTCGAGATCTGGAAGGGGGCGAACGGCGCGCTGTCGCAGCCGCCGGCGGTCTCACCCGATGGACAACGGGTGGTCGTGGCGCTCAAGCAGCAGCACCGCCTGCGCCTGCACCTGCTGTCGGCCGACGGTGCGACGCACCAGCTCCTGACGGACGCGGTCGATGTTCGGGGCGCGGCGTCCTGGTCGCCGGACGGCCGCTGGATCATTACCGGCGGCAACGACGCGAACGGGCCGGGCCTGTTCAAGGTTCCGCTCGAAGGGGACGGGCCGGTTCGCCTCGTGAGCGGAGCCGCGTGGAATCCGGTGTGGTCGACAGCAGATCTCATCGCCTATTCCGGCCCGATCGTGGGCCCCGATGCGCCTCTTCTGGCCATCCGACCGGACGGAAGCCCCGTCACGTTGCCCGAGATCAGGACGCTCCAGGACGGCGAGCGGGCGCGGTTCTTGCCCGACGGGAGCGGCCTGATCTACGTGCTGCGCTCCGGCCAGCTGGATTTCTGGCTGCTGGACCTGGGCACGATGAAGAGCCGCCAGCTCACCCGGCTCGACAACCGGGGCTTCCTGCGGACCTTCGACATCACGCCCGACGGCAGGCAGATCGTCTTCGATCGGTTGCGAGACAATTCGGATATCGTGCTGATCGATCTACCGAAATGAGTCGACCACCTTCCGATCTTCGCGTATAAGGCGGCCTCCGATGTCGGATTGGCATCAAGAGCTGGTGGACCGTCTCTCGATGAACGAGATCGTCCGGCTCCAGGACGCGCTCTCCCAGGCGTTGGTGCGCCGGTTTCAGAGGCGTCTGGCGCTGGTGTTCACGGACGTCGTCGGCTCCACCCCCTACTTCGCGAAGTTCGGCGACGAAGCGGGGCGAAAGCTGCAACAGCGCCACGTGGATCTCGTCCAACGCGCGATCCTGGAATTCCGGGGCCGGGTCGTCGACACCGCGGGCGATGGAGCTTTTCTGTGTTTTCCAGAAATGGATGACGCCGTAAACGCGATGATCGAGGTGCAGAAGAGTATCGCGGTGGACGACGACGGCCGCGCCGTCCACGAGAGGCTGGCCGTCCGCATGGGCTGCCACTGGGGCCTCGCGCTGACCGACGGCGTGCTGGTCTCCGGCGATGCGGTGAACTTCTGCTCGCATATCGCGGGGTCCGCGAACGCGGGAGAGATTCGCCTGAGCCACGACGCGCTTCAAGGGCTGAACGACACCCGGTTGCGACTGAAGTGCAGGCGGCTTCCCCCGGTGACGCTCAAGGGGATAGACCGGCCAAGCGAGCTGTTCACACTCGACTGGCACGACCGGGCGATCTTCCCTGCGCGCGTGCGGTTCGAGGACGGAAGCATCCTCCCGCTGCCCTCCCAGGACATCGTTCGCTTTGGTCGGTTGGAGGAACTCGACGGACTGCGGGTCAACGACATCGTCCTGCACGTCACGGACCCTTCTCACAAGAATCGCGTGAGCCGCTGGCACTTCGAGCTTCACCGCGGTCTAGCCGGGTATGTGCTGCGCTCGGTGGCGAAGGCTCCAACGGAGGTCGACGGGCAGCTGGTTTCGAAGGGTGAGGAAGCGGCGGTCCGCCAGGGAACCCGCGTCCGCGTCGGCGGGGTGCTGACGCTGGAGTTCCTGGGGGCACCGACGGCGGAAGAGACCAACCAGAGCACGATCTTGCGCGATCACTAATGGCGTTGTCCCCTGGCACTCGTGTCGGCCCGTACGAGATCGGCGCGCTGCTCGGCGCGGGCGGGATGGGAGAGGTGTATCGCGCTCGCGACACGACGCTTCGTCGTGAAGTCGCAATCAAGGTGCTTCCCGAGCTGTTTGCGCGCGATTCCGAACACACGGCCCGGTTCCAGCGGGAAGCCGAAGTCCTGGCGACGCTGAACCATCCGAATGTTGCCCACATCCACGGCTTCGAAGCCTCCGGAGACCTGCGTGCCCTCGTCATGGAGCTCGTCGAGGGACCCACGCTCGCGGATCGGATTGCTCGAGGCGCCCTTCCACTGGCCGACGCACTTCCCATCGCCGTACAGATCACCGAAGCGCTCGAAGCCGCTCACGGACAGGGCATCATCCATCGCGATCTGAAGCCCGCGAACATCAAGGTCCGCGACGACGGCACCGTGAAGGTGCTGGACTTCGGGCTCGCGAAGGTGGTGGGTGGCGCCGGTGGGGCGCCGGATCAATCGACGACCATCACGTCCGAAGGCACGCGCGACGGCGCGATTCTCGGCACGGCAGCCTACATGAGTCCTGAGCAGTGGCGCGGGCGGCCTGTCGACCAGCGAACGGACATCTGGTCGTTCGGGTGCGTCTTGTACGAGATGCTGACGTCCCGCCGACCCTTCCTCGGCGCCACGGCCGCCGACACGGCCGCGGCCATTCTGGGTCGCGATCCAGACTGGGCTGCGCTGCCCGGCGATACCCCGGCCAGCGTCCGTCGCCTGCTGCAGCGTTGTCTCTCGAAGGATCCGAAGCACCGACTTCGCGACATCGGCGATGCACGACTCGATCTGTACGACAGTGCGGAAGTCCCGCAAAGCACGACGGGCCCACCGGCGGCGACCACCAGAAGAGTGGTCGCGGCCGTGGTCGTGAGCGCCGCGTCTCTGGCGCTCGCGCTTGGGCTGTGGTGGGGGCGCCGGATCGTCGAGCCATCACCGCCGAATCCTCTCGCCGCCGCAACATTCACGAGACTGACGGACTTCGAGGGCACCGAACACGACGCCGCGCTCTCGCCGGATGGCAGATTCGTGGTCTTCCGATCCGATCGCGACGGGCCATTCGATGTCTGGTTGAGCCAGGTCGGTAGCGGGCGCTTCACGAACCTGACGCACGGCAAGGAAGATGTCTCTGGCGTCGTCCGCGGCCTGGGGTTCACCCCTGACGGATCCGAGATCTGGATGGGCGGCCTCCTCCTCCCCGCTCGCCGTCTGCGACTTCTCCCGTTGATGGGTGGCGCGTCTCGGGTCTTTCTGCAGGGGCCAGTCGTCAACATCGCCTGGTCCCCGGACGGCCAGCGCATGGTCTATCACACGGGGAACCCCGGCGACCCCATGTTCGTGGCAGATCGCAGCGGAGCCAACGCCGTGCAGATATTCATCCATCCTCGACCTGGAGGCCATAACCACTATCCGGTGTGGTCTCCGGACGGCCGCTGGATCTACTTCGTGAGCGGCACGTGGGCTACCAACGAGATGGATCTGTGGCGCATCGCGCCGTCAGGCGAAGGGCCCGAGCCTCTCACGAACCACGACAACGACGTCACGTATCCGACGCCGATCGATGCCCGAACCGTGCTCTACCTGTCGCCCGCGGGCGATGGCTCCGGGCCGTGGCTGTGGGCGTTGGACGTCGAAAGCAAGGGCAGCCGACGGGTGAGCTTCGGCCTGGAGAAATACACGTCGCTAGCGGCCAGTGCCGACGGCCGTCGGCTGGCCGCGACCGTCTCGAACCCGACGGCAGGCCTGTGGAGCGTGCCGGTGCTCGAACGCCCCGCCGAGGAGCGTGAGGCGAAGCCTTACCCGGTTCCCAACGTTCGTGCGCTGGCGCCACGCCTGGCGCAGGGATCCTTGTTCTATCTGTCATCGCGCGGAGCCGCCGATGGGCTGTGGCGCTACCAGGGCGGAGAGGCGCTCGAGATCTGGAAGGGCGCCGACGGTGCACTCCTCGAGCCTCCGGCCGTGTCGCCGGACGGTGGCCGCGTGGGGCTGCTGCTCAGGAAACAGGGAAAACGTCTGCTGCACATTCTTTCTGCGGACGGAGCCGAGCTCCAGCCTCTCGCGCCGACGCTCGACGTTCAAGGCTCCGCGGACTGGTCTCCCGACGGCCAATGGATCGTCACGGGAGCCAATGATGGCAGCGGCGTGGGTTTGTTCAAGATTCCCGTGGACGGTGGCGCGCCCGTTCGCCTGATCTCTGGCCCCGCGCTGAACCCTGTGTGGTCCCCGGATGGCACCCTGATCGTCTATTCCGGCTCGGCCGTCGGCCCGAGTGCCCCACTGCTCGCCGTGCGGCCGGATGGAAACGCTGTCGAATTGCCGGCGATTCAAGTGCGCCCGGATGGAGTGCGTGCGCGATTCATGCCGGACGGCAGGGGCCTCGTGTACATGGTCGGGCACTCCGAGTCTCAGGACTTCCGCCTGCTCGACCTGGCCACGAAGCAGACCCGACCGCTCACGCGGTTCACCAACAGTGCGACGATGCGAGCCTTCGATATCACGCGGGACGGCAAGCAGATCATTTTCGATCGCATGCGTTCGAACTCGGACATCGTGCTCATCGACCTGCCCCAGCTTCCTTCAAGACCTCCGCGGCCGGAGGAGGATTGACCCGGTTTTGGGCGGCGGTCGAAAGGTTTCGCTCCGTTCTGATAAACTGCCCGCCACCCGAAGGAGCGACGGTGGTCTCCAGGAGCTGACGTGGCAGGAGAGGATTACCAGCTCGTCTACAAGATCGGAGGAGAGGAGCGCTCCATCGCTCTCGATCGTCCCGAGATCGTGATGGGGCGAGGGCCCGAGTGCCAGCTCCAGCTCACCGACCCCGGGATCTCCCGCCAGCACGCGAAGGTGAACAAGTCCGGCGAGGATTTCGTCTGCATCGATCTCAACAGCCGCAACGGAACCAGGGTGAACGGGGCTCGCATCACCCAGGTGGTCCTCTCCGACGGGGACGAGATCACCCTCGGCAAGTTCCCCCTTCACTTCCGCCGCCGGCTCAGCGAGAAGATCGTCGTCAGCGAGGGAAGGCCGATCCTCGAGGGAGGCGCCACGGTCATCCGCTCGGTCGCCGAGCTCCAGGATCTGATGCCCGGCCTTCTCGGGCCCGGCTCGGCGGCGGCCGTGCCGAAGGTGGGGGCCGCCGCGGCGGCGGACGCGGCCTCCATCGAGAAGAGCAACAGGATCCTGCTGGCCCTCGGGCAGCTCGCGAAGGACCTCATCACGACGCAGAGCCAGGAGGACATGCTCGACAAGATCATGAGTCTCATCTTCGAGCACATACCCGCCGAGCGCGGGTTCCTGATGCTGGTGGAGGAAGAAGGGCGCGAGCTCGTGCCGAAGATCGTCAAGCACCGCGACGAGAAGGCGACCGGGCAGCAGGGGGTCACGGTCAGCCGGACGATCGTGGACAGGGTCCTCAAGGACAAGGTCGCCATCTACTCCCTCGACGCGGGGACCGAGTTCGGGGGGAAGGAGAGCATCGTCGCCGCCAAGATCCGGTCCTTCATGTGCGCCCCGCTTTGGAACCAGGACCGCGTCATCGGCCTCGTGCAGCTCGACTCCAGCAATCTGAGCCATTTCTCTCCGAGGGAGCTCGATCTTCTCTCGGCGATCGCCAACTACGCCGCGGTGGGCATCGAGCAGGCGCGGTTGAACCGGCGGATCCAGGAGGAGCAGAAAGCGAAGGCGAAACTCGAGCGCTACCACTCCGCCGCCGTAGTCAAGCGCATTCTCTCGACGGGCGATTCCTCTAGCGCCGGCTTCACGCTGGACGTGCAGGAGCTGGACTGCTCGATCCTCTTCGCGGACGTCGTCGGCTTCACTTCCATGAGCGAGCACATGGAGCCGAGGCAGGTCGCGCTCGTCCTGAACGACTTCTTCTCCAGGATGACCGACATCATCTTCCAGTACGAAGGCACGCTGGACAAGTACATCGGCGACGAGATCATGGCGATCTTCGGCGCGCCGATCCCCTACGGCGATCACGCCACACGCGCCATCAAGGCGGCGCAGGCGATGCGGCTGGCGCAGGAGGAGGCCAACCGCTCGAGGGTTCCCGAGGCGCGCCTGGCCTTCCGAGCCGGCGTCAACTCCGGACACGTCGTCGCGGGCGACATCGGGTCGATCAAGCGCATGGATTACACGGTTCTGGGCAATGCCGTCAACGTCGCCTCGCGCCTGGTGAAGGCCACGCCCGACCCGGGGAAGATCATCATCGGACAGCCCACCTACGAGCTCGTGAAGGACCACTTCAACATCGCCGCCCTGGGAAGCGTGAAGCTCAAGGGGCTCCGGCAGGAGATGCTCATCTATGAGATCCTCGACTAGTGCGCGCGCCGCGCTCGTGATCTCCCTCGGGACCGGGCTGCTCGCGGCGGGCGCCGCGTGCGTCAATCGCGAGAAGAGGTTGCGGGCGGAGAAACGCAGCGACACGCATCTCGCGCTGGCGCAGCCCTCGGAGCGCTGACGCATGGCCGAAGCCGCGCGCACCGCGATCCGCGCGCACCTCGGGAGCGTGCTCGAGGGTCTCGCGCCCGAGGCGATCGACGCGCTGGCCGAGGAGACGCGCGAGGGCTTCCTCGCGGGCGGTGAGGAGCTCTTCCGCGAGGGCGATCCCGGCGACGCGGCGTACCTGATCCTGAGCGGGCGGCTGCGGGCCGTGCGGAGCGAGGGCCCGGGCGGGGAGCGCCTGCTCCAGGAGATGGGCCCCGGCGAGTTCGTGGGTGAGATGCCGCTCGTCCGCCCCGGCCCGCGGGCCGCTACGGTCCGCGCGGTTCGCGACACCCACCTCGGCGCGCTCACCCCCGAGGGCTTCGCCCGCGTGACGGAGCGACACCCGCAGGTGTTGCATCGGATCGCCGGCCTGCTGGTGGATCGCCTGCGGGCGCAGGCCGAGGGCGCCGGCCTGGCTCGCGCGCCGGTGCGGACGATCGCCGTCGCCCCGGCGGGCCCCGGAGCGCCGGTCGGCGCGCTGGCCGTGGGGCTCGAGCGCGCGCTCGGGCGCCTCGGCGGCGTCCGGCGCATCGACGCGCGCGGCTTCGCACAGGCGCGGCCGGATCTCCCGTCGCCGCTGGCCACGGGCGCTCCGGACCCCCGGATCGCCTCGTGGCTCGCGCAGCAGGAGTCGCAGAGCGGTATCCTCGTCTACGAAGCCGATCCGGACGCGGGCGCCTGGACGCAGCGCTGCCTGCGGCAGGCCGATCACGTCGTCTGGGTGGCGGCTGCGGGCGGAGGCGGCGCTGCGTGGCTCGAACGCGCGCTCGCGGAGAGCCGCTGCGCGGCCGACCGCAGCCTCGTCTCGCTCGAAGCGGGAACGGCGCTGCCGACGCGAGCGCCGTTCCGCTTCGCGCTGACGGTGCGCGCCGCCGCCGACTTCGACCGCCTCGCGCGCCTGGTCACCGGTCGGGCCGTGGGAGTCGTCCTCGGGGGCGGAGGCGCGCGAGGTCTCGCTCACCTCGGCGTGCTGCGCGCCCTCGAAGAGCTCGGCGTCCCGGTCGACGCCATCGGCGGCACGAGCGCGGGCGCCGTGGTGGCCGCGCTCGTGGCGCGAGGCCTCGACGCGGCGGCTGTGCGGGAGATCTGCCAGCGCGACTTCCGCTCCGTCTTCGATCCGACGGTTCCCGTCGTCGCGATGCTCCGCGGCCGGCGGATCGCGGCGCGGCTCGCCGGGGCGATGGGCGAGCGCTCGATCGAGGAGCTCGCCATCCCGTTCCTCAGCGTCTCGACGAATCTCTCGCGGGGAGCCCTGCGGGTGCACCGCAGCGGCCCGCTGCTGCGCGCCGTGCGCGCGAGCCTGGCGATCCCGGGGATCCTCCCGCCGGTGGTCGAGGACGGTGAGCTGCTCGTCGATGGCTCGCTCCTCGACAACCTTCCGGTGCTCGCGATGCGCGAGCTCACGGGCGGGGGTCCGGTCCTCGCGGTGGACGTCGGGGCGGGCTTCTCGTCCACCCCCTTCCCCGACCTCCCGGACGAGCTCTCCGGATGGTCGGCCCTGCGCAGGCGCTTCGGGGGCCCCGCGCGGGGCGGATCCGTGCCCTCGATCTTCGAGATCCTGATGCGCAGCGCCATGGTCTCGAGCATCGGCGCCGCCGGGCGCGCGGCGCTGCGCGAGGGGATCGACCTCGGCATCGCGCCGCCGGTGCAGGACTTCGGCCTCTTCGCCTTCGACCGCGTGGACGAGATCGCCGAGCGCGGCTACCGCGCGGCGCTCGAGCCGGTGCGCGCGTGGTGGCAGGGCCTCCGCGCGGGCGCCGGGCGGGGGTAGCCCGAGCTCGGCGCGCAGTAGGCGTCGCGCCGGCCGCCTACTCGGGAACCACCGCGAAGCCGAGCTCGAGCGCGTTCGCGCGCAGGCGATCGTCGGTCGAGAGCACGACGAGATCGGGGAGGGCCTCGCGGAGCACGAGCGCGCTAGACAGGTGGAGCGCGTCGAGTGTGCGGATCGGCTCCACCGGGAACTCGCCCTCGGCCCGCTCGGCCACCGTGCGCGACAGGTCGAGGAGCGCCCAGCGCGCCGCGGCGAGCGCCAGGGCGGAGAGGACCTCGGCGCGCTCTGCGCTCGCAAGGCCCGCCTCACGACTTGCGCGGCGAATCGCCCGGCGCGCCTCCACGAGGGTGAGGCGCGAGGTAGCGACCTTCGAAGCGCTGCGCAGCTGATTCAGGATTGCATCGCCCTGCGGTTCGTTGAAGAGCCAGCGCAGCACTGCGCTCGTCTCCGCATAGAGCGTCATGCCGCGCCGCGCTCGGCGTCGAGCAGGCGCTGGCTCGGCGTGCCGATCCGCGCGCGGGTCGCGCGGTAGGCCGCGGGCTCCTGGGGCAGCCCCGGCACGAGGCTGCCGTCCGCCTCCAGCCTCGCGAGCGCACGCTCGACGGGAGAGCGCTCGAGCTCCGCGCTCGGGCGGCGCAGCTCGGCCACCACCCGCCCGCGATCGGTCACGAGCACGACCTCGCCGGCGGCGACCTCGCGCAGGTAGCTGCTCAGGCGGTTCTTGAGCTCGCGGACGGCGACGGCTTTCATGCCAGGAATGTAGCTACATGTAGCCACATGTGCCAGAGCGGCCGCGAGCGCCGGCTACTCGTCCCCATCCGCCCGCGTCCCGGCGCGGTCGTCCGGATCGGCGTCGAGCTCGAGCGGGCGGAAGATCGCCTCGGCGCGAAGGCAGCAGGCCTCGGCATCGAGGTCGCGCAGGCGGTACTCGCCCGCGCCCGAGCGGAGCTGCCGGCCGACCTCGAGCCAGGTCCGGCCGAGCTCAGGCTGCATTCCGAGGCGCTCGGCCTCGTCCACCGCTTTGCCCCACGCGCGCAGCGCCGCGCGCGGGCGCCCGAGGAGCCAGGCGCAGTGCCCGGCGAGCGCCCAGGCCTCCGGGCGCTGCCAGGCGGCCTTGCGGGCGCAGGCGACGGCGCGCGCCGCCGCGCTCCGGGCCCTTCGGCGCAGGGCCAGCGGCGTGCTCCGCGTACCCCCGGCCGAGGCCTCCTCGAGCTGCGCGAGGGCGAGGCGCAGCTCCGCCGCGCGCAGCCCGCTCTCGTGGAAGGGCGGGACGAAGCTCGTGCGGCGCGCGATCTCGCGCGCCCGTTCGAGTGTGGCCTCGGCCGCGGCGCGCTTGCCGAGCAGCAGCTCGACCTTCGCCTTCGTGCCAAGCGCCAGCAGGTTGAAGAGCTCCTCGTCGAAGCCCTCGTAGTAGGCCTCGGCCGTCGCGAGCGCCTCGCGGAGCCTCTCCCCGTTCGGCTCGACGCTCGAGGTGGCCCGCTCGAGCTGGAGGAACATGCGCACGGCGAGCTCGTTCGAGCGCGCGAGATCGTAGGCGTAGAGGTCGCCGATCTTGACGATGCGCTCGAGCAGCTCGGCGGCCTCGTCGAAGCGGCCCTGGTGGGCACGGCGCTTCGCGTCGAGCGGCAGGTAGTTGATCACGTGCCAGAGCTCGCCGAGGCGCAGGTTCTCCTCGACGAGCTCGGGCTCGATGGCGAAGCGATCGCTCCAGTCGCCGGACAGGAAGTGGTGGACGAAGTCGAAGACGCGGTAGCCGAAGAGCTCGCGCGGGTCGTCCGCGTTCACGAAGCGCTCGGCGCGGCGCAAGAGGCGCGCCCCCACGCCGAAGGAGAGCCCGGCGTAGGCGATGAAGCCGACCGCGCCGGCGTAGATGCCCCCGGCGCCGGCCACGCTCGCGGGATCCACCCGGTTCAGGCGGTGCAGGCCCTCCATCGAGTCGAAGAGGAAGCCGGTCGGGTCGGCCGTCACCTGCGCCTGCGCGCCCGCGTACATCAGGTCGATCACCTCGCGGTCCTGCTCGGTCGCGGGACGGCGGCGCTTGCCTTCGCCGCGCAGATATAGATCGAGGAGGACGCCCGCAGCGGCCCACCCGAAGCGGAAGGCGCGGCGGCGCGTGCCCGACCTCCGCCTCCGCTGGCCGAGGAGCACCAGCGCGTCGTCGAGGTGCAGGTTGCCCTCCCTCATCTTGCCGCGGCTCAGATACGCGAGCGCGAGCTTGCGGTGGATCAGCACCGCCGTGCGCGAATCGCCGCGCTCGTCCCGGATCTCGAGCAGGAGCCGCGCCGCCTCCTCCAGGAACTGGAGCGCCTCGGTCGTGGCCCCGCCGGCCTCGCAGGCCAGCGAGAGCTGCTCCTCGGCGCGCTCGGGCTCGCGCGCCCGCGTCCAGTGGTAGGCGAGCATCGCGTGGTAGCCCGCGCCCGACGGCGGTAGGGTCGCCTCGATCGCCCGGGCTATGCGGGCGTGGAGGACGAGGCGGCTCTTCCCTGCGATGCCCGCGTAGATCGCCTCCTGGATCAGCGGGTGGGAGAACTGGAATACCGTCTCGCCCGGCCGCTCGCGGGCCACGAGCAGCGCGGCCGCATCGAGCGCGGCGAGGTCCGCGTCGAGGTCTCCGCCTTCGAGGATGGCGTCGAGGATCCGCCGGTACGCGCTGTGCCCGAGCACCGCGGCCGCCTGGAGAACGCGCCGTGCGCTCTCCGGCAGACGGTCGACCCGCGCGACGATCACCTCCTCGACCGTCGGCGGGATCGAGATCGAGCCGATCTTCGCCGTGGCGAAGAGTGCGTCGCCGCGCCGCTCGAGCGCGCCCTGCTCCAGGAGCTCGCGGACGACCTCGCCCACGTAGAAGGGGTTGCCGCGGGTGCGCTCCTCGATCAGCCGCCGCGTCGAATTCGGGAGATCGCCGTTCGCGAAGATCTTATCGATCAGGTCCTCGGCCGCGTCGCGATCGAGCGGCTGGAGCTCCACCTCGTCGTGCCGCAACTCCGGCGCGTCGGCGACGGCAGCCGCCACGCACTCCCGCGCGCGCGGCGGATCCGGGCGGAGGGTCAGCAGGAAGAGGATCGGGTGCTCCGCCGCGAGCCGGAGCAGGCGCCCGAGGAGCTCGAGCGACGATACGTCGGCCCAGTGCAGATCCTCAAAGGCGAGGATGAGCGGACCCCGGACCGCGAGCCGGCGCAAGAGCTGGCTCGTCGCGTGGAGGACGAGCCGCTCCATCGCGTCACCCGTGATCCCGGCCAGACGCGCCTGCCCCGCAGCGTCCGACTGAACCCCGAGGAGCGTCGCAAGGAAAGGGAGCAGGTCGCTGCCTTCGTCGCCAAAGAGCTCCGACGCCGCCTTTTCGAGCCGCCCCAGCACCGCGGCAGCGGATTCCTGCTCCGCGATCCCGGCCCAGGAGCGCAGCAGGTCCGCGAAGGGGTGGAAGCTCGGGTTCGATCCGAACTGCTGCGAGCGCCCTTCGAGCCAGGTCGTGCTGCGGGCGGTATCGCTCTCGGCCAGCTCGGCCAGGAGCCGCGACTTCCCGAGCCCCGCCTCCCCGACGACGCTCACCACACCGCCGCGGCCTTCGAGGACGCCCTGCACGCCCTGCTCGACCCGCGCGATCTCGCGCTCGCGCCCCACGAAGGGCACATGAGGCTCGGGCCTCGAGCGCTGCCGGGGCGGTGCGCCCAAGACCACCTCGTGGACGTGGACCTTCTCGGTCTTGCCCTTGAGCTCGATCGGGCCGAGGTCCCGGAACTTGAAGGCGCGCTGGGTGGCGCGCCACGTCTCGGGGCCCACCCAGATCCTTCCCCGCGGCGACCCGTCCTTGAGGCGCGAGGCGACGTTCACGGCGTCGCCCACGACCGCGTCGCCCTTCACGTAGTACCCGGCCGCGATCTGGCCGCTGTTGACGCCGGTGTGGACCTCGAGCGGTGGGTCGATCGCGTGCGCGGCATTCCACTCGCCGACCCGGTTGTGCATCTCGATCGCGGCGTTGATCGCGGAGCGCGCGGAGTTCTCGATGGCCCGCGGCACGCCGAAGAGCACGAAGATGCAGTCGCCCTGCGCGCTATCGAACGTGCCGCCGTGCCGCTCGCAGATCTCGACCAGGAAGGAGAGTGGCGGCCCGAAGAACTCCATCGCCTCGTCCGGGCGCAGGCGCTCCACCCAGGAGGTGAAGCCCGAGACGTCGGTGAAGAGCAGCGTCGCCTGGCGAAGCTCGGGCTCCTTCGGAGCAGGTCCGGACGTCACGGGCTGCCCCGTGAAGCGGCGGCTTCGGTGAGACCGAGCACGGCGAGCCGCTCCGGAGCCACGCTCGCGCCTGCGTCCTGCGGCGGCCTGCGTTCGAGGTGCGCGCGCAGGCGCGGCGCCACCGTCTCGCGCGCGTAGGTGATGAAGTGGTGCCCGGCGCAGGCCTGCGCGATCGCGAGCGGGAGCTTGCGCGGAGCCGTGCGCAGCACCGAGGTGAGGAAGCGCCAGTAGGCGCCCCGGTAGCTCCCGCGCACGCCCTGGCGCCAGAGCGAGCGTGCGACGGCCGCGAGGTCCGCGAGGGTCGCCGCGCGCGCCAGCCCCGGCGCCGGCTCGAAGTGGCGCAGGTGCTCGCGGCAGCGCTCGAAGTAGGTGGCCGGCGCGAAGAGCGTCTCGAGCACGCGCAGGTAGCCGCGCAGCAGGACCGGCTCCGGGAGCTTCGTCACCACGTTCGTGAGCTCGAACATGTCGCCCGTCTCGGCATCGGGGCGCAGGCGCCCCTCCCGGCGCAGGCGCTCGTGGAGCGGCGTGTTCGGGAGCGCGGTCAGCATGCCGATCGTCGCGTAGGCGATCCCCGAGCGCTGCACGAATTCGATCATGCGCTCGAAGATGTCCGGACCGTCGTGGTCGAAGCCCAGGATGAAGCCGCCCCAGACATCGAGCCCGCGCTGGCGCAGCGAGCGCAGCTGCACCACGAGGTCGCCGCGCAGGTTCTGGAGCTTGCGCGTCTCGCGCAGCGACTCCGCCGAGGGCGACTCGATGCCGACGAAGACGACGGCGAAGCCCGCGGCGGTCATCAGGTCCACGAGCTCCGGGTCGTCCGCCAGGTTGATCGAGGCCTCGGTGAAGAAGTCGAAGGGCGCACGCGTACGGCGGCGCCAGGCGGCGAGCTCGGGGAGGAAGCGGCGCACCTCGTTCGGGTTCGCGATGAAGTTGTCGTCGACGAACATGATGCGGCCGGCGAAGCCGAGGCGGCGGATCGCCTCGAGCTCGGCCAGGAGCTGCTCAGGCGTCTTGTTGCGCGGCCTGCGCCCGTAGAGGGAGATGATGTCGCAGAACTCGCAGAGGAAGGGGCAGCCGCGCGAGTACTGGACCGACAGGTAGTGATAGGCCCGCACGTCGAGGAGGTCGAAGCGCGGGATCGGCGTCCGGCGGACGTCGGGCTTGCCGCGCTCGCGGTAGACGCGGCGCGCGCGGCCGGCGGCGAGGTCCGCCGCGAGCTCGGGGATCACCTCCTCGCCCTCCCCGAGCATGAGGTGGTCGGCGTCCGCGAGCGCCTCCGGCATCGCCGTCGCGTACGGGCCTCCCACCACGGTCCGCGCTCCGAGCCGGCGGCAGCGGCGCAGCACGGCGTGGAGCGACGCGCGCTGGACCAGCATGGCGGAGAGCATCACCACGTCGGCGGTGCCGAGATCGTCGTCCGTGAGCTCGTCACCGATCGCCAGATCCACGAGCCGGAGGTCCCATTCCTCGGGGAGGAGCGCCGCCACGGTGAGGAGCCCGAGCGGGGGCAGCAGCCAGCGGCGCCCCACGAAGGGAAGCGTGTGCTCGAGGCTCCAGAAGGTCGGCGGGTAGGCAGGGCTCACGAGCAGGACGCGCAACGCGGGACCTCCGGGTGCACCGGACGCAGAGCTCCCACCCATTCTATACCGCCTGGGTGGGTATACTGCGCCGGTGGGGCGGATCCGGGTCCTCCTTCCGGCAGCGCTCTCGGCCGCCTCCGCGGTGCTCTTCGCCCTGACCTTCCCGACCTGGCGCTGGACCGCGCTCTCCTGGGTCGCGCTCGCGCCGCTCTTCGTCGCGCTGCGCGGCGGCGGGCTCGGCCGGGCCCTCGTCCTCGCGTGGCTCTGGTGCGTGGTGGGAGCCGTCGCGGCCGGCTCCTGGTTCCCCCGCGCGGTCGCGGACTACTTCGGACAGTCGCTCGCCGTGGCCCTCGCTCTCTTCGTCGGGGTCTTCACGCTGATGGCCGCGCCCTACGTGATGGCCTTCGCGGTAGCCTACCGCGCGCTCGCGCGCCGCTACGGCCCGGTCGCCCTCCCCGTACTCGCCGGGGCGGCGTGGACGGCGGCCGAGCTCGGCCGCGGACGCCTCTTCAGCGGGACGCCCTTCTTCATCGGGAACCCGTGGGCGCTCGCCGGCTACGCGCACGCGCAGGACCTGCCGCTCGTGCAGATCGCATCGATCACCGGGATCTACGGCGTGAGCTTCGCGGTGGTCTGCGTGAACGCGGCGCTCGCGGAGCTGTGGCTCGCCCGGCGCGAGCGGATGCGACCGGCGCTCGCCGGGCTCGCGCTCGCGGTGCTCCCTGCCCTCGGCTCGCTCGCATACGGGCACGCCGTGCTGCGCGCTCCCGCGCCGGGCGCGGGCGTCCCGGCCGTCGCGGTCGCGATCGCGCAGGGGAACCTCACGGTCGGCACGCGCTGGCGCTCGGACTTCTACGGTCAACACCTCGACGTGTATCTCGCCCTCACGGATGCGGCCGCCGCGGCGGGTCGCCCGGCGATCGTCTTCTGGCCCGAGGCCGCGATGACCTTCTTCCTCGAGCGCGAGCCCCTCTATCGCGAGGCGATCGCGCGCGTGACGCGCGCGCACGACGTCGAGCTCGTGGCCGGAGCGCCGCGCGCCGTGGGCGAGGGCGCGGAGCCGCTCTACACGAACAGCATCTATGCGCTGGGTCCCGGAGGCGAGATCCGCGGCCGCTACGACAAGCAGTACCTGGTGCCCTTCGCCGAGTACTTCCCGCTGCGCATCGACGTGATGCGCCGGCGCTTCGGAAGGATCCGCGTCTTCGAGCCCGGGGAGCAGACCGCGCTCCTCCCCACCCGGGCCGGCCCGGCGGGCGTGCTCGTCTGCAACGAGGCGATGCTCCCCGAGGTGGCGGCGGAGCGCGTGGCGCGGGGAGCCGTGTACCTCGTGAACCCCTCGAACGACACCTGGATCAGCGACCGGCAGTACACCGAGCAGCAGCTCGACATCGCCCGGCTGCGAGCGGTCGAGCAACGCCGCTATCTCGTGCGCGCCTCGACGGCGGGGCCCTCGGCGGTGATCGATCCACTCGGCCGCGTGCGCGCGAGCACGCGTGCCCTCGAGCGCGAGTTCGCGCTCGGCGAGGTCCGCCCGCTGGAGGAGCGGTCGCTCTACGGACGGGTGGGGGATCTCTTCGGGGGCCTCTGCGCGGCCGCGGTGGCGGCGGCTCTGGTGCTGCGCCGCCCCGGCGCCACCAAAGGTTGAGTGGCTCGCTCAAGGCAGGGCGGCGACGGCGAGGAGCGCGTCGCGGCAGGGGGCGCAGGCCTCGAGGTGCGCCCCCACGCGGGCGCGCTCCGCCGGCGTCTGGCTGCGCGGGCGCTCGAGGAGCGCGATCAGGGCCTCGTCCGCGGGGTGCCATTCCCGGGCATCGCAGACGGCCGCCCGGACGAGGGCATCGAGCCGGATCCAGGGCGCGAGCGCGCGGCGGCAATCGGGGCACTCGCGCTGGTGGGCGTGGAAGGCGGACCCGCGCGGCTCCCGGAGATCGCGCACCGCGGCCGCGAGATCGATTTCGAGGCTCCACCGGCAGCTCATCGCCCCTCCATCCGCAGGGCGCCCCGGGCGCCTCTGGGGGTGGAGTCGGCGGACGGCGGCGGATCGGATCACGCCTGCTCGAGCTCGACCGTGAACTCGCGCCGCAGAGCCTCCATTCCCTCGCGCAGGTAGCGCTTCACGGACCCGAGCGGGATGCCGGTCTCCTCGGCCGCCTGCTCGTAGGTCTTGCCCTCGCCGTAGACGGCGAAGAGGACGCGGTGCTTGCGCTCGGGGAGGCGCTCGAGGGCACGCCGGACGTCGGTCACCACGTCCTGGTCCGCCGGGCAGGCTCGCGCCGACCCGGGCGCGGTCTCCTCGGCCTCGAGCGGCTCGGTCGAGTCCTCGGCATGGCGGACGTGCGCGCGCAGCCGGTCCATCAGCTTGTGGTGCGCGATCGAGCGCACGTAGCCCACCACCGCCTCCGCCTTGCGCACCCGTCCCTCGCGGGTCGCGCGGATCACCGCGAGCAGCACGTCCTGCACGAGGTCGGGCCACTCGGCTCGGAAGTCGTACGCGCCCCAGTGGGCGAGGAAGCCCGTGACGAGCCTCGCCAGGCGGAGCTGCGCGGCGCGGTCGCCCGCGAGCATGCGCTCGACCACGCCCGCCCAACCCTCGCGAGCCGTCTCGCCCGTTCGCTCGCGCGGGGCGAGCGCCTCGCCAGCGGAGACCTGCGCGGTTCGCATCGACATCGTCTCGAGCCCTCCGGCCGGCTCCTCCGCGTCCCGCGCGCCGGCCTTTGCCCGGGCCCTAGAGCAACGCCCGTGCCGGGCGTGCGATCGGACGCGTAACCATCTGAATCGATTGAGAAAAGCTTGGATCGGCTGCGAGCGAGGCTCGCTAGATCTCGATGCGATGAGAGGACATTTTCACTTCGCTTCGGATACACATCGAGAAGTAAAATAAACTAGATCAACTACTTACGATCGATCTCCGTTTCCGTGCTTGTAATCGATGTGATCAATCAAAGTGTCATCGATGAGATCAAATTATCTATTTAGTTGACAGTCGAGCTCGACCGGCGCTATTCCGTTCCCGCATGCCGTCCGACGCAGGCCCGGCGCCGGCGCCGCTCCCCTCCCTCGGCGAGCGGCTGCCGGCGATCCTGCTCCTGTGCCAGCGCCTGAACGCGGAGCGCGACCTCCCGGCGCTCCTCGACCTGCTCGCGCGCGAGGCGGCGCGGCTGCTCGGCGCGGAGCGGGCGAGCATCTTCCTGCTCGACCGCGAGCGCATGGAGCTCGAGACGCGCGTGGCGCTCGGGAGCGAGCCCATCCGTTTCGACGCGCGGCAGGGCGCCGCGGGCGCGGCCGCGCTGCGCGGCGAGACCGTCAACATCCGCGACACGCGCAAGGATGCGCGCTTCTACTCGGGCGTCGACGCGACGCTCGGCTACCGCACGCGCAACCTGCTGGCCGTGCCGCTCTCGACCCACGAGGGCGAGATCATCGGCGCCTTCGAAGTGCTGAACCGCCGGCGCGGCGCGTTCGGCCCGGAAGACGAGAAGTTCCTGCGCGCGCTCGCGGCACAGGCCGGCGTCGCCATCGAGACGGCCCGGCTCGTGAGCGAGCTCCAGTCGCACCGGGACCGGCTGCTCAGCGAGAACGTGCAGCTGCGCAAGGAGGTCCGCGGCCGCTTCTCGCCCGATGGGATCCTCGGCACGAGCGCGCGCATCCAACAGATCGTCCGGACCATCGGGCAGATCCGCGACACCTCCGTCGACGTGCTGATCACGGGCGAGAGCGGCACCGGCAAGGAGCTCGTGGCCCGCGCCATCCACTACTCGAGCCCGCGCGCGGCGGCTCCGTTGGTGGTCCTGAACTGCGCGGCCCTGCCCGAGAGCCTGGTCGAGAGCGAGCTCTTCGGGATCGAGCGCGGCGTGGCGACGGGAGTCGAGCGCCGGCCCGGCAAGTTCGAGGTGGCGCACGGGGGGACGCTCTTCCTCGACGAGATCGGAGAACTCTCGAGCTCCGGCCAGGCCAAGATCCTGCGCGCGCTCCAGGAGCGGGTGGTCGAGCGGGTGGGCGGACGAAGGCCCATCGCCGTGGACGTCCGGGTCGTGGCGGCCACCAACAAGCGCCTCGAGGCCGAGGTGGAGCGCGGCGCCTTCCGCACGGACCTCTTCTACCGGCTGAACGTGGTTCGCATCGAGACCGTCCCGCTCCGCGAGATCCCCTCGGACATCCCGGTGCTGGCGAGCCACTTCCTCGCGCGCCTCTGCCGCGAGCTCAGGCGACCCGCGAAGGCGCTCGGCGCCGGCGCGCTGCGCCATCTCGCCCGCTACCCGTGGCCGGGCAACGTGCGCGAGCTCGAGAACGAGATGAAGCGCCTCGCGGTCCTCGCCCCGGGACGCGTCGTCGAGGCCAGCGATCTATCGGAGAACGTCCGCGCCGGGGCCCGTCCTGGTGCACCCGCGCCCGGGCCGTTCGAGCCGGCCGCGGCCGGCGGCTCGCTCCCGGCCGCGGTCGAGGCCCTCGAGCGGCGCATGCTCGCCGCGGCCCTCGCGGCGACGAACGGCAACCAGGTGCACGCCGCGCGCAGCCTCGGCGTGAGCCGCCAGGGGCTGATCAAGAAGCTCAAGCGCCACGGCCTCTACCAGCCGACGCGCCGGCCGCGCCGCGCCACGGGCCCGATTCCGCGCGCGGGGCGCTGAGCCCCCGCCGAGCCTCCGCTCCCTCGCCCGATCCACTCCTCCGCCCTGCGCCGACTCCCCTCGCAACGAAGGGCGGCGGCGCCCGAGGGCCCCGCGGCGGAGGAGAAGAAGATGAAGCGTCTATTCGCGACGATCTGTGCGGCTCTGCTTCTCGCGGGCGCGGCGGCCGCGGGTGACCCCGGCAAGGACGCCGCGCGCGCGCTCGAGGCGCGCGAGGAGGCGCGCGTCGCGGCCCTCGTCGAGAACCAGACCGAGTCGGCGCTCCGCTATCACAAGGTGGTTGCGGAGGCGATGCTCGAGGTCGGCGACTGCCGCGGCGCCACCGACTCCGCCGAGGCCCGGGCGCAGAGCGCGTCCGAGCGCCACCGCCGTCTGATCGACTGCTTCGCTCGGCAGCGGGCTAAGGCCGGGCTGATCGCGGCGAACCCCGACTGAGGCTCGCGCGCCCAGGCCGGGCCAGGAGCATCGAAATGTCGAAGCGGCTCTACGACCTTCTGGTCTTCGTGCTCGAGTCCGCGCTCCCGTTCCACGCGCGGCCGCCGACCTCGATCCGCCGGCGCCCCGCCGGCCTCGAGGCCGCGCGGTTCGGCGGGTGATGCGGTCGTGATATAAGGACTCTGCGAGGAGCAGCGATGAAGCCCGACCCCCGGGCGGAGTGACCCGCCAGATCGAGGAACGCGACTCGGGCAACGCTCCCCGGGGGTGGCGCTCGGCCGTGGTTCCGGGCTTTCGACCGCTTCGTCCTCCTGATGCCCTGGCTCGCGGCCCTCGCGCCGGCCGACGCCCGCGCGATGTGCGACGTGATCCCGGGCGTGACGCAGGAGTTTCGCGGCGCGCTCGGCTCGCTGAACCGCCCCTTCGCGATCCCGAACGACGACGGCGAGGAGATCCTGGTGCGCCTGCGCCCCGTCTGCGAGCCCGACTCGCGGGGCTTCGCGGACCTGCCGGGCGGCTTCGCGCGCGAGGACGACTACTTCGTGACCGTCCTCTTCGAGCCGCCGGGCGGCGGCGCGCGCAACGCCGTGGTCGTCGGGACGGCCGCGAGCCGGGCGCTCTGCGAGAGCCAGGCGGCCGCCGCGGGAGCGCTCCCGGGCGGCGGCGGCGTCACCTGCGTGTCGCGGCTCTTCGCCGGCCTCTGTTCCGGGGGTCTCAACGACGGCGGCCTCTGCGAGGCCGACGCGCAGTGCCCGCAGGGCAGCTGCCTCACCCCGCCCGGGAGCCCCGATCTTGCGATCCGCGACGAGTGCGTGGGAGGCCCGAGCGCAGGGGAGCCGTGCACGGCCTCGGCCGGGTGCGGCGACGGGGGCGCCTGCCTGCCCTTCCGGCTGCGCTTCCATTTCCCCGATACGGACGGGCTCGTGGGCCCGGCGGACGACGACCGCACGCTCACCGGCCCGGCGACGATCGCCGTGACGCCCGTGACGGACCCCCTGCCGCTGGGACTGCTTGCCTCGCGTTGCGCCGACACACCCGGCCTCGTCGCCTGCATCGACGAGCTCTACGCGCGCGACGGCACCTGCGCGACGACGCCCGACCGATGATCGTTGCTCGACCCTCGCCGTGCTGATTCACGATCGGCTGACCGGTCATACCGACAGGGTGGCCGAGGGAGTTCTCCCTTCTCTCTCTGACTGGGGTCGCTACATGGCATTCCAAGGCAGAGAGAGCGGGGAGCCGGGGAGCCCGATCAACGTATTTCTGCGCGGTCCAGACCAGTCGGATGGCCGTGCTGATCTCCTCGGCGACGGCGACTTCGACGACCTGATGCTCCAGATGCTGGAGGCGTCGCGGCCGGGGGAGGTCCGCACGCTCGCGCCCGCGACCCAGGCGGTCGTGGCGTCCGGATCCGTGGCGTTCCTGACGCCGGAGTCCGCGCGCGGTCAGGACCGCAACGCCGACGGCGACAGCGACGACACCTTCGTGCAGCTCTCGCTCCGCGGGGCCGAGCCGATCGACCTCGGGAAGGAAGCCGTCGACCTCGCGATCTCCCCTGAGATCCTCGCGGCCCGCATTCCGGCCGCGGACGGGGGCGAGCCGTTCGCGGAGGTCTGCGACTGGCCCACGCGAGCCGCCTGCTGGCGGGCCGTCGGCTCGCGGGCGACGACGATCGAAGCGTCCCGCGGGGTCGTGGCGCTGCTCGCGCCGGAGTGCCCGCACAGCGACCCGCTCGGCGCCTGCCTCGATCAAGGGTCGGACCGGAACGGCGACGGGGACTCCGCCGACCGGGTCGTGCGCGTCTACCGCGCGAACGAGGGTCGGCTGATCGAGACGGGTCAGGCAGCCGAGGAGCTCGTGCTCGGCGAACGGCTCGTGGCCTTCCGCACGCGCGAGGCCGCGCAGGGCGCGGATCTGAACGGCGACGGCGACCGCGAGGACGACGTGCTCCAGGTCTTCGACCTCGTGAGCGAGCGCGTGCTCAACACCCGCAGCGCCGTCACCCCGTGCCCGCTCGAGGTCTGCGACCCGCGCTTCCCGTACCGGGTGGAGGGGGACACGGTCGTCTTCATCACGGCCGAGGCCGAGCAGGGGGGCCGCGACCTGAACGGCGACGGCGACGCCACGGACCTGGTCAAGCAGGTCTTCAACGCCCGCGAGGCCGCGCGCGTGGCGCCCCCGAGCGGCGAGGCCGGCGGCTGCGTCGACGCGATCGCCTCGGCGAGCGCCGGGATCTGCACGACCACGGGCGCTGCCTGCGCGACGGATTCCGACTGCGGCTCCGGCACCTGCTACCTCCCGCCGGGAGGCTGCATCGCCGACCTCGGTACCCCCTGCACCTTCACCCCGGACGGCGCCGTCGGCTGCCACGCGGGCGAGTTCTGCGAGCCGCTCCCGGGTGGGGGAGGCAACGGCACCTGCCACGAGGACCAGGGTCCCTGCGCGAGCCAGACCGACTGCACGGACGCCCGCGCCATCTGCCGCGACGCCGGCGCGGACCTCCAGCGCCTCTTCGCCCCCACGGCGGCCGATGCCGTCACGAGCGCGGGGACCTGCGTCGAGACGCGGGGCGCGGCCTGCGCGAGCGACGCCGCGTGCGAGGCCGGGGAAGCGTGCGGCACCGCCGGCACCTGCGAGCGCCGTCACGGCTCGTGCCGCACGGACGCCGACTGTGCGGCGGGCCTCGCCTGCGCGCCGAACCTCGTGGTGGCGAGCGCCGCGGACGCGGACGGCGACGACCTCGCCGACCCCTTCGACAACTGCCCCGACGCCGCGAACGCCGACCAGGCCGACCTCGACCAGGACGGCGTCGGCGACGCCTGCGATGCGATGACCTGCGGCAACGGGCGGCGCGAGCTGTCCGAGCAGTGCGACGACGGCAACCTCGATCCGGGCGACGGCTGCGACGAGGACTGTCTCACGCCGATCGGGCGGCTGCTTGCGTTCTACGACGGCGCGGTCCGCACGGACCGCCTCGTGGCGAGCGGTCCGGGGCGCTCGGCCGAGGGACGCGCCGGGGCGCTCCGCCCGCAGCTCGCCGCGCTCGCGCGCAACTTCGATCGCCGCTCGCCGCGCGGCTCTTGCGGGCAGCTCGACTCGATCCGCAAGCGCGCCGACGGTTCCTCGCGACCGTCGGACTTCGTCGCGGGCCCGGCGATCGGCGAGCTCGGGGTGGAGTTCGCGCGGCTGCTCGGCGAGCTCGGCTGCGGCGCGCGTGCGCACGGCGCTGGGTCCGGCCCCGAGCTGAGCTCGAAGCCCAAGGCGACCGCCGCGCGCGGCCGCTGATCTGCAGAGGTCCGCGGCGAACCCACGGTCGGCGCTCAGGTCCCGGCGAGAGCCAGCCCCGCTCCGGCGAAGCGCGCGAAGTCGCGCGGGTTGGCGGTGGCGAGGGATGCGCCTGCCTGGATCGCGGCGGCGGCGATCATGCAGTCCGCGAGAGAGCCGCGCCGGCGCCCGGTGTCGTCGAAGAGGCGGGCAGCCAGTACGGCGTCGGCGGCCGTGAAGGCCACGGGCTCTCCGACGATGCGACCTGCGAGCTCGAGGGCCGCGGAATCGACCGGCCCGCAGAGGAACTCCGCCCAGCCGATGGCGCTCATCCCAAGCTCCTCTCTCGTGCGGAGCCAGGCTCGGAGCCTCTGATCCTCTCGCGAACCCCGCGCCAGCGCGAGGATCAGGAAGCTCGTGTCGAGGTGGATCACCCCTGGCGGCCCTCGCGTCGCGCCGATCCCGCGAGCCGCTCCGTACGCGCCGCGCTCCGCCAGCGCCGAGCGGCTGCCGGCGCGAGGGCGAGCAGCTGCTGCATCCGGTCCAGGGCAGCCAGAGCATCTCCCGCTTCGGTCGCTTCGCGGTCGGCCGCTGCCCGGATCGCGCGGCGCAGCGCCTCCGATTTCGAGACCTTCCAACGCCGCGCCATGCGCTCGAGCGCGCGGACCGTCTCGGAGTCGAGGGCGTAGGTCGCCTTGATCTTCGGTATGGCCATAATACTGATATTACGGCCATAATGAGGCACGTCAAGCAGCTCGAGCTCGCCCCGCGCCGGAGCGTGGTCGCCGGAAGGGATCGCAGGTACCGCTTCCGCTCCGCCGCACGTAAGCTGCGGAGCCGCCACCGTCGGAGGGCGATCGTCCATGGGGATCGAGCAGCCGCGAGCAGGCCTAGCACCGCGGCGAGGTGCGCCCTCGGGAGCATCGCGATCCTCCCGCAACCGGCCGACGGGCCCGGACGTATGGTACATGTGGGTTCCGCCGCGGCGCCGGAAGCGCCGCGGCGCCAAAGGGAGGTTCTCGATGAGCCGGAACTCGTTCGTGCTGGCGTCCGCGGCCGCGGCGCTCTTCATCGCGGGGGCCGTCGCCCCCGCCCTTGCAGCGGAGGAGGAAGGCCAGGTCAAGTGCGAGGGGGTCAACTCCTGCAAGGGAGAGAGCGCCTGCAAGACGGCGTCGAGCGAGTGCTCGGGCCACAACTCCTGCAAGGGCAAGGGTTTCCTCATGATGACGCCCGAGGAGTGCGCGGCGGCCAAGGCCAAGATGGGCGCGGAGAAGAAGTAGGGGCCGGTGCCGGGCGGGCGCGCGCGACCACCCCGCGCGCGCGCCCGCCCGACCGTTCCACGGCGTGCGCTGCGCGCGACCCACCGAGGCGCCCTACCTGGGCGTGGGCGTGGGGCTCCGGCCGCCCCACCAGGAGGAGATCCTCGCGCGGGGAGCGCGCGGCGCGCTCCGGGTCGACTGGTTCGAGGCGATCTCCGAGAACTTCATGGTCGAGGGCGGGCGGCCACTGCGCGTCCTCGACGCGGTGCGGAGCCTCGCGCCGGTGGCGCTCCACGGCGTCTCGCTGAACCTCGGCTCCGTCGACCCGCTCGATGCGCGCTACCTCGATGCGCTGGCCGCGCTCGCGCGGCGCTGCGACGCCGCCATCGTCTCGGACCACCTGTGCTGGACCGGGGTCGACGGCCACCAGCTCCACGATCTCCTCCCGCTTCCGTTCACGGAGGAAGCGCTCCGGCACGTGGCCTCCCGCATCGCGCGCGTGCAGGAGCGCCTCGGCCGGCGCATCGCGATCGAGAACGTCTCCTCCTACGTCGCCTTCGCGGCCGACGCGCTCCCCGAGTGGGAGTTCCTGGCCGCGGTCGCGCAGGCGGCCGACTGCGGGATCCTCCTCGACGTGAACAACGTCTACGTGAGCGCGCACAACCACGGCTTCGACGCGAAGGCCTACCTCGACGCGATCCCGCCCGAGCGCGTCTTCCAGATCCACCTCGCCGGCCACAGCGAGGCCGGAGCGCTGCTCGTCGACACGCACGACCACCCGGTGCGCGACGAGGTCTGGCGCCTCTACGAGCACGCGCTCTCCAGGCTCGGCCCGGTCTCGACGCTGATCGAGTGGGACGACCGCATCCCGGACTTCTGCGAGCTCGAGCGCGAGGCGCTGCGCGCCCGCGCCATCCTGGAGCGCCTCTTCGGACCGGAGACGACCGCAAGCGAAGCGCGCAGCGGGCCGGAGCTCCGGTGGAGCTCGGCCCAGGCGAGCGGAGACGCGCACAGCCAGGCGGTTGGACGCAGCGTCCCAGGACCTGCGCGCAGCGAGCCGCAGGCGAGCGGAGGCGGAGAAGATGCCGCCGCTCGCTGAGGCGCAGCGCCGCCTGCGCGCCCTCGTCGCGGCGCCCGCCGGCGTCGCGGCCGCGCTGGCCTCGGCGGAGCCTGAAGAGCGTCGCGCGAGCGAGGCGCTCCTGCGCGGCGCGCGGGGCGTGCCGGGCGTGGAGCGCCTCGAGATCTACGCGAACGCCTACTTCGGCCGCATCCGCGACGTCCTCGCGGAGTCCTTCCCGGCGCTGCGCGCGAGCCTCGGCGCGGCGCTCTTCCACGACCTCGCGACCGCCTACCTGATCTGGCATCCGCCGCGGCACCCCTCGATCCGCCGGGTCGGCGACGCGCTCCCGGGCTTCCTCGCGCGGGACTCCGGCGGCGCTCCCTTCCGCCGGCGCGCGCCGTTCGCGGCCGACCTCGCCGAGCTCGAGAGCGCGCGGCTCGACGCCTTCGACGCGGCGGACGCGCCGGTCCTCGGGCGCGACGCGCTGGCGCGCGTTCCGTCGGAGCGCTGGGCGGGGCTGCGGCTCCGCTTCGCTCCGTCCCTGCGCCTGCTCCGGCTCGCCTGGCCCGTGGAGCGCCTGTGGGCCGCGAACGAGCGAGGCGAGCCGCCGCCGGAGATCGCGGCCGCCGAGCACGCGGTCTGCGTCTGGCGGCGCGACGAACGCGTGCTCCACCGCCCGGCGGCCCCGATCGAGGCGGAGTGTCTGGCGGCCGCCCTCGCCGGCGAGCTCTTCGGCGCCGTGTGCGAGCGGGTCGCGAGGCCCCAGGGGGACGAAGCAGCTCCCGCCCTCGCGGCGGGCCTCCTCGCCGGCTGGCTCGACGCCGGGCTCGTCGCGGGCGTCGCGCCGGGCGGGCCGCCCGCGTAGCCGATGCGCGCTGCGCAAAGTTTGCGTGCGCGCCCGGTGCACTCCGAAGCGAGCTGCCTCTCGACAGTGTCGCTCGCCCCCACCGGTGTGTAGAATGGCGCCGACATGTCGAGGTGTTACTCCGTCGGGCGCCGTCGGGCCCGCGCGCACTCCGTTCGGCTTTGCGCGATCGCGCGCATCTCGATGCCGCTGCTCGCCCTCGCGGCCGCCGGCGCCGGGGCGGAGGCGCCGCCGCAAGAGCTCAAGGTGGCCTTCATCGGCGATCAGGGCAGCGGCGCCAACGCCATCCGCGTGCTCGAGCTGATCGCCGCCGAGGGCGCCCACGCCGTGGTGCACAGCGGCGACTTCGACTACGGCGACGCCCCGGCGGTCTGGGACGCGATCAACACCTCGATCTTCGGCCCGGACTTCCCCTATTTCGCCTCCGCCGGGAACCACGACAAGGCGCGCTACTACTCGGTCAACGGATACCAGACCTACCTCCAGGATCGGATGCTCCGCCTCGCCATTCCGTGGAGCGGCGACCTCGGAGTCACGTCGAGCTTCACCTGGATGGGAATCCACTTCGTGATGACGGCGCCGGGGGTCTTCGGCGCCGGGAACGGTCTCCACGATGTCTACATCCGCGACGCATTCGCAGGCAGTGACGCCGCCTGGCGGATCAGCAGCTGGCACAAGAACCAGCACCTGATGCAGGCGGGCGGAAAGTCGGACGAGGTGGGTTGGGGGGTCTACGAGGAATCGCGGCGCGCCGGCGCGATCATGGCCGCGGGGCACGAGCACTCCTACTCGCGCACGCATCTGCTCTCCAGCATGCAGCAGCAGACCGTGGCGAGCACCGAGCAGCCGCTGATGCTCACGGCCGACGACGCGGCGACCGTCGAAGACGAAGGCCGGAGCTTCGCCTTCGTCGCGGGCACGGGGGGCAGGGGCCTCCGGAACCAGGAGGTCTTCGGCGACTGGTTCGCCAGCGTCTATACCACGACCCAGGGTGCGACCCACGGAGCCCTCTTCGGCGTCTTCCACGTGAACGGCGATCCGCGCCTCGCGCGCTTCTACTTCAAGAACGTCGACGGGAACGTGATCGACGAGTTCACGGTGCGGAGCGGCGTCGGCTGCGGAGACCCCGACGCCGACGGGGTCTGCGACGAGGTCGACGTCTGTTCCGCCGCGCCCGACCCCTGGCAGCTCGACAGCGACTTCGACGGCTTCGGCAACGCCTGCGACCCCGACTACGACGGCGACGGCGTCGTCGGCGGCGGCGACCTGACCCAGCTCGCCGCGCGCCTCCTGCGCACCTACAGCGACCCCGGGTACGAACCCGCGTACGACGCCGAGGGCGACGGGGCGATCGGGAGCGGGGAGATGGAGCTCCTGCTGCGGCACTTCGGCGGCCCGCCCGGCCCCTCGGGCCTGACCTGCGCGGGAACCTCCCCCTGCTCCGCCTGCGAGACTCCCGACGGCGACGGCGACGGCGTCTGCGATGCCCTGGACGACTGCGTCGCGGCGCCGGATCCCCGCCAGGTGGACAGCGATTTCGACGGCTACGGCAACGCCTGCGACCCCGACTACACGAACGACGGCGTCGTCGGAGGGTCGGACCTGCTGGCGTTCGGGCCGGCGTTCGACACGCGTGCCGGCGACCCCGAGTACGCGCCCTCGATCGACAGCAACGCCGACGGCGTGATCGGCGGGCAGGACCTGCTGCCGCTCGGAAGGCACTTCGGCGGCGCGCCCGGGCCCTCGGGCCGCGACTGCGCCGGCTCCGTCCCCTGTCTCCTGCCGTAGTCTCCTCCCGATCTTCCCGGACACCTCGATCGAGCTCGAGGCCTTGGCGGGGAACGCGGAGGAGGTAAGCTGGCGGCGCTCCTGCACAGCCTCCGCGAGGAGGGCGCATGACGATCCGGACCGTGAACCGTGCCTGCACGCTCTGCGAGGCCGGCTGCGGGCTTCGCTTCGAGGTGGAAGGTGACCGGATCCTCTCGGTGCGCCCGGATCCCGACGACGTCTTCTCGCAGGGCTATGTCTGCCCGAAGGGGATCGCGATCGCCGAGGTGCATCACGACCCGGACCGCCTGCGCACGCCGGTGCGGCGGAAGGCGTCGGGCGACTTCGAGCCGATCGGCTGGCAGGAGGCCTTCGCGCTGGCCGCCCGCCACCTGCGCGAGATCCGCAGCCGCCACGGCGCGGACGCCGTCGCCCTCTACATGGGCAATCCGCTGGTGCACAACCACGGGGCGATCCTGCTGCGCGCCGCCTTCGCGAAGGCGCTCGGCACGCGCAACGCCTACAGCGCCGGCTCGCAGGACACGAGCCCGCGCTTCGCCACCTCGTACCATCTCTACGGGAACTCCTTCGCGACGCCGATCCCGGATGTCGACCGCACCGATCACCTGCTCTGCCTCGGCGCGAACCCGATCGTCTCGAACGGGAGCGTCCTCTCGGCTCCGAACATGCGCGCGCGGCTGCGCGCCATCCGCGAGCGCGGCGGGAAGATCGTGGTCGTCGACCCGCGCCGCACCGAGACCGCGCGCGAGGCCGACGAGTGGATCCCGATCCGGCCGGGCACCGACGCGGTGCTGCTCCTCGCGATGGTGGGAGTGCTGGCCCTGCGCGGGCGCGTCGACCGCGAGGCGCTGGCGAGGCAAGTCCGGGGCTGGGACGCGATCCTGGCCCGGATCGCGCGGCTGTGGCGCGAGGACGCCGCGCGCCACACGGGGATCCCCGCGGCCGTGATCGAGCGCCTCGCGCTCGAGTTCGCCGACGCGCCGAGCTCGGTCGCCTACTCGCGCGTCGGCGTCTGCAACAGCCGCACGGGGACGCTCGGGACCTTCGCGACGGACCTCCTGAACATCGCCGCCGGCCGCTTCGGCGCGGTCGGCGGCGCCATGTTCCCGAGCCCCGCGATCGACCCGGCGCGCGTGCTCCGCCTCCCCGGGATGGACGGCCACGGCCGCTGGCGAAGCCGCGTGCGCAAGCTCCCCGAGACGCTCGGAGACCTGCCGGCCGCCTGCCTCGCCGAGGAGATGGAGACGCCGGGCCCGGGCCAGGTGCGCGCGCTCGTGACCTACGCCGGGAACCCCGTGCTCTCGACGCCGAACGGGCGCCGCCTGGCCGCGGCGCTCGGCCGACTCGAGTTCATGGTCTCGATCGACCTCTACGTGAACGAGACGACGCGCCACGCGGACCTGATCCTCCCGCCCGCGTGGGCGCTCGCCGAGGACCACGTGGACCTGCTCTTCTCGACGTTCGCCGTGCGCAACACGCTCCGCTACTCCCCGGCCGTCGTCGAGAAGCCCGCGGGCGAGCGCCACGACTGGGAGATCCTGCTCGAGCTCGCGGAGCGCCTCGGCGGCGGGCCCACCGGGACGCCCGCCGTGGACGCCGTGCTGCGCGTGCTCGGCCGCTTCGGCTGGCGCTACTCGCCGACGAAGCTGGCGGAGCTCCTGCTCCGCACGGGCGTCCACGGCGACCGCTTCCTCCCCTGGCGGCGCCGTCTCCGCTTCCGCACGCTCGAAGCCAGGCACCCGCACGGCGTGGACTTCGGCCCGCTCGAGCCCGGCGTCGCGCGCCGCCTCTACCACCGCGACGGCCGCGTGCACCTCGACGCTGCTCCGCTCGTGGCCGCCCTCGATGCGCTGGTCGCCGAGCTCCCGCAGGCGCTCCCCGCCGACGGCCTGCTCCTGATCGGCCGGCGCGAGGTGCGCACCAACAACTCCTGGATGCACAACCTGCCCTCGCTCGCCTCGGGTCGCGAGCGCTGTCTGCTCTACGTGAACCCGAAGGACGCGGAGCGGAGCCAGCTGCGCGACGCGGAGGAGGCCCTGCTCGAGAGCCGCGTGCACGCGGGCCCCGTCCGCGTGTGCGTGACCGAGGAGGTGGCTCCCGGGATCGTGAGTCTCCCGCACGGCTGGGGCCACCGCGAGAGCGCGCGCTGGCAGCGCGTCGCCGGCCGCCACCCCGGCGTCTCGATCAACGACTGGACGGACGACCGCGAGGTCGAGTCCGTCGTGGGGCAGTCGATCCTGAACGGCGTCCCGGTGCGGCTGCGCCGCCTCGGGGCGGAGGCGCCAGCGGGGCACGCGTGAACGAGCTTCGCGGGGGCCGACCCGCGGCTATGTTTCGCGCGCGTGCGCGAAGCCGCTCCCGATAGCGCGTCTCCCGGGCTCAGGTCGTGGCGGTGGAACACGACGGCCGTAGCCGTCTTCGCCGCGGCGCTCGCCATCGTGTTGGGCGAGGCCTGGCGCGCGGATCCGCGCGCGGTGGTGCCCGTGGGCCGCGTTCCGACCTGGGTGGAAGCGGTGGCTCGCGCCGACGTCTCGTTCGAGGCCTGGCTCGTCGCCCGTCACGCGCGCACGCTGGTGCGCGAGCCGTGGCGCCTCTTCGCCACGGAGCACTGCGCGCCCGGCGAGAGGACGCTGACCCTCGGCGTCCCGATGATCACGATGGGCCTCCTCGCGGTGCCGGCCGGCCTCTCCGGCGAGCCGATCCTCACCTACAACGTCGCCGTCCTGGCGGTGCTGCTCGCGTCGGCGCTCTCGATGTACCTGCTCGCCACGGACTGGACCGGCGTCCCCGCTGCCGGGATCGCGGCGGGGCTCCTGCTCGCGCTGCACCCGCTGCGGATCGACACCCTCGTGCACCCGGCCGAGGTCGACATCGGCTGGACGGCGCTGGCGCTCTTCTTCGCGCGGCGCCTGCTGGCCTTCGGGCGCTGGCGCGACGCGGTCGGGCTCTCGCTCGCCTGCGGGCTCCAGATCGCGGCGAGCTTCTACCCGACGCTCGCCGCCGTCTTCCTCGCGCCGCCGCTCGCGACGTGGCTGGTGCGAACGTACGGCCTGCGCCGGGTGCGGCCGGCTCAGCTCGCCTTCGTCGCCGGCGCGGTGCTCCTCGCGGCGGCCGTCGTGCTCGGTCCGTACCTGGGCGAGCGCGGCTCCGCGCCGGGGCACCTCCAGCGAGGCGCCCATTTCTTCGCGCCCTGGCCCGACTACCTGCCGGGGCGGCCATTCTTCCCGGGGTGGGTCCTGGTCGGACTCGCCGCGCTCGGGCTCGCGCTGCCGCGTCGCCTCGGTTTCGCGGCGCTCGCGCGCGACCCGCGCGTCGCGCTCTGCGCGGGGGCCTTCCTCGTCGCGCTCGTCGCGGGAGGGCCCGTCGGCGTGACGATCCTGGCGCCGTTCGGGGGCGACCTCGAGACTCCCATTCCCTACCAGATCCTCTCGTCCTTCCTGCCCGGACTCGACACGGTGCGCGTGGTCATGCGGCTCTGCGTGGGCGTGGTGCTCGTGCTCTCGCTCCTCGCCGCGCCGGGCGTCGCGGCCTGCGTGCGGCTCTCGGGGCGATTCGCCGCGCCCGCCGCGGCCGCGCTGGTGGCGCTCGCGGCCTTCGCGGTACTCGGCGTTCCCCTGCCTGGCCGCGCGGAGGGATCGCGCATCGCGCTGATGGAGATCCGTCCGAAGCCCGAGATCCTCGACTTCTTCGCGCGGCTCGAGGCGGAGGGGAGCCGCGGGACGATGCTGGAGCTTCCCTACGAGAACCTCGAGGGCGCGGTCTTCGCGCCGCCGCGGATCCTGGCCGGCGCCTGGCACCACCGTCGGACCTCCGCGTGCTTCGGATCGTACGCCGTGCCCGAACGCGAGAAGGTCGCGGCGCTCGCCGCCGCGCTTCCCCGGCCCGGCGCCGTCCGCGAGCTCGCCGGCCTCGGCTTCACGACGATCGTGGTCCACGACCCGAAGGGCTGGTTCGGCGGGAAGATCGCGCGCCGCCTCGCCAGGGGCACGGGCCGCCGGCACGTGCGCCTGCGCCCGCTGCTCGCGACGGAGGTCGCGAGCGCCTTCGCGATCGAGGTGGACGCCCTGCCGCCGGGCGGGCCGCGCCTCGAGCGGCAGGAGACGGAGCCGGCGGGATGAGTTCCGCCGTCCAGCTCACCACGCAAGGAGGAACGGCCTGTCCGGTCTGCACGGGGGCGGCCGCACCGGAGATCGAGCTCCCCGAGTACCGCCTCTTCCGCTGCGCGCGTTGCGGCGCCTGGTCGAGCGACGCACGCGTGCGCGGCGCCCACACCTCGTTCGAGCCGCGCGACTACTTCGGGAACGACGACGCCGATCGCCCGAAGTGGGAGGCCCTCTTCGCGCGCCTCGGCGCTCGCCCGCGCGTGGGCTCCGTGCTCGACGTGGGCTGTGGGACGGGCGCCTTCCTCGCGTACCTCGCGCAGCGCCTCCCCGCGTGCCGGCGCGCGGGGGTCGAGCTCGACCCGGGGCGCGCGTCGCGCGCGCGGGAGCGCGACCCCGGCGCCGCGATCGTGGCGGGAGATGCAGAGGACGCGCTCTCCCGGCTCGACGGCCCCTTCGATCTCGTGACACTCTGGGACGTCTTCGAGCACCTCCCCGACCCGGTCGCGTGCCTCGGCGCGCTCCGCGAGAGGCTCGCGCCGGGCGGCGCGATCTACGTGCAGACCATCCACGAGCGAAGCCTCCTGCCGACCCTCGGGCGCCTCGCCTACCGGCTCTCCGGCGGCCGCCTCACGCAGCCGGCCCGCCGCACCCACGAGGCGCACCACCTGGTCTTCTTCACGCGCGCGGCCCTCGGCCTCGCGGCCGAGCGCGCAGACCTGCGCCTGCGCGCGCTCTGGTTCGACCGCCTCGCGCGCCGGCGCATGGACGGCCCGCCGCTCGTGACCGCCGCGGCGGCCGCGCTCCTCGCGCTCGAGAACGCGCTCGGGAACGGGCTCTTCGTGAACGTGCTCTTCGAGCGGCTCGAGTAGGGCTGCGGGCTATCGCTTCGGAGGGACGGAGGCCAGGACGAGCAGGTTCTTGCCGACGAGGCCGCCGCAGGCGCGGTCGAGGAGCCGGCTGCACGGGAAGACGGCCGCGTCGTAGAGCCGGACCTTGCGCGGATCGAGCCCGCCGTCGCGGCGGCCGAAGAAGCGGTAGCCGAGGCCCGCCGCGAAGCCGATCGAGTCGACGTAGCGCGCGCTCTCCACCGCGAGGCCGGCTTCGCGCACGCGCGCCACGAGCTCGCGGCGGCGGTAGCGGCGCAGGTGCCCGACCCGCGCGTCGTTCGCCGAGAAGAGGACGGGGAAGGCCGGGACGTAGAGCAGGACGCGGCCCGCCGGCGCGAGCCGCGCGCGGAAGGCCGCGAGCACGGCGCCGTCGTCCGGGAGGTGCTCGAGGACGTTCACGCTGTAGATGCCCTCGAAGCGGTGCTCGCCGAGATCCTCGAGGCCCGTGACGGCCGGGACGCCGCGCGCGCGGATCGACTCGCGCAGCAGCGGGTCGGGCTCGACGGCGGTGACGTCGAGCCCGCGCTCGCGCAGGGCGACGGCGAAGCGCCCGTTGCCCGCGCCGAAGTCGAGGACGCGGCGCCGGCCCGCCGCGAAGCGCGCGAGCTCCGAGATCAGGAAGCGGTTGTAGTTCACCGCCTCCTCCATGACCTCGATCAGGTCGCGCGCCTCGAAGTCGCGGCCCGCGGAGCTCAGCGTCGACCCGGGTGGTCGGCGAGGTGCCGCTTCCAGAGCTCGATCGTCTCCGCGTGGAAGCGCGAGATCGTTCCCAGGATGAGCCCCGCGGTGAGAAACACGACGGCGAGGACGCCGAGCCCCGCCGCGAGGACCGCCCGCGGCACGTGCAGCACGTAGCCCGTCGCGACGAAGTCGCGCACGGGCGCGCTCCCCGCGACGAGCGACGCGAGCGCGAAGAGCGCCGCCAGGCCCGTGAAGAAGACGAGCGGCTTGTAGTCGCGGAAGAGCAGGAAGATGCAGCGCAGGATCAGGAAGCCGTCGCTCCAGGTGCTGAGCTTGGAGCGGCTCCCGGCCGGGCGCGCCGCGTAGTCGACCGGCATCTCCGCGACGGCGAGCCGCTTCGAGAGCGCCTGCAGGGTCATCTCGGTCTCGACCTCGAAGCCCTCCGTGCGGATCCGGACCACGTCGACGAGCGGGCGCGAGAGGACCCGGTAGCCCGAGAGCACGTCCGTGAGGCGCGTGCGGAAGAGCAGGCTCGTGAGGCGCGAGATCATCCGGTTCCCGAAGCGGTGGAAGGGGCGGAAGGCGCCCGGCGCGGAGCGCTCGAGGCGCGCGGCGATGAGGCAGTCGAGGCCATCGCGCAGGAAGCGCTCGAGGAGCGCCGGCGCCACCGACGCCGGGTAGGTGTCGTCGCCGTCCACGAGCAGGTAGATCTCCGCGTCGACCGTGTCCCAGACCCGGCGCAGCAGGCTCCCCTTGCCGCGGACCGGGTGGACGAAGACCTCGGCCCCGGCGGCGCGCGCGAGCTCCGCGCTCCCGTCCGTCGACCCGTTGTCGAACACGAAGATCCGCGCCCCCGGCAGCTCGCGGGCGAAGTCCTTCACCACCTTCTCGATGGTCGGAGCCTCGTCGAGGCAGGGAATCACGACCGCGACGCGCGGTTCCGCCGCTGAGCCCATCCCGGCGCTCATCCTACCGCAGCGCGGGGCAAGTCGGTGCCGCGACTGCGTCGCAGCGATACGATGGTCGAGGAGCCAGCTCCCATCGAAGCCAGCGCTCAGTACATCTTGGTCGCGGTGAGCAGGAACCCCGTTCCCGCGCCGGCCACGGCGCCGGCCGCGATGCGCCGCGCGAGGGACCACTCGTCGGTCAGGAGGACCGCGCCGGCCAGCGCGCCGAGCAGGGTCGTGGCGGCGAGGGTGGCGCTGACCACGGGGTGGCCGCGCACGAAGGAGGCGAGGACGCGGCGCGTCACGGCGGGGAGGGTACCCGGGTGCGGGCGCTCGCGGGAGGCGCTGCGCCCTTCAGCCGGCCGCGTGGGATTCCGATCCATCCGCGGTGGCAGCTCGCAGCGCCGCCGTCGCTCTGCTGTGCTTCCTCGGCGGCGCCGGCGTCGCGGGAGCTGCGTCCTCGCTGCGCCTTCCCGAGCCGGTGGTCTTCGGCGAGCTTCACGCCGCGACGTTCGACCCGGAGGGCGCTCCGCTAGGCCCGGCGCGCCTCGTCGTGGCCCGCGACCCGCGCGGGCGGGTCGTCCTCGAATCGGAGAGCGCGATCGCCGGCCGGGAGGCCGTGCGGCTCTACGCGCTGCTCGAGCCGGCGGAAGGGGGAGGAGCGCTGCGCCCGATCGAGCAGCGCTCGCGCACGCTCGGCGCGGACGGGGCGCTCCTCGTCGAGATGGTGATCGACCACGAGGCGGGCCGGGCGACCTGCGCCTCGGACGGGCGCGAGCAGGTGATCGCGCTGCCGGAGGGCGACCGGGTCGCGAACGTCCCGATCAACCTCCTGCTGCTGCCGCTCGCCCGGGGCGAGGTGGAGGAGCTCGAGTTCCAGGCCCTCGTCTGCCGCGGCGCGCCGCGCCTCCTCGACGTCTCGGCGCGGCGCACCGGGCGGGTCGTGCGTCCCGACGCCGGGACCGAGGCGGTCGAGATCGAGTACGCGGTCGAGCTCAACCCGATCCTGGCCCGGATCGCGCGTCCCTTCCTGCCGCGGATCCTCTTCTGGATCGACCCCGGCGCCGCGCCCGACCCCTGGGTGGCCCACCAGATGCCGCTCTTCCCGAAGGGGCCGACGGTCTTCGTCGTGCGCCGCGATCTCGCGGCCGAGGCGTTTCTCGCGCGCTAGAGCAAGCGCCCGAAGGGGCCGGAGCTCCTGTGGAGCTCGGCCCGCAGCGAGCCGCAGGCGAGCGGAGTGAATGCGCTAGCGATTTCCGAAGCTAGATCGCCGCTTCGAGAACTAGACCCCTTCGCGCGGGATGCGCTCGTCGAAGCGCCGGACGAAGACCTCGCGCTCGCCCTCGCGCGCGCGCAGCTCCGCCTCGACCCGGAAGGCCTCGCGCGTGGCGGTGACGCGCATGCGCGTGTCGATCGAGACGCTCCAGCTGCCGCGCGCCACGCAGCTCGCGCTCGCGATCTCGAGCTCGGCCGAGAGCGGGTCGGAGGGGCGGATGCGCGAGCGCTCCTCGAAGCCGTGGCCCATCTCGAGGTCGATCGCCTCGAAGCGCCACATGCCGGGTCGGCCCTCGTCGTCGAGGTCGATGCGCGTCGTGGTCGAGATCTCGCCCGTCTCGGGGTCGGTTGCGGCGTCGCGCTGGAAGGCGCCCGCGCGCACCTGCGCCACCTCCGGGCCCCGCGCGCCCTCGGGCGGCCCGAGGTCGCGCAGCGCCGCGTCCTCGGCGCGCGGCGGGCGCACCGGCAGCTCGAGCCAGCCCGCGCCCGCGAAGACCGTGAGCTCGACGGGCTCGGGAGCGGGCCAGAGCATCGGCCACTGCGCGGAGGCCACGGCGAGGCGGAGCCGATGGCCCGCCGGGAAGGCGTGCGCCACGTCGTTCATCGCGACGCTCGCGACGCGCCGCTCGCCGGGCGCGAGCGGGGCGAAGCCCGCGTGTGCCTCGTCGTGCGTCAGGTTCAGGACGCCGTAGCTCACGAGGCACGCGGCGCCCTGCGGATCGACGTCGCACAGGCGCACCGCGAGCTGCGCTACCGGCCGGTCCACGGCGAGCTCGATCCGCGCGACCGGCGCGCCCAGGATCTCGACGCGATCCGCCAGCGGCGCCGAGTCGAAGCAGAGCGAGCGCGCGTCCTCCTCGCGTTGCTCGCGCGTGAGCGAGCGCGCGTCGCCGAAGGAGCACCAGGGTCCGACGCCGCGCCCGAGCGTCGCATCGGGAGCGAGCCGCAGCGGGGCCTCGCCGCCGGCAGGCTCGGCGCGCAGGGCGCCCTCCGCGAGGTGGAGGCGCCAGGGGCGGATCCGCGGCGAGGGCCAGCGCTCCTCGGCGACCCAGCGCCCCGGCCGCTCCCAGTGCGCCTCGCCGGGCGCCACGCTCTCCTGCATCCAAGCGCGGAGGGCCGGCTCCTCGGGGGCACCGTCCGGCTCGCCGCGCAGGCAGGCGTCGAAGAAGCGCATCGCCTCGCGCAGGAAGCCGATCGCGGGGCCGGGCCGCCCCTCGTGCGCGTAGAGGTGACCCCACGGCCCGACGAGGCCCCGACACGAGCCGGGGAGCGCCGCCACGAGCCTCGGCACGGCGTTGCTGTAGCCGTCGGCCCAGCCGCCGACGGCCCAGACGGGGCACGCGATCCGCGCCGGGTCGTCGCCGACCGAGCCGTGGCGCCAGTACGCGTCGCGCAGCGGATGGCGCAGCCAGCGCGCGGCGAAGGGCACGGCGTGCTCGAGTCGCTCGAGCCAGCGCTTGCGCCAGGCGTCGCCCGCGATCAGCGGGTCCGGCGGGTGGGCGACCAGGCCGAAGAGCGCCGCGCCCCAGCGGAAGTTCTCCGCGAGCAGGCAGCCTCCCTTGTAGTGCGCGTCGTCGGCGTAGCGGTCGTCGGAGGCGCAGGCGCTGATCACGCCGCGCAGCGCCGGGGGCTGGAGCGCAGCGATCTGGAGGGCGTTGAAGCCGCCCCAGGACTTCCCGATCATGCCGACCGCTCCGTCGCACCAGGGCCGGGAGGCGATCCAGGCGATGACCTCGCAGCCGTCGAGGAGCTCCTGCTCCAGGTACTCGTCGAGGAGCAGGCCCTCGGAGTCGCCCGTGCCGCGAAGATCCACGCGGACGGCCGCGTATCCGTGCCCGGCGAAGTAGCGGTGCATCGGCTCGTCGCGCTCGCGCGTCCCCTCGCGTTTCCCGTAGGGGAGGTACTCGAGGATCGCGGGGACGGGGTGGGCCTCCGCGTCGGCCGGGACCCAGAGCCGCGCCGCCAGCCGGATGCCGTCGGAGAGCGGGATCCAGCAGTGCTCGACCTCCCGCACGGCGCGGGGCAGCGTCTCGACCGTCCGCACTCGAGCCGTCCTCTTCGCGGGGCCCCGTCATGGTAGGCGAAGCGCGCCGGCGCGTCCTCGTCGTCTTCGAGACGCAGTGGGACCGCAAGCAGCTCATGGCGTGCCGCGAGGCCTGGCAGGACCGGGCGGAGCTCGTCTTCGCCGAGCCCGCCGACGCCGACTGCGCGTGGGACTTCGACGCGCTCGGGCTCGTCGAGCGCGCCGCCTCGGGCGCGCTCGGGCGCATCGACGCGGTGCTCTCCTCGAGCGACTACCCCGGGGCGGCCATCGCCGCCGCCATCGCCGCGCGCCTCGGGCTCCCCGGCCCGCGGCCCGAGCGCGTGATCGCCGCGTCCCACAAGTACTACTCGCGCATGGCGCAGCAGCGCGCCGTGCCCGAGGCGGTCCCGCGCTTCGGCCTCGTCGACCCCGCGCGTCCGGACGCGCCGGCGCCGGTCGCGTTTCCCTGCTTCGTGAAGCCGGTGAAGGGATCCTACTCGGTCCACGCGCGCCGCATCGAGGACGCGGAGGCGCTCGCCGCCCATCTCGCGAGGCCCGCCGTGCGCGAGTTCAGCGCCGAGTACGTCCACATCTTCAACCAGCTCGTGCGCGCCCTCACCTCGCTCGAGCACGACGGCCGCTACTTCCTCGCCGAGGAGGTCCTCTCCGGTCACCCGGTCACGGTCGAGGGCTTCGCCTGCGCGGGCGAGGTCGAGATCCTCGGCATCGTCGACTCGGGCCTGCATCCCGGAACCGGGAGCTTCGCGCGCTTCGACTACCCGTCGCGGCTCCCGGATCCGGTGCAGGCGCGCATGGCCGACGTGGCGCGCCGCGCGATCCGCGAGCTCGGCCTCGACCGCACCCTCTGGAACCTCGAGATGACCTTCGACCCCGCCACGGGCCGCGTCGCGATCATCGAGGTGAACCCGCGCATCTGCGGGCAGTTCGCCGACCTGTACCGGAAGGTCGACGGCACGAGCGGCTACGAGGTGGCGATGGCGCTCGCCCTCGGCGAGCGCCCGCGCACCCGCCGCGGCGCCGGGCGCCATCGCGCCGCGGCGAGCTTCCCGCTGCGCGTCTTCGAGCCCTGCCGCGTGCGGCGCGCCCCCGGGCCCGAGGCGATCGCCGCCGCCGAGGCGAGCTTCCCGGAGACGCTCGTCTGGTCCGAGTGCCTGGCCGGGCAGGAGCTCTCCGAGTTCGAGGTCGGCGAGGACGGCGCGAGCCACCGCTACGCGGTCGTGAACCTCGGCGGAGACACCCGCGAGGCGCTCGATGCGCGGCTCGCGAAGGTCCGGAGGCGGCTCGGCTACGAGATGGGGCCGCTCGCGTGAGCGCCCCGGCCCGATGAACTTCGCTCGCCTGCGGCTCGCTGCGGGTCTCCTCGGGGGGCGGACGCGGACGCCCCGGGATAGCGTAGGGCCGGGGGGCCGGGGAGGCAGGTCATGTCCGAACCGGCTCAGAAGGGGTCTTCGCCGGAGCCGCGCGCCCCGTGGTGGCGGCGGCGCGCGTTCCTGGCGCTCGCCGCCCTGATCGCGCTCGCCCTCGCGGTGCGCGCGGCGCTGCCGTGGGCGATCGCCCGCACGATCGAGTCCCAGGCGCGCAGCCAGCTCGGCCTCCCCGTACGCCTCGGCAACGTCGATCTCTGGATCGTGCGCGGCGCCGTGGCGCTCGAGGATCTGGTGGTGGGTCGCAAGGGCGAAGGGCCCGCCGCTGCCGCGGCCGAGCCCAACGCCGCGACGGCGCTCCTGCGCCTGCGGCGCCTCTTCGTCGACCTCGACTGGAGCGATCTGCTCGAGCGCCGCGTCCACCTGCGCGAGCTTGCGCTCGACGCGCCGTCGATCCGCGTCGAGCGCGACGCCGAGGGCCGCATCGACCCGCTCGGTCCGCCCGCGCCGGCCGACGAGCTGCCGCCGGAGCCTTCGGCAGAGGAGCCCTCGGAGCCCTGGACCTTTGCGCTCGACCGCTTCGATCTCCGCGAGCTCACGCTCGAGCTCGCGGACCTCGCGACCCGGAGCACGCCGCTGGAGTTCGCGCTGGGCGGGCTCTCGCTCTCCGACGTTTCGGTCGCCGGCACCGAGCTCGGCCTCGGCGGGATCGAGATCCAGAGCCCCGTGCTCCGCGTCGACCGCGCGTTCGCGTTCGAGAGCCCGCCCGGTGGCTCCGAGGCGGCGAGCGGGGAGCAGCCTCCGGACGAGAGCGCGGAGGAGGCGGAGGCGCTCGCCTACGCCATCGAGCGCATCGGCATCGCGGACGCCGCCTTCACGCTGCGGACGGACGCGGGCCCGATCGACCTCAGGATCCGCCTCTCCGCGGAGAAGGTGAGCGCGCGCAGCGGAGAGCTCTTCCCGGTCGATCTCGAGCTCGGCATCGGTGGGGGAAAGCTCGCTCTGAAAGGCCGGCTCGGGCTGAACCCGCTCGCCTACGAAGGGCGCCTCGTCTACAGCGACCTCGCGCTGCCACCGCTCGGCGTCGCCGCGCGGCCCGAGCTGGCCGAGTGGGTGCGCTCGTGTCGGGCCGAGGGCGACCTCGCCGTCGACCTGCGCACCGTGCGCGCCGGCGACGCGGAGCCCGGCCTGCGCCTCGCGGGGACGCTGGGGGTGCGCGAGCTCCTGCTCGCGGATCCGTCGGGCGAGGAGGTGTCGCTCGGCTGGAAGGAGCTCGAGGTCGTCGCGCGCGAGGTCTTCGTGCCGCTCGCGGCGGAGGGCGAGCCGGCGCGCGCGACGCGCGTCGCGCTCGAGCGGGTGCGCCTCGTCGAGCCCGACGTCCTCTACACGCTGCCCGCGAGCTCGCTCGAGCGGCTGCTCGCCGGGGGCGATGCGGAGGAGCCGCCCGCCTCGGAGGGCGCTCCGCCCACACCGGCTCCCGCGGCGCCGGGCGAAGCCGAAGCCACGCCTGCCTCGCCGCCGGTCGAGCTCGGCGTCGATGCCTTCGAGCTCGTCGGCGGGCGGGTCCGCTTCCGCGACACGAGCGTCTCGCCTCCCTTCGAGGCGCACCTGCGCGACCTCGCGATCGCCGTGCAGGAAGCGGGCTTCCCCGAGCCGCACGCGAGGCACGTCCGCTCGACGGGGATCATCCCCGAGGCGGCCACCTTCTCCCTCGTCGGAGGGCTCGAGAAGGGCTCAGGGACGTTCCGCTTCGAGCTCGAGCGGCTCGCGCTGCCGGCCTTCGATCCCTATGCCGCGGGAGCGGGCTACCGGCTCGCGCGCGGCGAAGCCTCGCTCACGTCGGCGGTGCGCATACGCGGAGCGCGCACGGAGGCGGACAACCAGCTCGTGCTGCATCGGCTCGACGTCGCGAGCCGCGACGCGGGCGACTTCGAGGAGCGCTTCGGCATCCCCCTCGATCTCGCGCTCGCGCTCCTGCGCGACCCCCAGGGCGACATCAGCTTCGGGATCCCGGTGGTGCTCGACGAGTCGGGGACGCACACGGGACTCGCCGCGATCGTGGCCGGCGCCCTCCGCCAGGCGCTCGTCGGCGCGCTCTCTTCCCCGCTCAAGCTCGTGGGCGCGGTCCTGCCGGGGGGGGACGGCGGAGAGGCATCGCTCGCGCCGCTCGCGGCGGCGGCGGGCCAGGCGGCGCTGACGCCCGACGCGGCGCCTCGGCTCGAGTCGCTCGCGGAGCTCCTCGCTTCGCGCCCCGCGCTCGGCCTGCGTCTCGCCGGCCGCGCGGGTCCCGCCGATCGGCCGCTCGTCGCCGAGCAGATCCTCGTCGAACGCGCCGTCGCAGGTGAAGCGTGGCCCGAGCTCGAGGGCGCTGGCTTCCTGGAGCGCCGCCGTGTCGTGCAGGCGCTGGCGGCGCGCGGCCGCGGCGAGAGCGCCGCGCTCTCGCCCGAGGACCAGGCGCTCCTCGCCCGCTACGCCGCCGCCGTCGAGATCCCGCCCGAGCGGATGCAGGACCTCGCTCGGCGGCGGGCCGAGGCGGTCCGCGACGCGCTCGCGTCGAGCCACGGCATCGACACGGCGCGCCTCGCACTCGCAGAGGCGGTGGAGGAAGGCGATCCCGCGGTCGTGATCGAACTCGCCGTGGCGCGGGCCGCGTCCCCGGCGAGCGTGCGATAAGATCGCGCAGTGATCTACGACCCCTACTCGCGGCAGATGCAAGAGGACCCCTATCCCACCTACCGGTACTTTCGCGACGAGGAGCCCTGCACCCACAACCCGAAGATGGACTTCCACGCCCTCTTCCGCTTCGAGGACGTCTGGGAGGCCACGCTCGACTGGAAGACCCACAGCTCGTCGCTCGGCCCGATCCTCGAGAACAAGGGCGAGATCCCGGGCGAGGTGATGTCCATCATCGGCATGGACCCTCCCCGCCACGTGCGCATCCGCAACCTCGTCTCCAAGGGCTTCACCCCGAGCCGCATCGCCCACCTCGAGGACGAGATCCGACGCATCGCCCGGCGCTATCTCGACGTCGTGGCCGGCGAGCGGAGCTTCGACTTTCAGGCCGCGCTCTCGAACCTCCTGCCGATGGACGTGATCAGCGCGCTCGTCGGCATCCCCGAGGAGGACCGCGCGGCCTATCGGGCCTGGGTCGACAAGGGGCTCGAGCGCGATCCGGAAACTGGCCAGCCCCCGCCCGGAGCGGCCGAGGGCATGTGGAGCGCGAGCGGCTACGTGCAGCGCCTGCTGGCCTCGCGCCGCGAGAACCCGCGCGACGACCTGGTCTCGCTCCTGGCGCACTCCGAGTACAACGACCTCGACGGCACCCCGAAGCGCCTCGCCGATCACGAGGTGGTGGCCTTCGTGGGGCTCCTCGCCGCGGCGGGTGCCGAGACCACGACAAAGCTGCTCGGGAACTGCATGGTCTACCTCGCGCGCCATCCCGACCAGCGGCGCCGCCTCTTCGAGGACCCGCGCCGGATCCCGGGCGCGATCGAGGAGGTGCTGCGCTACGACGCACCCTCCCAGTTCCAGGGGCGCGTCGCGATGCGCGACGTCGTGGTCCACGGCGCCCTGATCCCGCGCGGCGCGCGGGTGGCGCTCGTGACCGGGGCCGCCTGCCGCGACGAGCGCGAGTTCCCCGACCCGGACCGCTTAGACATCGATCGCCGTCCGGAGCGCCAGATCTACTTCGGGCACGGAAGCCACGTCTGCATCGGGAAGTCGCTCGCGCGCCTCGAGGCGCGCGTCGTGCTCGAGGAGGTCCGCGCGCGCTTCCCCGACTACGAGGTGGACGAGGCCGGCACGACGCGCACCTACCAGGCCCACGTCCGCGGCTTCGCGAAGGTCCCGATCCGGGTCTAGCCCTCTGGGGCGAGCGCCGGATGGCGATTGCGGAGCTCGCGCCGCCGATCAGGCGCGGACCAGGAACTCCCACAGGCGTCCGACCGTCTCGGGCAGGTGATGGCCGATCGCGACGTCGATGTGGGTCGCGTCCTGGATCTCCACGACGAGCCGCGGCCCCGCCTGGCCCGGCTCGTCCATCGGCCCGATCGCAGCCCGCGGCGCGAAGATGTCGCGAGAGCCGATCACCGCCGCGACCGGGAGCGGCGATGCGTGCAGCGCCGAGACGAGGTCCACGCCCGCGATGCGCGGCCGCGCGAGCACCGCATTGCGCGCGAGCTCCTCGAAGACCGCCGGCGATTCCGGGTCCGCGTTCGCGAGCACCGTGCGGAGCGCCTCCGGCGCCGCGGCCGCGGGGTTGGCGAGCCCGGTCGCGCGCTGGAGCAGGCGCAGCGCGCCCCTCGCGCGGGGCCGCGAGAGCGGCCGCGCGAGCGCGGCGAGCAGGCGGTCGATCGGTACGCGATGGTGGCGCGGCGCGATCGTCGCGAAGGGCCCGGCGAGGAGCGACGCGAGGCGCACCAGCGGGCGACCCGCGCCCAGCACGATCGGCGATCCCACCATCGTGAGCGAGGCGAGTGGCGCGCCGCCCGCGAGGAGCGCGCAACCGAGGAGCCCGCCCATCGAGTGTCCGACCAGGTGTACGCGCGATACGCCCGCGGCGCGGCACGCTCCGGCGAGCAGCGCGGGGCAGTCGAGCTCCAGGTGGGTGCGCAGGCTCCAGGCGCGCCCGCGCTCGACGCGGCTCTCTCCGTGGCCGCGCAGCTCGCCGAGGAAGACGCGCGCGCCCCGCTCGAGGAGCGCGTGCGGCAGTGGGCCGAGCGTGAAGCTGCGCCGGTTCTGCGCGAAGCCGTGGACCAGCAGGAACGCAGTCCCGCCCCGCGCCGCGCGTGCGCCTGAGAGCGTCGCCTCCGTGAGGGCGAGCCGTTGCCGGTCGCTCGCGAGCGCGGGGTGCGCGACCTCCCGCAACGGGGCGGGGGCCGTTCCGGGGCCGCGAGCGGCGCGCCCCGCGCTGGCCCGAGCGGGGGTCCGCACTCCGCTCGCCTGCGGCTCGCTGCGCGGCCCGGCCTGAGCGGGGGCCCGCACTTCGCTCGCTTCGGTCTTGCTCAGAGCCACCCCTGGCGGCGGTAGAAGTCGAAGGCGCGCTCGGCGAAGAGCTCGGCCAGGCGCTCGGCATCGGCCTCGACGTTGGCCTGCGAGCGCAGCACGAAGGTGAGCCCACCGGTGATCACCGCGGAGGTGGTGGGCCGAGGGGCGACCGTGGCGCTCTCGCTCGGCATCACCGCCGGGAGGATGCCGACGCCGCCCACCTCGCGCTCGGCGATCCGTCGCAGCGCCCCGCTCTCGCTGACCTGGTAGGCCTGGACCTGGACGCGGAGCGTCGACGAGTCCGGGCCGAGCCCGATCGTCATGCGCGGCGCCTCCGTGTCGCCGTTCACCGTCACGAACTGGCCCTTCACCAGGATCGCCTCGCGCGGCGGAGTCGTGCGCGCGCCGGCCCGTTCGGCCCGGATGCCGCGGGCGCGCAGCTTATCGACCATGGCGGCGGCCAGCGTGTTGGCAACGATCTCGTTGCGTCCCTCCGCTTCGGAGCGTGCGGCCCGGGCCGGCAGGAAGGCGGCCCCGAAGAGATCGACGACGACGTCGTCCGGATCCACCGCGAAGTCGTAGACGAGGACGAGCGGCGGCTGCTCCATCGGCTCTTCGGAGTAGAGCATCTGGCGGATCGCCTGCGGCGGCGTGCAGGCGGCGGCCAGCGCCGCCGCGAGCGTCGCCGCGGCCGCCCGACCCGTCCGCCCTGCTCGCCCCGTCCGCCCTGCTCGCCCGATCACTGTGCCCCTCCCGGGCTCCGGATCCCGACGCGGCAGGAGTGTATCGCGCGTTCGCCGGGGCGGGAGCGGGGGCTCAGCGCGCCGGCGCCGCGGGAACCGGGGCGTGCACCTCGACGTCGAGCGACTTGCGCTGCCGTCGGCGCGCCGCCTGGACCTCGAGCGCCAGGTTCGTCCGGATCCGCTCGACGAGCGCCTCGTTCTCGCGCCGGATGCGCTCGAGCTCGAGCGTGAGCTCGCCGATCGGGCGCCCGCGCTCGTAGACGACGCGCAGGCTGTGGGCGCCCCGGGACCCATCCGCGAGGACCGCCGTCACCTCGATCTCGTTCACCCCCTCGGCGAGCGGGACCTCGCCGTAGAAGGAGCCGTCGATCCCGGTGGCGACGGCGCTCTTGCCGCGGCCGGTGGTGCGGTTCGCGAGCTCGACGCGCTCGACCGAGGAGAGGGAGGTCGACTCGAGGGCCGGCACCACGTCGCCCGGCTTTTCGAGCGCGACGTAGCGCCCGCCCGAGCGGTAGGCCATGCGCTCGAGGGAGTCGTTCTCGGCGCGCGCCACGGCGTCGTGTCCGATCGCGAAGGCGTTCACGACGACGCCGGCCTGCGCGGCCATGCGGCCGGCCCACGACGCGGCGGCGTCGGCTTGCTTGCGATCGAAGGGCAGGCTCGGCTTGCCGTCGGTCAGGAGCAGGATCGTCTTGCGCGCGTCGGCGCGCGCGGCGCTCCGCGCGCCGCGATCCGAGATCCCCTGGAGCTCGATCAGCGCGCGCCCGACGCCCGCCGCCACGTCCGTCATGCCGACCGGCGCCATCCGCTCCAGGCGATCCAGGGCCCGACGCGCTTCGGCGTAGTCGCCCGTGAGCGCGAGCCGGACGTCGGCGTCGCGCGTCGCGAGGCGCAGGATCTCCGCGTCGGAGGGGCGCCGCTTCGCGTCCTCCGGGAGCCGGCGCAGGCGCTCGTCGCCGGAGTAGCTGACGAGACCGATGCGGATCCGCTCACCGCCGCGGTTGTGGGGCATCCGCTCGATGCGCGCCACGAGCTTTCGCGCGGCGGCGAGCTGCGCGTGGTAGATCGAGTCGGGCCCCTTCCAGCCGCCGTCGCGCTGGCCGTCGCCGTTCACGTCCGCGCCGGCGTGCTCGTTGGTGGAGCTCGAGACGTCGAGCGCGACCACGACGTCGTGGCGCACTCCTTCGCCGGCGAGGCGCGCGAAGCCGGCCAGCGGGAGATCGGGGTCGAGATGGCGGTAGACGCCGCCAGCGAGCTGCGGGTCGCGAACCTCGATCTCCACGCCGCGGCGCGGCTCCGGGGGGATGCCCAGCACCGCGCCGAGGCGCCTCCAGAGCGACGGCGAGCGCGCGGGCTCGGCGCTCGCGGCCCGGGTCTGCACCGCCGTGAAGGCCTCGCTCACGAAGCCCGTCGTCCCGTCGGCGAGCCGCACGCGCCGCCAGCCGGGCGCGGCGCCGAGGTACTCCGCGCGCTCGCGCGGCCGGAGGCTCCCGACGTCGCGGCTCGCCAGCTCGGGCCGCTCGCGCACGACGACGCGGGTGCGCACCGCCGCCGAAGGGACGACGGCGTCCGCGAGGGCCGGCCCGGGGGCGAGCCACGCCAGGGCCAGGAGCGCGCGGAGGGTGCGGGCCATCGCCCGCTTCATCGGAAGGGCTCCGCGCGGGATTGAGGGCGGCGGTCAGGGCGCGGCGCAGGGCTCCGTCGGCGTGCACACCCGGCCGGAAGGCCCCGGCGGCGCTCCGAAAGCGCTCTCCAGCGAAACGAGGTCCGAGAAGCCGACGCCACCGTCGCCGTCGAAGTCCATCCGCGGGTCGTAGCGCGTCTCGCCCTCGTGACTCCCGAAGACCCGGTAGAACGCCAGCCGGTCCGCGGTCCCGACGACCCCGTCGCCGTCCAGGTCGGGATCGCAAGCGTCGCCGATGCCGTCGGCATCGCTGTCGCGCTGGGCGACTTCCGCCTCGGCGAGGCACGCGTCCCGTGCGTTCGGCACGCCGTCCTGGTCGAGGTCGGCGAGCTCCGCGGCCTGGAGGCTCACGAGGTGGACGCCGGCGCCCCAGAGCCTTCCGGCGAAGGGGTGCTCGCCGCGGGCATCGTTGCCGATGCGCAGGGGGGCGCTCGAGGCTGCCACCGCCCGGATCTCGCGCGATTCCGCCTCGACCCGTGCATCGACGAGCAGGCGCAGCTCGGCGTTCGCGCTCGTCCGGCCGAAAGCGGTGAACGCCACGTCGGAGGCGACGCCGGGGAGGAGTCGCGTCGAGCTCTCGATCTCGACCGGCGTGCCGTCGTCGCCCAGCGCAGAGAACCGTACGCTCCCCGTCTCGGTGAGCGCGAGCCGCCAGCTGCCCGCCTGCTCGGCGAGGGTCTGCTCCACGCCGAGCGCAGCGGGAAGGACGCGCACGGAGAAGCTCAGGGCACCGTCGTGGAAGCCGAGGCGAGCGTCCGGCGCGAGCAGGACCTCGCCCCCGGCGAAGTCCAGCCAGGCGCCTCTCGCCACGGCGGCCCCGCCGACCTGCGCGATCGGCAAGTGCAGGCGGGACTCGCGCAGCCGCCAGAGGCGGTGCTCGCGCTCGAGTTCCGACGCGATCTCGGGATGGAGCGGGGCCAGGTCGGTGGTCTCGCCCGGGTCGCTCGAGAGGTCGAAGAGCCTCGGCGCCGCGACGCCCGGGGTGGGCAGCTGGACGAGCTTCCAGCTCCCGCGCAGGACGGCCCAGCGATAGGGCCCGGTTGCGTCGAGGTAGGGCAGCGGGCTCGTCCGCGGGATCTCCCAGAAGGTCGCGCGCGCCGGAGCGACGGTCTCGCCGCGGAGCGCCGCGGCCATGCTGTGCCCGGGCAGCCCGGCGGGACGCGCGACCCCGGCGATCTCGAGCAGCGTCGGCAGGAAGTCGATCCCGTGGAAGGGGCTCGCGTTCTCCGCGCCTGCGGGGGTCCAGGGGCCCCAGGAAGCGATCAGCGGGACTCGCAGCCCTCCCTCGAGGAGGCTCCCCTTGTAGCCGGCGAGCTCCCGAGGGTTCGGCACGGCCTTGCGTACGTCGCCGTTGTCGCTCGCAACGAGGACGAGCGTCCGCGAGTCGAGCCCGAGCAGCCGCAGCATGAGCAGGATCCGCCCGATCTGCTCGTCGGCGTGGCTCAGCATCGCGGCATAGAGACCCTCTCGTGTGTCGGGGTATCGCTCCCGCCAGCGGGGCGGCGGTTCGTAGGGAACGTGGGGCGAGTGGAGCCACACGTTCGCGAAGAAGCGCCGCGGGCGGCTCTTCGCGATGAACTCGAGGGCGTGCTGGGTCGTGAGATCGGTCAGGTGGCCCGACGCCTGGAAGGCCGGCCCGCCGTCGATCGAGAGCCAGGGGTCGACGTAGCCGCCGGCCCCGCCGCCGCGGGCGGCGATCACCGAGCGGTCGAAGCCGTGAGCGGCCGGGAGGTACTCGGGTCGGTTCTCCCCGAGGTGCCACTTGCCGAAGTGTCCGGTCGCGTAGCCCGCGGTGCGCAGATGGTCGGCCAGCGTCGCGATACCGGCGGGAAGCCCGCGCCACGAATCCGCCGCGAGGACGTCCGGTATGCCGGCGCGAATCGGGTACAGACCCGTCAGGATCGCGACGCGCGCCGGGGAGCAGACCGGTGCGCTCGAGCGGTAGTGCGTGAAGCGCTGCCCCTCGGCGGCGAGCTGGTCGATGTGCGGCGTCTCTACGAAGCGGGCGCCGTAGGCCCCGAGATCGCCGTGGCCGACGTCGTCGAGCAGGATGAAGACGATGTTCGGCGGGAGAGCCGAAAGCGCGGGGGTCGGGGCCGAGAGGGCGAACGCCGCGAGCAGGGAGGCGAGGGCCCAGCGCGGGTGCGCCGCCGCCGCAGCCGAGGCCGCCAGGACCGAGGCCGCCAGGACCGATGCCACGGTGAGAGCTCCGGCCCCTTCCGGCGGGGATTCTATCACCGGCCCGAGCGCCAGCGCCAGAACGCGCCGTGCCCGCCATGGCCCTGGGTTCCGTCCCCGGCGTGGAAGCGCGGGGTGGCGTAGAATGCGCCGCCAGAGTCGCCAGGAGAGCGCCATGCTCGTGGTCGCCGGTCGCATCCGCCTCGACCCCGCGAAGCGCGCCGAGGCCCTCGCCGCCGCGCGCGAGATGATGCGCGACACGCGCCGCGAGGCGGGCTGCCTCTCGTACTCCTTCTCCACGGACGTCGAGGACGAGGGCGTCTTCCACGTCTTCGAGGAGTGGGAATCCGCCGAGGCGCTCGCCGCCCACTTCCAGGCGCCGCACATGGCGCGCTTCCAGAAAGCAGCGGCGGGGCTCGGTGTGAAGGAGATGAAGATCCAGCGCTACGAGGTCGCGAGCGTGGGCCCGGTGCGTCCCTGAGCGCCAGGCCAGGTCAGCTGCGCACGCGCTCCCAGGAGCCGTCGGGCTGGCGGCAGGCCGTGCCGTAGGCCTGCTGCGGCTTGCCGCCGATGCGAACCGTCGTGGTGTACTCCCGGCAGTAGCGGCCCTCCTCCTCCCAGGTGCGGGTGGGCGTCACCTGGTAGGAAGCGCCGCTGTCGGGGTTGCGCCAGCCGACGGTCCGATCGGAGCCGGCGTGCTCGAGCACCTGTCCCACGCAGCGCTCGTCGAGCTGGTCCATCGCGTTCCCGATCGAGCCGCCGAGCAGGATCCCGAGCAGCGCCCCGCCCGCGATCGCCGCGGGGCGATGCTTGCCGTGTGCCACCTCCGAAGCGATCAGGCCCCCCGCGGCACCGCCGACGGCCGCGCCGAGGAGCGTGCGGTCGCAGATCCCCGTCGCGATCCCGTAGGGCGCGCTGTAGACCACGCGGCCGTTGTCGTGCTTGCGCCGGTAGCCGTGCGCCGGCGCCCAGGGCGGCGGCCCGTGGCCGGGCCGATAGTGGACGACCCGGACCACCTGGCCCACGTCGTCGTGGTCGTAGCGGTGCTTGTCCTTCCCCTTCCCCTTGCCGTCGGCGAGGGCGGGCGCGGCTGCGAGCGCGACCGCTGCGAGGATGGCGGTGATCTGGAAGCCGGGCTTCATGGCGACCCTCCGTGGAACGGGAGCGTTGCATCGGAAGAACGGGCCCTCGGCTGGAGCGCCGGCAGCGCGCCCGCAGCGCGCCGGCAATCGCGGCGCAGCGGCGCCGAGCGCTATCGTGCCCGCTCGACGGAGGTGCCCTGCATGGCCGTCCAGAACGAGACCCGCAAGGCGTTCCACGAGCTCCTCGATCTGCTGCGCGAGGTCGACGAGCGCTGGCTTGGGCCCGAGTGGATGATCCAGGGCTCCGGGGACGTGGCCGAGGGCATGCGCGCGGCGATGCACATGCTCCAGGGCGCGCTCGTCGGCCACTTCGAGGACGATCCGGACCGCCCGATCTTCCGCCGCATCGTGACGCCGACGCGCAAGTTCACCGGCGACAACGCCGACGCGATCTACTACGACGCGGCCGTGCGCGGCGATCGGCGCTACCGCGTCCGCGGCCGCATGGCCGGCGCCGTCTACGCCTCGATCACGATCGAGGCCGGCGCACTCGCGGCGGGCCTCGGCGGCCGGACCGCGGGCGTGATCAACGACACCCACTTCGACGCGCGCCCGGACGGGAGCTTCGAGATCTTCCTCGGCGGGCCGTCGCGCCCGCGCCACTGGATCGCGCTCCCGGCCGACGCGACGCGCATCACGACGCGTCACTACTTCGAGGAGGAGCGCTGCGCGGCCGCCGACCCGACCAAGCACCTCGCGATGGAGATCGAGGTGCTGGACCCCGGCCCTTCCCCGGCCGCCCCGAGCGACGCCTCGGTCGCCGCGGGACTCCGGCGCGTGGCAGCCTTCGTCCGCTCGCGCACGCTCGAGTCGCCTCCGCCCGGAAAGCGCCCGCAGCCGCCCTTCGTCTCCACCACGCCGAACCAGTTCCCGAAGCCCGTGAAGCCCGGCGACCTCGGCCTCGCGGCGGCCGACGCCGCGTACTCGATGGCGCCCTACCTGCTCGGTCCCGACCAGGCGCTCGTGGTGCGCGCGCGCTGGCCCCGCTGCCGCTGCGCGAACGTCGACCTCTGGAACCGGCACATGCAGACCTACGACTACGCGAACCGCCGCGTCTCGCTCAACCGCAAGCAGACGCGGTTGGAATTCGATGGCGCCTTCCAGCTCGTGATCGCGCACCGCGACCCCGGCGTCCCCAACTGGCTCGACACCGAGGGGCGCGCCTTCGGCATCGTGTTCTGGCGCTTCATGCTTCCCGAGGGGGAGATCGAGACGCCGAAGGCCGAGGTCGTGCCGTTCGATCGAGTGGCGCGGAAGGCCTGACGAGGAGGGCCCCCACGCGGTGGAGGGCCGCTAGGCTCTCCGCAGGGGGATTCCGTGCGCCGCTGGCTCCTCGCCCTCGCCGCCGTCGCCCTGGTGCTCGGGCTCGGCCTCGGGCTCGCGGCGCGCAACCTCGACGCGTACCTGAGCGCGAACCGCGACGCCATCGGGCGTCGGGCGGCGGATGCCCTCGGCCGCGACGTCGAGTTCGCCGCGGTCGGCGTCTCGCTCCGCGGCGGACTCGCGGTTCGCGTCGCGGACCTGCGCGTCGGCGACGATCCGGCCTTCTCGGCCGACCCCTTCCTCGCCGCCGACGCCCTCGAGGTGCGCATCGCGCTCCTCCCCGCGCTGCGCGGGCGGATCGAGGTCGAGCGCGTCGTGCTGCGCTCGCCCACGATCTCGGTGATCGAGACGGCGCAGGGGCTCTCGACGGCGAGCCTCGGCCGGCCGGCCGCGCCCCGCGGCGGGGCGCCGGGGACGCCCGCTGCGGAGTCCGCCCTGCGAGCGCTCGCCGTCGCGCTCGTCGACATCGAGGACGGGACGCTCCGCTACGTCGACCGGAGCTCGCGCCCGCCGGTCGAGACCGTCATGAACGACCTCGACTTCCAGGCCTCGGACCTCGCTCCGGGTGCGCCGGTGGTCTTCGAGATGGAGGCCGCCGTCCTCGGCTCGAAGCGGCAGAATCTGCGCGCGTCGGGCACCGTGGGCCCTGTCAGCGCGGCGGAGCCGAGCCTCGACGTCGTGTTCGCGCTCGATCCGGTCGACCTCGCCAGGGCCCTCGCGAGCGCCCCGTTCTCGGGCCGGGCGCCGAGCCGGCTCGCGGGCTCGGGCGTAGCCCGCGTGGAGCTGCGGGCGAAGGGAACCGCCTCCGACCTCGCCATCGAGGCGAGCCTCGACGGCCGCGACGCGGAGCTGCGCCTCGGCGACGGCTTCGCGAAGGCGCGGGGACGGCCGCTCAGGCTCGCGCTCTCGGCGCGGCGCCGCGGCGAGCGGGTCGAGATCGGGGCGGGCGAGCTCGTCGTGGACGCGACGCGCCTCGCGTTCCGCGCGACCGTCGAGAATCTCGCGAGCCCGAAGCTGCGCCTGCACGCGAGCTCGCCGGCCGGGTCGCTGCGCGGCCTCGACTACCGCGACCTCGCGCTCGACCTGCGCTCGCTCGGAGGGAAGGTCGAGGTTGCGAAGCTCGCGCTCGCGGCCCACGGAGGCCACCTCGAGGCCACCGGCTCGGCGGAGCTCCGCGCGGCGGGCGGGCCCGCCTTCGAAGCGCGCCTGCGCGCCGACGGGATGAGCCTCGAGAGCCTCCTCGCCGCCCACGCGCCGGCGAGCGCCGGGCGCGCGAGCGGCCGCCTCTCGGCAAGCATCGAGCTTCGCGGCGCGGGCTCGCGGGCTTCGGAGCTCGCCGGCGGCGGGGATCTCCGCGTCGTGGAGGGCGTGCTGCGCGGCTTCAACCCCGCGGGCGATGCGCTGCGCGCGCTCATCGGCCTCCCGGTCCTCTCGGGCCGCAAGCTCGGGCGCCTCTTCGAGTCGCACCCGCAGGTCTTCGGGGCGGAGGACACCCCCTTCGAGCGGTTCGAAGCACAGCTCGAGATCGCGAATGGCCAGGTCGCGCTCCGCGACGGGCGCCTCGTGACGCACGCCTACGGCGTGACCGGTCGCGGCCGCTACGCGTTCGCCGGACGCCTCGACTCGAACGCGGTGATGGCGTTCTCGAAGGAGCTAAGCGACGAGATCGTCGACGCGGAGAAGAAGCTCCGCCTGCTGCGCTCGCCCGACGGGCGGGTCGAGCTTCCGGTCGTCGTCTCGGGCACGCCGGGCGATCTCTCGGTCCAGCCCGATCTCGCCTACGTCGCGGCCTCGGCGTCGCGCGAGGCCGTGACCGGCGTCGTCGAGCGCGTCCTGGTCGGTAAGCCGCGCGATCGCGAGCCCGGTGACGACGCCGGCGCGCAGCCCCCCGGCGCCGGCGAATCCCCGCCGGTCTCGATCGAGGACGCGGGTCGCGAGCTCCTGCGCCGCGGCCTCGGCGGTCTCCTCGGCGACCGCCGGGAGGAATGATCGGGCCTCAGCGGGGCCCGCACTCGGCTCGCTGCGCGGCCGCTTCGCGACCTTGCGGCCGCGCCCGCGGCGTAGCTCGATGGACCTCCGCTCGCCTGCGGCTCGCTGCGCGGCCGCTTCGCGGCCTTGCGGCCGCGCCCGCGGCGTAGCTCGATGGACCTCCGCTCGCCTGCGGCTCGCTGCGCGGCCGCTTCGCGGCCTTGCGGTCGCGGCCTTGCTCAGGCCTCCGCGTCGTCGAGGGCGCGGATGCGCTGGCGCGCGTCGCGCAGGATCGCGCGGATCGCGTCGATGCGGCCCGGGTCGTCGCTGCGCGCGAGCGAGCGCAGGGACGCCTTGAAGAGTTCCATCGCCGGGCGCACGAGCTCGGTCGCGCCGGGATCGAAGAGGTCGCTCCAGTCGCCCCAGTCGTCGGCGCGCCGCCAGATCTCCGCCACCGCCTCGGCCTCGCGCTCGACCTCCGCGCGCCCCGCGTCCGTGATGCGGTAGACCCGCTTGCCCTCGACCGACTCGGAGCGGGCGAGACCCTCGTCCTCGAGCTGCTGGAGGGTCGGGTAGATGGTTCCGGCGCTCGCGCGGTAGGTGCCGGCGGAGCGCTCCTCGAGGCTGCGCATGAGCTCGTAGCCGTGCTGGGGGCGCGCGGCCAGGAGCGAGAGCAGCGCGAGGCGCACCTCGCCGGGGCCGAAGAAGCGGCCGCGGGCCGCCCAGGGTCCGAGGCCGTGCCGGCGCATGTGGCGGTGGAAGCGGGAGCGGTGGTGCTGCCAGTGCATGGCCTACCTCCGCGGGCGTGCGATAGACAGCAAGATATATCGTAAGATATATCTTGTCAACCCTCAGGCCCGGTTTCACCCCGCCCTCGCACCCAGCCGTCGAAGAGCGCCTGCCCGACCAGCGCATAGCCGCCGGCTCGCATGTGGTCGTCGTAGTCCCAGTAGAGATGCTGGCCCCGCGCCTCCTCCCGGCGCAGGAGCGGCGTCAGGTCGAGGAAGGGAACCCCGGCCGCGCGACAGTCGCGCGCGAGCTCGCGCCGATGCCGGCGGTATTCGCGACCGCCGAGGTCGGTCCCGTCGGCGCCGAGCGCCGCCTCGAAGCCGGCGTAGTGGCGGCTCACCTGCGTGCGGTCGGGGAGATAGGCGACGAAGAGCCGGCCGCCGTGGCGCGCGAGGAAGCCGGCGAGGAAGCGCAGCGGTTCGGCCACGTCGATCGGCGTACGCAGGGCCTCGGCGAGGTAGCCGGCGCCGCCGACGCGATAGGGATTGAATCGCCCTTCGAGGACGGCTCGCGCCAGGTCCGCTCGCGTGAGGGCACGGACCTCGGCTTCGCGGCCGTGCCAGAGGTGGCGCGGGTCCGTCGCCGGGACGTGGTAGGGGACGGCCCGCAGACGCGCTCGCAGCGGCGGCATCTCCCCGGCGGCGAGCAGCTGCGCCACGACCGCGAGGCGCGGCAGCCGCCGGTCGAAACGGCGCGCCGGCGCGCGCACGACGTCGAAGGCGGGCGGGGGGAGGTCGTTCGCGAAGAGCACCAGGATCACGGCGTCGGGCCTGAACAGCGGGGCGGTGTCGCTGACGAGCTGGAAGTAGTGCGACAGGTCCGCTCCCATCACCCCGAGATTCATCGCCTCGACGCGGCGTCCCGCGCGCGCTGCGGCGACGGCGAACGCGCGCGGGATGGTCTCGTCGTCGCCGGCCATCGTTCCCTCGACGAAGCTGTCCCCCACGAAGAAGACGCGCGCAACGCCCGGCTCCTTCGCGAGGCTCCACTCCCGATCCCGGAATCCGTAGGCATTGAGCCCGTGCTCGAAGCGCGCGCCGTCGGGCGCCGATTCCCAGACGAGGCGCAGGCTGCGAAGCGGCCGGCGCGGATCGTCCGCGGCGCGGCGCATGTAGTCGACGCGGTTCAGGCTCGCGATCTCCGGGAGCGGGAAGACGAAGCGCAGCACGAGCTCCTGGAGGCAGAGCACGCCCGCCAGCCACGCGGCGGCCACCGCGACGCGGCGCGCGCGCCCGCTCACGGCTCGACAAGGCCGCGGCAAGCGAAGCGCGCAGCGAGGCGAAGCCGAGCGAAGTGCCTGACGGCCGGCTCTTCGCCGACCGTCAGCCCGCTCGAGGGTCGACCGCGGCGCGCGCCGGCCCCCGCTGCGAACCGTGATATCGTCCCGCGCCGGGGCCGCCCGTGGAGATCCGCGTCCATCCGCTCGAGTGGCAGCTCGCGGTGGCGGCGCTCGGCGCTCTCGCGGGGCTCGTCGCGCTCGCGGCCCGCCGGCTCCCGGAGCGGCTCGCGGGGCCGCGTCTCGATCGCGGCATCGACGCGGCGCTGGGCCTGCTCGCGGTCGCGGGCGCCCTCGGCTTCTTGGCGCTCTCCGCCCACCCGCGGCACTTCGTGAAGACCTGGGACGTGCAGCACGCCTTCTTCGGCGCGAAGTACGCCCGCGAGCTCGGCTACTTCCGGATCTACGCCTGCATCCTCGCGCTCGATGCGCGGGGGTCGGGCTTCTTCCGCGGGATCGAGCGGGCGAGCGACCTGCGCGAGCCCATGGCGACACTCGACCGCGACGAGCTCCTGCGCCGCTCCGACTGCGAGCAGCGCTTCAGCCCGGAGCGCCGCCGCGAGTTCCTCGCCGACCTCGCCTTCTTCCAGCGCCTCCCGGATCAGCCGAACCGCGCGCTCTGGTTCGTGGACAACGGCTACAACCAGACGCCCTTCTTCACGGCCCTCGCGGCTCCAGCCTTCGAGCGCCTGCCGCTGCGCTACGGGACGCTGCTCGGCCTCTCGCTCGTGGATCCGGCGCTGATCCTCGTCGCGCTCGCCGCGGCCTTCCGCCGCTTCGGAGCCCGCGCGGGACTCGTCGCGGCGACCTTCTTCTTTACCGAGGTCCCGAACCAGTGGAACGTGATGGGCGGCGCGATCCTTCGCTTCGGCTACGTGTCGCTCGCGATCCTCGGGGCTTGCGCCTTCGCGCGCGGGCGCGCGCGGGGGGCGGGCGTCGCCTTCGGGCTCGCGGCGCTGCTCCAGATCTTCCCGGCCGTCCTGCCCGCCGCACTCGTCCTGTGGGCGGCGCTGCGCCGCCGGCGCAGCGAGCGGACGCCCGACTGGCTCCCGGGTCTCGTCGGCGCGTTCGCGGCGACGGTCGCCGCGGGGCTCTTCGTCTCGAGCGCGCTCCTCGGAATCGGCGCGTGGCAGGAGTTCGTGGCGAAGATCGGCCTGCACGGGCAGATCCTCTCGCTCTACCGGATCGGGTTCAAGTGCCTGGTCGCGCTCGACCACTTCCTGGCGCCCGCCCCCGACTACGACTACGCCCTCGCCGCCCTGACCCTGCGGGCCCGCGCGCCGTTCGGCGCGGCGGGCGCGGCGCTGCTCGGCCTCGCGGCGCTCTCCCTCGCGCGCCGCGTCCCGGCCCTCGTCTTCGCCTCGACCGCGCTCGCGGTGGCCCTCTTCGTCGCGACCCCCGTGCACTACTACTTCTCCGTCTTGGTGCTGCTGCTGCTCGCCCCGCCCGAGGCGGTCCGCCGACCCGCGTACGCGGTCACCTGGACCGCGCTCTTCGCCTGGTCCGCGGCCGGCTACGCGGCGCTCCTCGCCACCGACTCGCGCGCCTTCGCGAACAGCGCCATCCTGAGCCCCGGCCTCTTCGCCGTGCTCGCGGCGCACACGATCGCCTGGCGCGCGCAGCGGGCCGGAGCTCCTGTGGAGCTCGGCCCAGGCGAGCGAAGTTCGTCGAGCAAGCGCCGAAGGCGCGCGCAGCGAGCCGCAGGCGAGCGAAGTTCATCGGAATAGGAGCGCCCCGAGATGGATCCCGCTCGGCCCCAGGTGCCGCGAACGATCCGGCGGGCCGGCTGGCTGGCCGCCGCCGCCCTCGCCGTCCTCACTTCCCCGGCCCTCTCCGCCGAGCGCCCGAACTTCATCGTCATCCTCGTCGACGACCTCGGCTACGGGGACATCGGCCCCTTCGGCTCGAAGCTCCATCGCACGCCCGAGCTCGACCGCATGGCGGCCGAAGGGCGCCGGCTCGGCTCCCACTACAGCGCTCCGGTCTGCTCGCCCGCGCGAGCCGCGCTGCTCTCCGGGAGCTACGCCAAGCGCGTCGGCATCCCCTACGCGCTCTTCCCGGCGAGCCCGATCGGCCTCTCCGCGGGCGAGCACACCCTGCCGGAGCTCCTGAAGCGGCGGGGCTACGCCACCGCCTGCGTCGGCAAGTGGCACCTCGGCGACCAGCCGGAGTTTCCTGCCGACCCGGCACGGATTCGAGCGCTACTTCGGCATCCCCTACTCGAACGACATGGGTCCTCCCGAAGACCTCGCGGAGCACCCGCCCGCTGCGGTCCCGCCCCACCCCGCTGCCTCCGAGTCGCCTCGCCCTCCGATCCCCCTCCTGCGCGACGAGAAGGTCGTCGCGCGCGTCCGCGTCGCGGAGCAGCGGGAGCTCGTGCAGCGCTACACCGAAGAGGCCGTGAGGTTCGTCCGCGAGCACGCGGACCGGCCCTTCTTCCTCTACCTCGCCCACACGGCCGTCCACTCCCCCTGGCATCCGGGCGCGGCCTTCCGGGGAAGGTCGGGCAATGGCGCCTATGGCGACTCGGTCGAGGAGCTCGACTGGAGCGTCGGCCGGGTGCTCACCGCGGTCCGGGAGCTCGGCCTCGAAGCCAGGACGCTCGTGCTCTTCAGCTCCGACAACGGCGCGGGGGTCGACGGGAGCAACCGGCCGCTGCGCGGGTACAAGGGGACGACCCTCGAGGGCGGGGTGCGCGTGCCGACCCTCGCCTGGTGGCCCGGGAGCATCCCGGCCGGGACGTCGAGCGATGCGGTGACGGGCATGATCGACGTGCTTCCCACCCTGGTGAAGCTCGCCGGTGGCGAGGTTCCGGCCGATCGGCGCATCGACGGGCGCGACATCGGGCCGCTCCTCGCGGGCGAGCCCGGCGCGCGGTCGCCCCACGAGGCCTTCTACTTCTTTCGCGGCGACGCGCTCGAGGCCGTGCGCTCCGGGCCCTGGAAGCTCCACCTCGCGGGCGCCGAGCTCTACGACCTCGAGCACGACCCGGGCGAGGCGCACGACGTCGCCGCCGACCACCCCGCCCTGGTGGCGAAGCTGCGCGAGCTCGCGGCGGCGACGCGGGACGACCTCGGCCAGGACCGCGTCGGGCCCGGCTGCCGCAGCCCCGGCAGGGTCGCGTCGGCGCAGCCGCTGATCTCTCTCGAGGGAAGGATCCGCCCGGGCTTCACTCCGGAGTAGGCCAGCGCAGCGCGCAGCGAGGCGAAGCCGAGCGAGGTTCATCGGGCCAGCGCAGCGCGCAGCGAGGCGAAGCCGAGCGAGGTTAGCGATGCGCCCAGGCAAACAGCGTTGACTTCGTGCTGCCTCCGGCCGATTCTGCCGGATATCTGGAGGATACGAAGTGCCTGTTCCGCGCAGCATCAGCACCGCAGAACACGGTGACATCGATCTACAGCTCGTAGCCGGCACCTGGCCCGCCGAGATCGGCGGTGAGATGATGATCAGCGCACCCGACCGCCGCGGTGACCTGCCGTACGCGCTGTTCACTCCCGGGCATATCATTCGCCTGTCGCTGCGACCGGGCACGCACGGCGCTGCGGCGGATCGATTCGCCTGGCGCGCCCGTAAGATCGATTCACCATCGGCGCGGCTGCTGGCGCTGCGCCCCGATGCATTTCACATCACCAGCGTCGGCTATACGTCGGCCTTCGGCATGCCGAACATGGCGAACACGGCGCCCTTGCCTTGGCGTGATCGGTTGTTTGCGACGTGGGACGTCGGCCGCCCGGCGGAGATCGACCCGGTCGAGCTGCGCTTCCTGGGCGAGGTCGGCTCGAAGCGATCGTGGGGCGAGTCGATGCCGATGCCCGGCTTGCTGCCGTTCATCTTTTCCACCGCCCATCCGATCATCGATCCGGACCGCGACTGCTTGTGGACCGTGAAGCTGGTGCCGGTCACTTACGCGCCCTTCGAGCTGCAGCCGGTGGTCGTGCGTTACGACGGCGAAGGCACGGAAGTCCGTACCTGGCCGGTACAAGAGGCGCGCATTGCCGGCAGCATGCATACGCTGAGTCAGACGCGTGACTGGCTGCTGCTCGTGGAGTCGGGCAACTTCAAGAGCGACCCGGGAAAGATGGCCGGCGGGTCACGCACCGTACTCGCCGACCTCGAGTCGCCTGCCTTTCTGGTACGCAAGACAGACCTCGAGCGGACACCGGCAGGCGAACCGGTGCCGACGCGGCGCTTCATGATCGCGCCACCCACAGGCCACTTCTACGCCGTCTACGACGACAGCGGCGGCGTCCGAATTCTGTTCGAGCACATGGACGGCATCGATCTAGGCTTCTTCTTGCGAGCCGACGACGTCGATGCGTTCGGCGAGCCGATTCACCCGTCGCAAGTCGGCCTCTACAACATGTCGATGTGTCCGTCGTCGATCTCCGAGGTGGAAGTCGATCCGGAAGCGGGTCGGATACGCGACCGGGCACGGTTTCGCGACGACTGGACCTACAATCTCCAACTCACGGCAATGGATTGGAGCCCGCAGGGTCTAGCGGCGCCGACCACACACCACGCCGTGTACCATGGATACCGCCCGCACAACATATCGCGACGGGCCCTGTCGGCGTACGGGAACCGCATCGATCCGGCGAAGCTCCCGGGCCAGGAAGGCAAGGGCGTAGTGACGACGTTCGAACGCGGCAGCCTGCGCCGTCAATCGACGTTCGAGTATCTATCGTCGGATATCCTGCCCACTTCACCTGTCTTCGTACCCCGCGATCCGGGCCACGGCGACGATCATTGGAAGCTGGCCGGTAGTCATCCGGGCGGTCATGACGGCTTCGTCGTCGTGCCGGCGCTGTGTGACGATGGCATTCGCATCGACGTCTTCGACGCGGCCGATGTCGGTCGCGGACCGCTGGCGACCCTGAAAGGGCCGTACGGCGAACAAGTACCGCTCCTCCTGCATGCGGCCTGGATGCCGCGCGCGGTAGCACCAGCCCGCCTGCGCCGCTTGCGATTCTCGGAAGACGTCAGCGCCGAAGAGCTCTCCCAACTACCCGACGACCTGCGCACCGCCGCTCAACGCGTGGCGCGCGATCTGGAATCGACCCTGGAGCACTAGCCCGTTCCCGGCTCTCCGTTTCCCTTCGTTGCTTCAGCGAAAGGATCCGCCCGGGCTTCACTCCGGAGTAGGCAAGCGAAGCGCGCAGCGAGGCGAAGCCGAGCGAAGTCCATCAGGCAAGCGCAGCGCGCAGCGAGGCGAAGCCGAGCGAAGTTCATCGGGCAAGCGCAGCGCGCAGCGAGGCGAAGCCGAGCGAAGTCCATCAGGCTACGGTGACACGAGGCGCGACGCGACGACCTCGCGCGAATCCCGGCGGATCGTCCAGAGCACTTCGGGCTCCGCCGCGTCCCAGGCGATGCCCTGGCCGGCCGCGTCGGCCGGCAGGATCTCGACGAGGTCGAGCGCCACGCCCGCCGCGGGCACGCGCAGCGCGTAGACCTCGGCGGCGGCGTGGCCCGTGGCCCAGAGGAGGCCGTCCGGTCCGAAGGCGCCTCCCGAGTTGCTGCGCGTGCCGAAGCGCTCGACCACGGCCTTCGGGAAGGCGTGCCCGCCGATCGGACGCCAGCCCGCATCGAAGCGCGCCACGATGGTGGCTTCCGGGCCCCGTCCGGGCGCCCCGCCGCGCCCGGCGTAGTTCGCGAGGCCGACGAAGAAGACGCCCTCCCGGCGGTCGACCCAGGTCGCCGAGCCCGGGAGCCGCCCGAGGCTGCGGGACTCCACGTGCGCGAGGGTCTCCGCGTCGAAGATCTCGATCGAGCTCTGCATCGGCAGGCCCGGATAGTTCGAGTGGGCGCAGTGGAGCCGGCCGTCGAGGACGACGCCGCTGTTCAGGTGGACGATCGGGCTGCCGGCGGGCGCGGTCCAGGACGCCACGCGCCGGCCCGAACGCTTCGAGTACTTTCCGAGGCGCCGGTCGTCGATCGCGTAGAAGTGCTCCGCGTCGACGGCCACCGCCTGGCGCGCCTCCTCGGCCGCGAAGCGGCGGATCGGCTCGAGCCGGCGGCCGCTCGCGGGAGCCGGCTCGCTCGCGCCGGCGACGCAGCCGAGCGCGTACGCGGCCACTGCGATCGCGGTCGCGGCGCAGGGCGGCGGCTTCAGGGCGGCGGGCTCACCGTCATGTCGGAGATCTGCCAGTAGCCCCGCAGCGCGGCGAGCTTCCCGGACTCGTTCACCCGGTAGGTGAAGATCCCCGTCACCGCGGCGCTCGCCCCGTTCGGGAAGGTGGTGGTGAGCGTCAGGAGGTGAGCCGACTCGAGGCCCGCACAGAAGGAGCGGGCCACCTCGATGCGGATCTGGTTCGGGGCGATGCTGCGCTCCCAGAAGGCGCGCACGGCCTGCTTGCCGCAGTGCCCCTTGCCGACCGGATCGAGCGGCGAGATGCCGATCGGGTCCTCGATGCAGACGTCGTCGGCCATGAGCGCCAGCCATTCCTCCTTCGCCTTGCGCTGGACGGCGCTCCACGAGCCGCGCGCCGCGATCATCGCCGCGGGTTCCTCGGACACGGTCGACCTCCCCAGGCAAGCGCCCGCAGGGCGCGCAGCGAGCCGCAGGCAAGCGTAGCGCGGACAACGTACAGCAAGGCCGCGGAGCGGCCGCGCAGCGAGCCGCAGGCGAGCGGAGTGAATGCGCTAGCGATTTCCGAAGCTAGATCGCCGCCTCGAGAACTACAGCGCGCAGGCGACCCGCGCGGCGTCGTCGGTCGCCTTGCGGATCAGCCCGAGCCCGGTGCAGTCGCCGATGGCGAAGACCTCCGGGACCACGCCGCGCAGCGCGTCGTGGAGGGAGGTGTCCGGCTCGAGCCGTCCCGCCAGCACGATCGAGTCGGCGGGGACGAGCCGGACCGGGCCCTCCGCGGCGGAGACGCGGACGCCGTCCCGAGCGATCGCATGGTAGACGAGGCCGACGTGGACCGATACGCCGAGGCGGTCGAGGCGATCCATGTGCTCGGCGCGGCGCTTGCCGCCGACCTCGGGGGCGATGCGCTCCCCGGACTCGAGCAGCGCGACGCGGCGCCCGAGCTGCGCCAGCAGCTCCGCGAGCTCGACGCCCGCGAGGTCCGCGCCGACGACCACGACCTCCCGGCCGAGCGGGAGGGCGAGCTTGGCCAGCGCGCGGATCCGGGCGGGCGTGAGCCAGGGCTGGACGCGCGCGAGCGCCCGGGAGCCGAGGCGCAGCCACGCCGGCAGGCGCCGCGCGGCGGAGCCCTCGACCTTCCCGCAGAGGAGCTGGCGCAGGAGTGCGCCGGTCCAGACCTGCGGGAGGTCGGAGCCGGGGATCTCGGGCAGGGCGAGGCGACCGCCCGTCGCGACGATCGCGACCTCCGGCGCCATCTCCCCGACGAGGCCCGCGCTCGCCTCGACGCCGGGGCGCAGGTCGACGCCGAGACGCCGCACCTCGGCCGTCAGGAACTCGAGGAAGGGCTCGTTCTCCGGGTGGACGGCGGCCGCGAGCCGCAGCGCCCCGCCGAGCGCGCGCTCGCGCTCGAGCAGCGTGACGCGGTGGCCGCGCAGCCGCGCCAGGCGGGCCGCCTCGAGCCCGGCGGGCCCCCCGCCGACGACGACCACGCGGCGGGCGCGAGGAGCGCGCTCGAGGCTCCGCTCGGCCTCGCGCCCCGAGCGCCCGTTCACCGCGCAGCTCATGTCCATGCGCTCCATCGAGTCGATGCAGTGCTGGCAGGAGATGCAGCGGCGGATCTCGCGCAGGCGGCCGGCGCGGGCCTTGGCCGGGAGCTCCGGGTCGGCGAGCAGCGGGCGCCCCATCACGACGAGGTCGGCGTCGCCGCGGCGCAGGACCTCCTCGGCGAGCTCCGGGTCGTGGATCCGGCCGGCGACCATGACCGGCACGTCGACCACGCGGCGCACTGCCGCGGCCGCCGGCGCGTTGTGGGCGTCGGGCCACTGCGAGCCGGTCACGATCTGGGTCACGTAGCGGTCGCTCGACCCCCCCGAGACGTGGAAGGCGTCGACGCCGGCGGCGGCGAGGCGCGGGGCGATGCGCTGCGTGTCGGCCAGGGGACGGCCGCCCGGCGCGCGCTCGTAGCCCGAGATGCGCAGCGCCAGCGGAAACGCCGCGCCCGCCGCCGCCTTGATCGCCTGCACGACCTCGACGACCAGGCGCACGCGCCCCTCCTGCGTCCTCCCGGTGTACTCGTCGCTGCGGCGGTTGCGCAGCGGCGAGAGGAAGGAGCCGAGCAGCATGTAGGCGTGGGCCGCGTGCAGCTCGAGGCCGTCGTAGCCGGCCGCGCGGACGCGGCGCGCCGCGTCCGCGTAGCCGGCGACGATCGCCGGGATCTCGTCGCGGGAGAGCTCGCGGCAGGGGAGTCCGGTCAGGTAGGAGGGGATCACCGAGGGGCCGACCGAGGGCGTGCGGTCGAGGAGCGGCGACATCGAGTCCGGCCCCGGGTGGACGAGCTGCGGCCAGACCCGGGCCCCGTGCGCGTGAACGCGCCGGACGAGCTCGCGGTGCGGCTCGATCACCGAGTCGTCCCCGAAGTGCATGCTGTGCGCGACCTCGCGCTGCCGGCGGTCGATCGAGCACGCCTCGAGCGTGATCAGCCCCACGCCGCCGCGCGCGCGCTCCTCGAGGTACGCGAGCAGGCGGGGCGAGGGCGTCTGGTCGTCCGTCGCGTAGTCGGTCGTCATCGGCGACATGACGATGCGGTTGCGCAGCTCGAGCGAGCCGATGCGGATCGGGGAGAACAGGAGGTCGAAGGTCATCTCATCGCCATGCCGCGGCGCCGGCCGCACGGCGACCCGCGAGGCGGCCGAAGAAGGTCGCGTCCCCGATCGAGAGACCGCTCGCGTACGTGCGCCCCTCCCGGCAGAGGCCCGCGCTGCTGCGGCCTGCCGCGTAGAGGCCCGGAATCTCGCGCCCGTCGGGGCCCTGCACCTCGCCCGTGGCGCGGGTGCGGAGGCCCCCGAGCGTGAAGCCGCCCCAGACCGAGCCGGCGGGGCTCGTATCGAGCGCCGCGTAGGGGGGCGTCCGCAGCGGGCGCAGCCAGCGTCGCGCCTTGCGGAAGAGGGGGTCCAGGCCCTTTTCCGCGGCCCGGTTGTAGGCGTCCGCGGTCCGAACGAGCGCTCCCTCCGGGATCCCGAGCGCCGCCTCGAGCGCCTCGAAGCTGTCCTCGACGGCGGCGATCCGGTGGCGCGCCTGCGTCGGGCCGTAGATCGAATCGTCGACCACGAGCCAGGCGCGGGCGTCGGCCGCAGCAATGATCGCGTCGCTCGTGCGCCCGATCGACGCGTCCTCGTTCACGAAGCGCTGTCCGCGCGCGTCGACCAGGATGCCCATCAGGTGCGAGGAGGGCGGGTACCACGAGTTGAGCAAAAGCCCCTCCGCCATGTGGACCGCCTCGCCCCCGGCTCCCATGCCCATGCGGATCCCGCGGCCGTCGTCGCCCGGGGTCCCGGTCGGGTAGTTGATGTGGAGCAGCGAAGGCGCGTGGCGCGCGAGCATCTCGCGGTCCATCACGAAGCCGCCGGCGGCGAGGATCAGGCCGCGGCGCGCGAGTGCTACTAGGGTGCGCCCCTCGCACCGCGCCGCGACGCCCACCACGCGCCCGTCCTCGCGCTGGACGAGACGCTCTGCGAGGCAGTCGTGGAGCACGCGCGCGCCGGAGGCGGCGCTGGCGCGCAGCACCGCCTCCATCAGGTAGCCCCCGGCCTCGCCCTCGCGAGCGGGCTTGTGCCCGCGCGGGACCGGGCGCGCCTGCTCGCAGAAGGGCCAGACGTCCTCGTTGCCCGTGAAGAGCAGGCAATCCGCCGAGAGCGGGTGCGTCACCTTGTCGTCGAGGTACGACTCGTTCCACTCGACGCCGAGCGCGCAGAACCACTCGAAGTGCAGGACGGAGCCCTCGCAGTAGAGGCGGACGCGATCGGGGTCGGCGTGCGCGCCCGCCTCGAAGCGCAGGTAGGCCTGCATATCCGGGACCGAGTCCTCGAAGCCGCAGGCGCGCTGGATGCGCGTGCCGCCGCCGAAGTAGGTGAGCCCGGTCGAGAGCGCCGCCGCGCCGCCGCCGCGCGACATCCGCTCGAGGACGAGGACGCTCGCCCCCGCGCGGGCCGCCTCGATCGCGGCGCAGCCCCCCGCGGCGCCGTGCCCGACGACGACGACGTCGGCCTCGAGGTCGAAGCGCGGGACGTCAGCAAGAAGGATGGGCCGGGCAGCGGCCTTGGAGACCTCGGATTCGGCCAAGCGACTCCTCCGCGGGCGGGCGTCGGGGCGGCGCGCCCCGCCGGGCGAGCCCGCGCCGCCGCGGGCCCGAGTGTGGCGTATAATCTCATTACATAACTTGAAACCCAATCCATTTTTGTGCGAGACTCTTCCTGTTCCGCCCAGGAGGCCCCCGCCCATGAGCGCCGCCAGCCCGGCCGCCGAGGCGCCGCCCCCCCGGTCCGCCGCGGGCCGCACCCCGCCGCGGGTCAGCGGCGCGCTCCCGGGCCTCGGCCACCTGCTCGAGCTGCGCCGCTCCCCGCTCGCGCTGATGCAGCGCGTGCGCGACGAGTGCGGCGACGTGGGCGAGATGCGCTGGGCCGGGCAGAACGTGGTGCTGCTCTCGGGCGAGCAGGCGCAGGAGGCCTTCTTCCGCGCGCCGGAGGAGCAGCTCGACCAGGCGGCGGCGTATCCCTTCATGAAGCCGATCTTCGGGGCCGGCGTCGTCTTCGACGCGGGCGTCGAGCAGCGCAAGCAGGCGATCAAGAACCGCTCGCTCCGCGACGAGTGCATGCGCGGCCACGCCGAGGTGATCGCCGCCGAGACCGGGCGCATGGTCGCGGGCTTCGCAGAGGAGGGCGCGATCGACCTGCTCGACTTCTTCTCCGAGCTCACGATCTACACCTCGAGCTCGTGCCTGCTCGGGCGGGAGTTCCGGGAGGAGCTCACGCCGGAGTTCGCGCGGGCCTACAAGGATCTCGAGCGCGGCACGGACGCCTTCGCCTACGTGAACCCGCACCTGCCGCTCCCGTCCTTCCGCAAGCGCGACCGCGCGCGGGCGCGCCTCGTAGAACTCGTGAGCGAGATCACCCTGCGCCGGCAGCGCGAGGGGCGCGAGACGAGCGACCTGCTGCACGTGCTGACGAAGGTCCGCGAGCCGGACGGCCGCCTGCGCTACGACGCCGACCAGATCACGGGGATGTTCATCGCGATGATGTTCGCGGGCCACCACACGACCTCGGGCACCGCCGCGTGGACGCTGATCGAGCTCTTGCGCCACCCTGCGTGCTCGCGGCGCGTGGTGGACGAGCTCGATTCGCTCTACGCCGACGGGCGCGAGGTCTCCTACCAGGCCCTGCGCGAGATGCCCGAGCTCGAGAGCGCGATCAAGGAGGCGTTGCGCCTCCACCCGCCGCTCATCATCCTGATGCGCAAGGTGGTGCGCGACTTCGAGTACGGCGGCTTCCGCATCGAGGCCGGGAAGCTCGTCGCGGTCTCGCCGGCCGTCTCGAACCGCATGCCGGAGTGCTTCCAGGACCCGGACCGCTACGACCCGGATCGTTACGGGCCGGGCCGCGAGGAGGACCGGCGCTCCTTCGCCTGGATCCCCTTCGGCGCCGGTCGGCACCGCTGCGTCGGTGCGGCCTTCGCGATGATGCAGCTCAAGGCGATCATGAGCGTGCTCCTGCGCGGCTTCGCGTTCGAGCTGGCGCAGCCGCCGCAGAGCTATCGCAACGACCACTCGCGGATGGTCGTCCAGCTGCGCCAGCCCTGCCGGGTCCGCTACCGCCGGCGGGCGCGGCCGGAGGGCGCGTGAGGGTCGAGGTCGACTTCGACCTCTGCCAGGGCCACGGCGTGTGCCGGAACGAGGCGCCCGAGGTCTTCGGCCTGGACCCGGAGCGCCAGCAGGTGGTGGTCCTCGACGAGCGCCCGCCCGAGCGGCTGCGCGAGAAGGTCCGCGCCGCGGTTCGCTTCTGCCCGACCTTCGCGCTCTCGATCGAAGAGGAGTGAGGAGCCATGCCCCGTTTCCCGCGCGAGGAGCTCGAGGAGATGATGCGGCGCTGGGTGGCGGCCAACGACACGGCCGGCCGCACGGGCGATTGGAGCGCGATGCCAGGCTTCTACAGCGAGGACGCGCTCTACAGCTGGAACAACGGCCACAAGTACGAGTTCGTGGCCCGCGGCCGCGACGAGATCGCGCGCAACGCCTTCGGCTCCGAGATGGCGGGGCTCGAGCGCTGGGTCTACCCGTACGTGCGCGTGCTGATCGACGAGAAGATCGGCGAGGTGATCGGGATCTGGCGCCAGATCGCCCCGGTCGAGCGCCCCGACGGCAGGCCCTACGAGATCGCAGGCACCGGCGGCTCGTGGTTCCGCTACGCCGGGGGCTTCCAGTGGTCCTGGCAGCGCGACTTCTTCGACCACGCCAACGCCGGCGCGGTCTTCGCCGAGCTGCTCGCGAACGGGCGCCTCTCCGGCGAGATGCAGGAGCGCCTCCGGCGCGGCTCGCGCATGCCGGGCTGGGTGAAGCGCGCCGATTTCGACTGGTACGCGACGCTGCCTTCGGCCGAGTGATCCCGGACCTCCGCGTGGCGAAGAGCCGCCCCAAGGAGAACGCCCGCCGCGCGCGCGAGGGCCTGTACCGCCAGCTCATCCTCGAGGCGGCCGAGCGCAGCTTCGCCGAGAAGGGCTTCGACGCCGCGAAGATCGAGGAGATCGCCGCCGAGTCGGGACTCTCGCTGGGGACGCTCTACTCCGTCTTCGCCGGCAAGCCCGACGTGATGCGCGCCGTCCACGCGACGCGCAACCGGGAGATCCTCGAGGCGAGCGCCGGGGCCGCGGCGGCGGCCGCGGGGCCCGCCGAGATGCTGCTCGCCGCGGTCGGCGCCTACGTCGACTTCTTCGTCGGCCACCCCGACTACCTGCGCATCCACCTGCGCGGCGGCCACGCCTGGGGCCTCGCCGGCGCCGGGAGCCGCAGCCCCTCGCAGGCGCACGCCTGGGAGGAGGGGATCGACCTCTACGCCGGGATCTTCGCGCGCGGGATCGCCGCGGGCGCCTTCCCCCCGGGCCCGCCGCGCCTGCTCGCGCGCATGATGATCGCGATGCAGCAGGTGCAGCTCGCCGACTGGGTCGAGCGCGGCATGCAGCAGGACCCCGGGGACCTCGTGGCCGACGTGCACGCGTGGGTCCGCCGCGCCTTCTGCCGCTGACGCGCGGCGCTCGACGCGACCGCCGGCGAACGGCTCGGTTGTGGCAAGATCCCCGTCCCGGGGCCCCGGACAGGAGACCGAGATGCTGGAGACGAGCCGTCCGCGGCCGCGCGCAGTGTTGCTGGGCGTGCAGCTGCCGGAGCTCTCCGACGAGGAGTTCGAGTCCTCGCTCCACGAGCTGGCGCGCCTCGGCAAGACGCTCGGATTCGAGATCGCGGGCCGGGTGACGCAGAAGCGCTCGCGCCTGGCGCCGGGCAGCGTGGTGGGCGAGGGCAAGCTGCGCGAGCTGGCGCGCTGGACCGGCGGCACCGGCGTCGTGCCGGTCGGACCGCCGGTCGCGCGGCGGCGCGCGGCCGGCGACGAGGGCGAGGCGTCCGAGGAAGCGGAAGCGCCGGAGGCGGCCGCGGCCGAGTCGCCGGGCGCCGCAGGCGAGCCCGGCGCGCCGACGCCGCGGGCGAACGTCGTGATGGTGGACCACGATCTCTCGCCCTCGCAGGCGCGCAACCTCGAGCGCGCGACCGGCGCCGAGGTGCTCGACCGCACCGCGGTGATCCTCGCGATCTTCCAGCGCCACGCGCGCAGCCGCGAGGCGCGCCTGCAGGTGGAGATCGCGCGGCTCGGCTACGTCGCCGCGCGCCTGCGCGAGACCGGCGGCGGGCGCGACCGCGAGGGTGGCGGCATCGGCGGCCGCGGCGCCGGCGAGAGCGCGAGCGAGCTCGACCGCCGTCGGGTGCGCGACCGCATCGCCGAGCTGCGCGCCGAGCTGGCGGCGATCGAGCGCGAGTCCGGCACCCGGCGCCAGCGGCGCGGCGAGCAGCCGGCCGTGGCGCTGGTCGGCTACACCAACGCCGGGAAGTCGTCCTGGATGCGGGCGCTCACCACGAGCGGCGTGCGCGTCGAGGACAAGCTCTTCGCGACGCTCGACACCACCGTGCGCGCGCTGCAGCCCGAGAGCGTGCCGCGCATCCTGATCTCGGACACGGTGGGGTTCATCAAGAAGCTTCCCCACGACCTGGTGGCGAGCTTCCGCTCCACGCTGGACGAGGCGCGCGACTGCGACCTGCTGCTGCACGTGGTCGACGCCTCCGACCCGGCCTTTCCTGCGCAGATGCAGGTGACGCGCGAGGTGCTCGCGGGGATCGGTGCGGGCGAGAGCCCGCGGCTCGTCGTGCTCAACAAGATCGACCGCGTGGACCCCGAGACGCGCGCGCGCCTCGCGCGCGAGTGGCCCGACGCGGTGCTGGTGTCGGCGAAGGACGCGGTGGACGTCGCCGCGCTGCGCGAGCACATCCTCGCCTTCTGCGAGCGCGACATGGTCGAGGCGGAGCTCTTCGTCCCGTACGCGAAGCAGCGCGTGGTCGGCGCGGCCCACGGCAGCTGCCGCGTGCTCTCCGAGCGTCACGACGAGGAGGGCACGCGCCTGCGCGTGCGCGGCAGGCCCGAGACGCTCGCCCGTCTGCGCGCGGGCCTCGCCGGCTGACGGGATCCCCCGGGGTCGACCCCCCGGCTCGAACTCAGCGCCGGACCACGAATCCCGCCCGCACGGCGTCCCAGGTCTCCGAGGTGACGCCGCGCTCGCGCAGGCGGTACTTCTGCACGCGCAGCGTGGGCGTGCGCGGGAGCTCGGACAGGAACTCGACGTAGCGCGGCACGAAGAAGTACGGCGCGGTGTCGTTCACGAAGCGCGCGAGCTCCTCGGGCGCGAGCGCCGCCCCGGGCCGGAGCACCACGCACACCTTGATCTCCGCCTCGTGCTCGAGTTCCGCCGAGCGCACGCCGTGCGCCGCGCACTCTGCCACCGCGGGGTGGGCGCCGACGGCGGCCTCGACCGCGAACGAGGATACGTTGCGCCCCTTGTAGCGGATGAAGTCGGCCTTGCGATCGACGAAGAACCAGTCGCCGTCCTCGTCGCGCCGGCCGAGGTCGCCGGTGTGGTACCAGAGGTTCCGGAAGGCGCGCAGCGTGGCCTCGGGGTCGCCCAGGTAGCCGTTGAAGATCGCGTGGGGCTCGGTCGGGCGCACGCAGAACTCGCCCACCTCGCCCGGCGAGACCTCGCGGTCGGCGTCGTCGAGGAGCTTCGCCTCGATACCCGCCATCGGCTGGCCGAGCGAGCCGGGCTTGCAGGGCTTCCCGTCGTCCGGCCGGTGCAGGAGGCCGAGGACCTCGCTCTGGCCGTAGCCCTGGTCGAGGGTCTCGATGCCGAAGCGCTCCTTCATCGGGCCGATCAGCGCGTCCGGCAGCGGGATCATGGTGGCGTGACGCACGGAGTTCTCGCGGTCGTCGGGGCGTGGGGGCGCCTGCCAGAGGAAGACGTGCATCGCTCCGAGGGTGAAGACCTGCGTCGCGCCGTAGTGGCGGCAGCGGTCCCAGAAGGAGTGGACGGAGAAGGCCGGATCGATCGCGACCGGGAGCCCCGTCACGAGCGCCCGGTAGACCATCGCCGACCAGGCGGCCGAGTTGTACATCGGGAGGCAGCAGTACAGGACGTCGCCGGGGCGGCAGCCGGAGTTGGCCGCGCCCGAGAGCGCGGCGCGCAGCCAGGCGTTGTGGCTCTGCATCACCCCCTTCGAGCGGCCCGTCGTGCCGGAGGTCCAGAGCACGGCGGCCGTGTCGCCGTAGGCGAGGCCGGCGTCGTCGGGCTCGGGGCCGTCCTTCGCCAGCGCCTCCTCGAGCGGGAGCGTCGGGAGGCCGGCGGGCAGGCCCGCGCCGCGCACGAGCACGCGCTCGAGCGGGAGCCCGGCCGCCACCTCGGCCACCCGGGGCAGCAGATCGCCCTCGGCGACGAGCACGCGCGCGCGGCTGTCCTCGAGGCTCTCGCGCAGCCACGGCCCCTTGTAGTCGGTGTTCGTCGGCACCCAGACGGCGCCGAGCTTCGACGCGCCGAGGGTCGCGAAGACGAACTCGGGAGAGCTTCGCAGCAGGAACGCCACGCGGTCGCCGCGGCCGACGCCGAGCTCGCCGAGCCCGCGCGCGAAGGCGTTCGCGAGCCGGTTCGCCTCGGCGTAGCTCCAGCGCCGCTCGTCGGCCAGCACGAAGGGCGCGTCGGGGACGGCCTCCGCCTGCCGGCGCAGCGTGCGCCCGAGCAGGCGGTCGGCGGGGCCGCGCAGGTCGATCGCGTGCACGAGAGCTCTACCGCCGGCGCATGTCCGGCACGCCGAAGAGCCGCGCCGTCTGCTGCGAGCAGAGCGCCGTGCCCGGCACGGAGACTCCCGCGCTGCGCGCCACGTCGAGCGCCAGGTAGAGGTCCTTCTCGGCGAGCTTCATCACCGCGGTGAAGCGCTCGCGCAGCGGAGCGTTCTCGGGGTCGCGCTCGAGCGCGCTGCGCGCAGCGAGGAAGGTCCGGGCGTTGTCGTTCATGATCCAGGCGAGCACCTCGAGCAGCGTCTGCTCGGAGAGCCCGCAGGCCGTGCCGATCCGGAAGGCGTCGACGTAGCCCTGCCAGGCCTGGAACTGGACCAGGTTGTTGCAGAGCTTCGCGACCGCTCCGGCGCCGACGCCGCCGCAGTGCGTGATCTCCGCGGCCGAGCGCTCGAGCAGCGGGCGGATCGCCGCGAGCGCCTCGGGGTCCCCGCCCGCCATGAAGCGCAGCCTGCGCTGCTCCGCGAGCCCGCGCCCGCCGGTCATCTGGGCGTCGACCACCCGCACGCCGCGCTCCTGCGCGAGCCGGTCGAGGTCGCGGGCCGTCTCGGGGTGGATCGTCGAGTGGATCGCGACGATCGCGCCCGGGCGGGCGCCGGCGAGGATCCCGCCGGGCCCCGCCACGACGGCCTTCGTAGCGGCGTCGTCGGGCACGCAGACGCAGACCGCCTGCGTGCGCTCGCCCACCTCGCGCGCGCTCGCCGCCGGCTTCGCTCCCGAGCGGGCGAGGCTCTGCACGGCCTCCTCGCGCAGGTCGTGGACGACCACCTCGAAGGCGCCGCAGAGGTTGCGCGCCATCGGCTCCCCGATGTCCCCGAGCCCGATGAACCCGACCCGCTCGATCATGGTGCTCCTCGCGAGCGGCCCAGGGAAGACTCCTGCACCCCGGGCCGCGAGGCCGACGATGGTATCACCGCTCCGTGGACGCCCCACGGAGGATGAGGTGCGTCGGTCGCGGGGACGGGAGCGCTGAGGAGGGTCCGCGGGCGGGTCCGGCCTACGGCGTCTCGTCCGGGTACTTCGGGGTCACGTTCCACCACGGCAGGTTGGACTCGCGCAGCACGCTCAGCTCGACCTTGTGGTGGATCATCGTGTCGCCGTCCTCGTCGATGATCTTGAGCCGGATCAGCGGGTCCTGGCGCTCCCAGTCGATCTCGATCAGGCCGAAGTTGTCACCGCGGTTCAGCACCGCGACGCGGTGCCGGTTGCGCTCGGGCATGCGGAACACGTGCTCGGACCAGTTCAGCGAGCTGGAGGTCAGATCGTAGGTCGGGTAGCCGGCCTCGCTGTCCATCAGCGACAGCTCGGCGAAGTGACGATCGCCGCTGATGAAGAGCGAGCCGGTCGAGCGCCAGAGAAGGGTGAAGAGGCGCTTGCGCTCCAGCGGGAAGTTGGCCCACGTCTCCCCGCCGTAGTCCTCGTCCACCACCTGGATGCTCGAACCGATGATGCGCAGCTGCGCCGGGGCGCGGAGCTGCTCCTCCAGCCAGGCCCACTGCTTCGCGCCCAGGAGCGTGGCCTTCGGGTCGCTGGTGGGTACGTAGCGGCCGCCGTCGATGAGGTCGGTCTCGTCCTCCTTCCACACGAGCGGCGTGCGCTGGTAGCGCGTGTCGAGCAGGATGATCTGGACGCCTCGGCCGGGAGGCCCGAACACCTCGGAGTGATAGACGCCGTCGCGCCGGCGGCGCGGCGAGTCCTTCGGCACGCCGAAGAAGTCCAGGAAGATCTGCTTGGACGCCTCGCGGATCGGGTTCTCCGCGCCCGCGTCGTTCAGGCCGTAGTCGTGGTCGTCCCAGGTGGCCAGGGTCCGGGTCGAGTGCCTGAGCTTCTGGTACCCCGGTTGGGCCGTGAGCTTCGCGTAGGCGGCGCGCAGCTCGACGGGATCGGTGGTGTCGGCGTAGACGTTGTCGCCCAGGAACACGAACACGTCGGGCTTCGCGGCCAGCACGTGGTCCCAGATCGGCTGCACGCCGTCCTGGCCGAGGCACGAACCGAAGGCGATGCGGCCGACCTCCGCCTCGTCGGCCGCCGCCAGGCTCGCGGCGAACAGCGCCAGCAGCGGGACGAAGCGACTCGGGATCATGGCCACCTCCGGTGGGGCTCCAGGAGTCTATCTCGACGAGCTCGGGTAGCCCCGCGGCTCGGCGCGCGGATCGTGCGCGTGGGTGCAGCGCGAAGCGGCTGTCGACAAGCAGGCGGGCGTAGCTCCAGAGAGTCTTTCCCCAGGGGTGGAAGGGCACCTGCCGGGTGCACGAGACGGTGCGGAAGGTCTAGATGATCCGGTAGAGTTTGAAATTTAGATGACTATCATCTAATCTTTACAGATGCCGCCGCACCCCCGGATCGCGACCCGCCGGGTCACCGCCCTGCTGCGCCGCAGCCCTGCGCTCGCCATCCTGGGTGCGCGGCAGGCCGGGAAATCGACGCTGGCGCGCCTGGCGTTCCCGGGTTTCGTCCACGTCGACCTCGAGAGACCGCTCGACCTGGTGCGCGCCGAGCAGGACCCGGAGTTCCTGCTCTCCGAGTCGCCGCGCCTCGTGATCGACGAGGCGCAGCGGCTCCCCGAGCTCTTCCCCATCCTGCGCAGCCACCTCGACCGGCATCCGCGGCAGCGCGTGGTGTTGCTCGGGTCCGCCGCCCCCGGTCTGGTCCACCGCATCTCGGAGTCGCTGACCGGTCGGATCGCGTTCTTCGAGCTCGGCGGCATCTCGATCTTCGAACACGACGCCGAGGCGCTCTGGATCCGCGGCGGCTTCCCGCGCCTGCACTGGACGCGACCTCGGGCAGCGCCCGCGGAGTGGTATTCCGCCTATCTTCGGACCACGCTCGAGCGCGACATCCCCCAGCTCGGCTTCCGCATCGCCACGCCGCGCCTACGCCGGCTCTTGACCATGGTGGCGCACGCACAGGGAGGCCTGTGCAACCTGAGCGAGCTCGGCGGATCGCTGGGCGTGAGCTATCACTCGGTCGCGCACATCCTCGACATCTTCGAGGGCGTCTTCCTCGTCCGGCGCCTGCTGCCCTACGAAGCCAATCTCCGCAAGCGCCTGGTCAAGAGCCCGAAGCTCTACGTCCGCGACACGGGCCTCCTCCACGCGCTGCTCGGCATCCCCCACACGAAGCGCGCCGTTCTCGAGCATCCGAAGGCCGGGCCGAGCTTCGAGACCTTCTGCATCGAGCAGATCCTGCTGCACGCCCAGCTCCACGATCCCGCCGCCGAGGGCTTCTTCTTCCGCACGCACACGGGCCAGGAAGTGGACCTGCTGCTCCGGGTGCGGGGGGCGCTCTTGCCGATCGAGATCAAGCTCGGCGTCGCGGTACCCGACCTGCGCGGGATCACGACCTGCATGCGCGACCTGGGGCTGGCGCAGGGCTACGTCGTCAATCGGGTGCCCGAGCCCATCGAGGTCCGCCGGGGGATCTGGATGGGCGGGCTCCGACACCTCCTGGAGGAGCTTCGTATCGCGCCGCGCTAGCGATGGGCGACGGTCGTCGAGCCTGCGCTCTCTACACGGATGATCCATGCATGCAGAAAGATGGTATGGTTCCGCGTCAACCCCTCCCTTCCGTCGGCGCTCAGTGGCACGGCACGGCCGCGCCCGAGTCCTCGAACGCCGGCTGCCCGGGGGCCGAGACCCACTCGTAGTCGTACGAGCCGCGGTGCAGCGTCAGCTTCAGCAGGCCGAAGGCCTCGTTCTGGGTCACCCCGAGGTTCTCCGGCATCGGCGGCGAGCCGAACGGATACAGCTGCCGTCCCCCGGTCCCGACGGTGAACTGGATCGCCCCGCCGGCGACCGCGTTGCCGTGCGCGTCCTGCGGCGCCCAGCGCTGGTAGAGGTGGTTGTGGCCCGCGAGCACCACGTCCACACCCTCGCCGTGCATCAGCTCCCACAGCGGCACGAGCGGCTCCGTCGCCGAGCCCCCGAAGTGCGTGGTGCCGTCGTCCTCGATCCACTTCTGCCACGGGCGCCAGTCGTAGCGAGGGTGGTGCATGTAGGCGAGCGTGCAGCGGGCGCGGCTCGCGGCGAGGTCTTCCGCGAGCCACTCGTGCTGCGGCGTCCCAGGCCCGCATCCCGGGTCGTCGCTGCAGACGTTGGAGTTGAGCGAGACGACGTGCCACTTGCCCAGGTCGAACGAGTAGTAGCCGAACGGCGGGTTCGCCACGGCACCGAAGTACTCGAAGTACCCCGCCGCGTCGGTCGTCCCGTACTCGTGGTTGCCCGGCGCCGGCGCCGTGATGTCGAGCAGGTCGCCGAAGTGCACGTCCCAGACGCGCAGGAACTCCGAGAGCTCGCCCTTGTTGTACTGGAGGTCGCCGAGGGCCAGGAACTTGTCGGGGCCGATCTCGCGGATCAGGTCCGCGATCGCGCCCGACTGGCAGGTGGCCGTGCCCTGCCCCTCCGTCAGCGTCTGGCACGCGAGGTCGCCGACCGCGACGATCACCGGGTCGGGGGGGCCGGCCTGGGCCCCGGGCGCGAAGAGGGTCGTTGCGGCGAGGAGGGTCGCGACCGCGAGCGAGCGGCGGGCGGGGCGTGCGGGAACGCGCATCGGGGAGCTCCTTCTGTAGGCGTGGCGTAGTCGAGCACGGTCCGAACGTGATCGGCGGATGGTCATTTCAATGCGGGTATTCTACGCCCGGGCAGGGGCGAACCGTCAAGTCCCGCGGGGCAGAAGTGCTGGCGTAGGACGCGCAGCGTTCGGTCGGCCGCGCCGGGCGGACGCGCGGTCGTCGTCCATGACCCTGGAGCGCGCGGCGTGTTGGGTCAGAGCTCGAAGCGGACGCCGTCGATGGCGACCGCGTTTCCGATCAGCTCCTCGCGCGTCGCGCGTCGCGCCAGCGCGGCGTCGTCGGACGATGCCATGCAGCGCGTCCCGCTCGGCGTGTCCGCGATGATGGTGCACTTCGCGGGCTCCGCCTTGGCGTAGGTGACGGTGTACGCCGCGACTCGAGCCGGGCCCCGGTACCCGGCAATCAGCTCGAGGCGCGGCGTTGCCCGATCTGCCTGCTCGGCCAGGTCGCCGAGCAGGAGGGGCGCGGTCTCGGGTCGCGTCGCGTACACGGCGAGACCGGGCTTGTTCACGATCCCGCTCACGGTGGAAACGAGCCCCTTCACGTCGCGTTGTACCCGGAGGCGCTCTACCATCGCGGCCGTCGCCTGGAGCACGAAGTTGTTCCACGGCCCCCCGGCGAAGGTCTCGCCGCCCGTGATGGTCGGCACGCCGTCGGCGGGCAGGCGCAACGCTCGTTGCTGGACGCGCACGGCAGCGGGGAAGCAGCTGTAGAGTTCGACGAGCGGGATGGCCGACAGCGCGTGGCCGAGGTGCGCTTCGGCCGCTCGGCCGAGCACCTCCATCGCCGGCCAGCGATGCAGATCGCGTCGCTTCGGCACCGGAAGCGAAAAACTCGACTCGAGTGCCACGAGCGGGAACACCACCCGATCGGGGTCGACGCCGAAGCGCAGCGCCGCTTCGAGGCTGCACACCAGCAGCGCTGCGGCCTGGTCGACGTTCATCTGGGCGCAGTGCCACTTGTTGTAGGGGAAGGCGATCGGCCGGTTCGACGCACCCGGTTCGCGGATGAACGCGGCGGCGCGTGGCTCCGGGAAGGCGGCGTGGGGGAAGAGCGACGCCACCGCGCTGAATCCTGCCCACAGTCGAGCGATCTTGTCGCGGTGCTCGTCGAGGGAGAGACCCTCGGCGAAGCGCAGCGCGCTGTCGATGAGCGCAAAGAGCTCCGTCGCAGACGACACTCCCGCGTCGATCTCGACCCTGGTGACGATCTCGTCCGTCGGCAGCTGCAGATCATCGGGCGTCGCCGCGTCCTGCAGGGTGTCCACCACGCTCACGCCCTGTCGGCGGGCGATCGCCGCACGCCGCGCTGCTTCTCCGCCGACGATCAGCGCCACGTCCAGGAGCCCGTCGCGGATCGCCGCGTAAGCGCCGTTCAGCAGCGTCTGCTGGGGGATTCCCGTTCCCACCAGCACCGTCCGCGCGCCCGTAGCGCCGATGCGCTGAGCGATGATGCGAGCCGGGTCGGTGTAGCCCCAGGAGCCGTGCGGGACGGCGACGCGCTGGACCGCCCGGAGGATACCCGGGGCGCCGCTGTCTGCGGCCGCGGTCCGCGCGGCCGCGAGCATCAGCTCGAGCGCTTCGAGACCGCTGCCGGGCTCGTCGAGCTGCTGCGAGGCCACGCCGACGCCGACGATCACCGGCGTGCGCGGGTCGACCGCTTCTGCGCAGCGGAAAGTACCTTCTGCCATTCTCTGCCCCAACGACCTGAAACCTGGCGCGGGCGCCTGCACCAGGCCTCAGCCGATCCGCTCGTAGGCGTCGAGCTTCGGCGCCGCCATCTCCTCGCGGAAGCGATCGAAGCTCCACGGCCAGGTGGCGGGAACGCCGCGGTCGTCGAGGTACCAGCTGCGGCAGCCGGTCATCCAGACCGTCTTCCTCGCGGCCAGGACGCGCTCGGCGTCGAAGCTCGAGGTCGCCGCCTCGGTGGGGCTGATCTCGCGACAGCGCCCCGCCCGCAGCTCGTCGACGAGCCGGAGCGCGTAGGCGATCTGGAGCTCCGCGACCTCGATCAGGGAGAAGTTCCCCACCGGGCCGTTCGGGCCGTTCAGCATGAAGAGGTTCGGGAAGGCCGGAATCGAGATCGAGAGATAGGCGACCGGACGCTGCGACCAGGCCTCGTCGAGGCGCCTGCCTCGCCGCCCGATCACCTGCATCGGGCGCAGGAAGCGGTCGGCCCGGAAGCCGGTGGCGAGCACCAGCACGTCGAGCTCGTGGAGCCGCCCATCGCGCGTGCGCACGCCGGCGGGCTCGACGCGCTCGATCGCCTCGGTCACGAGCTCCGCGCTCGGCCTCTGGATCGCCTGGTAGAAGTCGGGAGAGATGACGAGGCGCTTGCAGGCCGCCCGGTAGCTCGGACGCAGCTTCTCGCGCAGCACGGGATCCGTCACGCTGCTCTCGAGGTTCGCGCGGCAGACGTCCTCGATCATCTGCATCTGCGGCGAGCTCGCGTCCACCACGGCGTTCGAGAAGCCCTCGGCGAAGAGCCGCGACATGTCGGCGTGCAGCTGGCGCATCAGCTGCGGGTTGCGGCGGAACTCGGCCTTCTCGACCTCGCCGTAGGCCGGGTTCTCCTGGGGCATGATCCACTGGGCCGTGCGCTGGAAGAGCGAGAGCTTTGCCACGCGATCGACGAGAGCCGACACGATCTGCACGGCCGTCGAACCCGTGCCGACGATCCCGACCCTGCGCCGGTCGAGCGTGATGCCGTGGTCCCAGCGCGCGCTGTGGAAGAGGGCACCCTCGAAGGCATCGAGCCCCTCGATGTCCGGGAGGTTCGGGTGGTGCAGGACGCCGGTCGCCGCGATCACGGCGTCGACCTCGTCCCGGTGCCCGCTCTTCGTCTCGAGGTGCCAGCGTCCGCCGCTGAACTCGCAGCGCGCGATCTCGTCCCCGAAGCGGATGCGCTCCACCACGCCGTGCCTGCGCGCCACGCCTTCGAAGTAGGCCTGGATCTCCCCGCCCGGAGAGAAGCGGTGGCTCCACTCGGGGTTGGGCTCGAACGAGTAGCTGTAGAGGTGGGACGGCACGTCGCAAGCGATCCCGGGGTAGGTGTTCTCCCGCCAGGTGCCTCCCAGCCGATCGGCCTTCTCGTAGATCGCGAAGTCTTCGAGGCCGGCCTCCCGGAGCTTGATCGCGCAGAGGATCCCCGACATCCCCGCGCCGATGATCGCGAAGCGCAGGGGGCGCTCCCCCCGCGGCCTCGATGCCCCCGTCGGGCGCACGTCACTCATGGGTTCCTCCGCCGTGCGCGCCCAGCCTTCCGCTCGAGCCAAGCCCCGCGGGCCCGAGGGTACCAGCTGGCGGGTCGGAGGCTCGGGGCCTGCAGACGGCGGCATCGACGAGCTCGACGACCGCTCCGGCGCGCGGCGCCTCGGCGCATGCACTCGAGCGACGTGCGCGGCTTCGCCGCCTCGCTCTCGAGGCCGCGCGCCGGTAGAGTCCGCGCGCAGATGAGCCTACCCAGCCGCCCCTCCGGACCGCCTTCCGGGGGACTCGAGGGGTTCGCCGTGCTCGTGACCGGCGGCGGCAGCGGCATCGGCCGCGCCTGCGCCGAGCGGCTCGCGGCCGACGGCGCCGCGGTCACGATCTGCGGCCGCACGGAGTCGAAGCTGGCCGACGCCGCGAAGCGCATCGAGGCCGCGGCCGGCCACGGCGGGAGCGTGCGCTTCCTCGCCGCCGACGTGACGCGCGAGGAGGACGTCCGGGCCACGCTGGAGCGCGCCCTGGCGCCCACCGGGCAGCTCGACGGCTGCATCGCCAACGCGGGGGGCGGCGGTGGGCTCGGACCCTATCACGTGCAGGACGCCGGCGAGTTCCTGCGCGTGCTGCACCTGAACGTCCTCGGCACGATGCTCTGCATCAAGCACAGCGTGACCCACCTGATCGAGTCCGGCAGGGGCTCCTTCGTCGGCATGTCGTCCATCGCGGGGCACCTGACGCATCCCTACTTCGGAGCCTACACGGCCGGCAAGGCGGGGATCGAGGCGATGGTGCGCAACGCCGCCGACGAGTACGGCCACCTCGGCGTCCGCTTCAACGCGATCCGCCCGGGCTTCATCGCGACCGAGATCATGCTGCACATCCCGCGGGAGAGCGCGACCTACCGGAGCTACGTCGAGAACACGCCCATGGGCGGTGTGGGAGAGCCCGAGGACGTGGCCCGCCTGGCGCGCTTCCTGATCGGCCCGGAGTCGCGCTGGATCACCGGCCAGACGATCGACGTCGACGGCGGTCACTCGTTGCGCCGCGGCCCGAACTTCTCGGAGTTCGCCGAGGCGCTCTTCGGCCGCGGCGTGCTCGACGGGAAGCCGCCGGAGCGCCGCGGCTGACAGACCCCCCTTCGCGCGGCGGGTCGTCGATGCGATCGCGGACGTGGCCGAGACGCTGACGCCGGAGCAGCGAGCCGAGCTCGTCGAGCTCCACGGCGCGTTCCGCCACTAGACCTCTGCCAGTGCCCCGGAGGAAGGCCCGCCCCCGCACCCCCCGTGCCGCGGCTCGGGCCGCAAGCGCGCGTAGCGCGCGCGCAGCGGGCCGGAGCTCCTGTGGAGCTCGGCCCAGGCGAGCGGAGTAGATGCGCTAGCAGGAGCTGGATTCGAGGGCGCCCGTCCCGGTCCGGGGGAGGTGGGTTGCTGGGACGGGCGCCCTCGGCGAATCGAAATGGCCCCCGGACGGGGGCCGAGAGCTAGGCGGCCGGGGCCTCCGGCCGTGTGCTCTCGAGCGCGCGATCCGCGCGGCTGGCAGCCCGAAGGGCGGCCAGACCGAGGAGCATCGCGAGCCCTTGTGCGATTGCGATCGTGATTGCGATGTACGTCATGGGGGCAGGCTACGCGGGCCCGATGGCGGTCGCGCGGCGCGGCGGTCGAGCGTCTCCCAAGATCGCATGGCGATCCCGTGACGGCGCCCCCCCCGGGGGTGGGCGTGCGGGCGCCGAGCAGGGCATGCGGCCGCCCCGGGGCGGGCGATCAGGGGGGCGGCGCGTCGCAGGGCGGGACGCCGGCGCAGCCGAGACCCGAGGGGCCGGGCGCGGCGCCGAAGCTTCTCCCGATCAGCCCCAGCTCCGGACCGCCGATGACCCCGTCGCCCTCGGCATCCATGCGCAGCTCGTAGCGGGGATCCCCCGTGGTCGCGGCGAAGGCCAGGCGCAGCGCGATGTAGTCGGCCGTCCCCACGAGGCCGTCGCCGTTGTAGTCGGCATCGCAGGCGTTCCCGTAGCCGTCGCGGTCGGAGTCGAGCTGCTCCGGGTCGGGATCCTCGAGACAGACGTCGCGCGCGTCCGGCACGCCGTCCGCGTCGGTGTCCGGCTCGAGCGTGCGCGCGACGATCGCGTCGTTCGCGAGCGAGCCCTGGAAGCCGTCCCAGGCGGCGGCGCAGATCCTGTACTCCGTGTCGGGTGCGAGGCCCTCGAGGCGCGCGCGCCCCGCGGAGACGAGGACGGAGTGGCGCACGTTCCACGGCGGGTTCGCGGCCGATGCGCCGGTTGCGTCGTGGTCGGATCCCGCGATGGCGCCGCACTCGCGCGGGAGGAAGGGGCCCGGGTCGGACGCACTCGCGGGCCGGTCGCAGGCGGGATCGGGGCTCGTGCCGCGCGTATCGGCGCAGGCGGCCCAGGCGTAGACCTGGAGCGCGTCCCCATCGGGATCCGCGAGCTGCAGCACCCGAACCTCGAGGCTCGTCGGACCGCGGCCCGCGAGCAGGACGAGGGGCCTCGGCGGCGGGCGATCGAGCGGCTCGCCCGTGAGCCGCTCGCCGAGACGCGCGGCGATTTCCATGTACCCCCAGGCGTTCGGGTGGATGTGGCGCATGTTTCCGCCGCTCCCGTCGGCGTCGTCGTGCGAGAACCACCAGCGGCGCCGGTCGCCGGCTCCGTCGCCCGGATCGCAGCCCTGCAGTCCGCTGCCCGGGCAGAAGGCGCGGAAGGTCTCCTCCACGTACTCGACGCGCGGATCGTCGGCGTATCCGATCGGCTGGGGATCCACCCGGAAGAGCGTGTCGATCGCGTCCGGGCTCCCGTCGAACTGCGCGAGGCCGCAGGGGCTGCCGCCTTCGAGGCCGCCGATCCGCCCCGGCGACTTCCAGAAGACGACGCGCTCGTGGCCGGCGGCCAGGAGCCCGTCGATGATCGTGCGCAGGTTGGCGCGGGTCTCGGCGGAGCTGCACGGGTGCGCCTGCGCGTAGCTGCAGGTCGCCGAGGGGCAATCCGCGTCGGCCGTGCAGGCGAGGCCCGAGCGCGAGCCCCCCGCGCAGACGGCGCCGCAGGCGATGGAGCAGTCGTTCACGTGGAAGGAGAGGAGCGTCGTGGTCGCGCCGGGCGCCGCGGCGATGGCGCGCGCGAGCTGCGAGACGCCCCACCACGAGGTGGCTGCCCCCTGCGCATGGCGGAACCACGGCCGCTCGTCGCTGCGCGCGCGCAAGCGGCACTCCACGATCGAGGGCCAGCCCACGACGTGGCTCGACGCGCCGGCGCCACCCGGCGGGCAACGGTCGTCCGGGGTGGGCTCGTCGTCGCCTCCGACGCTGACCGAATCGCCGAAGACCAGGAATCCGCCGGCGCGAGCGTCCCGATGCGGCGCGAGCAGCGCCAGCAGCGCGCAGGCAAGCGATACCGCGGTGATCCGCACCAGCACCCCCCTCGAGCGCCGATCCGCCGGCGATCGTCCCGCCGGCCCGTCCAAGGCTAGCGAGCCTTCCGATCGGGCACCTCCGGCAGAAGCGCTCGCCTTCGCGCGCCGCTGCAAGGCTCCGCAGCCGCGGCAGGGCGGCGGGGGTGGGAAGCGGAGGTGTCTTTTCGCCTCAAGTCCCCTCTGCGCGGGGTCGAGAGGCACACACGAGCCGGCAACCCTCGCTCCCGAGGAATCGAACGCCTTGAAGCCCCTGAAGAGCCACGCCGAGGCGGCCCCCGAGGCCCTGGCGATCGAGCCGGTGCAGCACCCGCGCCGGCCCGAGCTCGTCCCGGACGAGCCCGCGAGCGGATCCCCGGCCTCGGGCGGCGGCGACTCGCCCGCGCGCTCGCTGCCGCTCCAGAGCGCGCGCGCTCCGATCGGTTGGGACAACGTGATCTTCACCCACGTGGTGATCATCGGAGTCCCGACGATCCTGTACTACTACCTGCGGCTCTCCGGAGCGTCGCTCTTCGAGCTGCACTGTGCCGTCGCCACCGTCTACCTGATCACGTCGCTCATGATCTTCTACGAGGCGACGGTGGCGCTCTTCCGACGCTTCGCCGGCGAGCCCCACCCGCCGACGGGCCTCTTCGACCGCTTCGCGCAGCGCGCGAAGCGCCTGCTCGGCGTCGCCGGAGCGCAGGTTCCCTCGTCCACGCGGCCGGTACCCCGCGCGTCGTTCATCGTGGCGGCGTATCTGCCGAACGAGCAGGAGATCATCTTCGAGACCCTCGAGCACATCCTCGCGACGGTGCGACGGCCCGAGGCCGGGCTCGAGATCGTGCTCGCCTACAACACCCCCCTCGACCTCCCGATCGAGGCAGAGCTCCGCCGCTACGCCGAGGCGCATCCGGAGCTCCGGCTGCTGCGCGTCGAGGGCAGCGAGTCGAAGGCCGAGAACCTGAACGCCGGGATCGAGGCCGCGACCGGCGAGATCGTCGGCATCCTCGACGCCGACCACCATCCGCCCGCCGACTGCTTCGAGCGCGCCTGGCGCTGGCTGGAAGGCCACTACGACGTCGTCCAGGGGCGCAACGTGATCCGCAACCGCGACGAGAACCTCCTCACCCGGATGGTCGGTGTGGAGTTCGAGTGCATGTACGGCGTGAGCCACCCGGCACGCTCGCTCCTCGTGGACACCGCGATCTTCGGCGGCTCGAACGGGTACTGGCGCGCCGACGCCCTGCGCCGCACCCGCTTCGACCCGCGCTTCATGACCGAGGACATCGACGCCTCGTCGCGCGCGCTGCTCGAGGGCTATCGCATCGTCGCGGACCGCAGCATCGTTTCCACGGAGCTCGCGCCGTCCGAGTTCCGCTCGCTCTGGTTCCAGCGCAAGCGCTGGGCGCAGGGCTGGCTCGAGGTGACGCTCCGCTACCAGCGCGAGTTCTGGGCCTCGAAGAAGCTCAGCACGCGCCAGAAGGCCTACTGGACCTACCTGCTGATGTACCGGGAGCTCTATCCGCCCATCACGCTCCAGATCATCCCGATCATCGCGAGCCTGCTGCTGCTCACGGGAACCGTTCCGCTCAAGGCGCACTGGTACCTCTGGGGAACCGCGATCATCACGCTCACGAGCGGCCCCTACCAGACCTTCGTCGCGGTGAAGAACGCCTTCGTGCGCCCGAGCCTCTGGACCGCGTTCCAGTACGCCCTCTTCGTGTTCTTCTACGTGATCGTGAAGAACATGATCTCGGTCGTCGCGATCTACGACCACATGATGAGGCGCACCGACTGGGTGGTAACGCGGCGCGAGATGTCGGCCCGCCTGCGGGGTGGGGAGGGGGGCGCATGAGCAGGGCGGGACGCACGCTGGTCCGGATCGGGCTGCTCGGACTCGCCGTCGCAGCGGCGGGCCCGGTGCGCGCCGAGCCCTGGACCCTGGACGAGTCGGTGGAGGCGGCCCGCGCGGCGGCCCGCACGGATCGCCACCAGGAGTCGGTCGATGCGTTCCACCGCGCCATCGAGCTCGATCCCGAGCGCCGCGGGGAGTGGCTGCCCGAGCTCGCCGACCAGCTCGCGTGGTCGGGCCAGCCGGCCGCGGCCGTCCCGCTCTACCGCGAGGCGCTCGCGAACGCGGCCGAACCGGAGCAGGAGCGCCGTGCGCGCCTCGGCCTCGCGCTGGCGCTCTCCTGGGACGGCGAGCTCGCGGATTCGCTCGCCGAGTACGATGCCCTGATCGCCCGTGACCCCGCCGATCGCGAGGCGCGGCTCGGGCGCGCTCGCATTCTCTCCTGGCTGGATCGCCAGGGTCCGGCCCTCGCCGAGTACGAGGCCGTGCTGCGCGATCATCCCGACGACCTCGAGGCGCTGCGCGGCGCCGGGCGGGTGCAGAGCTGGCGCGGGCGCCACCGCGACGCCTCGCGGCGGATGCAGCAGCTGCTCGCGAACCACCCCCACGACCGGCAGGCCACGGTGATCCTCGCCGAGTCGCTCGACTGGATGGGACGCCCCGACCGCGCGGAGCGGGTCCTGCGCGAGCAGGTCGCCGCGGATCCCGCGGACGCCCGCTCGGCCGCGCTCCTCGACGACGTGGAGTTCCGCCAGCGTCCGGCGTTGCGCATCGACTGGAACGAGTCGCACCAGTCCAACGATCTGCGCATCACCTCCACCTCGATCGATTCGCGCTTCCACCTGGGCGACGGGCGCGGCTTCGCCGGTCCCCGCCTGGAGCTCGGGGTCTTCGATCCCGACGACAGCCCCGCCAAGGAGATCCTCGTGGGCCGGCCCGGCCTGGCGGCCGGCCACCGCTTCGGCGACGCCTTCGCGTGGACCGGGAGCTTCTTCGTCGACGTGATCGAGACGCGGGGCGCCTCCGGCGACCACCTGCTCCCGACCTACGACACCTCCTTCAGCTGGCTGCCGAACGATCTGCTGCGCTTCGATCTGGGGTCCTCGCGCTCGACCTTCGACAACGAGCAGTCGCTGCGCGAGGGTGAGACCGCGGTCTACGCCAACGCCTCGATGGACGTGATGCCCGACGAGCTCACGCGCCTCTCGACGCGCTTCAATTGGGGCGAGTACTCGGACGGAAATCAGCGGAGCTGGTGGCAGCTCGAGGCGGAGCGGCGGGTCTGGCAGCACCCGCAGGTCAGGACGGGCTTGCGCTACACCGGCTTCGACTTCGCGCGCATCGAGCCGAGCGGCTACTGGAACCCGGACTCCTACCACGCGAACGAGTTCCTGCTGCGCGCCTTCGACCGCGTCGGCGAGAAGCTCCGCTGGTACCTGGGCGGCTCGGTCGGCTACGAGATCCAGAACCCCGGCAGCGGCAAGGCGATCTGGGGCGCCGGCGCGAGCCTCGCCTACCAGATCGCGCGCCGTCTCGAGGTCGAGGTCGCCTACGACTTCTTCAGCTCGCGCACCGCCGCGAGCGGCGGCTTCGAGCGCGGGACCGGCCGCCTCACGCTGCGCCAGGTCTTCTAGGGCCGAGCCGGCGCATTTCCTCCGGCCGCCGTGCCCGCGAGGCGCGGCCACTGCTCGGGTGTGAGCGATCCCAGGTAGAGCGAGGTGCCCGCGGGCCCGGGCTGGAAGACGTGGGCGATGCCCTCGGGCTTCGAGTCAAGGCCGAAGCTGTAGAGCAGCGTGCCGGTGTGCGTGAGCAGCACGGCGTTCGTCCCCGCCTCGGGGGCCGTGGCGAGCAGCCCGCGCACGGCGCGCGCGCGCTGGTGCTTTTCCTCGAACGAGAGATCGTCGCCGACGGAGAGCAGCTCCGAGACCTCGACCCTCCCGAAGGCGAGCCTCGCGGTCTCGAGGCAGCGGCAGTAGGGGCTCGAATCGACCCTCGAGATCCGGATCCCGAGCTTCGCGAGCGCCGCAGCGATCGCGCGGGCCTCTTCCCTCCCGCGCTCGGAGAGGTTGCGCTGCGTCTTGCAGTCCGCGATGTCGAAGGTCTCGGGGTCGGGCGCGACCGGCTCGCTCGACGTGTGGCGCATCAGGATCGTGAGGCCCCCCTTGCGGAGCGCGTCGACCAGCGCCTGCCCCGTGAGCCGCGGCGCGAGCGCCTGGCGGGCGGCCGGGTCCGCGCCGGGCGCGATCGGGGCGCAGATCGCCCCGATCGCGATCGCCGCGGCGGCGGTTTGCGAGAGCCGGGGATGCATGGGCGGGGACGGTAGCGCGGTGGGCGGAGGCTTCGATGCGGAGCCGCGGCAGCCGGCCTTATCTTACTTCGCTCGCCTGCGGTTCGCTGCGCGCTCGGCGCTGCCGCGCCTCGCTTGCGAAGAGCTTTCCGGGAACGCCGCCCCCGGTGATGCGGAGTCTGCCTACGACCGACCGGGGATGGGTAGTGCCGGCACCACCGTAATCGGCTTCCGGTCGGGTTTCTTCGCAAGCGGAGCGCGGCAGCGCGGAGCGCGCAGCGAGGCGAAGCCGAGCGGAGTCAAATAAGGACTGAACCACCGTGGGGACCCCGGGCGCCCCCAATCCTCACCCCCGCCCCGCGTCAAGCCGAAGCGCTGACCGGTGAAGATCCTCGTCGCGGACGACCAGGCCCTCTGGCGGAGCTGTCTCGCGGACGCCCTCGTAGAGTGGGGTTACGAGGTCGCCTGCGTCGCCGACGCCGAGGCGGCCTGGCGGGCCATCCGCGAGGACCCCGAGGTCGCGATCCTCGTCACGGACTGGGTCATGCCGGGCGCGAGCGGGCCGGAGCTCTGCCGGCGGGTGCGCGCGCTGGAGCGCCCCCGCTACCTCCCGATCATCCTCTTGACCTCGCTCGCCGGGCGGGACGACCTGGCGCTGGCGCTCGAGGCCGGCGCGGACGCGTTCCTGCGCAAGCCCTTCCACGCGCCGGAGCTCCTGGCGCAGATCCACGTGGCCGAGCGCATCCTGCAGCTCGAGGAGCGCCTCGCCTGCCAGATCGAGCGGGCGACGCTGCAGATGCAGCGGATCGAGGCGGACCTCGCGAACGCCGCGGCGATCCAGCGCTCGCTCCTCCCGGATCGCCCGCCGGAGCTGCCGGGGCTGCGCTTCGCCTGGCACTACCAGGCCTGCGACCGGCTCGCGGGCGACATGTTCCACGTCTTCCGCCTCGATCCGGATCGCGTGGGACTCTACGTCCTCGACGTCTCGGGCCACGGCACCGCGGCCGCGCTGCACTCCGTGAGCCTCTCGCGGGCGCTCGCCCCTTCCGTGGAGCAGGGCGGCATCCTGATGCGCGACGGGACGCCGCTCGCGCCCTGCGAGGTGGCGCGCGAGCTCAACCGCCGCTTTCCCAGCCTCGAGCAGTCCGGCCAGTACCTGACCCTGCTCTACGGGATCCTCGACCTGAAAAGCCTGCTCTTTCGCTACGCGCGCGCCGGGCATCCAGGCCCGGTCCGCGTCCACCGCGGCTCGGCTCGGCTCTGCGACGAGGGGGGCGGGATCCCGATCGGGATCGCGTTCGACGCGATCTACGACGACCAGGAGCTGCAGCTGGCGCCCGGCGATCTCCTGCTCCTCTTCAGCGACGGGGTCTACGAGACCTTCAGCGAGAGCGGCGAGGAGTTCGGCATCGATCGCATGCTCGAGGCCGCGAGCGCGGCGGGCCCGCTCGGCGCGCAGCGCGGGATCGAGGCCGTGCGCGCGCGCCTCGACGAGTTCCGCAAGCAGGCGGCGCAGCGCGACGACGTGACGCTCCTCGCGCTCGAGGTCGAGGGCGCGCAGCGAGCCGCAGGCGGGTGAAGGCGGTGGTATAGTCGCCGGCCCGTGAGCCGCGCGTCCTTCGCGATCGCGTGCGCGGTGGTGGCCGCGTTCGTCCTCTCGCGGGCCTGGATCGCCGACGACGCCTTCATCACCCATCGGGTGATCGAGAACCTCGTCGCGGGCCACGGCCTGCGCTGGAACACGGACGAGCGCGTGCAGGTGTTCACACACCCGCTCTGGGCGCTCCTGCACGTCCCGCTCGTCGCGGCCTCTGGGAGCCTCCCGCTCTCGAGCTTCGCGCTCTCGGCCGCCTGCCTGCTCCTCGCCGGGGCGCTCGCGTGGCGCGCCGCCGCGGCGCGGCGCGGCGCCTTCCTGCTCGCGTTCGTCGCGCCGCTCGTCGCCTCGCGGGCCTTCTCGGACCATGCCGTCTCGGGCATGGAGAGCCCCCTCGTCGCGGTCTGCCTCGCGGCCTTCGCGGCGCAGGCCCTCCCCGCGCGGTCCCCCGCCCCCGCCTGGCTCGGGTTGTCGCTCGCCGCGTCGCTCGCGGCGACGGCGCGCCTCGACGCGCTTCTGCTCGTGCTCCCGTGCCTGGCCGCGCTCGCGCTGCGGGCGGGCCGGAGCGCCCGCTGGACACGCCTCGCGGCGGGCATGCTCCCGCTCGCCGCGTGGGAGCTCTTCGCCCTCTTCTACTACGGCTCGCCGTTTCCAAACACGGCGTACGCGAAGCTCGACACCGGGATCCCCGCCGCGGCGCTCGCGACGCAGGGCCTCTACTACGCCGTCGACCTCGTTCGCCGCGACGCGGCCTCGGCCTGGCTCCTGCTCGTCGCGCTTGCCCTCGCCGCCCGGCGCCTTCCGGCGGCGTTCGGCAAGCGCGCGGAGCGCGCGCGCAGCGGGCCGGAGCTCCTGTGGAGCTCGGCCCAGGCGAGCGAAGGCGGACCCCGCTCGGGCCTGCGCGCGGAGCGCGCGCGCAGCGAGCCCCTGCAAGGGTTGCGCGATCCCGAGCCGCTCGCCTTCGCCGCCCTCGGGGTCGGGATCGCCGTCTACTCGCTCTTCGTGATCGCCGTCGGCGGCGACTTCATGTCCGGGCGCTTCTTCGCCCCGGCCGTCTTCCTCGCGGCCGTCCTCGTCGCGCGCGCCTTCCGCGACGCGCCGCGGCCCGCCGCGGGCGTCGCGGCGGTCGCCGTCCTCGTCTCGCTCGCCGGCGCGGCGACGCGCCCCTCCGATCCGAACGCGACCTGGCACGGGATCGCCGACGAGCGGCGCGTCTTCGAGGCCACCACCTCCGTGCTGCGCCGCCCGGGGTTCCGCGACGGCGCTCCCGCGCGCCACCCCTGGGCCCTCGATGGAGCCCGCGCGCGCGAGCTCGCCCGCGAGCGCGGCGAGCGCGTGGTGATCGTGCGCGGCGCCGTCGGCATGCTCGGCCTCGCGGCGGGGCCGCAGGTGACGGTGATCGACCGCTTCGCCCTCGGCGACGCCCTGCTCGCGCGCCTGCCCGTGGAAGACCCCCGGCGCTGGCGGGTCGGGCACTTCGGGCGCGCATTGCCCGAGGGCTATCTGCACGCGCGCGAGACGGGGGACGCGAGCCGCATGCACCCGGAGCTGATGCGCTACTTCGAGGCGCTGCGGCTCGTCGTGAGCGGGCCGCTCCTCGATCCCGAGCGCCTGGTCGCAATCGCGCGCATGAATTCCGGAGCCTACGACGGGCTCCTCGAGGCCTACCTGCGCAGCCTACCGCGCGACTTCCACGGCGCGTCTCGTCCCTAGGCGGCTGCCATCGCCCGGAGGAAGGCCCAGCCCCGCACGCCACACCCCCCGTGCCGCGGCTCGGGCTGCAAGCGCGCGCAGCGCGCGCGCAGCGAGCCGCAGGCGAGCGGAGTAGATGCGCTAGCAGTTGCGCCGGCGCGAACTCGGGGGGAGCATAGGCCGACTCGGAGGCTCCGGTGCCGGACCGCGTCCAGGGTTTCGCGATCCTCGTCTCCGCCGTCGCGCTCGCGGCGGCCTGCGGCGCCCCGGCGCGACGCCCCGCGCCGAAGCCGCCGCCCGAGATCGTGCTGCGCAGCGAGGCCGACGACCGCCGCGCCGGGCAGGATGCCGCCAAGGAGGTCGAGGCGGAGCTCGGCCTCGTCGAGGATCCGGCGCTCGTCGCCTACGTCAACGAGATCGGCCAGCGCCTCGCGCGCTTCGCCCCGCCGCGCGGCTTCGAGTACCGCTTCCACATCGTCGACCAGGAGACGCCGAACGCCTTCGCCCTGCCCGGCGGGCAGATCTACGTCTCGCGGGGTCTCCTCATCCTGGCGAACTCCGAGATCGAGCTCGCCAACGTGATCGGCCACGAGATCGTCCACGCGGCGCTGCGCCACGCCTCGGCCCGCCAGGCGGTGATCGATTCGATCCCCGGGCTCTTCCGCTTCTCCGCGGCCGGAGCGATCGCGAGCTACAGCCGCAACCAGGAGCGCGAGGCCGACCGCGAGGGGCAGCTGCTCGCGGGCCGGGCGGGCTACGACCCCGATGGCATGGCGACCTTCCTGAAGGACCTCGACTACACCGAGCGCCTGCACTTCGGGGGGGCGCGCCTGCCGAGCTTCTTCGACACGCACCCGACCACCGGCGAGCGCACGGCCGAGGCGAGTGCGCGCGCGCAGGCCATCTCCTGGCAGGCGCGCCCCGCGATCACCCCGGACCCCGCCGCGTACCTCGCCCGCATCGACGGTCTCGCGGTGGGGACGCGCGCCTCGGAGGGCGTCTTCCAGAAGGGCCGCTTCCTGCATTCCGAGCTCGACCTCTCGCTGCGCTTCCCGGAGGGCTGGGAGACGCAGAACACCCGCCGCGCGGTCGGCGCGCTCTCGCCGAGGCGCGACGCGCAGGTCCTGCTCGAGATGCAGGGCAAGGGCGAGGATCCCCTGGCGGCGGCGCAGGAGTTCCTGGCCAGCGACGAGGCCGTGGGGCTCCGGCTCGACGCGCCGCCGCAGCCGATCCGGCTCGGCCCGATCGAGGCCGTGCGGGGGACGGGTAGCGCCGAGCTGCCGGGTGGCTCCGTGCGGGCGCACGTGACCTGGATCGCCTACCGGGGGACGATCTACCGGATCACCGGGCTCGTGGCGAGCCCCGCGTCGGCGAAGTACGAGGGGGTCTTCCGCAGCGTGGCGCGCAGCTTCCGATCGCTCACTGGACGCGAGCGCGAGTCGATCCGCGAGACGCGCCTCCGGGTCGTCGAGGCCCGCGCCGGCGAGAGCCTGCGCGAGCTCGCGGAGCGCACAGGAAACCGCTGGAACGTGCAGCAGACCGCGGTCATGAACGACCTCTTCGCCGATGCCCCGCTGCGCGAGGCGCAGCTCCTGAAGGTCGCCGTCTCCGAGCGCTACGAGAGCGCGCCGGAGCCCCCTCCCCGCTGAGCCGGCGGTGGGTCCTCGGGGACCGCGGCCGCCCGGTCGCCGGGAGCCGGGTACCCCGGGGGAAAGAAGGGCGTGGGCCGGCCGTCGACGCCTCGCACACCGGCGCCGGCGAGGAGGTCCCCCCGTATTCCCCTGCGAGGATGCCCGGACGTACACTCGGCCGAGATCGACGGAGGGGCTCGAACATGGAGATCCGGTTGACCACCCTGGCGGGGGCCCGCACTTCGCTCGGCTCCGCCTCGCTGCGCGGCCGCTTCGCGGTCTTGCTGCTCGCGTGGCTGGCGATCCTGGTGGCCTGCGGGGCGCCCGAGCCGAAGAGCGCGAGCGAGACCGTGGAGGGCGAGGAGGTGCCCATCGCCGGCATGTATCGCGTCCAGGGCGCCACGGTCGACAAGGCGACCGGCGAGAAGCGCGACATCGGCGGGACGGTGATCCTCGCGGTCGAGGGCGACGGCTACACCGCCACCTACCACCTCACCACCACCTTCCCGGGAACGGGGACGGACCCGGTGTCCGCCGAAGTGATCGGGAAGGGCGAGGGCCGGATCGAGGGGCGGACGCTCACCGGGACCGCCCGCACGCAGCTCGTGGTCGCGACGGTGCCGGGCGTCGACCCGAACTTCGCCTTCATCCCGAGGCAGGTGAGCACGCGGCTCGTCTCCGATTCGGTGACGACGATCGCGCGGGACGGATCCGTCACGATCCAGACCGACAGCCAGGGCGAGGCGGGAGAGGAATACGCGCCGACCCGGACCACGCTGCGCGGAACGCGGATCGCCGCAGCGCCGCTCGACAAGGCCGCCGGGGCGACGGCAAAGGGGCCACAGCCTTAGCGACTCCGCTCGCCTGGGCCGAGCTCCACAGGAGCTCCGGCCCGCTGCGCTTGCTGCGGCCTTGCCGCCGCTCGGGGCTACGACGCCTCGGAGGGGACGGGCGCGCGGCGCAGGGCGCGCCGGAGCCAGGCGCGCGCGAGCTCGAGCGCGTCGTCGAGCACCAGGTAGAAGGCCGGCACCACGAGCAGGGTCAGTACCGTCGAGGAGACCATCCCCGCCGCCACCGCGACCGCCATCGACTGGCGCGTCTCCGCCCCCGGCCCGACGCCGACCGCGGCGGGGAGCACGCCGAAGATCATCGCGACGGAGGTCATCAGCACCGGCCGCATCCGCACCGGCGCCGCCCGCCGCATCGCCTCCACCTTGTCCTGGCCTTCGCGGCGGAGCTGGTTGGCGTAGTCCACGAGCAGGATCGAGTTCTTGGTGACGAGCCCCATCAGCAGGATCATCCCGATCAGGCTGAAGAGGTTGATCGTCATGCCGGGGGCGTGGAGGACGCCCCAGAGGTCGAGCCGCGAGAGCGCGAAGAGGGCGCCCAGCGCCCCGACCAGGGCGAGGGGCAGCGCGAGCATCACCGTGAGCGGGTGCACGAGGCTCTCGAACTGGGCCGCGAGCAGCATGTAGATCACGAGCACCGCCAGCGTGATCGCGAACCCGAACTCCGCGAAGCTCTCCCGGAAGGCCTCGGCCGTGCCGGAGAGGCCGAGCGTCACACCCGCCGGCAGGACCCGGGCCGCCGCCTCGCGGGCCTGCTCGAGCGCGTGGTCGAGCGTCAGGCCGTCCTGGAGGGCGCCGCTCACGGTGACGCTGCGCTGGCGGTTCTTGCGCGTGATCTCGGAGGGAGCCGCCCCGGTCGCCACGCTCACGAGGTTGCGCAGCTCGACGATCCCGCCGTCGCGGGTGCGCACGTAGAGCTCCCCGATCGACTCCGGGGTGTCGCGGTCGTCCTCCTCGAGGCGGACGCGGATGTCGAAGCGCTCGCCGCCCTCCTTGAAGGTCGCGATGTCGATGCCGCCGATCATCGCCTGGATCGTGGTGGCGAGCGCGCGGGCGTCGACGCCGAGCTCCGCCGCCTTCTCCCGGTCGGGCCGTACGCGCAGCTCCGGGAGGCCGAGCTTCAGGCTCTTGTGGAGGTCGGCGAAGCCGCGGCGCTGCGCGAGCTCGTTCACGAGCGCCGTGGCCGCCTGGTCGAGCGTCACGAGGTCGACGTTGCCCTGGATCTCCAGGCTGAAGTCGCTGCCCTCGCCGAGGCTCATCATCTTCGACGGATCGAGGACGCGCACCTGCTGGCCCGGGATCGCCTGGAGCACCGCGCGTGCCGCGGGGACGAGCTCCTGGACGGTGCGCTCGCGGTCGTTCTTGGGCTTGAGCATCACGAACATCATGCCGATGTTCGAGCGGAAGCCGACGTTGGGCCCGCCGATCCCCGCGCCCGAGAACATGCCCGAGACCTCCGGTTGCGCGAGCGCCCAGGCTTCGTTCCGGCCGAGGAACTCGGCGGTGGTCTCGAGATTGGTGCCGGCCGGCGTCTCGAAGCGCACGAAGATCAGCGCATTGTCGGTGGTCGGGAAGAACTCGCTGCCGATCCCCTGGGCGAAGCCGAGCGCCACCAGGAAGCTCACGAGCGCCCCGGCCAGCGTCGTGAAGCGGTGCGCGAGGACCCAGTCTAGGATGCGCCGGTAGGAGCGCTCGAGCGCGTCGAAGCCCCGCTCGAGGTGGTGGTAGACGCCGCCGTGGGCCCGCTCGGCGGGCTGCGGCATGCGCGCGGCGAGCATCGGCGTGAGCGTGAGCGCCACGACGAGCGAGATCAGGACCGCGCTCGCGACCGCCACGCCGAACTCGCCGAGGAAGCTCCCGACGATGCCCCGGACGAAGATCGTCGGCACGAAGACGACGGCGATCGAGAGGGTCGCCGCCGTCGCAGCGAAGGCGATCTCCCGCGTCCCCTTCGAGGCCGCCTCCCAGGGCGAGAGCCCCATCGCGCGGTGCCGCTCGATGTTCTCGAGCACGACGATGGCGTCGTCCACCACGACGCCCACCGCGAGCGCCAGCGCGAGCAGCGTCATGGTGTTGAGCGTGTGGCCGAAGATCCACATCACGCCGAAGGTGGCGACGAGCGAGACGGGGATCGACGCCCCGACGATCAGCGTGGGCCGGGTCCGGCGCAGGAAGATCAGCACGGTCAGGGTCGCGAGCAGCGCGCCCGTCCAGAGCGCGAAGATCGTCTCGTCGACCGCCTCGCGGATCGCGCGCGAGAAATCGGCGGCCTTCTCGCGGGCGGGGAGCCGGTAGCCCGCCGGGATCTCGTCGCGCATCGCGTCGATGCGCCTCCAGACCTCGTCGACCACGGCCACGGTGTTGGCGTCGGACTGCTTGCGGATCCCGATCCCCACCGTCGGCACCCCGTCGAAGTGCGCCACGGTCTGCGCGTCGACGGCGCCGTCCTCGACGCGGGCCACCTCGCGCAGGCGCACCGGGGCGTCGCCGGCCCAGGCGACGATCAGGTCCTCGAGCTCCGCCACGGACTGGAACTCGGCGTCGGTCCTCACCGTGTAGTCGATGCGGTCGCTCTCGACGCGTCCGCCCGGGACGTCCACGTGCTCGCGCGCCACCGCGGCGAGCACGTCGCTCGCGGCCAGCCCGTGCGAGCGCAGCGCGTCGCCGTCGAGCCAGAGCCGGATCGCACGCTCGCGCTCGCCGAAGAGCGCCGTCGCGGCGACCCCGGGGACGGTCTCGAGGCGGGGCTTCACGGTCCGCTTCACGAACTCGCTCACCTCGACGAGCGGCCGGTCCGAGTTGATCGGGATCCAGAGCACCGGCTCGTCCCCGGTGTCGTCCTTCATCACGATCGGAGGCTCGACCTCCTTGGGGAGCTCGAAGCGGGCGAGCGCGACCTTGTCGCGCACGTCCTGGGCGGCGACGTCGATGTCGCGGTCGAGCTCGAACTCGACCTTGATCTGGGTCGCGCCGTGCACCGTGGTGCTCTCGATCGAGCGCACGCCGGAGATCGTGTTGAGCTGTTCCTCGAGGGGGTCGGTCACGTCCGACTCGACCACCTCGGGGCTCGCGCCCTCGAGCGACGCGACCACGGTGAGCACGGGGAAGTCCATCTCGGGGAACTGGTCGACGCCGAGGCTCTGGTAGCCGAGCACGCCGAAGACGACGAGCGAGAGCGTCAGCATCCAGGTCAGGACCGGACGCCGGATGAAGAAGTCGTAGCCGCTCACGATCCCCCCGCGGCGTCGGCCACGTCGGGCGCCGGCGGCGCGACGAGCGTGCCGTCCGGGTTGCGCGGCAGGATGGTCTGGCCTGCGGCGAGGCGGTCGCCGCCGCGCGAGACGACGAGGTCGCCTGCAGCGAGTCCCCGGAGCACCTCGACGTAGCCCGCCTGGTGCACCCCGGTCTCCACGGCGACGCGCTCGACGCGGTTGCCGTCCACGGCGCGGAACACGATCGAGCCCTCCGCCCGGCGCAGGATGGCCTCCTCGAGGACCATCGGCACGTTCGGGCGCAGCGCCACCCCGAGGTCGATCCGCGCGAAGAGGCCCGGGCGAAGCTGTCCGCCCGGGTTCGGGAGCTGCGCCTTGACGCGCAGGGTGCGCGAGCGGGGGTCGATGGTCGGCGAGACGACGCTCACCTCGCCGTCGAAGCTCTCGTCGGGGAAGGGCGCCACGCGCACGTCGACGATCTGGCCCGTGGCCACCCGACCCGAGTCGACCTCGGGCAGGTGGAACTCGACCTCGATCGGGTCGAGTGCCACGAGCTCGAAGAGCTTCTGGCCCGGCGTCACGTACTCGCCCCGGCTCACGAAACGCTCCGCCACCAGGCCGTCGAAGGGTGCCGAGACGTTCGCGTCGCGCAGCGCGCGCTCGAGGACCCCGAGCTCCGCCTCGGCCGCCGCGAGCCGCGAGCCGGCGAGCTTCTGCTGCGTCTCGGCCTGCTCGCGCTGCGTCTCGGAAGCGACGCCCCGCTCGCGGAGCTCCACGACGCGCTCGTAGGCGCGCTCCTGCTCGCGAAGCTGCGCGCGCGCCTCGTCGACGCGCGCCCGCGCGCTGTCGCGCTCGAGGTTGCGCCGCTCGGGGTCGATGGCGAGCACCGGCTCGCCGGCGCGGACGGAAGCCCCTTCCTCCACGAGGATCAGGGTGATGCGTCCGGCCACCTCGGCGGCGATCTGCGCGTGGTCGCGGGCGACCAGCTGGCCCGTCGCCTCGATCCGCTCCTCGATCTCCATCGCCACCACCGGCGAGAGCGTGACGGGCGTGGCCTGAGGGCCCTGCTCCTCCCCCTCGCCCCCGCAGGCGGCGAGCAGGCCCGCCGCGCAGGCGGCGGCGAGCGCGGCGGCGCGCGCGGCGCGGCGGCGCCCGGGAGCGATCGGCTGCGACCCGCGGCGCGTCACGCCGCCCCCTTGCGCGCGCCGCCGGCCGGCGCGATCAGGCCACGCAGGATGGTGTCGAGCGCGAAGGTCTCCAGGTTCGCGACCAGGCCGGCGTGCGCGCCGTTCGTGCGCAGCGAGATCACGCCGTGCATCACGGCCCACAGGCACTGCACCGCCTCCTCGACGCTGCGCGCGCGCAGGCGTCCCTCGCGACGCAGCGCGGCGAGGGGCGACTCGAGCTGCTCGCGCGCGGCCTCCGCCGAGGCGGGGGGCGGGGAATCGTCGGGCCGCGGGAGCGAGAGCAGCCGGTAGAGGGTCGGGTTCTCGAGGCTCGCGCGCACGAAGGCGACGAGCTGCGCGCGCACGGACTCGGCCGGGTCGGCCGGTCGGCGGACCCGCCGCAGCCGCACGAGGATGCGCTGGAAGCCGTCGTCGAGGACCGCGTCGATCAGGCGCCGCTTGTCGCCGAAGTAGTGGTAGAGGGTCGGAGCGGTGTAGCCGCAGCGGTTCGCGAGGCGCCGCATCGAGAAGCGCTCGTAGCCGTCCTCGACGAGCAGGGCCTCGGCGGCCGCGAGGATCGAGCGCCGCGCTTCCTCGCGCTGCGCGTGCCGGCGCCGCTCGGCCGGCGTCTCCGCGGAGTCGGGGGGCATCGCTAGGCCTCTTGCGCCCGTTGCGGGCTCTCGAACGGCGTTCAACTGCTGTAACGATGTTAGATCACGGCCGCCGCGGGCGCCAGCCGGGGGCGGGCCCGCCGCAGGCCTCTGGTAGAGTCCCGCTCCCCGCATGGGCCCGCTCGACGAGGCGCAGGAATCCCCGCTCGAGGTGCTGCTCGGCTGCCTCGACCTCGAAGCGCAGGGCGCGGACCTCTTCCTCGGCGACCCCGGCCCGGGGCAGGGGCGACTCTTCGGCGGCATGGTCGCCGCCCAGTCGGTGATCGCGGCCGGGCACACGGCCCCGGCAGCGCGCGAGCTCCACTCGCTCCACGCCTACTTCCTGCGCCCGGGGCGCCACGACGTGCCGATCCGCTTCGTCGTCGATCGCATCCGCGACGGGCGCACCTTCACGACGCGCCGGGTCGTGGCGCATCAGGCGGGCGAGGCGATCTTCAACCTCGACGCGAGCTTCGCGCTCCCGGAGGAGGGGATCGCCCACCAGGACCCGATGCCCGAGGCGCCGCCGCCGGAGAGCCTCCCGGACTGGGAGGACGTGCGCGCGGAGATGCTGCGCGACCCGACCTTGGTGGACAGGCGCAGCCCGGTCGAGGTGCGCATGTGCGACCCGATGACTCCCGATCCGATGCCGGCGCGCCAGCGCAACTGGATGCGCGTGCGCGGCGAGCTGCCGGACGAGCCGCGGCTGCACACGGCGATGCTCGTCTACGCGACGGACCGCACGCTGCTCTCGACGGCGGCGCGCCCGCACGGGATTCCGTGGCGCGAGCGCTCTGGCTCGAGCCTCGACCACGCGGTCTGGATCCACGAGCCGGTCCGGCTCGACGGCTGGCTCCTCTACACGAGCGAGAGCCCGGTCGCGCGCTCGGGCCGCGGCATGATCTTCGGCGCGGTCCACACCCAGGACGGCCGCCGCCTCGCCTCGGTCGCGCAGGAGGGCCTGGTCCGCCGCCGCCGGCCCCGAACGCCCGCGTAGTGGAGCGGGGACCGGTCGGAGCGGGGACGGTGTTTAGATGTTTCGAATTTTCAGATTCGCCCTCCGGGGCGAATCTGAAAATTCGAAACATCTAAACACCGTCCCCAGCCGCGCCGCCGGCCGCGGCCGGGGCGCGCTCGGCGAAGTGCGCGTCCTCGATGCGGAAGGCGCCGTCCTCGAGGCCGTCGCGCGCGAGCAGGCGGTGGCTGCGGCAGCGCGCCGCCGCGAGGACGTCGCCGAGGCAGGGCGCGAGCTTCTCCAGCGTGCTCCCGTTCGCGACGATCGCGAGCCGCTCCACCTCGCGCCCGACGGACACGGCGGCGTCGGACTTGGCCTTGTTGATCGCGCGCCAGCACCCGGCGGCGAGCGCGAAGCTCGCCGGGTCGGCCGGGGGCTGGACGGCGAGGAAATCCCCGGACGCGGGCCACGGCGCGCGGTGGATGCTGGCCGGTCCCGACTCCGCGGCGAAGACCCACGACCAGACCTCCTCGCAGACGTAGGGCAGGAACGGCGCGAAAAGCCGCAGCAGGACCGAGAGGCCGAGCTGGAGCGCGGCCACGGCCGAGCCGCGGCCGGCCGCCCCGCCCGGGGCCTCGTCCCGGGCGCGCGCCTTCGCGAGCTCGAGGAAGGTGTCGGTGAAGGAGCTCCAGAAGAAGGACTCGGTGTCGGCGAGCGCCTGCGCGTGGTTGAAGGCCTCGCAGGAGTCGGTCGCCGACGCGACCAGGCGCCGCAGCTCCGCCGCGAAGGCGCGGTCCAGCTCGGCGGAGACCGGGTGGACCTCCGCCGTCTGCGCCAGCACGAACTTCCCGGCATTCCAGATCTTGGTCGCGAGGCGCTTGCCGACGCGGAAGACCTTCTCGTCGACGGCGGTGTCGGTGCCGAGCCGCGCGCTCGCCGCCCAGTAGCGCACCGCGTCGGCCGTGTGCTCCGCGATCAGCGGCGTCGGCACGACGACGTTGCCGAGGCTCTTCGACATCTTCTTGCGCTCGGGGTCGAGCACCCAGCCCGAGATCGCGGCGTGCTCCCAGGGGATCCGGTCCTCGTGCAGCATCGCCTTCGCGATGGTGTAGAAGGCCCAGGTGCGGATGATCTCGTGGCTCTGCGGGCGGACGTCCGCCGGGAAGAGCTTGCGGTGGCGCTCGGGATCGAGCTCCCAGCCGGATCCGATCTGCGGCGTGAGCGAGCTCGTGAACCAGGTGTCGAAGATGTCCGGCTCGCCGCTGAAACCGCCCCGGGCGTCGCGCCGCGCGGGATCGAAGCCGGGCGGCGCGTCGGTGGTCGGGTCGACCGGGAGCGCCGCGCGCGGGGCCACGATCGGCCGGGCGTGGTCGGGCCGTCCCTCGGCGTCGAGGGGATACCAGACGGGGATCGGGACGCCGAAGTAGCGCTGCCGGCTCACGCACCAGTCGAGCTGGAGGTTCTCCGTCCAGTCGCGGAAGCGCACCCCCATGAAGGCGGGGTGCCACTGCACCTCGGCGCCCTTGGCGAGCAGCCGCTCCTTCTTGTCGAGCAGGCGCACGAACCACTGGCGCGTCGGCACGAGCTCGAGCGGCCGCTCGCCCTTCTCGTAGAACTTGACCGTGTGCTGGACCGGCTCGGGCTCGCGCACGAGCGGCGCCCCGCGACCCGTGGCGCTCCCCGAGGGATCGCGGAGCAACAGGACGATCGCCTGGCGCGCCTTCGCGACGGGCAGGCCCGCGAGCCTCGCGTAGAAAGTGTTCGCCGCGATCGGATCCTCGCTCGGGAAGCGCTCGCTCCCGAACTCGACCGGCGCGAGCCGCCCGTCGCGCCCGACGAGCTGGCGCAGCGCGAGACCGTGGTCCCGCCACCAGACGAGGTCGGTCTGGTCGCCGAAGGTGCAGACCATCAGGATCCCGGTCCCCTTGGTCGGGTCGGCGAGCTCGCTCGGGAAGATCGGCACCGGCACGCGGAAGAGCGGCGAGAGCGCCTGCTTGCCGAAGAGATCGCGGTAGCGCGCGTCCTCCGGGTGGGCCGTGACGCCCACGCAGGCGGCTAGCAGCTCCGGGCGCGTCGTCGCAATCGCGAAGGCGCGTTCCTCGCCCCGCACGCCGAACTCGATGTGATGGAACGCGCCGGGGCGGACGCGGTCCTCCATCTCGGCCTGAGCGACGGCGGTCTGGAAGTCCACGTCCCACATCGTGGGCGCGTCGCTGTGGTAGACGTGCCCCTTCTCGAAGAGGTCGACGAACGAGAGCTGCGCCAGGTGGCGGGCGCGCGTCCCGATCGTCTCGTACTGGAGACTCCAGTCGACCGAGAGCCCGATCCTGCGGAAGAGGTCCTCGAAGACCCGCTCGTCCTCCGCCGTCACGCGCTGGCAGAGCTCGATGAAGTTCGGGCGCGAGACGAGGCGCGGCGGCTGCTTGGTGCCCTTGGCGTGGGCGGGCTCGAGCGAGAGCCCCGGCTCGTAGGGGGCGCGCGGGTCGCAGCGCACGTGGAAATGGTTCTGCACGCGCCGCTCGGTGGGGAGCCCGTTGTCGTCCCAGCCCATGGGATAGAAGACGTTCATCCCGCGCATGCGGGCCTGGCGCACCATCACGTCGGTGTGCGTGTAGGAGAAGACGTGCCCGATGTGGAGCGAGCCCGAGACGGTGGGCGGCGGCGTGTCGACCACGAAGGTCGCCTCGCGCGGGAGGGAGGGATCCCAGCGGTAGATCCCGAGCCGCTCCCATTCGGCGCTCCAGCGCTGCTCGGCCGCGGCGGCGTCGAAGTGCTTCGGGAGCGTCGCGGGGTCGATGGCGCGGAAACGGGCCATGGCGGGCCGCTAGGATACACGCCGACAGGCCCCTGCCGGGCCTGCGAGCGCAGGGCGGGCCCCCGCGGAGTTCGGACGCGAGCCGCCCTTTTTCCAGCTGCGTCAGGGACTTGCCGGGCCGGAGCGGGCCGGATAGCCTCAGTACCCCCGCTCCACCGGAGGGTCCATGGCCAAGACCTCGCAGATATTCCGCGACCGCCGCCGCAAGCAGCTGATCCAGAAGTACGCGGCGAGGCGGGCGGCGCTGCGCCAGAAGCTCAAGGACCGCAACGTCTCGATGGAGGAGAAGCTCCTGGTCCAGGAGGAGTTCGCGAAGCTCCCGCGCAACTCCTGCCCGACGCGGCTCAAGCGCCGCTGCGAGGTGACGGGGCGGCCGCGGGGCTACTACCGGAAGTTCGGGATCTCGCGCATCGCGCTGCGCGAACTCGCGCTGCGCGGGCAGCTTCCGGGCGTGCGCAAGGCGAGCTGGTAGGCGCCGTGAAGAAGGAGATCCACCCCGACTACCACAAGGTGCTCTTCGTCGATACGGCGACGGGCGACGAGTGGATCACGCGCTCGACCCTCTCCTCGCGCGAGACGCGCGACATCGACGGCGAGCCGGTCCCGGTGGTGCGGCTCGAGATCTCTTCCTGCAGCCACCCGTTCTGGACCGGACAGCTCCGCGAGCTCGACTCCGACGGCAAGATCGACCGCTTCCGCCGGCGCTTCGGCGGCGGCAAGAAGAAGTAGGCGAGAGCGATGGCGCGCCGCTGCCAGATCACCGGGACGACCACCCGCTTCGGGAACAACGTCTCGCACTCGAATCGCAAGACCAGCCGCCGCTTCGACCCGAACCTCCAGCAGGCGACGCTCTACAGCGACGCCCTGCGGCGGAAGGTCGGGCTGCGCGTCACGACGCGCGCGATCCGCTCCGTGACCAGGCGCGGAGGCCTCGACGCGTTCCTGCTCTCGGTCGACGACGCGAAGCTGGCCCCCGAAGGTCTGCGCCTCAAGCGCGCGATCAAGCGCGCCCTGCGCGGCCGCGCCCAGCCGAGCGCCTGAGCCGCGCTGCCGGCCGGCTCCTCGCCGACCGGAAGCGCGCGAAGGCCAGAGGCGGCGCCGAGGCCCCGCGGGTAGACTGGCCGCGTGGTCGCCTTCCGCTTCCTCCATCTCGCCGATCTCCATCTCGAGACGAGCTTCGGAGGGCGGCCGGCGACCCGGGAGCGGCTGCGGCGCGCGACCCGCGAGGCCTTCGAGGCGGCCGTCGAGCTCGCGATCCGCGAGCGCCTGCACGCGGTGCTGGTCGCCGGCGACCTCTTCGACGACGAGCTCCTCTCGCTGCGCAGCGAGCTCTGGCTCGCGCGGCAGGTGCGCCGGCTCGCCGAGGCCGGGGTGTGGTTCGTCGCGGCCTGCGGCAACCACGACCCCGGCGGCGACGGATTCCGGATGGCCGGCACGGGCCTCGCAAGCGAAGCGCGCAGCGAGCCGCAGGCGAGCGGAGTGCGGGCCCCCGCTCTAGCTCCGGCCGCGAGCGGCGCCGCGGAGGCCTGGCGTTCGCGCGTGCACCTCTTCCGCGGCGCGGAGCCCGAGAGCGTCGAGATCACGGACCCGAGCGGAGCCCCGGTCGGGACCGTCGTTGGCGCCGGGCATGCGACGGACCGCGAGCCCGAGAACCTCGCCGCGCGCTTCCCGCACCTTCCCGGCCGGCTTCCCGTCGTGGGCTGCCTGCACACGCAGATCGACACCGCAAACGGCGCCGAGCGCCACGAGCGCTACGCGCCCTCCACGCGCGCCGACTACGAGCGGCTCGACTACGCCTACTTCGCGCTCGGCCACGTCCACCAGGCCGGGCGCGCCTTCGACGGCCTTCCGGTCCACTACGCCGGGAACCTCCAGGGGCGCAATCCGCGCGAGACCGGCCCGAAGGGCGGCCTCCTCGTCGAGGCCCACGCCGGGACCGCGGCCGAGCCGCGCTTCGTGCGCCTTGCGCCGGTGCGCTGGGCGCGCCTCTCCGTCGCGACCCTCCCGGCCGAGGGCTCCATCGCCGCGCTCGCCGACGCGCTCGGCCGCCGCATCGCCGCGGAGCGCGAGCACCCGGCCGAGGAGATCGCGGTCGTGGTCGAGCTCGCCGGCGAGACGCCGCTCGCGCGGCGGCTGCGCGCCGAGGACGAGCGCACGGCCCTCGAGGACGAGCTCGCCGCGGGGACGGGCGCGCTCGAGGTGCAGCTGCGCGACGCGGGCCTCGCCCTTCCCGTGGACCGGGAGCTGCTGCGCGCGTCGCCGAGCGTGGTCGCGGTCGCGCTCGACCTCGCCCTGCGCGCTGAGGGGGACGACGCCCTGTTGCTCTCGCTCGCCCCGGAGGCGCTCGCGCGCGGACCGCGCGACGAGGCCGCGCGCCTGGCGCAGCTCCGGGGGCTCCTCGCCGGCCTCCCCGAGGAGCTCGTCCAGCGCTTCCTGCCGGAGGCTCGCGCCGAGGGTCGGCCGTGAGGCTGCTGCGGCTTCGCGCGCAGCGCTTCGGGCCGATCCGCGACCGCGTGCTCGAGCTCGACGACGAGGCCGTGGTCGTCTTCGGTCGCAACGAGTCCGGGAAGTCCTCCTTCCGCAGCGCGATCGAGACATTGCTCTACGGCTTCGACCCCGCCACCCGCGACAAGCACCCTCTCTGGCTCTGGGACGGCGGAGCCGGCGGCGACCTGCACCTCGAGGCCGAGCTGCGGCTCGACTCCGGCGAGGTGCAGCGCGTGGAGCGCGTGCTCCAGACGACGGGCAAGCTGCGCATCGCGGCGGGCGGGGACGCCTTCCACGGCCGGCGCGAGGGCAACCGGCCGCTCCCCTGGACGAGCCTCCCGCGCGAGGTCTTCCGGGCCATCTATTCGCTCGAGCTCGAGGACCTCGGCCAGCTGGAGCAGGGCGTGCAGGGCCACGTCGACGACCTGCTGCTGCCGGAGAGCCCGGGGCTCGACCTGCGGCCCGCGGCGGAGCTCCGGCGCGGGCTGCGCGAGGAGGCGCAGCGCCTGTGGCGCTCCGACGGGCGCGGTCGGCCGCTCGCGCGCGAGCTGCGCGAAGAGCTCGCCGAGGCGAAGCGGCGCGCGAGCGCCGCGGCGGAGGCGGAGCAGGCGCTGCGCGCGACGCGCGAGGAGCTGTGCGCGCTCGAGGCCGGGCTCGAGGAGCGCCGCGCCCGCAAGCGCGAGCTCGAGCGCGCGCGGGAGCAGGCGCCGCGGATCGCGGCCCTGCGCGAGCTCGAGCGCCGCAAGCGCGCGCAAGGCCCGCCCCTCGACACGGCTCTGCTCGCCGGCCGTCCGCTGGTCGACCCGCGCGAGCTCGCGCGCGAGATCCACGAGCTCGAGGCGAGCCGCCGGGCGCACGAAGAGCGGCTCGCGCGCCCCGAGATCGCGCTCGAACCCGTGGAGGGAGCGCGTCTGGCGCGGGCGGCGGAGATCGACGCGGCCGCCGCGCGCGCGGGCCGCGACGCCTCCGACGCGGAGCGCGCGGCCGAACTCGAGCGCCGGGCTGCCGAGCTGCGGGCGGAGGAGGAGCGCGAGCTCGCGCGCGGGCTCGCTGGACCGGTCGACGCGGCCGCGCGCGAGGCCGCGCACGCCGTCCCGCTCGCGGCGCTGCGCGCCGGGCAGGCGGCCTTTGCGCGCGCGTGGGACGAGCACGCGCGAGCCCTGGCGGCCGGCACTGCGGGGCCGCCGGGCTGGCTCGTGGCGCTCGCGCTGGCCGGCGCGGCGGCGCTGCTCGCCGGCGCCCTCGGCGAGCTCGCCGCGCTCGCGGTCGCGGGGGTCGCCTCTCTCCTGCTCGCGCTCGCGATGCTCCTCTGGCGCGGCGCGCGCCCCGCGGCGCCCGCGCCGCCACGACCGCCCGAGGACCTCGACGCGTGCCTTCAGGGCCTCCCGACGCGGCCGGAGCAGCGCGCGACCCCGGCCGGGCTCGCGGCGCTCCTCGACGCGCTCGAGCGCGCGCGCCGCGCGCGGGAAGAGGCCTTGCGCTGTTCCCGGGAGGCCGGGCGCCTGGCGGTGGCCGCGGGCAGTGCCGAGCGGGTGGCGCGCGAGCTCTGCGCCGCGGTCGGTGTCGATGCGGAGGGAAGCCCCGAAGCCCGCGCCGCCCACTTGCGCGATGCGCTGCACGCCGCGCGCGCTCGCGAGCGCGAGCTGGAGCGCGACCGTTCCGAGCGGGCGCGCGCGCGCGACCCCCTCGACGCGAGCGACCCAGAGCTTCGCGCGCGGCTCGCGCAGCTCGAGGCGACCCTGCGCCTCCTGGCGGCGGCGGAGCCCGAGGCGAGCGATCCCGGAGAGCGTTACGAGCGCGTGGTTCGCCGCCAGCGCGAGGCCGAGTTCCTGCGCCGGCGCGAGGCCGAGCTCCTCGCCGACCCGGCCTGCGCGCGGCTCGCCGGCGATGCGCTGGCGGGCGCCGCCCCTGGCGATGCCGACGCGCTCGAGGGCGAGCTGCGCGAGTGCGACGGCGCGATCGAGAGCGCGCGCGAGCGCGCGGGCCGCCTCGCGCAGCGCCTGGCCGACGACCCGGGGAGCCGGCGCGCGGCCGCACAGGACGAGATCGCGGCGCTCGAGGAGCGGCTCGCCGCGACCGAGCGCGAGCGCGACCGCCTGGCGCTCCTCGAGTCGATCGTGGCGCGGGCCGAGACCGCGTTCCGCGACGCGCACCAGCCCGACGTGCTGCGCCGCGCGAGCGAGTACCTGCGCCGCGTGACCGACGGGCGCTACACGCGCCTCGACTACGACGCCGAGGCGCGCGCCCTCTCCGTCACCTGCGCCGAGCGCGCGGAGCCCCTCCCGGTGCGGCACCCGATCAGCCGCGGCACGCTCGACCAGATCTTCCTCTGCCTGCGGCTCGGGCTCCTCGACCATCTCGACGAGGAGCGCGAGCGGCTGCCGCTCGTCCTCGACGACGCTCTGCTGCGCATGGACGACGTCCGCCGCCCCGAGGTCTACCGCCTGCTCGAGCACGCGGCGCGTCGGCGCCAGATCTTCCTGCTCACCTGCCACGCCGGGATCGCGGGCGAGGCGGAGGAGGCGCTCAAGGTGCGCCGCATCGACCTCTCGGTCTGAAGGATGGACGCGCTCGGACGCAGCCTCGTGATCCTCGGCGTGGTCTTCGTGGTGGTGGGCTTCCTGCTCTACGCGAGCCCGCAGATCCCGCTGCTCGGAAAGCTGCCCGGCGACATCCGCATCGAGCGGCCGGGGTTGCGGCTCTACTTCCCGATCACGACTTGCGTGCTGCTGAGCGCGCTCCTCTCGCTCGGAGTCCAGCTCTTCTCGCGGCTGCGCTGAGCGGGGCGATGGGCGGCGAGCCTTCGCTCCCTCCGCCTCCCGACGGCCGCGTCTGGACGCTCCCCGAGCCGCTCGCGGCCTTGACACTCCCCTTCGACTGGGACTCCGTCGCCTCGATGATCGCCTCGCTCCGCTACTACGCGTTCGAGCACGGCGCGATCCCGGTCTGGAACTTCACCTTCTGCGGCGGCCGGCCCGAGCTCGCCGTGCCCTTCAGCTGGGCGTGGACCTGGCCGAGCCTGCTCGCGTATGCGCTGCCGCCGAACCAGGCGATCCTCGCGGCCTGGGCGCTGCTCACGGCCGTGGGCGCGCTCGCGACGCGCGCGCTCCTCTTGCGCTGGACGGGGGACTCCGCAGCGGCGGCGCTCGGGGCCCTGCTCTACGCCGGCTCCGGCTACTTCGGCGCGCACTTCAACGTGGGCCACGCGAGCTTCGCGTTCTTCCACCTGGTGCCGCTCTCGATGGCACTCTTCGAGGCCGGTCTCGCGCGCCGCCTGCGCGGCGAGCCCGCCGTCCGTACGGTCCACGGCTCCATGCTCGGCGCGTTCCTCTTCGCCACGGCCGGACTGCCCCACGCGCTGCTGCACTTCTACCCGGCCTTCGCGGCGCTGGTGATCCTCCGCGCCGGCTCGGGAGCGCGCGCGATCGGCTTCGCGCGCGCGGTGCGCGCCGTGACCCCCCTCCTCGTCGCCCACGCGCTCGGCCTCGGGCTCGCCGCCTACAAGCTCTGGCCGGCGCTGCGCTGGCAGCTCGATCGCCCCCGCTCGGGCGTCTTCACGGAGTCGCACGGGCTCTTCGAGGTGCTCGCGAACACGCTGCGCTTCGTGCCCGGGGGTGGGCGCCTCGCGCTCCAGCCGTGGCTCGAGATGCGCGCGTGGGAGCAGCACGCCTTCGTCGGGCCCGGCGCGTGGGCGCTCGCGGCGCTCGCCCTCGGCATGAGCGCGGGGCGCGCGAGGTCCCGGCCGCAGGCCGGGATCGCGGCCTACGCCACCGTGCTCGTCGCTTCGGGCCTGGCGCTCGCGCTCGGGAACGGCCACCCCGCGAGCCCCGCGCAGGCCTTCGGCTCGCTCCCGCTGCTCGACGGCGTGCGCGGCTTCGGGCGCTATCAGGTCCTCACGGTCTTCGGCCTCTCGATCCTCGCCGCGCAAGGCTTCGCCTCGCTGCGCGCCCTCGCGGCGGGCCGGCCCCGCCTGCGCCTGCTCGCCCCGGCCCTGGCGCTCGCCAGCGCGGGCCCCGTGGCGGCGCAGGCCGCGAGCTTCGTCTGGAACCTCCCGGCCACGCGCAACCGCGCGATCCTCGCCTACTACGGGAGCCCGCCCCGGCCCGATCCCCCGCAGCTGCTCGGGATGGACGCGGTGCCGATGGCGCGGGCGGGCCACCAGACGAGCCTGCTCGAGCGCGGCTTCTGGATCGCGAACTGCTACGAGAACCTGACGCTCCCGGGCGGAGCGCTCGCGCTGCCCGTCGGCGCCCGCCTCCCGCTCACCGATCCACCCCCGGTGCGGCTCCGCAGCCTCGGCGCGCGCCGCCTCGAGCTCGACCTGCGGGAGGGCGGGAGCGGCTGGGTCGACATCGAGCTGCGCGTCCCCGAGGGCTTCGAGACGAACGCCCCCGCGAGCCGCCGGGGCGGCTGGCGCGCGAGCGTGCGGCGCGCCGACCTCAGCGGAGACACGCTCGCCATCGCGGCCGCCTACCGCGGTCCGCGCGAGGGAGCGCTCGCCAGCGCGGCCACGGCCGCGGCCGCGCTGGCGCTCGGCCTCCGCTTCTCGAGGCGCAGCGGCGCTCCGATTGACGCCTCCGGACAGCCCCTCCATGATGGGTCGCGCCGCCGCCGCGGAGGAGCCGCCGGATGAAGTACCTCCACACCATGCTGCGGGTCCGCGACCTCGACGCATCGCTCGATTTCTTCTGCCGCAAGCTCGGTCTCGTCGAGGTCGGCCGCCACGAGGTCCCGGCGGGCCGCTACACGCTGGTCTTCGTGGCCGCCCCCGCGGACGCGTCCGCGCAGATCGAGCTCACCTACAACTGGGACCCGGAGGAGTACACCGGCGGGCGCAACTTCGGGCACGTCGCCTACCAGGTCGAGGACCTCTACGCGACCTGCCAGCGCCTCCGGGATGCCGGGGTCACGATCCACCGCCCGCCGCGCGACGGGCGCATGGCCTTCGTGCGCTCCCCGGACGGGATCTCGATCGAGTTGCTCCAGAAGGGCAAGGCGCTCCCGCCGCGCGAGCCCTGGGTTTCCATGGCGAATACGGGGACCTGGTAGGGGGTCATCGGGCGCGCCGGGTTTGCGCGGTTCGTGGTCGCCCGGTGGGGGACACTCCCTATTTGACTCCGCTCGCCTTCGGCTCGCTGCGCGCTCGGCGCTGCCGCGCTCCGCTTGCAAAGAGCCCGTCCGGAAGGTGACCCGGGTAGCGCGGGGCTTGGCCTACCCCCGGGTCGTGTCGTAGGCAACCCCCGCATCACTGGGGCCAGGGTTCCGGCGCGCTGCTTCGCAAGCGAGGCGCGGCAGCGCCGAGCGCGCAGCGAGCCGCAGGCGAGCGGAGTAAATCGGGAAGATCCCCCCTCCCCCCGCCCCGCCTTACCAAACGATCCGGCGACGGCCGAGCACCAGCGTTCCGGCGAGTAGCGCGGTGCCGCCGCGCTGGTCCTCGCCGCGGGTGAAGCGCAAGGCATCGATGGGGCACCAACAGGTTGGTGGCGTGACGCGCGCTACGGCGAGCCCGCGCGCGGCGGCGCGATCCAGACGCGCACGGCTCCGATCTCCGCCTCGAGATGGGCGGGCAGCGCCGCGAGGGGCTCGAACTCGCGCGCGAGCAGCGGGTTCGCGCGGCGCGCCTGCTCCACGACGGCGGCCGTGGCGGCGATCCCGCCGGGCGGCGCGAGCTTCAAGATGCGCGCCGCGGTGTGGACGCTCGGACCGACGAGCGCGACGGTGCGGCGGAAGCGCGTCCCGACCACGCCGATCACGATCGGACCCGCGTCGAGCGAGAGGCGCGGCAGCGGGAGCCCAGCGAGCCGCTCGCGGCGGCGCACGAGTTCGTCGCGCAGGAGGAAGGCGGCCGGCACCGCCTCGCCGGCTCCCTCGAAGTAGAGCAGCGCCCCGTCGCCCTCGAAGTCGTGGACGTCGCCGCAGTGGTAGGCCCCGACGTCGATCACGACCTCCATGAAGGCCTGCATCGCGGCGAGCACCTCCTCTGCCGAGCGTTCGAAGACGAGGCGCGTCGAGCCGACCATGTCGACGAAGAGCATCGCCATCTCGCGGCGCAGCGGGAGCTCGAGGCCTTCGAGGAAGCTCTGCCCGGCGATCCGCGGCAGGAACAGGGACTCGCCCGCAGGCGGAGCGTCCCGCGTTGGGGGCGCGGGTTCCCCGGGCGTCGCCTCCTTCCAGTGGATGCTCGGGGCTTCCGGGTCCGGGAGCGGCGCGAGCGGGTGGCCCGCGCTCGCCCACGAATCCAGGCCGCCGCGCAGCACCGCCACGTCGCGATAGCCGTCTTGGAGCATCCAGCTCGCGACCCGCGAGCTCGAAGCCTCGCCCGTTCAGAGGCAGTAGGCGACGATCGGGTGGTCGCGCGGGACGTCGGGCAGGCGCAGGGGCTCTCGGTCGAGTGCGAAGGGAACGGCCCGGGGAATCCCCGGCGGCGAGCCGAAGGCCGCTTGGCGCCGCACGTCGAGGAGCAGCGGCGGGCGGTCGGTGGCCAGACGCCGCCGGAGCTCCTCGGCGCCGATGCGGCGGAGCCCGGTCGATTCGGCGGCGTCGGGCACAGCGCGACGATAGCGAGGGTCGAGAGCCTCGACGAGCTCGCGCCCTGCGGGTGAGCCCGAACCCTGAACGCGGCCTAGTCCCCCCGGTGGAACCCTCCCGATTTGAAGCAGCGCGCCGGAACGCCGCCCCCGGTGATGCGGGGATTGCCTACGCCGCGACCCGGGGGTAGACCAAGCCGCGCACTACCGCGGTCACCTTCCGGACGGGCTCTTCGCAAGCGGAGCGCGGCAGCGCGAAGCGCGCAGCGAGCCGCAGGCGAGCGGAGTAAAATCGGGAGGATCCCCCCCGGGCCCTACCAAACGATCCGGCGACGGCCGAGCACGAGCGTGCCAGCAACACCCACGACGAGCAGGACGAGCTCGGAGGGCTCGGGCAGCAGGATGTCCGCCTCCGGCGCCTGGGCCTGCAGGCGCCGCCAGGGGCCGTGCGCCGGGTTCGGGGGCGGCGTGATCCCCGCCTCGGTCACGCGGAAGGGCGCGTAGAGCACCCGCGCCCGCCAGCGGTGGAGCGTGTCCGGGTCGAGGCCGCCGACGAGCTCGACGAGGCGCACGCCTCCCGCGGTGGCGGTCACGTCGGTCCAGCTGGCTCCAACCTGCGTCGCGCAGAGCGGATCGCCGAAGGGCGCCCCGAACGGGCAGGCCTCCACCTCGAGCTTCACGCGTCCACGTCCTGCGGGGTGGGTCGCCGTCAGCGCGACCTCGAAGCCGGTGCCGTCGCCCCCGGAGAGGCCCCAGGGCTGCACCGGGAGCGTGCTCGCGTCGCCCCGCCGCTGCTCCGCCAGCACGGCCCGACCGTCGCCATCGCCGTTGCCGAGGAACACGAAGGCCGCCCCTTCGTCGGCCGTGGGGGCGTCGAAAGCTTCTGCGCCGACGACCGCGTCGGCGTAGCCGTCGCCGTTCACGTCGCCGGCGCCCGCGACGCTCCCGCCGAGGAGCGCGCCGGCCTGGTCCGACTCGAGCTGGGCGGCGGCCGTGGCGGGTGTCGCGTCCGCGATCCCGCCGGCGCTGCCGAGGAAGACGAAGGCCGCCCCTTCGTCGGCCAGCCCGGCGTCGTAGCTCTCGGCGCCGACGATCAGGTCGGCGTAGCCGTCGCCGTTCACGTCGCCGGCGCCCGCGACGCTCCTGCCGAGGAGCGCGCCAGCCTGGTCCGACTCGAGCTGGGAGGTGGCCGTGGCGGGGTTGCCGTCGGCAATCCCGGCACCGCTCCCGAGGAACACGAAGGCCGCCCCTTCGTCGGCCAGCCCGGCGTCGTAGCTCTCGGCGCCGACGATCACGTCGGCGTAGCCGTCGCCGTTCACGTCGCCGGCCCCCGCGACGCTCGTGCCGAAAAGTGCCCCGGCCTGATCCGACTCGAGCTGGGCCGTGGCCGTGGCGGGCGTGCCGTCCGCTATCCCGGCGGCGCCGCCGAGGAAGACGAAGGCCGCTCCTTCATCGGTCTGTCCGTTGTCGTACTGCTGGGCGCCCACGATCACGTCGGCGTAGCCGTCGCCGTGCACGTCGCCGGCTCCCGCGACGCTCGTGCCGAGGAGCGCCCCGGCCTGGTCGGACTCGAGCTGGGCGGAGG